>VAYU01000029.1 GCA_005884925.1 Actinomycetota bacterium | reverse complement strand
GCGACCATCGCGATCGTGAGCGACACACCGATCTGCCGGCTGGAGAGTTGCTCCTCCTCGGAGACGGCGTGATTCGTCGCGATCATCAATGCGCGGATGCCGATGGAGAGCGACTGACCGAGCACGATGATCCCCCGCAAGAACGGCTTCCGCCAGATCGGGTGTCGCGACGCGATCGACTCGATCGCGTGCGACTCGACGTAGACGGAGCCCGCGGGTTCGCGCACGGCAACGGCCCAGTGGTCGGAGCCGCGCATCATGACGCCCTCGACGACGGCCTGGCCGCCGTAGAGATGGTTCTTCGCCGGGGGCGGCTGGCCCACCGGCGGCTCAGCTCTGCTTCGCGGCCTGTTGGGCCTGCTGGGTCTTGGCGTAGCGGCGCTGGAAGCGCTCCACGCGCCCACCCGTGTCCACCAGCTTCTGCTTGCCCGTGTAGAAGGGATGGCAGTTAGAGCAGATGTCCGAGCGGATCTCGCTCACCGTCGAGCGGGTCTGGAACGTGTTGCCGCACGAACAGTGCACGTTCGCGATCTGATAGTCGGGGTGGATGCCCTGCTTCATGCTCGATCGATCTCCCTCGTGAGCGTCGGGATGCTACTTCGTTGAACGCTCCCCTATTCCCGGCCCGTGCTCAGCCCCCGGTCGGCGCCTTCGCGATGTCCTTCAAGAAGAGCTCGTTCGACTTGGTGGACCGGAGCTTGTCGATCAGCAGCTCGAGCGCCGCGCCCGTCTCCAGCGCATGGAGGACGCGGCGGAGGCGGATCACCAGCGCCAGCTCCTCGGGCGGCAGGAGCAGCTCCTCTTTCCGGGTGCTGGAGGCGTCGACGTTGATCGCCGGGAACAGCCGCTTCTCGGAGAGCTGGCGATCGAGCCGGAGCTCCATGTTCCCAGTGGCCTTGAACTCCTCGAAGATCCCATCATCCATCCGCGAGCCGGTCTCCACCAACGCCGAGGCGATGATCGTGACGGAGCCGCCTTCCTCGATGTTGCGTGCTGCACCGAAGAACCGACGGCCGCCCGTCAGGATCTTGCCGGAGGCGGGCATCCCCAGGTTGTACGCCCTCGTGAGGCGGGTCAGGGAGTCGAGGATGATCGCGACGTCTTGCCCCATCTCCGCCAGACGCTTCGCCCGTTCGAGGACGAGCTCCGTGACCTGGATGTGTTGGTCGGTCGGCTTGTCGAACGTCGAGTAGACGACCTCTGCGGCACGCACCGTGCGCTGCCAGTCGGTGACCTCCTCGGGTCGTTCGTCGACGAGGAGCACGATCACGTGCGTCTCGGGGTTCGAATGGATGATGCCGTTCGCGATCTGCTTGAGGATCGTCGTCTTGCCGGACTTGGGCGGCGCCACGATCATCCCGCGCTGACCTTTCCCGATCGGCGCGATCATGTCGATGATCCGTTCGGTGATCGCGATCGGGCCACTCTCGAGCCGGAACCGCTCATCCGGGAACAACGGCGTGAGCTTGTCGAACTGCGGCCGAGCGACGGCCTTCTCGGCGTCCATCTCGTTGACCGCCTCGACCGACAGCAGCGCCGGGTACTTCTCGTTGTTCTTGGGTTCACGGATCTTGCCGGTCACGGTGTCGCCCTTGCGGAGCTGGTGCCGGCGGACGTACGACAGCGAGACGTAGACGTCCTCCGCACCCGGGAGGTACCCGGAGGTGCGGAGGAACCCGTATCCCTCCGGAAGGATGTCCAAGATCCCGGTCCGGGTGGGAGCGTTCTTGAGCTCCTCGACCCGATCCTGCTCGTCGCGGACCTTCCGCTCCTCGCGCGAACGACGGCGCTCCTCACGGGAGGGACGGCGCCGTCGATCCCGCTCGCCCCCGTCCGACGGGCCTTGTCCGACCGGACGTGGAGGACCCTGACGGTCACCCCGATCGCCGCGATCGTTGCGCTCGCCGCGATCGCCCCGATCCTCACGGTCGTTCCGCTCGTCCCGTTCCGGTCGGTCGCCATCGTCATCCGGACCGCGACCGTCGTCGCGGCCCGTCGTGGTTGGCTCGTCGACCGATGTCGACGAACCCGCGGCCCCCACGGCCTCATCAGCGTTGTGACGGGTCGAACCCTCTCCGTTGGTCGAGGCGGCGACGATCGCGTCGATCAGACCCGCCTTCCTCAGTTTCTGTGTGCCCTCGACGCCCAGGGTCTGGGCGATCTGCTGCAACTCCGGCAGGAGTTTGCCTTCGAGAGCGCTTCGTTCGATCGTGGTGTCCATCAGGTGGATGCCTCTCCCTCCAGCTGGTGCTGGAGCTTCTCCCAATCGGCCTGGAACCGCTCCATGCCGAGATCGGTCAGGGGGTGCTTCACGAGCTTCGTGAAGACCTCGTACGGCATCGTGGCGATGTCGGCACCGGCGTGCGCCGACTCCACCACATGCATCGGGTGTCGGAGCGATGCAGCCAGGACCTTGGTGTCGTAGCCCTGCACAGCATAGATGTCGCAGATCGAATGCAACAGCGCCATGCCGTCGCTCGCCACGTCGTCGACCCGGCCGAGGAAGGGCGACACGATGTACGCCCCGATCTCCGCGGCCAGGATCGCCTGCGCGGGTGAGAAGACGAGGGTGACGTTGATCCGTATGCCCTCGCTCACCAAGCGCGTGCCCGCCTCGAGGCCGTCCGGGGTCATGGGCACCTTCACCACGGCGTTCGGACCCATGGCGGCGAGCGTTCGGCCTTGCGTCACCATCCCGTCGGCCTCCGGTGCGGTCACCTCGAGCGACACGTCACCGGCAACCTCCTCGAGGATCTGGCGCCATACCTTGTCGGGCTCCGCGGCCTCCTTCTGGAGCAATGACGGGTTGGTGGTCACCCCACCGAGCACGCCCCAGCGGTTGATCTCGCGGATCTCCTCGATGCTTGCGGTATCGAGGAAGAGTTTCATGCTGTCTTCCCCTCCTTCGGGTTCGTTCGCTGTTCGTTCGTTCCGGTGGCGCCCACGGCCCCGCCGGCGGGCGGCGCCACCGTGCGTGCGGTGGCGCGTTCCATGACCAGGCCGATCACCGCGGCGATCGACTGGTCGAAGCTGTAGTTCGGGATCACGGGCACCCCGTGCGCGAGCGCCTGGCTCTTCACGTACCGCTGCAGCCGCCGGATCCCATCGAACCCCTCGACGTAGCGGGTGGCCGGTCGCGCGGCGATCGCATCTTCGCGAGCGGCGAAATGCGAACGGTGGCGGTCCTCGTCGTCGACGCCGACGACGAACGGCACCGCGAGGATACGGTCACCGTGCGCATCGGTCTCGAAGAATCCAGGGACGATGTGCGCTCCCTCGATGACGATGCTCGTTCCCTCGGCGGCGGCGCGTTCGATCAGCGCATTGACCCCCACCGAGACGGCCGCGGTCTGCTCCCGGAAGCCCAGCGTGAGCGCGTCCGCCATCTTCGTCGGAGGTTCCCGCAGCGCCTTGTCCGCCTGGAACGACGAGACATGCAAGGTCGGCATCAGCTCGCTCGACAGCATCGCCCGCATGACCTCGCGGATCGCGTCGGTCGCGACGACACGGACGATGCCGAGCCGAGCCGCCAGCTGGGTGGCGATCGTGGATTTGCCGACCCCGGTGGCTCCGCCGATCAGGATCACGAGCGGGACATCGAGGTTCTCGATCTCGCGCCAGCGCACGAAGTTGGTCGCGTAGCGTTCACCGGCCACCTCGGCGATCACCTCGATCGCGACGTCCGCCAGCTCGGCAGATGTGACGGAGGCTCGTCGCCGCTCCAAGAGGCGGATCTCGACCTCCTCCGCGACCTGGTATGCCCGATACGGGGACAGCCCCGTGACCATGACCTGTGACGCCAGCAACCCCTTGGAGAACGGCAGCCCGGGCTCGCGATCGGAGATCACGATCTGGGACGTTCTCGTTCGTTCGCTCATCCGTCGGTCCCTCTCGAGGGTTCGCTCCCTCGTGCCATCCCTCTGGCGATCGCCAGGTCGATGACCTCTCCGAATGCAGTTCCCAGGTCCGTCGCTCCTTCAACCACCTCTGCCCGGTTGTCCACGAAGACCACATCGGCCCCGCGAGCGGCCGCATGCCGACACGCAACATCGACGGCTGCCGCCTTCAACTCCGTGAGGAGCACCTCGTACTCCCCGGCGGCCTCGAGATCCTCCGCCAGACCGGCCCGGTCGGCCAGCCTGGCGCTCGACCCGACGATCCGAACCCCGTACGCGGTCTCGAGATAGAGAGCCTGAGCTGCGGAGATCGCGGTCGGGGCCGTCGTTGCGAAGAACGCGTCCCGTCCCCGCACCTCTGCGAGCGGCATCGGGATGAAGTCGGTCACCAAGACGCGCGCATCGCCCAACGTACGACGCAGGTGTGCGGAGAGGTGGGAGAAGTTCTCTGACCCGGGAACCGGGCTTCTTGTCATGGTAACAACTGCCAGGTCAGCCCGCAACAAGCGATACGGACCGAGGTAGCCCCGGATGTACTCGGGCGGGCAGGTCGCCGGGACCACGAGGATCCCCGCGTCCCAGGCCACGGGAGGCAGCGCTGCTCCGCTCCCTTCGAGGACGAGGAGCCCGGGGTGGCGGGCGGCACCGACCGCGACCGCCTCGGCGACGTTGGTCGCGTAGGGGGCGCCCGCCAGCCCGCCGGCCGCCCGGCGGGCGCCGATCGTGGTCACCCCCGTGGTCAGGGCGTCCTCCAGGTAATCCGACGCAGCGTGTTCCCCCGCCTGAACCAGGGCGATCAGCGAATCGAGCGTGACCGAGCCCGCCTCGGCCACCTGGGGGGCGGGCGGCCCGCCGCGACCCATAGCGATCACGATCGGCGCCAGGTCGCGGCGGGCCGCCCGCCGCGCGACCTCGCCGGCGATCGCGGTCTTCCCGCTTCGCTTGCCCGTGCCGTAGACGGCCAGCACGGGCACGCCGAGGGGCGCCGGCTCCGCGACGGGCGGGTCGAAGGCGAAGTCCGCTCCCTGGTACGGCACGCCAAGGACGAGCGATACGGAGACCAGCTCCATCCGTTCCCGGTACCCGAGCACGGGCTCGTCGGAGAGATCCAGCACGACCTCGGGTCGCCACTGGGCGATGGCCGCGCGCAGACCCTCCGCCCGGTCGTCCGCCACGGACCGGACGGGCACGCCGACGTCGGGAAGATCGCCGGGAAGGAGCTTCTCGATCCCTCCCACGACGAGCGCCACGACGACCTCGACCCCTCGAGAGCGGGCAACCTCGAGCGCCCAGCGGGTGACCGGTGGGTAGTGCTCGCCGTCGACCAGAGCGATCGCGCGCATCGGATGGTGCCGGTTGTCCCTCTCTCGCCGCTCCCTGGTGGGGCGATCCGCCTCAGGACTCGGGCGGTCCCGCGAGCTGTTGCACGGGTGCCTCGCGATGGTGCCTCGCCGTTTCGAACAAGACGAACCTCGCCATGAGGTGGCGCTCACCCTCGAAGGGGAAGACGCGGTGGATCGAAACCTCGTCCCCGTCGAAGTCGAGGACGTTGTAGCACGGCTTGCCGTAGCCGCGCAGCCGGAGCGATGACACGGTTCCGGCGTTCGCGATGTACAGGTCCTCCAGGCGCCAGACGTACGGAACGTGCTTGTGCCCCGAGAGGACCACGTGGACGCCCGCATGCACCAGAACCTCGAGGAGGTCGCCGGCGTCCATCACGATCGAGCGCTCCCGCCCGGTCCCCGGGATCGGCATCAGGTGGTGGTGCAGGACGAAGATCTTCAGTGCCGCCGGCCCGGCGAACTGGTCGGTGATCCAGTCGTAGTGGACCCGTCCCACCTGGCCCTCGTTCAGATCCGGCTCGCTCGAGTCCACCCCCACGACGCGCACGGCGTCGATGTCGTGGACCCACATCCGGGGTCCGATCAGATCCTCGAAATGCAGGTACCCAACGTTCCGGGAGTCGTGGTTGCCGGGGACCGTGAGCAACGGAGCCTCGATCCGATCGGCATAGGCGAGCCAGGCCTTGTATTCGGGGCGGAACCCGTCGGTCGTCAGGTCGCCCGAGACGACGACCACGTCCGGTTGGAGCTGGTTCAGCTCGGCGATCACGCGGTTCATCAGGTTGGGCACGAAATGCGGAGACCCGACGTGGGGGTCCGAGATGTGGGCGATCGTGACCACGGCTCTACCCTACCGACCCTCGCTCGAGCGGTGGAACCCGGGTCGCGTCTCAGGTGCCGCCGATCTCCACCTCGAACCCCCGGCTGCGGACCCCCGGGCGCAGGATCCGCCACGGCGCGGAGACCCCGAGGGTCTCGAGCGTGATCGGAGGCCGGTCCGCTCGCTCGAAGACCACGAGCGACGGCCCGGCCCCGGAGACGCACACGGGGACGTGGTCGCGGCGGAGCGCCGCGACCACGTCCTCGACCTCGGGCATCGTGGCGAGCCGAACGTCCTCGTGCAGGCGGTCGACGAGCGCGCGCGACAGCAGCGACGGATCCCGCGTCAGCGCCTCGACCTCGAGCGCCGCCCGTGCGACGTTCGCGATCGCGTCCGCCCGGGGAACGCTGTCGGGCAGGGCGGCCCTGGCGGCCGCCGTCGACACGCGGACGTCGGGAACGACGAGCGCCGGCCGGAGGTCCGGATGGGGCTCGAGCCGTTGCACCGTCCCGTCGCCGAGCGCGATCGTGAACCCTCCGAACACGGCGGCGGCGACGTTGTCGGGGTGCCCCTCGATCTCGGCCGCCATCGCGAAGACCGAGATCGGATCGGCGTCGATCCCCAGGTCGAGCAGGGCCGATGCCGCGACCACGCCCGCGACGGTGGCGGCGGAGGACGAACCGAGCCCCCGCTCGAGCGGGATCCGGTTCCGCCCACGGCGAGCGAGCGGGGCGAGCGGGAGCGACATCCGTCCCGCGACCGCCGACATCACCCGGCCGATCAGATCCGAACCGTAGGTGGGAAGCTCGTCCGCCCCCTCCCCCTCCCACGTGACGCCCGGCGGCGCTCCCGTGTCGACCACCAGCTCGTTGCAGAGGTCCCAGGCCAGGCCGAAGCAGTCGAACCCGGGGCCGAGGTTCGCCGACGTGGCGGGGACACGGACCGTCACGCGCATCGTGGCGCGGAGCGTATCGCGGCCCGAACTACAGACCGAGCTCGACGGCGACCGCGTCCGCGTCCGCCGACACGGTCACGGGCTGCGCCGCGCCGGCGATCGCCCACTCCGTGTCCTTCAAGCCGTGCCCCGTCAGGATGCACACGACCGTCCGGCCCGCCTGGAGCCGTCCGTCGGCGTACAACTGGAGCATCCCCGCAACGCTCGCCGCGCTGGCTGGCTCGACGAAGAGGCCCTCGCGGGCCAGCCGGCGGTAGGCGGCCAAGATCTGCCGGTCGGTGACGGAGCCGATCGCGCCCTCGGACGCGGTGGCAGCGGCCACGGCCTTCTCCCACGAGGCCGGGTTGCCGATCCGGATCGCCGTCGCGATCGTCTGCGGATCCGCGATCGGCTCCCCCTTCACGATGGGCGCGGCGCCGGCGGCTTGGAACCCGAACAACTGCGGCGGCTCGGGGATCACACCGTCGACGAGGTACTCGGAATAGCCCATCCAATGGCTCGAGATGTTCCCGGCGTTGCCCACCGGAACGCAATGGATGTCGGGAGCTCGCCCGAGCGCATCACAGATCTCGAACGCTGCCGTCTTCTGGCCTTCGAGCCGGAAGGGGTTGACGCTGTTCACGAGCGTCACGGGGTACCGCTCCGCCAGGTCGCGGGCGACGTCGAGCGACGCGTCGAAGTTGCCGTCCACCTCCAGCACCCTGGCCCCGTGGACGAGGGTCGCCGCCATCTTGCCGAGCGCGACCTTCCCCTTCGGCACGAGCACGGCGCACGTCAGGCCGGCCCTCGCCGCGTACGCGGCGGCCGAGGCGCTCGTGTTGCCGGTCGAGGCGCACACCACGGCCTTCGCGTGCCCCTCGACCGCCTTCGAGATCGCGAGCGTCATGCCGCGGTCCTTGAACGAACCCGTCGGATTCGCGCCGTCGTACTTCAGCCAGACGTCGCATCCGGTCTCGAGGGACAGCGGATCGGAGCGGACGAGCGGCGTACCGCCCTCGCCGAGGGAGATCACCGGTGTCGCGTCGGACACCGGCAGCCGCTCCCGGTACTCCTCGACCACGCCGCGCCACTGATGGGGACCGGCTCCCGCCGGAGGAACGCTCACTCCTCGCCCTCCACCCGAAGGAGGCTCGCGACCGCGCGCACGCTCGAGCGGTCGCGCAGCTCCGCCACCGTCTTCTGGAAGGCTCCCTCCTGTGCGCGATGCGTGATGAACACGAGCGTCGCCTCCTCGGCGAACCCCTCCTGCCACACCCGCTCGATCGAGACGCCGTTGTGCGCGAACGCCTCCGCGATCTCCGCGAGCACCCCCGGCCGATCCTCCACGTGGAGGTTGAGGTAGTACTGGCCGGTCGTGGCGTCCATCGGGCGGATCGGACGGTCGAGGACGCACGTGCAGCCGATCGCGCGGCCGCCGAAGGCGAGGTTGCGGGCCACGTGCACCAGATCGCCGACGACGCTCGTCGCCGTCGCGTCGCCGCCCGCTCCCGGCCCGTAGAACATGAGCTGTCCGACCTTCGCGCCCTCGATGAAGACCGCGTTGTTGGCGTCGCGGACCGAGGCCAGCGGATGGGCGTCCGGGATCATGGCGGGATGCACGCGGGCGGACACCTCGCCATCCTCGAGCTCCGCGATCGCGAGCAGCTTCACCACGTAGCCCAGGCGCGCGGCGTCGGCGATGTCCTGCGGGGTGATCCGCGCGATCCCTTCGCGGTACACGTCGCTCGCGACGACCCGCGTGTTGAACGCGATCGAAGCGAGGATGGCGCACTTCGCCGCCGCGTCGAAGCCGTCGATGTCGGCGGTCGGATCGGCCTCGGCGAACCCGAGCTGTTGGGCCTCGGTCAGCGCGTCCTCGAACGTCCAACCGTGCTCGGACATCTGGGTCAACACGTAGTTCGTCGTGCCGTTCACGATCCCGAGCATCCGGCGGACCCGCTCACCCGCCAGCGACTCCTTGAGGGGCGAGATCAGCGGGATCCCGCCGGCGACGGCGGCCTCGAAGCGGATGTCGCGCGAGACCGCATCCGCCGCATCGAACAGCTCCTTGCCGGCGATCGACAGCACCTCCTTGTTGGCCGTGACCACGGGCTTGCCCGACGCGAAGGACGCGAGGATCAGATCCTTCGCCGGATCCAGACCCCCGAGGAGCTCGAGCACGAGGTCGACATCGGGGTCGGCGACGATCGAGGCGGCGTCGGTCGTGAAGGCGTCGCGCGGGAGCGGGACGTCCCGCTCCCGCGCGACGTCGCGGACGGCCACGCGGGTCACCGCGAGGCGAACCTCGGTGCGCACGGCGATGTCGTCACCGTGCTCGGCGAGCATCCGGACGACGGCCGATCCAACGGTCCCGCACCCGAGCATCCCGATGCGGATCGTGCGCTCGCTCACGCGGACCCCTCCACCCGATCCATCCGGTCGGGAGCCGAGACGCCGAGGATCCCGAGCAGGTTCGCGAGGACCGTCCCCGAGGCTCGGCACAACCACAGGCGCGCCTGGGTGCGTGCCGCGTCGTCGGAGACGACGCGGCACTCGGTGTAGAACCGGTGGAAGCGGGCGGCCAGATCCTGCGACGCGTGCGCGACGCGATGCGGCGCGCGCAGCGTCGCAGCCTTCGCGATCAGGGCCGGTACCTCCGCGAGCGCTTTCAGCAGCTCGGTCTCGGCGGGCTCGACCAGGATCGACAGATCGACCGCGTCGATCGGCTGCAGCGTCACGCCGGCATCGCTCGCGGTTCGCAGGATCGACGCGATCCGCGCGTGACCGTACTGGACGTAGTAGACGGGGTTGTCCATCGATCGCTGTTTCACGGCCTCGATGTCGAACCGCATCGTGTGATCGTTGCCGAACAGCAGCAGATGGAACCGCGCGGCGTCCGTTCCCACCTCGTCGATCAGCTCGTCGAGCGACACGAACGTGCCAGCTCGCTTGCTCATCGGCACCGGCTCACCGCCGCGGAGGAAGGAGACCCATTGGTGGATCACGATCTCGACCGCGCCCGGGTCGAAGCCGAGCGCTTGCGCGGCGCCGCGGACGCGCGCGATGTCCCCATGGTGATCCGCACCCCACACGTAGATCAGGTGATCGAACCCACGAGCGAACTTGTCGATCAGGTACGCGCAATCGGCGCCGAAGTACGTGTGCCGGCCGTCGCTACGCACGAGGACACGATCCTTGTCGTCGCCGAAGGCCGTCGACCGGAACCAGACGGCGCCCTCGGCCTCGTAGGCGTCCCCTGAGGCGCCGAGCAGATCGATCGCCTGCGTGATCTCGCCCTTCCGTTCCAGCGCCGCCTCGGAGACGTAGGAATCGAACCGGACATCGAACCGCGCGAGCGTCGCATGGATCCAGCCGAGGACGCGCTCGGCGGCAGCCCCGCGCACGGCCGCCAGCCGCTCTTCATCCGGGAGCTCCGCCCATCCGGGCTCGCGGGCCGCGAGCTCGCGACCGAGGTCGTCGATGTACGTGCCGTGGTAGCCGTCATCGGGGATCGCGGTCGGACGCCCGAGATGGGTGAGGTAGCTGGCGTCGACCGAGGCCCCGAAGCGGTCCATCTGACCGCCGGCATCGTTGTAGTAGTACTCGCGCTCCACGGTCCACCCGGCGGCGTCGAGCAAGCGGGCGATCGTGTCGCCGAGCACGGCGTTCCGGGCGTGCCCGACGTGCAGCGGCCCGGTCGGGTTGGCGCTCACGAACTCCACCTGGACGCGCCCCTCCGTCCGCAGCGACGTCCCGTACGAGGCTCCCTCGGCCGCGATCCTGCGCAAGACGTCGTGCAGCCACCCCTCCGTGAGGAAGACGTTGATGAATCCCGGACCGGCGACCTCGACCTTCCGGACGAACGCCGCCGGCGGCAAGGACGCGACGATCGCTTCCGCGACCGTGCGCGGGGACGCCGCGATGCGGGACGCCACCGCGAGCGCGACGTTGGTGGCGAAGTCACCGTGCTCCTTCTGCCGAGGCTCCATCACCTCGGGCTCGGGCAGCTCACCGTCCAGCCCGAGTTCGGATGCCGCGGCCTCGAGTCCCGACCGGAACCAATCCCTGAGCTCGTCCTCGATCACGCGCCGGACCCCTCGATCGAACCGCGCACCGTCTCGATCAGGGCCTGCGCGTCGAAGGGCTTGGTGATGTAGCGGACGCCGGGGGCCACCGGCGTGGTGTCCAGTGCGCGGGCCGTCAGGAATACGACCGGGATCGCGCTCAGGAGCGGATCCTCCTGGAGCTTGCGGTAGACCTCGTGGCCATCCATCTCCGGGAGCATCAGGTCCAGGACGATCGCGTCCGGCTGCCTAGCCGCGAGGGCGATCGCCTCCGGCCCTCGGGAGGCCGTCAAGGTCTCGAACCCCTCCATCCGGAAGTTGACCTCCAGCAACCGGAGGATCACCGGGTCGTCATCGACCAGCAGCACGGTCGGCACGCCCCGAGCATACGGGTGAGTGGGCTCCAGTCGGAACGTTAGACTCGGTGCCCGTTCGCCCCCGTAGCTCAGAGGATAGAGCGCCGGCCTCCGGAGCCGGGTGCGCAGGTTCGAGTCCTGCCGGGGGCACCGATCCACAAGTGGTCCAGGAACCGGCACGCGGAAGACCGGCTCGATGTGGCCGCGATCCCGGACCTTGATCTCGGCGACCACCGCCTGCATCACAGCCTTGCGCTCGGGGAGCGCCCCATCCCGCAGAGCCCGCTCGATGTCCTCGACGCGCACCGCGAGCTCCGCGCGCTCCGGGACGCTCGGCTGACTCTCCGATGTCTCCTCAGCCAGCTCAGAGCGCCGAGCCTCGAGCGAGGTCAGCTCAGCCGAGAGCTCCTCGATGCGTTTGGGTACAGACCTCCTCGCGGAGCCCCCCTCCTCGAAAGCGTGGTAGCGATCTAACGAGCCCTGAGCCCGGCTTATCTGTGCCTCCACCGCGGCGAGCTCTCGCTCTCGGCCTGGCCGATCCGTTTCCACGATCTCTCCCCACCGCTCGACGGCATCTTCGAGGAGCTCACGTCGGCCCAGCGTGGCGAGCAGGCTCTCGACCACCCGATCCTCAAGCTCGTCGACCCGCAAACGGTCTTGATCGCATCCCTGGGTCCCGCAGCGGTGCCGAGAGAAGCACACGTAGTACGCGTGCCGATACGCGTTTCCCTTGGCCGACGCCCCGATGAACCGCTTTCCGCATTTCTCGCAGACCAGGAGCCCGGTGAGCAGGTACTCGGATCCATTCGTGCAGGTACGAGAGGGGTGGGACGGCGCTCGGCGAGGGTCGTCCTCGGCACTGCCGCGATCGGGCTCGTGCTTCTCCTGATCGCGGTCGCGCGCGCATGGGGAGAGTTCGACCATGGGAACGCACTCTCCTACGTCTACGTGGCGGGGTTGATCGGAACGCTGGCGGCGATCGTCTCCCTGAGCGTGTGGATGCGCTGGCAGGCCCGGACTTCCTGACCCGCGTCACCCGGGTGGCGAGCCGCGGGCCCGAAGCGCGGCCTCGATCTCGTCGAGGTGCTCACCGCGGTGCTCGCCGCGGCCCGCGTAGATCGGGCTGTCGGGGTCGCGGGGCCACAACCGATCCAGGGGCAGCTCCGAGACGCGCGCGTCCGTCTGTTCCGCGATCCGCAGGGCGAACTGCGCGGCCTCCCTCGGCGCGATCGCGTGGATCAGCGGACGGGTCGAGTCGTTGAGCCAGTCGCCATCCGGCTCCGCGTCCCCCGGCGCCCACGGTTCGCCGCGATCGATCTTCTCGGCGAGGACCAGGACGCGGATGTCCCAGTACGCGATGTGACCGAGCACACCGGCAACGGTCCAGTGCTCGTTCACGGGAGCCGTGAGGGCGTCGTCGTCCAACCGTTCGACGAGCGCGCGCATGCGCTCGCGCTCGCGGGTGTTCGCATCGATGTAGGAGCGATCCTCGGCCATGGTCCGATCCTACCCACGTGACGCGTTCGGCACGCCGCCGGCGCTGCTACAAGCGCGACTGGACCGTCATCGAGTGGTCGAAGAGCGATCCAGCAGGGTGACGAATGTCGCCGCCACAGCCAGTCGGATCATCGGAGTACGCTGCATCCCTCGCTCCTCGGGCCTCTAGTACGCGTGTGAGGGCCAGGCGGTTCCCGGACCGGGAAGGAGCTGGCGCTGGCGCCGTAGTCGTCAGGAGCCACAAGTACGATGCCGTGTCGAGTCGGGGACCGAGATCGACGACTATCTCGACGCCCTTGAGGAGCCGAAGCGGACCACGCTGGCGAACCTCCGCGACACCATCATGTCGATCGTCCCTGACGCCGAGGAGTGCATGTCCTACGGCATGCCAGCTTTCAAGCTTCGGGGCAAGACTATCGCTGGCTTCGCTGCATTCAAGAACCACCTCAGCTACCTGCCGCACAGCGGGTCGGTCATTCCCCAGTTGGCCAAAGAGACTGAAAGGTACACGTCCACGAAGGGGTCGCTCCACTTCCCGATCGACAAGCCCCTCCCCGAGACGTTCGTGAAGAAGCTCTTAGCGGTCCGGATGGCGGAGGCTTTCGGAAAGGGGTAGCGGTCAGTCTGCTCGCCGCAGGTCGAACGCATCGCTACTCGGCGCATCCTCGCAACCGCGATCCCGCTCCCCCATGGCTTCTGCTCTCCTATGCGAGCCGTGGCCTCACCACGGGAGCGTCTTTCCGCCTCAGCCAGCCGTGGGTGAAGGAGAAGGCCGGCCACTGCTGCGAGCCATATCAGGTTTCCATCAGGCCTGATGGAAACCGAGCGTGTGGTCACCGGCGGGCTCAAAGGAAGCCGTGGCGCCCTCAGCGGGCGGCCGTCCTGCGGTATCCGGCCCGGCGAACCTTGCCGTGAACCGGAGCACGCGTGAGGGTGGGCCCTCTACCGGCGGGTTTGGGTTCGTATCGTGTAGAGCTGAGTGCACCGGTCCTGGCAAGGAGGTCGAGTGGTGGCTCATCCGGTCAGCGAGGCCGTCCAACCGATCATCACCCAGGTTGAGGTGCCGGCGGGGATGCTCGGCCCGGATCCCGCGACGTTCGAAGTGCGCAGCTTCGTCGTTCCACGCCCCGATGGAGTGGTTCTGGTGGACGTCGGGCCACCCTCCACCGGGAAGGAGATCGAGGCGGTGTTGGATCCGCTCGGTGCGACGTGGTCGGACATCAGCGACATCGTGCTCACCCACGCTCATCTCGACCATGTCGGTGGTCTGGGCGAGGTTGCGGACCAGGCCCCCCGGGCGGTCGTGCGCGCCGGGGCTGCCGACCTCTCCGAGATCCGCCTCGAGGGCCGCGCGATCGAGCCGCTCGCGGAAGGTGATCGCGTACGCGATCTCGTGGTCCTCGAGACCCCGGGGCACACGCCCGGCCATCTGAGCCTGCTCGACGAGGCGAACTCGCTGGTCCTCGTCGGGGACGCCGTCGGCAGCGTCGGTGGTGCGCTCTCGTTCGGCCCCGCCGCCTTCACCTCGGATCCGGTTCAGGCCCGCGCGTCCCTCGAACGTCTTGCCCGTTTGGCCGTCGGGCGCCTCGTCTTCTCGCACGGCGCAGAGGTGGACGACCCGAACGCCGCGATCGGGCACCTCCTGCGCTCATCCGGATAGGTTCCGACCCAGATGTCCGGGAACGAGGGGATGGCCTCACAGGGCTCGCACGCGCATCGCGAGTTGCGGCGGGCCGATCTACCTCCCGATCCGATCGACCAGTTCCTGCGTTGGTTCGACGACGCGGGGGCTGCCGGGATCGCGTTGCCGAACGCGATGGCGCTCGCCACGACTGGCGCCGACGGCCAACCTTCCGTCCGCCACGTCCTGCTCCGCGCGGCCGATCGACGAGGCTTCGTCTTCTACACGAACCGCGAGAGCCGCAAGGGTCGACAGCTCGACGAGAACCCCCGGGCGGCGATCGTGTTCCTCTGGAAGGTGCTCGACCGGCAGGTCTGCGTGACCGGGGACGTTCGACGGGTCGACGACGAAGAGTCGGACGCGTACTTCGCCACTCGGCCACGCGAGGCGCAGATCGGAGCCTGGGCGTCGGCGCAGAGCTCGGTGTTGCGCGATCGCCACGAGCTCGAAGAGCGGGTCGCGCAAGCGGCGGCCCGCTTCCTGGACGCTCCGATCCCCCGGCCGCCGCACTGGGGTGGATACCGCCTGATCCCCGACGCCGTCGAGTTCTGGCAGGGTCGCGTGTTCCGGCTCCACGACCGCTTCCGCTACACGCGGGACGACGCCGAGCGGACCGGGTGGCGGGTGGAACGACTCTCTCCCTAGGAGGAACGCGGTAGCCTGCCGCGCCATGGACGCCGATCAGCTGCGGAGCCGCATCCACGACGACATGCCTCGGGTGATCGACGAGCTTTCCCGGCTGGTCGCGATCCCATCGGTCGGATACATGGGCTACGACCCTGCCAACGTCCGCGCGAGCGCGGAGCTGACACGGGACATCCTGCGCGACGCGGGCGTCGGAGCCGACCTGCTGGAGACCGAGGGCGGGCACCCGGCCGTCTTCGGGAGCGTTCCCGGGCCGGCCGATCGGCCCACCGTCCTGTTGTACGCACACCATGACGTGCAGCCGGCAGCCGATCCGGACGCCTGGACCACGCCCCCGTTCACGCCGACGGTCGCCGACGGGCGGCTCTTCGGTCGCGGAGCCGCCGACGACAAGTCCGGCATCGTGATCCACGCGGCGGCGCTCCGGGCGGTCCGCGCCGATGGTCCGCTCCCGTGTTCGGTCAAGGTGATCGTCGAGGGCGAGGAGGAGTGCTCGACGGAACATCTGCCGGAGCTCGTGCGCGGGCACGGCGACCTGTTGCGGAGCGACGTCGCCGTGATCGCGGATGGGGGGAACTACCGGACCCGTGTACCCACGATCGGCACCAGCATCCGCGGCGCCACGCACGTGACCGTTCGCGTCGACGTGCTCCCGATCGCGCAGCACAGCGGCGCGTTCGGTGGACCTTTGCCCGACGCGATCATGGCGCTCAGCCGCATGCTCGCATCGCTCCACGACGATGAGGGCGAGATCACGATCGAGGGACTCCTCGGGTTCCCATGGCCCGGGACGCAGGTCCCGGAGGACGAGTTCCGCGCGGAATCGCGCGTCTTCCCGGAGGTCGAGCTCTTGGGAACCGGCACGATCGCCGACCGAACCCTGTCGAAACCGTCCATCAACGTTCTCGCGTTCGAGGCACCCCGGGTCGACGAGGTCGCGAACCAGATCGTCCCGACCGCGCGCGCCGTGGTGGGGCTTCGGATGGCGCCCGGCGAGGACTACGCGGGCGCCGTCGACAAGCTCGCCACACATCTGCGCGCCGCCGCGCCGTGGGGCGTCCGCGTGCAGATCGACACCGAGGAGCCCGGCGCCGGCTACATCGTCGACCCGACGACCCCCGCCTACCGGAGCGCGACCTCGGCGCTCGCGACCGCCTTCGATCGCAAGGTGGTGGAGATGGGCTCGGGGGGCTCGATCCCGCTGGTCCCGATGCTGGCGGAGACGTTCCCGGGGATCGAGGTGTTGATCTGGGGCGCCGGAGATCACCGTTCGAACTTCCATTCCGTCGACGAGAGCGTGGACATCGAAGACCTCGAGCGGATGGCCCTGGCGGAGGCCCTGTTCCTCCGGAGCTTCGCCGACGACGCGGACCGTTGAACTCGGCATGGAGACCTCGATCGACGGTCTGCTGGCTCGGATGGATGCCCTGCGCGCGCCGATGGTCACGTCGAACGACGAGCGCCGCCATTTCCTGTCGGTGTACACCCGGACGACCGCGGCCGTCCGCGACGAGCTCGCGCATCCTTCGCTCGGCGGTTTCGTCGACCCCGCGTGGACCGAGCGTTGGGACCTCGCCTTCGCCGAGCTCTACCTGGAAGCGTTGGAACGGTGGAACGAGGACGGGACCGCGCCCGGCCCGTGGCAGGTGGCCTTCTCGCTCGCGGGATCGCAGCCGAGGATCCCGCCGATCCGCCACCTCCTGCTGGGCATGAACGCGCACATCAACTTCGATCTCCCCCAGGCGCTGCTGGCGGTCATCACCGACACGGAGTTCGACGATCCGACCGTGATCGAGCGCCGCGCGACCGATCACGCGCACATCGACGCGATCCTCGGGAGCCGCGTGCCCGAAGAGGACCGGCTCCTCCAGGCATCCGAGCAGCCCGGTGATCGGACGCTGATCGATCGGCTGATGACGCCGTTCAACCGGCGCGCGACCACCCGGTTCCTGAAGGAGTCCCGCGCGAAGGTCTGGAGGAACGCGAGCGCGTTGTCGCTGGCCCGTCGCGACGGCCCGGCCCCGCTGCGCGCGAGGGTGGTCGAGCTCGGTGCGCTCTCGGCCGGCCGGGTCGCCGACCTCGGCCGCTCGGGCAACGTGATCCGCCGCCTCGCTCGCGACGGCTTCGGCGTGCTCGTGGACGGAGCCTAGTCGCGCACGGGTGCTAGGTTGGCCGGATGAGCCAAGACCCCAGCCAGATGCCTGTGCCGGGCGTGGTCCAGGCGGTGCCGGTCGGCGCGGAGCCCGAGCAGGCCTCGCCCGGAACCGAGACGATAACCGAGCCTGCGAAGCTGCTTCGGATCGCGAGCATGGTCCGAGAGCTGCTCGACGAGACGCGACAGACGACGCTCGACGAGCCGGGACGCAAGCGGCTCGCCGAGATCTACGGTCGCTCGGTGGGTGAGCTCTCCGACGTCCTCTCCGGGGACCTCCGCGAGGAGCTCGCTTCGCTCGCGCCCCCGATCGAGGACCAGATCCCGACCGAATCCGAGTTGCGGGTCGCCCAGGCCCAGCTGGTCGGCTGGCTCGAGGGTCTGTTCCACGGGATCCAGGCCGCGATGTTCGCGCAGCAGGCCGCGGCGCGGGCGCAGTTCGAGGAGCTCCGGCGCCGCGGCCTGCTGGCGCAGAACCCGCAAGGCGGTCCCCCGCAGGAGAACGAGCGGGCGCCGGGCCAGTACCTCTAGGGCACCCCCGGTTGCGCCGCCGGCGGTAATGCCCGGCTCGGTCGTGTGGTGGTATCTCCGCCGGCCAACCGCTGCGCGATGTAGACCGGGATCACCATCACCAGCAGCACGATGACCGCCACCACGTTCACGACCGGGCGGTTCCGCGGCTGGCGCAGGTTGTCGTAGATGAACTTCGGAATCGTGATCTGGGTACCGGACGTGAAGTTCGTCACGACGATCTCGTCGAACGACAACGCGAAGGCGAGCAGCATGCCGGCGATCACTGCCGTGCGGATCGCCGGCCAGGTCACGTACCGGAACGTCTGCCAGCCGTCAGCGCCGAGGTCCATCGACGCCTCGATCAGGGAACCGGCCGTCCTCCGCAGCCGGGCCAGCACGTTGTTGTAGACGACCACGATGCAGAACGTCGCGTGGCCGATCATGATCGTCCAGATGCTGAACGGGATCCGGTAGTTGTTGATGGCGTTGTTCAACGCGATCCCGGTGAGGATCCCGGGCAACGCGATCGGCAGCACGAGCACGAACGACACCGCGTTCCGCCCGAAGAAGTGGAAGCGATGCACGGCGAACGCGGCCAGGCTCCCGAGCACGAACGCCAGCAGCGTCGCGATGCTCGCGACCAGCAGGGATGTGCCGAGCGCCACCCGCACATCGGGGTTCTGCCACGCGAGCGCGTAGTACTTCGTCGTGAACGAGTCGATCGGCCACGTCTGCCCGATGTCGTTGTTGAACGAATAGATCACGACGATCAGGAGCGGGACGTACAGGAACGCCAACACCAGGATCATGCCGATCCTGATGGCGATCCGGACGGCACGGGATTCCATCTGCCGCCCTCCTAGAGCGCCTCGAAGGCGCCGAGACGCCATGCGATGAAGAGGTAGATCGACATGATCGCGACCGGCATCAGGGCGAACGCGGCCGCGAACGGGACGTTGCTCGCCACTCCGACGTTGTCGTAGATCACGTTGCCGATGAACCGCGAGTTGCCCACGAGCTGCACCACGATGTAGTCGCCCAGCGTGAGCGAGAACGCGAAGATCGAACCGGCGACGATGCCTGGCACGATCAACGGGAAGACCACCGAGCGGAACGTCTTCCAGCCCCGAGCCCCGAGGTCCGAGGACGCCTCCAGCAGTGATCCCGGAACGCGCTCGAGCGCTGCGTACATCGGCAGGACCACGTACGGCAGCCACAGGTAGGAGAACGTGATCCAGACGGCGACGTTGGAGTAGCCGATCGACCAATGCACACCGATCTTCTCGAACAGCCAGACGAGGAGCCCCCCCGGCGACAGGATCAAGCGCCACGCGAAGATCCGCACGAGATAGTTCGCCCAGAGCGGAAGCACGACCGCGATCAACACCGCGTTCCTCGCGCGAGCCGGTGCTTGCCTCGCCGCGTAGTACGAGAGCGGGAACGCGAGCACGATGTCGGTCAGCGTGACCGCGAGCGCGATCCCGAGGGTCCGCAGGATGATCGTCCGGTAGACCGGGTCGTGGGCGATCGTCTGGAAGTTCGCGAGGCTGAACCGCTTGACCACGAGCCCGGTGAAGGCATCGAGGTGCCAGAACGCCGTCGCGAACAACAGGAAGAGCGTGCCCAGGTAGATCACGACGAACCACCCGGCGGGCGCGCCGAGCAGCGCGGCAAGCTTCAGCAGGCGGTGCCGGAAGAGGAAGGCCGATAGATGGGCCCTCATCCCATCGGATGGGCCAACGGTTCCGGTCGCCACGTCAGATCCTGTCGTCGGGGCGGAGGTCGCCGGCCGGCGACCTCCGCCCCGACGAGCTCAGGCTCCGGCCACCTCGGTCCACTTCTGGGACCAGACGGAGTAATCCATGCACGTCGACCCGCGATCGTCGCCGCACGCAGCCTGTGGCGTCTTCCACAGGTAGAGCGAGTTGAGGAAGCCCACGTTCCCGCAGAACGAGTACTCCACGGAGTTCACGAGTGCCGCGCCGCCCTTCCCGAGGCCCTTGGCGATCAGGTCGCAGGACTTCGTGTTGCTGCCCGCGGCGCCGTACCAGATGCCGACCTCCGCCTGCACCTTCGGCTCCATCGTGTACTGCATCCACTTCAGCATGCAGTTCGGGTGCGGTGCGTTCGCCGAGATCATCCAGGTGTCGGCCCAGCCCGTCACGCCTTCGCTCGGGATGACAGCGGCGGCCGGAGCGTCCTTGGAATAGGTGAGGTTGATCGGCCAGGCCGTCCCGGCGACGATCGAGTGGTCGTTGAACCCGTCGATCTCGTCCGTGTACAGCGCCCAGTACTTCGCGAGCATCGGCTTCTGCTGTTGCAGCAGGGTCACGGCAGCGTCGAGCTGATCCGACGTGAGCTCGTAGGGATCGGTGATGTTGAGCGCCGGGTTGTGGGTCTTGAGGTAGACGGCGGCGTCCGCGATGAAGATCGGATCGTTGTAGGCCGTCAACTTCCCCGAATACGGGTTGGGCTGGCCGTTCAGCGTCGGCTCGAACGTGATGTCCCAGCTCTTCGGGGCGGGCTTCACGACGTTGGTGTTGTACATGAGGAAGTTCGGCCCATACATGTACGGAACGCCGTACACCTGACCGTTCACGACGTAATGCGAGTTGTTCGTCCCGGTCTGCGGCTGCAGCGGCGAGATCACGTTCGCGAACTCGGGGAACAGCGAGGTGTTCACCGCCGCGACGTTCCCGCCCGCGATCAGCTTGTTCGACGCGTTCCCGGAGGCCGATACACCGTCCCACACGGAGCCGCCACCTTGCCGCATCAGCGTGACCATCTCGTCCGACGTATCCGCATACTTGACGGTGACCTTGCAACCCGTCTGGTCCTGGAAGGGCGTGACCCAGTCGTAGTTGGGATCGTTCGAACCGTTCTCCGTGTAGCCGTTCCACGCGATCAGCTTGAGCGCGCCCTCGGTCGTGCCGATCGAGTCGTACACCTTCGGCGCGGCCGGTCCTGAGCCGGTCGAGCTGGAGCTTCCACACGCGGCTGCGACGAGCGCAAGCGCCGCCATGACGGCACACGCCGTCGTCAGTCTCCTCATGATGCCTGTGCCTCCTCCTGGTCCATGGACCCTTCGAGTGCGCCCGCGGGCGCCTCCACTGGTCGGTTGTTGCTCCGGCGCCAGATCAATCGCACGGCCTTGCCGCGGACCTGCAGCGCCTCCATCGAACTCGTCGCGAGGTTCTGTTGCATCACGACGAGGGAAGCGCCCGCATCGAGCTCGACGATGTAGCGCGTCGTGGCTCCCAGGTATACGACCTCGCGCACGTGGCCGGTCGCGCTGCAGGAGTCACCGTCCACCGCCGCGTCGAGCTCGTGCATCTCGATCTTCTCCGGTCGGATCGTGAACGGATGGGGATCTCCAGCGACGGCCGCCGCGGCCTCGCCCTCGAGCACGTTGGAGACTCCGACGAAGCCGGCGACGAAGCCCGTCGCTGGCCGCTCGTAGACCTCGGCCGGCGAGCCGACCTGTTCGATGCGGCCGCGGTTGAACACCGCGAGGCGGTCACTCATGGTGAGCGCCTCCTCCTGGTCGTGCGTGACGTAGATGAACGTCAGGCTGACCTCCTCCTGGATCTCCTTCAGCTCGATCTGCATCGCTTGGCGGAGCTTGAGATCGAGCGCACCGAGCGGCTCGTCGAGCAACAACACCTTCGGGCGCATCACCAGCGCCCGCGCGAGCGCCACGCGCTGCCGCTGGCCGCCGGAGAGCTGGGCCGGCCTGCGTTCGCCGAACTCGGGGAGACGCACCATCTCCAAGGCATCCGCGACCTGGCGGCGCCGATCGGCCCGAGGAACCTTCCGCACCATGAGGCCGTAGCCGACGTTCTCGGCGACGGTCATGTGCGGGAACAGCGCGTAATCCTGGAACACGGTGTTCACCTCGCGCTCGTACGGAGCGAGGCCGGTCACGTACCGACCGCCCAACGCGATCCGACCGGCGGTCGGAGACTCGAATCCCGCGATCATCCGCAGGCACGTCGTTTTGCCCGACCCGGAGGGACCGAGCATCGAGAAGAACTCTCCCTCACGGACATCCAGGTCGATCCGGTCCACCGCGACCACGTCGCCGAACCGCTTCACCACGCCCTCCAATCGGACGGCGGGGGTTGGCGGAACCGGCTCGACGTCGGACAGATCGGCCTCCAGGGACGGGACGCCGCACATCTTGCACGCCACGACCGCGCCGACGCAACACAGATGCCCGGCGAGAGGCGGTCAACCCGAGGCGCCGATCCGGCGGTCCGAACCAGCTAGTCCAGGGTGCGGACCGTGGCCGCGAGGCCTCGGGTGAGCGATCCGAGGAGACCGGGACCCTCGTAGATCAGCGCGGTATAGACCTGGACCGCCACCGCCCCCGCGTCCAGGCACCGCCGGGCGTCATCCGCCGTGAAGACGCCGCCACACGCGACGACCGGCACCTCACCCGCGAGCGCAGCGACGATCTCAGCGACCATCCGGGGCGTCTCGGCGGTGAGAGGGCCCCCCGATAGCCCACCCCGGCCGGTCGACATCCGCGTGTCGACCACCGGCACCGTGTTCGCGCTGACGATCCCCGAGGCGCCGGCGGCCCGCGCCGCGGTCGCCATCGACAGCGCTCGCGTCCGTTCCTCGTCTTCGCCGGAGAACGGCGGGATCTTGACGAAGAGCGGCTTCGAGGTCCGCGCCCGTAGCGCCCGCACGAGCTCGGCGACGTGCGAGCTCGCGTGCTCCCATCCCGCGTTCGGGCTGCTCGCGTTGAGCTCGATCCCGTCGACGAAGGGTTCGAGGAGCTCCGCTGTGTCCACGGCGTCCGCGATCGGCTCGTCCGCGATCGAGGCGAACCGCGGTGCGGTCCGGGCGGTCCGCGCGAGGATGTGCGCGACCGCCTCCGCCCCGGGGTTCGGCATCCCCATCGCGTTGACGAGCGCGCGCCGCGACGGATCCCGGGCGATCCGCGGGCGGGCGTTCCCCCGGCGCGGCGCGCGCGTCACGGTCCCCCCCACGACGAAACCGAACCCGAGAGACCCCAGTGCGTCGAGGCGAGCACACGTCTTGTCGAAGCCGGCCGCGAGCCCGATCGGGTTCCGGAGCGAGATCCCCGCGAGGGTCGTCATGAGGGCCGGATCGTCCACGGCGCCGCCGATCCTCCGCCATGGGAGGGGCAACCGCAGCAGACGGTACGCCAGCCGATGGGATCGTTCGGGGTCGAGCGAGAAGAACGCCCGGCGGCCCACGGCCTCGTACCAACCCATCGGTCGCCCATACTAGGGCGCGTGAACGAGGACCTCGTGCGCCGCATGGTCGAGGCGTCGGAGCTCCACGGCGAGTTCGTGCTGTCCTCGGGAATGACCTCCACCGTGTACTTCGACAAGTTCCGATTCCTCACGCGGCCGGACCTGCTGGATCCGGTCGCGGCCGAGGTCGCTCGCCTGCTCGCGCCTTCGACGGAGCTCCTCGGGGCGCCGGAGGGCGCCGCGATGCTGCTGGTCGCCGCCGTCTCGCTCCGCTCCGGGCTTCCCGTGACCGTCGTGCGCAAACACGCGAAGGACTACGGGACCAGGACACAGGTCGAGGGTGAGGTGCGAGCGGGAGCGATCACCACGTTGCTGGAGGACGTGAGCACGACGGGTCATCAGGTGCGTCGCGCCGCCGAGGTCCTCACGGAGGCGGGGGCGGACGTGCGACGGATCGTGCTGGCGATCGATCGTGGTGGGGCGGATCACCTGCGAGCGGCCGGGTACGAGGTCGAAGCCGTCGCCGTGCTTCGCCCGCCGGACTGACCTCAGACGCGATCGCAGCGCCAGATGCGGAGCTGCCAGAGCCACCGGCTGCCGCGCTGGCGGAAGCTGACCAAGCCTTCCTTCATCATGCGGGCGACGGCCTTCGACCTGGCGACCAGATCCGGGAGCGGGAACTCCCGCTCGAGGACGGGTCGCATGTGGTCGCCGAAGACCTCGTGCGCGGCGTCGAGGATGGCCTGTTCGTGCTGGATCGTTCCCGTCGGGAGGTACAGCCGGCCACCCATCGCGAGGGTGTCACCGATCGAACGCAGGAACTTGGCGGGGAGCTCGGCACCGGTCGGCCCGCCGGCGGGGACGTCGTCGAACCAGCCGGATTCCGCGGCGATCGAGTCGGGGATCCCCGAGACGTCCCCGATCAGCACGTTGGCCCGCACATCGCGCACCGGCTCGAGCAGATCGCCAGCACGGAACTCGCAGATGTGGTCGAGCCCGAGTCGGCGGGCGTTCTCCCTCGCCGCCTCCACCGCTCGTTGGGACAGGTCGACCCCGTACACCTTGGCCGCGCCGAGCTTCGCGGCGACGATCGAAAGGACACCGCTGCCGCAGCCGACGTCGATCACGGTATCTCCGGGCGTGATCTCGAGCGCGTCGGCGAGGGTTCGGCTGGTCGTCGTCGGGCTGAAGACCCCGGGACCGAGGAGCAGCGAGAAGGGGCCCTCGCGGCCCTTCCAGTCGGTCTCTACGCTCTGGCTCGCCATCGCTCGCTCCGGATCGTCGGGGGAAGGGCCTGCGGGTCAACGCACCTGGACCCCGCACGCGGAGGCTACACCTCAGGGGGTTCCAGCGCCGCATCCGGCCCGGGGACCAGTCTACCGGTCTCGACCGCCGCGGCGTCGGCCTCGAGCCGCGCCGCCAACCCAACCGTGGCGATCCCACGGGTCCCATCCGGATAGGCCCCCACGCGCCGCGCCCCTCGCCGCAGCAGGGTGATCGCACCGTGCGCATTGCCGCGCAGCAGGTGGACGTACCCGGCGCCCATCTGCGAGAGCCCCTTGAAGAGCTCTTCCTCGCCCGTTCCCCGCGCCTGCTTCCAAGCCGTCTCCCATGCCTCGTGCGCTCCGAAGTAGTTGCGCCGACGCAACAGGTCGCGGCCGAGGCGGTCGTTCTCCTCGACGGGGAGCGCGTCGAAATCGGGCAGGTGGAGCAGGTTGACCGCGTCGTGCGCGAGCGGTCTGCCCAGCTCGTCGCGAGGTCGCTCCCGCTTCTGCCGCCGTTCCGAGGGAACGCCGGTCTTGCCCGTGGCTTCTTCCGGCATCCCTCGATGCTAGCCGGTCCCCCGACGGAACTGGCGGACGCGCTTGACGCGACGACGTCCGCGCATCGGCTGCACGTCGATCGGGATCACGCTGATCGTGCCGTCCGGTTCGAGGTACGCGGCACGCACGCCGGCGACGTCCGCGATGCCGTGCTCACGGATCGCCGTCTCGACCTCCTCGGGGGCGACGCCCTCATGCCGCAACCCGTGCGGCACGAGTGCCCCATCCTTCACGAGGAGCGTGGGCCCGCCCTCCAGCAGCCGCTCGCCGAGGGGGGTGAGACCCAACAAGCGAACGACCACGAAGTTCATCACGAGGAGCACGAGCGCCGCCGCGAGGCCGCCCGTCAGCGACACATCGGGTCCGACCATCGCGTTCTGCACGGCGTTCGCGATCAGCAGGATCATCACGAGGTCGCCGGTGCTCATCTGACCCAGCTGCCGCTTCCCGAACAGCCGGAGCCCGAACAGGATGACCAGGTAGACGATAGCCGTGCGGAGCGCGATCTCCCAGACCGGGGTCCCGAGCTTGAAGAGCATCCTCAGGCCTCCGCTTCCAGCTCGGACTCCGCGAGCTCCTCGAGCGTCTCGCGCAGCGTGTCGTACCGGCGATCCCCCAGCTGACGGCGGGTCCGTTGCTCGACCGATTGCATCGCCCGGCGGCACTCGGCGGCAGCGCGGCGGCCTCGCGCCGTGAGCCGCACGAGCTTCGCGCGCGCATCGTTCGGGTCGGGGACGCGGCGGACGTAGCCACGGGCCTCGAGATCATCCACCATCGCCATCATCCCCTGTTTGGTCAGGCGGACGTGTTCGGCGAGGTCGGTCAGCCGTGAGCCGCTCCGCCGATCGACCCCCAGGAAGACCGCGGCGTGACCGGGCCGGACGTCGGGGAACCCTCGGTCGGCGAGGTCGGAGTCGAGCTCGCTGGCGAGCGCCCGTCGTGCCTCCAGGAGCTGGCGGATCAGATCGCCCATGGGCGCAATCGTGCCAGGCGGGATGGGCATGGTCAATCAGGTTGACCATCAGGCATCGCTACCCTTCTTCCCCATGGCGATCGTGACCCGCGAGGCCCGGCCCGATGAGTACGCCGAGGCCGGCAGGGTCACGGCCGAGGCCTACCGCGAGTTCGTCCCGCCCGACGACGACGGCGACTGGCAGCGGTACCTCGCCCGGCTGGCTGACGTGGGCGAGCGCGCCACGAGGACCACGGTCCTCGTGGCCGTCGAGGACGGTCGGATCATCGGCTGCGCCACCCTCGAGCTCGAGGGCCGCGTGCGCGACGGGAACGGCGATGCGCCGCTCGAGCCGGGCGAGGCACACATCCGCATGCTCGGCGTCGATCCGGCGGCGCGGGCGCGCGGCGCTGGCGCTCGGCTGATGGCCGAGTGCGAGGCGCGCGCCCGCGCCGCCGGCAAGACCCACGTCACGCTCCACACCACGACGAGGATGATGGCCGCGCAGCGGATGTACGGACGTCTCGGTTACGTCCGCGAGGCCGACCGCGTCTTCCCCGACGGCTTCGTCCTCCTCGGCTACCGCAAGGAGCTGTCGGGCTCGATCACCTGATCCTGGAACTGCTGCTCGTACAGGCGCGCGTACAGCCCGCTCTTCGTCAACAGCTCCTCGTGGGTCCCCTGCTCGACCACCCTGCCCCGGTCGATCACGAAGATCACGTCCGCCTGAAGGATCGTCGACAGCCGGTGCGCGATCGCGATCGTCGTCCGACCCTGCATCAGTGGCTCAAGGGCCGACTGCACCAGCCGTTCGGAGGTCGTATCGAGCGACGAGGTGGCCTCGTCCAGGATGAGGATGCTGGGGTCCTTGAGGATCACGCGCGCGATCGCGAGGCGCTGCTTCTCGCCGCCCGACAGCTTGTAGCCGCGCTCGCCGACCACCGTGTCGTACCCCTCGGGGAGCTCGGAGATCTTCCCGTGGATGTTGGCCGCCCGCGCAGCGGCCTCCAGCTCCTCAAGGGTCGCATCGGGCTTCCCGTACAAGAGGTTCCGACGGACCGTGTCGTGGAACAGGTAGGTCTCCTGGGTCACGACCCCGATCGCATCGCCGAGCGACTCGAGCGTGACGTGCCGGACGTCGTGATCGTCGATCCGCACGGCTCCCGCCTGCACGTCGTACAGACGCGGCACGAGGTACGTGATCGTCGTCTTGCCGGCTCCGCTCGGCCCCACGAGGGCGGCGAGTTGACCGGGCTCGATCGTGAGCGACACATCATCCAGCGTCCACTCGCGGAGCTGCTCGGTCGGCACGGTCTCCGGCGAGATGGGGACGAGGTCACCGGGCGGCTCCTCGTACCGGAACCGGACGTGATCGAGCTCGACGCGGCCGCGCACGTTCACGAGCGGTTCCGCATCGGGCGCGTCGACGATCTCGTGCTCCATGTCGAGGTACTCGAAGACGCGGTCGAACAGGGCGAACGAAGACTGCACCTCCGTCGATACCTGCAGCATCGAACCGATCGGGAAGAACAGGCGGGATTGCAGCGTGGTGAACCCCACGAGCATGCCCGACTGGATCACGGCGGAGCCGTGGTTCGAGTTGACCCAGCCCGCCACGAGGTAGACGAGCGCCGGGGTGATCGAGAAGAAGAACCCGATCAGCGCGAAGAAGGAGCGACCGATCATCGTCTGCCGGATCTGCAGACCGGTCAGTCGTTCGTTCTCCTCGCGGAACCGCCCGATCTCGAACGACTGTCGGCCGAAGGACTTCGAGAGCAGCATGCCCGAGACAGAGAGCGTCTCCTCCGTGATCGACGTGAGGTCGGCGAGGGTCTTCTGCGTGCTCGTCGCGACCACGCGTCGAGCCTTTCCGACCCGCACCGTGAGCCACAGGAACAGCGGCAGGAGGAGCAGGGACAGGATCGTGAGCGGGATCGAGATGATCAACATCGTGACGATCGTGCTGACGATCGTGACCGTGTTCGACAGCACGGTCGACGCCGTGTCGGTCACGACCGACTGGACCCCACCCACGTCGTTCGCCAGCCGCGACTGGATCTCGCCCGTCCGCGTGGTGGTGAAGAATCGCAGCGGCATCTCTTGGAGGTGGCGGTAGAGCGCGTTGCGGAGGTCCTGCATCACGCGGAGCCCGACCTGGTTGGCCAGATACGTCTGCCCGATCCCGATGATGCTCGTGACGAGCGGGATCGCGATCATCAAGGCGACGTAGCGGTACAGCAAGGGCAGGTTCGGACACGGCTGGCCGGCGCAGTTGCTGTTCGCCCCGAACAGCGCCTTGTCGAAAACCGCGATGATCAGCAGCGGGTTCACCACGCCGAGACCGGCCGTGATGACGATGGCGAGGCCGACCACCGCGACCTTCTTCTTGTACGGCGAGAAGGTCCGGACCACCCGACGAACGGTGGCGGGCTTGATCGGCCGCGGATCCTCGTCGAGCGGCCGTGCGCCCATGCCGAACATGCGTCCGTGCCGTCCCATAGCCTTCAACGATACGGCGGAGCCGCGGATGCTACGGCGCCGGCACGTCGGTCGACGTCACTCGGTGGAGTCGCGAGCTCTTCGCGAGGGTCCGGCTGCGACGGAGCACGTCGTCCAGCATCGCCGGGGTGAGCTTCCCCGTGAACGTGTTCTGCTGGCTCGGGTGGAAGCATCCGAGGACCCGATAGGGGCCGACGGAGGCTTCCACCCCGTGGCCGAACCGCGGCCTCGGCCGCGGGATGGGGTGACCGAGGCCGGCGATCGCGCGAAGCGTCCCGTCCCAGGCGAACGATCCCAACGGAACGATCACGCGGAGACGGGAGAGGGCGCCCAACTCCCGCTCGAGGAACGGGAGGCAACGATCCCGTTCCTCGGGGGTCGGGCGGTTCCCCGGTGGGGCGCACCGGTTCACGGCGCTGAGGTAGGCCCCGCGGAGCCGGAGGCCGTCGTCCACGGAGGTGGAGGTCGGCCGGTTCGCGAACCCGGCCCGATGCATCGCTGCGAACAGGAAGTCCCCCGAACGATCGCCCGTGAAGATCCGCCCCGTCCGGTTCCCGCCGTGAGCGGCCGGCGCGAGCCCGAGCACGAGGATGCGCGCCCGCGGGTCCCCGAAGCCAGGCACCGGTCGCCCCCAATACCGCTGATCCGCGAAGCGCGCGACCTTCTCCCGAGCGACCCGCTCGCGCCAGGCAACGAGCCTCGGGCACCGACGGCACACCACGATGTCATCCCGGATGGCATCCAACGTCGTGGTCACGGGGAGCCGGTCCCGATGCGGTCGAAGACGTCGTAGCGCCCGAAGTTCGCGGTGGACCCGTTGTACTGGGCGAAGACGTGATCCGCCGTCGCGACGACCGACGCCTGATCGTTCACGGTTCGACCGTTCGGTATCGCGGGCGCGACGAGTGACGGGAGGCTGAAGAGCGTCCCGTTCGCCGAGGTCGCCGACAGCAGGTCGACCCGGGGGGAGGAGCCTTGTTGACCGTTGCAGTCGTACGTCAGCGAGGTGTTCCTGCATCCCCCCCACATCGCGACGAATCCGCCGGGCGCGGGCTCGACGACGGTCGAGTATCCGCCCGTGTAGGTGATGGCGTTCGCGATCCCGTTGACCCAGATGGTGATCGGCGTCGCCGCGACGTTCGTCCCGTCGAACGTCGTGTAGACCTGCCTCCTCGGGGTGTTCCAGGCGATCGTCACGACACCGGGCGCGAGCGGAGACGCCGAGACGACCGGGTATCCACCCTGCCGCAGGGAGACGCGGCCGGCGAGCGCGACCGATGCGTTCCAGTTCGCCCGGATCGCCGCAGCCGTCGGCGTCTTCCCCGAGAGGTTGATCGCGCGCGCCTTCAGCGAACCCTTCGCGTCGGCGATCCACGCAACCGTGATCAGGTTGCCGACCGCGGCGATGTTGGCGTAGCCGTGGTAGCCGTCCCGGTGCGCCAGGGTCGTGGCACCGATGGAGATCGGCGCGGACCAGGCCGCGGCGCCCGAGTGTTCACGGAAGTAGACCTTGCCGTTCGTCGCGTCGACCCACACGGCGTACAGGTTCACGGACCCGAACCCCGTCTTCGCCGCCGCCACGATCGGATAGTCGATCCTCCCCCCGCCCGACGTCAGGGACTTCACGCCTCGCCAGGTCGCGCCACCGTCGGTGCTCGTGTTGACCTGGAGCCGACGAGGGGCCCCGGCCGGGTCGTAGGCGCTGAAGCCGGTCACCCAGCCGACGACGATCTTCGAACCTGCTGCCGCGATGCTCGTGCCCTCGGCGTTGACCGCTCGACCCGAGAGCCTCCTCGGGGCCGTCCAGGTGATGCCTTCGTTGCTCGAGCTGTAGTACGCGGCTTGCGGCGTCGTCGCGTCCGAGATGAACACGTCGTGCAGACGGAAGCTGGGGGTCGCGGGCGTTCCCGAGAAGTCCAAGGAATCGCCGTAGTTCCACGAGTACGCGCCGGGGATGCCGTGCTCCGTGCCCCAGCCGACGGCCGAGGCGGCCGTCGCGGCCGGCATCAGGACCAGACCGACCGCGAGGATGACCGACCGTCGGCCCCGTCGGCTCTTTCGGCTCTTTCGGCTCTGTCGGCTATGTCGGCTCTGTCGGTTCGTGGTTGCCATGGGGCTCACCATCATGCGTCATGTCGCTCGACTCGCGACGCACGGGAACGTCCGGTTCTCCGGCGTAACGAGGCGAATCGCTCCTCCGCGTCGGCGAAGGGCTCCAAGGGATCGAGCAGGCTCTCCACGAGCCCCAGCAGCGATCCGAACCCGGCTGCCTCGTTCCCCTCGTCCAAGAGCTCGGAGGCTCGCTCCAGCGTGATCGCGAGCCCGTCCCGGCACGCGGACCACTCGTCCTCTAGCTGCGGACGCCTCCACGCGGGCATGGCGCTCCGGGCCCGTGTCAGCCGTTCGACGAACTCCTCCAGTGCGTCATCCAGGGGACGTCCCGGGAGCCGGGTTCCCGGAACGACATCGGTGAGTCCCGCCTTGGCCGGTTCGATCTCATCGAGGACGACGTGGAACGCTCGGAACGACGGGACGAGAGCGTCGGGCAGCACCTTCCGCCGGAACATCAGGCGCCGAAGGCACGCCGCCGGGCGGCGAGGATCCGCCCGGGGTCATTCGTCGCAACCGCGTCGACCCCGGAATGCATCAGCCCGACCGCCTCGTCAGGATCGTCGCTGATCCACGTCCCGACCCGCATCCCGGCCACATGCACGCGCTCCGCGAACCCGTCCGGTGCGCCGAGCAACGCTTCGACCGCGGGGAGCACCCACGCGTGGTCCTGAGCTCGGGCGAACGCGAGGCCTGCGTCTGCCTCGACGCTGCGATCGGTCAGCAGACCGGTCGGGAGGTGCGGGGCCAGCTCGCGGCTCCGCGCGATGGCCAGTGGGTTGAAGCTCGAGATGATCACGGGCCCGACGAACCCCGTGGACGCGAGCGCTGCGATCGTCGCCTCGACCGCCTCTTCGCGGTCGGGGTCGAAGTCCGGCTCGCTCGGCACGTTCTTGATCTCGATGTCGGCGGCGGCGCGGCCGGACAGGACGTCGAGCGCTTCCTCCAACGTCGGGACCCCGGCCGCGCCTCCGCCGCCGAGCTCGATCCGGAGCCGGCGGAGCTGGTCGAGCGTCATCGATCGCACGAGCCCGCTCCCGTCGGTCGTTCGCGAGACATCGGCGTCGTGGATGACCACCGCGACCCCGTCCGACGTCATGCGGACGTCGAACTCCACCGCCTCCGCGCCGAGCTCGATCGCCGATGCGAACGCCTCCAACGTGTTCTCGGCGAGGTGCGCGGAGTCACCTCGGTGGGCGACGATAACCGCTTGACTGAACGGCCATTCAGACACTATCGTCGCTCCACGCGGGACGTTTGGCGGTACGTGTGGAGTCGCACGAACGATGACTGAACATCGATTCAGACACGATCCCGACGAGATGTGGTGGCTCGCGGACGCGGCCTGCATCGGTGAGGACCCCGAGCTCTTCTTCCCGATCGGGACGTCCCCGCCGGCTGCGGATCAGGCGGTTCGGGCCAAGGCGGTGTGCCGTTCCTGTCCCGTCCGTTCCGCCTGCCTCGAGTGGTCCCTGGCGACCTACCAGGACGCCGGCGTGTGGGGCGGCCTCGACGAGGAGGAGCGGCGGGAGATCCGGCGCCTCCGCAGACGCGCCCTCGCGGACGGCCGCGAGTTGGAGCCGGCGGTCTGAGGGTTCCCCGGTCAAGCCTGGCTGGATGGACACAACGGTTCGATCGGACACTCCGTGCAGCGAGGCTTCTTCGCCTGACAGATCGCGCGCCCATGGTCGATCAGCACGTACGTGAAGGAGAACCACTTCTCGCGGGGGATCAGACGCATGAGATCCCGTTCGATCTTCGCGGGATCCGACTCGTTGCTGAACCCGATCCGGTTGGCCAGCCGTTTGACGTGGGTGTCGACCGCGATCCCCTCGACGATGCCGAAGGAATTGCCGAGGACGATGTTCGCCGTCTTGCGCGCCACGCCTCGGAGCGTCAGGAGCTCGTCCATCGTCCGCGGAACCTCGCCGTCGTAGACCTCGACGATCCGCTGGCAGGCCGCCCGGATCGATGCGGCCTTCTGATTGAAGAAGCCCGTGGGTTTGATGTCGGTCCGGAGCTCGTCCTCGGGGACCGCGAGGTAGTCCTGCGCCGTTCGGTACTTCATGAACAGGGTCGCTGTGACCTCGTTCACCTTCTCATCGGTGCACTGCGCCGACAGGATCGTGGCCACGAGGCATTCGAGGGGGTTCGAGAAGTTGAGCGCCACCCTGGCATCGGGGTAGGCGGCCTCCAGACGGCGGATCACCTCGGGTGCTCGCTCCTCGATCGGCGCGTCGCGGGTGAGAGCGACCACGCTTCACACCAGCGAGAAGTCGAAGGTATCGCCCGCGACGTGATCGCTCCATGAACCGGCGCGGTAGAGGTGGATCCCCTGACGTCCGTGAACCGTCCACGACGCTCCGTCACCGACCATCGCGGTCTCCTCATCCAGGGCGACGAGCGTGCCGCCCGGGGGCGCCGCGGCCGTGATCGCCGCCCGCGCGCCGGGTTGCCAATCGTCGACGATGTCCCAGTGCGGAGCGAACAGGGTGTTCCTGACGTACCCCAGCCCCGGTTTGAACACCTGATCGAGACCCTGCGCGTCGCTGTCGTAGGTCATCTCGGTCAGGCACGCCACGCCCGCGCTGCACCCCGCGTAGGCGAGCCCGTCCTGGAGGCGCTCCTGCAGACGCGCCCAGAACGGCGTATCCAGCAAGATCGTCGCGAGGTACCAGGGGTTGCCACCCGAGAAGAACACGAGCGAGGCCTCGTCGAGCATCGCGACGACGTCCGGACGCTCGGCGTCCTCACGCGTCCGCAACGGCGAGACCCGGGCCGGGATCCGGAGCCGCTCGTAGTGCGCCATGCCTTTGCCTGCCCACGTGTCGAAGACCGACTCGCCCTCGGGAGCTGCCGCTGCGGGCGAGATCAACACGCTCCCGTCGCCGCCGGAGCGTTCCAGCAGCGCGCGGTCGATGTCGTCGTGCCACGTCTCGAACTCTCCGGCCCCGAGCAACGCGAAGGCCGGCGCGCTCACGAACGGACCTCGGCGATCGCCTTGGCGAAGGCCGGGACCGACCGCTCGCACATGTCGTCGCTCGCGGTGACGGAGAGCCGGAACCAGCCCGGCATCTCGAACACGGAACCCGGCAGCACGTACACGTCGTGGCCGACGAGGACGTCGAAGAACGCCTGATCGTCAGGGATCGGCGAGCGGACGATCACATAGAAGGTCCCCTCCGGTTCGACGACGTCGTAGCCCTGGTCGCGGAGCGCCGGGACCAGGAGGTCGCGCCGCCGTTGGAGCCGATCGAGATCGATCCCGATCCGGTCGAGGTCGCCGATCGCGTGCTGCAGCGGCGCGACCGGGAACGCCCATCCGCGCGCGACCTGCGCCAGGAGGAGCGGTCCGCGGAGGTCCTCGCGCCCGGGCATCGTCGGCGGCACCGCGACGTAGCCGAACCGCAGCCCGGGCGCCAGATGCGTCTTCGCGTAGGTGTAGATGTAGAAGGACCAGGGATACGAGGCAACGGGCGTCGGGTACTCGCGACCGTCGTACACGATCCGGTTGTAGGCCTCGTCGGAGAGCAGATAGATCGGCCGTCCGTTGCGCTCTCCGGCTTCGGCCAGGATCCGTGCGAGCGCCTCGATCGTCTCGCGCGGATAGATCCTCCCGGTCGGGTTGTTCGGCGAATTGATGATGATCGCGGCGGTTCGCGGTCCGACGGCGGCCGCGATCGCGTCCAGGTCGAGATCCCATGACTCCTGGTCGGCGGGGACGCGGACCGGGGTCGATCCCGATTCCAGGATCAGCGTCTCGTAGAAGAACCACGGTGGGGAGACGTAGACGACCTCATCGCCGGACCCGGTGACCGCGTGCAGGCAGATGGAGAGGCCCGAGAAGTTGCCGTTCGTGAGGAAGACGTCCTCAGCATCGAACGGGAGCCCGAACCGCTCGGCGAGGCTGGCGGCGACGATCCCCGTCGCCTCCGTTTCGTTCATCTTGTACGCGAAGTGATCGGCGGAGGTCGGCGTCGAACCCCGGATCAGCGCATCCACGTACACCTGCGGTGCCAGGTCGTGCGGATTGCCGAACATGAAGTTGGCGATCCCCGGGCCCGATGCGCTCCGCACGTCCGGGCGACTCGCCCACGTGACGAACGGCCCGATCACGTCGAACAGGACGCCCATCCGCGGCGAAACGTACGGCCGTTCGATCGTCATCCCTTCACACCTCCCAGCCGGAAGTTCTCCTCACCGAGCCCCTGCATCAGGTCGCGCCCGAACACCTCTACCAGCCCCTCCACCTGGCTCTCGTGTGCGGAGATCGCCTGGAACTTGAGATCACGGAGGTCGTCGGGTAGCACGAAATGGAGCGCGAGCTCCTCGATCGGCGTCTCCGGCGGACTGCCCGGGAGGAAGATCTCGAACGGCGCGAGCTTCGGGAGCCATTCCGCGATCCACTCCGGGGTCTGCGTCGCGTACAACAGCCGAGCTCCCCGCTTGGCGATCGACTCGAACGCATCGGTCGCCCACCGACTGACGTCCTTGTGACCCTGATGGCCCGTCATCCCGTCGGGACCGAACGTCACCACGGTGTCGGGATCGACCTCCGCCATGATCTCCTTCACCTGCTCGCTCCCGGACTCGTCCAGGTGCGCCTGCATGTCGACATCGACCGGGCCGTCGAGGAACCGGTGCTCGCCCACACCGAGGATCTGGAGGGAGCGGAGCAGCTCGGCGGTGCGCACCTCGCCCATCGTCGACGGAGGCCAACGCTCCTCGTCCATCGAGCCGCCTTCGCCGCGGGTGGCCGTCACGTCGACGACCCGGTCCCCCGCGGCCGCCGACGCGGCCATGATCCCGGCGCTCGTGTAGATGTCGTCATCCGGGTGCGCCCAGACGAGCAGCACCGTGCCCAACGATCCCATGCTCAGCCCTCCTTCCCACGGCAGCGGCCCACCGCAGCGGCCCACCGCAGCGGTCCACCGCAGCGATTCGTGCTGGGAGTCTGCCGTAACCGGTCGAACGATGCACCCGTGAGCGCGCGACAGCTACCCTCGATCGAAGCCCGTATCGACGGTGGCGAGGAGCGTGCGGAGCCGGTCCCTGAGTCCCTCCGGAACCTCGTGCTCGGCGCACTTGACTTGGATCAAGGCCTTGAGGTGCACGCGGAACGTGGCCTTATCCGTGCACTCGTTGCACCCGGAGAGGTGACGCTCCACCTTGACCCGGATCACATCGTCCAGCTCATGATCCAGGAACCGCTCGATCTCTCGAAGCGTCTCTTCACACTCGGGCCCGCACTTAGCCATCGACCAGTCCCCGTTCTTCAGCCGTCTGCCACAACGCGCGTTCCAGCGCTTTCCTTCCCCGATGCAGACGACTCATGACGGTTCCGATCGGGGTATCCATGATCTCCGCGATCTCCTTGTAGGAGAACCCCTCAACGTCGGCGAGCAGGACCGGGATGCGGAAGTTCTCCGGCAATGACTCGAGGGCTTCCTTCACCGCCTGATCCGGGATGCGATCCAGCACCTCGTCCTCCGCCGAGCCCTCCACGCTCTGCCCGCCCAACCGGTCGAAGAGGTACCACTCGTCCGCGTCATCCGGCCCCTCGACCGTCTGCGGCTCGCGCTGCTTCTTCCGGTAGGTGTTGATGAAGCTGTTGGTCAGGATCCGGTAGAGCCACGCTTTGAGGTTGGTCCCCTCCTGGAACCCGGCGAAGCCTCGGTACGCCCGCAGGTAGGTCTCCTGCACCAGATCTTCGGCATCGGCCGGATTCCGCGTGAGTCGGAGCGCCGCCCCGTAGAGCGACGGCAACAACGGCAAGACGTCGCGCTCGAAGCGCTCGCGGAGTGCCGGGTCGTCCTGGGCGGTCTGCGCCATGGACCATCAGGGTAGCGCGCGCCGTCCAGGGCGAGGGCACCCTCGGGCGCAGCGATTCCGGCGGCGACTCCGCAGCGTTGCCTGTCATTGGGGCAGGTCGATGCCATGATGGAGCGACCATGCCCGACAACGATAAGAACAACGGTCGCCGTTCTGGGCCCGATGGGCCGTCCGGCCCCGGCATCCCCAGGACGCGACTCACTCCCTGGATCTTGATCGCCCTCGTCGTCCTCGGGCTCGTCGCATTCAACCAATGGTTCTCGACGGCATCCCGACAGAGCATCGACCTGTCGAGGTTCTACGACCTGGTGGACCAGGGGAAGATCACCGGGAAGGTCACGATCTCGGCCACCCAGGTGTCCGGCACCTATACGGATGCCGACGGGACCTCGAAGAGCTTCGTGGCGACTTTGCCCGGCTCCAACTATGACCCGTCCACCACGCTCGAACCCAAGCTGCAAGCGAAGGGGATCGACTACACAGGCACCCAGCCGAGCCCGTGGTTCTCGCTGCTCGCGAGCATCCTTCCACTCGTGCTGTTGATGGGTATCGCCTACTACTTCTTGTTCCGCAGGGTGGGAGGCGGTGCGGCTAACCCGCTCAACATGGGCAAGAACAAGGTCAAGATCTACGACCGCAAAGAGATGAAGACGACCTTCTCCGACGTCGCCGGTGTCGACGAGGCGAAGGAGGAGCTCAAGGAGATCGTCGAGTTCCTGAAGAACCCGAAGAAGTACCAGCGCCTCGGCGGTCGGATCCCGAAGGGCGTGCTGCTGCTTGGTCCCCCCGGGTGCGGCAAGACGTTGCTCGCGCGGGCGGTCGCCGGTGAGGCGAACGTTCCGTTCTTCTTCATGAGCGGCTCCGAGTTCGTCGAGATGTTCGTCGGCCTCGGCGCAGCTAGGGTTCGCGAGCTGTTCCAACAGGCGAAGGAGAAGGCACCCGCTCTCGTGTTCCTCGATGAGATCGACACGATCGGCAAAGGGCGCTCCGGGGTCATGGGCGCCGGGTTCGGAGCTCACGACGAGCGCGAGCAGACCCTCAACCAGCTCCTCGTCGAGATGGACGGGTTCGACTCGTCCAAGGGCGTCATCATCATGGCCGCGACGAACCGTCCGGACGTCCTGGACCCGGCGCTCGTGCGTCCCGGCCGGTTCGACCGGCAGGTCGTGGTGGACCCGCCCGACCTCCGTGGCCGCGAAGAGATCCTGCGAGTGCACGCTCGAGGGGTCGCGCTGGATCCCGCGGTCGAGCTCCGCATGATCGCGGCGAGGACGCCCGGATTCACCGGGGCCGACCTGGAGAACGTGGTCAACGAAGCGGCGCTCCTCGCGGCCAGACGGGAGAAGAACTCGGTCACGATGGAGGAACTCGAGGAGGCGATCGACCGGGCATCCATGGGCTTGGAACGGAAGTCGCGGGTGATCAGCGACCGTGAGAAGGTGCGGGTCGCCGCGCACGAGATGGGCCACGCCCTCGTCGCCCACTTCTGCGAGAACCTCGACCCCGTCCACCGCGTGACCATCGTCGCGCGCGGCACGGCCGCGCTCGGCCTGACCATGACGAGGCCGCTCGAGGATCGGTACATGGCGACCGAGCCGGAGCTGAAGGACATGCTCGCGTTCGCGATGGGGGGTCGGGTCGCCGAAGAGATCGTGTTCGGCGAGGTCTCGACCGGGGCCCAGAACGACCTCGAGAAGGCGACGCAGATCGCCCGGGCGATGGTGGCCGAGTACGGGATGAGCGACAAGGTCGGCCCGCTCTCGCTCGGGCGCGACGACCCCAACGCGTTCTGGCAGCAGCCCAAGATCTCGGGCGAGACGGCCCAGCTGATCGACCAGGAGACGCGGCGGCTGCTCGATGAGGCGCACGACAAGGCCGAACGGATCTTGAAGGATCGGCGTCAGCTCCTGGATGAGCTCCGCGATCTCCTGCTCGTCGTCGAGACGATCGATGGCGACGACATCGAGGCCTACGCGACCGGCACGAAGCGCGTCCCGGACCCGGAGACGGCCAGGCGCGAGCAGGACGAGCGCGCCGCCGCCGCGGCCGCCGTCGCGTTGAGGCCTGCGACCGCCGCGCACACGCGACGGGCGCCGAGGCCCGTCATCCCGCCGGCGCCGCCGCTGCCCGCGGACTGACACCCGGCTCGGCCGGGACTGAGGTGGTCACGAGCCCTCGTCGTCGCGGGTGCCGTCGCTCCCCTCTGCCGGCTTGCCCGACAGAACGAGGTCCCACCGGTCACGCCATCGGTCCAGGAACCTGTAGAAGTTCCGCTTCGACCACGTGGCCCGCTCGCGAGGCGGCGTCCCGAACCACATCCGGTGCTCGTGCTTGTCGACGGGGAGCGCGACCACCTCACACCGATAGCCCGCGTCCTTGACGCGGAACGACCACTCGATGTCCGCGGTCCGGTACCACTTGAACTTCTCATCGAAGAAGCCCGCCTCCGTGAGCATCTCGCGGCGGAAGGCCATCAGGTAGCCCTCGATCGCGTCGCACGGACCGGCGCCCAGCGCCTCGTCGAACTGACGCAGGTCCGTGGTGATGATCCCGAACGGGCCGCAGACGCCCACCGCCTGATCCGCCAGGGTTTCTTCCAACGGGCCGAACACATCCCCCGTCGGTTCGACCGAGGCATCCATCGCCAGCACGATGCGGCCGCGCGAACGCCGGAGACCGGCGTTGCGCGCGGCCGCCCACCCGGTCCCCGGTTCCAGCGTAAGCGCCTCGACGTCCTCGCCCCATCGATCGGCGCGCGCGCCCGTCACGTCGGCGACGACGTACTGGACGCTCCGCTCGCCGGCGTGGGCTCGGAACGCACCGATCGCCCGTTCGACGTCTTCGGGCCACCCCTCACAGACCCAGTGGACGCTCACGTCCATCGTCGCGGGCTCATCCAGGACGCTCGCGATGTCCTGGGCGCTTAGAGGTCCTTCCTGCTCCGCTGCGACCGGTTCCAGGCGGAACGTGCCGTCGGGTTCGTCCACCACCGTCCAGCCGGCCGACGCGATCCGGTCACGGATCGCGTCGGCCTCCGCGAAGTCCTTCGCAGCGCGCGCCCGCGCGCGCCGCTCGGCCAACCGCACGAGCTCCTCGGGCACCTCAGGCATCGCGGCGCCTCGCGATGAAGTCGCGAACCGCGAGGAACTCAGCGTTGGCGGGCGCGATCACCCGATCCTCGTGCAGCACCAGCGTCGTCACGGTGATCCGCGGCAGCCGGTCGAAGGCGTCCCACGCCTGCATCGCCTCCCATTGTCGCCGCTATACGCGTGGATGGTCGGGCTGCGCGCGAAGACCCCATCAGGGCGAAGGAGCGACGGCATGAGCCGGTCAGCTGGTGGCGTTCTTCGTGGCTCTCCGCAGGCGTGCGGCCACCGCCTCCAGCGTGCGGATCGCGATCGAGGGATGCTCGGTAAGCAGACCCCGGTAGACCCACTCGGTCAGGACGAACAGGGAAAGGTCCGTCTTGGCGGTGACCGTCGCGGTGCGTGGGCCACCGTCGAGCAGCGCCATCTCCCCGAAGGAGTCACCTTCCCGGAGCGTGCTGACGGTCTTGCCGCCGATCGATACCCGAGCTTCGCCCGAGTCGATGATGAACAACCCGGCCCCCGGTTCGCCCTCGGTGGCGACGACCGATCCTGCGGCATGCCGGACCGGCTTGATCGCCTTCGCGATCGTCTGGAGGTCCTTCTTCGAGCAGCCCGAGAGGATCGGCACCCGCGACAGCCGCTCCACCACGTCCTTGCTCGCCACGGCGCCCCCTCCTCTCGGTCAGCCGGATGCTACCCCCGGGAGCCTCGTTGGCGCCTCCCGACGAGAGATCGTCCGCCCGCTGGGCTTGGGCTCCGTAGGCGTACGTTCCTGAATGAGCCCGGGGTCAAGACCGAACGCGCATCCGCCGAGCATGTGCGACGAAGCCGACGACCACGAGCGCGACGCCCGCGACGAGCCACGGCCAGGGATCCGCGTATTGGTCACAGCCCGACGCCGTGGCCGTATGCCAACAGACCGTCCCCGGACCGCGCCCGTTGCACATAGGCGACGTACAACGACATCGCGCCCACCCCGGTCAGCACCCCGAACCCTGACCGTCGGAGAGCGCGTCGCGTCGACGGGAGCAACACGCCGAGGAAGATCGCCAACAGCGCGGGGGAGCCGAAGATCACGAGACCGAAAGCGGCGGCAGCGCCAAGGATCACCCATAGGAAGAACGCTCCCCATGAGCTGGGAGTCGTGCGTTCGACGGTCGTTCCCTGCGACTTCATCGACCCAGCTCTCGCTCTGCCTGCCAGTTTAAGCCAGCCGCCCGTCACGCTCGCCTAGGTTTCGATGGGGCGGCGCCGAGGCGCCGGGGTGGTCGCTGCGCTCGACGGATGGGAGGCCGGCCCGCGGACAGGGCCTACTCCAGCCCCCAGCCTTGCGGTTCCGGATCCCCGCGTTCGCGGCTGGACGGCCCGACTGAGAGCGCGTCTCGTGCACTCGTCTTGCACATCGGCCCCAGTGGGAATTCTCCCACCGGGGCCGACGCTTCTCCTATTGTTTCTTCCGTCGCGGGGACAGGATTTGAACCTGTGACCTCTGGGTTATGAGCCCAGCGAGCTACCGGACTGCTCCACCCCGCAAGAGAAGGCTAGCAAAGCCGCTCCCCAACCGGCCAGCTCGCGGGGGTGATCGAGCAGCCTTCGTCTGCCGACGTACCATCGAATCATGCACACCGTCCGGTCCCTCCTGAACGGTCAGCCCGATCCGGTCGCCCCCGGGGGCGTCCGCACGATCGCGAACCCGGCTCGGCTCGATGAGGTCGTGAGCGAGGCGCACCTCGGCGACGCCGAGACCTTCCTCCAAGCGTGTCGGGGCGCGAAGGCGGCGCAGCCTGCCTGGTCCTCAGTCCCCGCGCCCGTGCGCGGCCGTGCGATCCAGCAGCTGGGGAGGCTCGTCGAGGACAACGCCGAGGCGCTCGCTCGGCTGATCACCCACGAGATCGGCAAGCCGATCAAGGAGTCCCGGGGCGAGGTCCAAGAGGTCATCGACACCTGCTCGTTCTTCCTCGGCGAGGGGCGGCGGCTCTACGGCATGACGGTGCCATCGGAGATGCCGGACAAGCAGCTCTTCACGTTTCGGGTGCCCGTTGGGGTCGCCGCCATCATCACGGCCGGGAACTTCCCGGTCGCGGTGCCCTCGTGGTACCTGGTGCCCGGGCTCCTGTGCGGGAACACCGTCGTGTGGAAACCCGCGGAGTACACGCCCGCGATCGCCGAGGCGTTCGCGCAGCTCATCCTGCACGCGGGCATCCCGGAGGGGACCTTCCAGATGGTGCTGGCGGACGGACCCGAGACGTTCGCCGGGCTCGAACGCGCGTTGGACGAAGGCGTCGTCGACAAGGTGGGCTTCACGGGGTCGACCGCCGTGGGCGAACGGCTCGGTGAGCTCTGCGGCCGGCACCTGCAGACCCCGTGCCTCGAGCTCGGCGGGAAGAACCCGCTGATCGTGATGCCCGACGCAGATCTGGACCTCGCTGTGGAGGGCGCGCTGTTCAGCGGGTTCGGCACCGCCGGCCAACGGTGCACCTCGCTCGGGACGGCGATCGTGCATCGCGACGTCCACGACGACTTCGTCGATCGGTTCACGAAGGCGGTTACCGAGGCGCCGATCGGCGACCCCACGCGCGACGTCGTCTACGGTCCGATGATCGATCAACGCTTCGCCTCGCGGTTCGAGGACTGGCTCGAGCTGATCCGCGATCATCACCACGTGCACGGCTCGAGCGCGGTCGGACGGATCACGCGAGCGGCGCCGCGCGAAGGCTTCGTCGGCGACGATCCCGAGGCGGGCCTCTTCTATCACCCCACGATCGTCGACGGCGTCCGGGCGGATGACGACCTCTATCGGATCGAGACGTTCGGTCCGATCGTCGGGGTGGCTCGCTTCGACACGTTCGACGAGGCGATCGCACTCGCCAACGGACACGGGTACGGGCTCTCGTCCTCGATCTACACGACCGACCCGCTGCATGCGTTCCGCTTCCGCGAGCGCGTCTCGGCCGGCATGGTCAGCGTGAACAACTCCACCTCCGGCGCTGAGGCGCACCTCCCGTTCGGCGGCAACGGCCGCAGCGGCAACGGGTCGCGACAATCGGGGATCTGGGTGCTCGACCAGTTCACGCGCTGGCAGGCGATGAACTGGGACTACTCGGGACGGCTCCAGAAGGCCCAGATGGACGTTGCGGATCTGGCCGCCGACCTGACCTATCGGGTGCCCGAGTAGCTAGGGAGACGGGGACGCGCTGGCGCTCGGCGTCGCGCCAGGCGTGGGCGTCCCGCTCGGGGTCGTCGTGGTTCCCGCGAGCCTCGCCGCTGCGTCGACCGCATCCTGCGCCGCCTTGATCTCCGCCTGATAGGTCCCGAGGTTGCCGGACTGGAGGGCCGTCTGCGCCGCGGCGAAATGCTGCTGGGCCTGCGCGAGGAGCGCCTGGATCCGCTGCGCCACGGTCCCCCCACCACCTTGGTTGCCACCTCCGGACGGCACCTGACCGGTGACGGCACCCTTCAGCGCGTCCTGCAGGTTGTCGGCGATCGTCACCGCACCTCCGCTCCCGTTCACCATGATCACATCGTGCAGTTGTGGGATCGGCGTCTGTTGCGCCTGCACGTAGACCGGCTGGACGTAGAGGAACGAGTTGTCGACCGGGATCACCAGGAAATCGCCGAACAGGACGTTCGATCCTGCTTGGCTCAGAAGGGTCCGCTCGCTGGAGAAGCGCGCATCTTGGTTGATCCTCGCGAAGACCTGGGTGGGTCCTTCGATCGTCCGCCCCTCGGGGAACCGGAACACGGTGAGTTGCCCGTAGTGCGGTTGGTCGGACGACGCGGCCATCCACGCAACCATGTTCTGGCGGTCGGCGGGAACGAAGGGGATCACCAACTCGAATTCCTCCGTGGACGCACCGGGCAATCGGATCAACTGGTAATAGGGGTGGATCGCCACGGAGGCCGAACCGGAAGCGGAGAGCGTCGGGTCGCTGGGGATCGCCCAGAAGTCTCGCTTCTGGTAGAAGTCCGTCGGGTTGGTCACGTGGTACGCGGCATATTGGTACGCCTGGACCTGGAACAGGTTCTCGGGGTACCGGAAGTGCTGCCAGAACTCTTGCGGCGCGCTGTTGATGTCGGTGAACAACCCGGGGAAGGCCCGAGACCAGACCTGCACGATCGGGTCAGTGAGGTTCGCGTAGTAGGTGATGGTGCCGTTGTACGCGTCGACGACGACCTTCACCGAGTTCCGGAGGTAGTTCACGTTCCCCTGCAGCAACGTGGTCGACGAATCTTGCCCCGGAGCCGCCTGCGCCAGATCGACCTGCTGTGAGTAGGGATACTCATCCGTATAGGTGTAGGCGTCCCAGATCCATACCGGTCTCCCACCGACGACCGCGAGGTACGGGTCGTTGTCGAACTTGAGGAAGGGAACGGCTTTGCGCACCCGCGTCTGGATGTCGCGATAGATCATGATCTTGCTGCTGCTGCTGATGCTGCCCGAAACCAGCAGGTTGTAGTCGCGGAACTTCCACGCGAACATCGCTCTGCGCAAAACGTTGGAGAGCGGGATGCCGCCCGTTCCGGTGTAGGTCGCGTTCGACGACGTATCCGGCTGGAAGTCCAGTTCGTTGACGTTCGTGTTGGTGACAACGAACGGCTCCTGATCGCTCTCTCCGAAGTAGATCCGCGGCTGTTGCGACATGTCGAGCGCCGGATCCGTCGTGACCGGCGGGAGATCCTGCAGGACGTAGTCCGGCTGGCCTTCAGCGGTGGCCGTGTTGACCTGCGCCGCGACCGCCCCGTACCCGTGCGTGTACGCCAGATGGACGTTCTGCCAGGTCTGGGCCGATGGGTCGAGGCCCTGTTGGGCGATCTCTCGCGCGGAAACCATCAGGACCCGCTCCTCGTTGTCCACCGTGTAGCGGTCCACGTCCACGTCGTTGAAGTCGTAGTACTGACGGAAGCGCTGCACGGACTGCAGGTTCTCCTTCAGGACCGGCGGCCGCCACACACGGATGTTCGAGACCGTGCCCGCGTTGTCCGCGATCTGTTTCGCCGTCAGGGGCCCCGTGGACACGTCGCGTTCTTGCGCCTGGATCGCCCCCAGGCCGAACGCTGTGTTCGTCGCGACGATGTTGTCTCCGATGTAGTCGTGCTCGTACTGCTGCTCGTTCGGCTTCACCCGGAACTGCTGCACGAAGGCCGGGTAAACCGCGCCGAGCAGGACCGAAACGAGGGCCAGCAGCCCGACCGCGATGATCGGCAGGCTCCATTGCCGGAGCCGGATGTTGGCGAAGAACAGGATGGCGCAGATCACGGCGACGATCGCCAGGAAGTTGAGCGCGGGGAGCTGCGCCTTCACGTCGGTGTAGGACGCGCCCTCGACCACGCCTCGGGGTGAGGTCAGCAGGTCGAAACGGCCGAGCCAATAGCCCCACGCCTTGACCAGCATGATGAGCCCGAGCAGGACCGACAGGTGTGCGCGAGCCGCCGGCGTCACCTTGTCGGCGAACATCGGCGCTTGGGGTCGGATCCCGCCCCATAGGACGTGGGCGATGCCGACGAGGATCGTCACGCCAACGAGGGTGGAGAACAGCCACCCCTGGAGGAAGCGGAGCCATGGCAGCGAGAACACGTAGAAGGCCGGATCGCGGTTGAACAGCGGCTCCGGGGTCCCGAACGTGACGCCCGCCGAGTTCTTCCACAGCAGGAAGTTGCTCCACTCCCCCGTCACGCCGAGCGCCACGAGGAACGCCAGCACGGCCGAGCCGAGCGGCACCGCCCACCGAACGAGCGGATCGGTGACGTCGCGGATCCTCTCGAGGACCTCCTGGTCCGGCGAGAGGATCCGCGTCGTCGGACGGATCCTCCTCGCGATGATCAGGTTCACGTACAAGATCACGAAGAACAGCAGCCCGAACACCACGGCGAGCACGGTCTTGGTCCGCAGGACGGTCCAGAACACGCCGCTCTGGTGGATCTCGCGGTACCAGAGCAGATCGATCACGAAGCCCGCGAGCGCCGTGAACAGGACGATCGCGACCACGACGGCTCCGATGACCACCAGCGGCCACCTCCGTGACCGGCTCGGAAGTCGGATCGTCGACATGGGCTGCAGCCTACTTCACGTCGTCGTTTCGCCAGGCCGAAGCGCTCGCACGGCGTCGGCGAAGGTCGCGACCGAGATCACCTGCATCGCCCCCGTGTCCACGCCCGCCAGCTCCCCCATGTCGCCGGCCGGCGCCAGGAAGATGCTCGCCCCGGCATGCTGCGCGGCGACCACCTTGTCGCGGATCCCGCCGATCGGCCCGACGTTGCCGCGCAGGTCGATCGTCCCCGTGCCCGCGATCGTCCGGCCCCCGGTCAGATCGCCCGGCGTCATCAGCTCATAGAGCCCGAGCGCCCACATCAGGCCGGCGGAGGGTCCTCCGACGTCGCCGCTGTCGATCGTGATCGGGAACGGGAACGCGTCGATCGAGCGGAACCCGACGAGCAGCTCCTTGTCGGGTCCACACGGCTCTCGGGCGAAGGTCGTCCGTTGCACCGTCCCATCCACATCGAGCCGGAACGACAGCGGCTGCCCCTCCTTCGCGACATCGAGGATCCGGCTGACGTCCCCGGTGTCGCGGACCGGGTGCCCGTCGATCGCGGTGATGACGTCCCCTGGGAACAACCGTCCATCCGCCGAGCAGTCCGGGACGGTCGATTCGACCAAGGCACCCTTGCCGTGTGCCTTCGGGTAGGTCGTCAGCCGCCGGAGCACGACGGAGGTCGCGTCGATCTTGCTCTGGTCCATGTCCGAGATCGATCGCTGGTTCTCCAAGGACACGTTGCCCGTCGGATACAGGTCGGTCTCGGGGATGAGCGCCCAGTTCGGGTCCAGCCAGACGGCGATCGTCTGCAGCGGCGTCACCTGGTGGTAGTTCACCGTGGTCATCTCGAGCGCACCGGTCGGGTCGTACCGCGGGCGACCGTCGAAGCGGATCTGTGGCGTCACCGTCCGGGCGGGTCCCGGACCGATCGCGTAGTACGGGAGTCGGATCCACGCGGCAGCCACGAGCACGGTCGCGGCGAGGATGAACGAGGCCACGCGGAAGGGGTGACGCATGCGGGCAGCCATCCTACGGACTGCTTCCCCGAAGGGGGTGGTCGTTCCTCGTGCGCGGCCGCTCCGAGGGGTAGGCTCACGTTCGGAGCGATGGCGTACCTGTTGGTGGTGTTGGTTGCGGCGGCCGTGGGCGCGGCCGCGTACCTCATGACGCTCCGCCAGGGGGCCGCGCCCACGGCCGCCGCCCCCTCCCGAGCGAACCAGCCGGTCGGCGTTCCCGTCCCCGGCTCCGGGCAGACGTACTTCACGGTGACCGACACGCGCCTCGATTGGGAATCACGCCTGACGGGCGCGCTGGGGCTCGTGATCGCGGTCATCGCCGGCGCCGCGGTGCTCGCCCTGAGCGCCTACGTCGGCGTCTCGTTCCTGGTGCGACTCGTCAAGGGAGCCGTCGGCTGAGCGCCGCGGACGTCACGACACCTCCGGGGTGATTTCCCGGAGCTCCGTCATCAGGTGGCGCGAGACGCGACCGTCCTCGCGTAGCCGTCCCTCGAGGTTGTGCCAGCCCGCCCAGTCCGCCAGGGCCAGCCGGGTCGCCTCGTCGAACTCGCCGTGCACCGGTCCGTCGTACCGTCCGACCTTCGCCAGGCGGCGTTGGAGCTCGCTCACGAGCTCCTCGGTCGCCTCCAGCGGTGGGTCGTTGCGGCTCAGCATCGTGTCGTCCCACACCGTGAACAGGCGTGCGAGCTCCGCCGGCGCCTCCGGGTGGTCGTCCACCCGCAGGTCGATGTACCGGTCGTTGCGTCCCTCATAGCCACCGCGATCGCGAACCACCAGCAGCGCCGCCGACTGCTTCCCGCGGCGGTCGCCACCCGCAGCGTCGCCCGCCAGCAGCGCAGCGAGGAGCCGATCGCAGAGCTCGCCCTCGGCCGACGCGAAGGCGCCGGCCATCGAATCGACGACGCCCTCGCCCGCCAGGATGTTGCCCTGCGCCGCGAAATGCTCGCCGGAAACGCCGCCTGCCCACTCCACGCATCCGGAGCCCGTGAAGGTCGCCGCCTCGCCGCGCGCGTCCACGAAGCCCGCCTGGCGCTCCTCCCGGCCCTCATCGCCTTCCATCACGGCGTCCAGGGCCGGCCCGGACGGCATCCCACCTGCCATCAGCCGAAGCCCGTCAGGTCCGAAGTCCGTGTTCGCCCACGCCTGCGTGGCCACGGCGCCGACGCCTGTCTTCGCCCAGGGGACGACCGCGCCGACGCACGGGAACTTCGACGCCACCGCGACGCCGAGATCGCCGTTCCCGGGATCGAACGCCACGATCGAGAACGTCACTGCCATCCCCCTGGGCTCAACGCCGGCCGGCCGGCCGGACGAGCTGGAACGCCGAACGGTACTCCTCCAGATGCTCCAGCATGTGCCCCGCGCCGATCGCCACCGTCTCGAGCGGCTTCTCGGCGACATGCACCGGGACCTCGCACTCCTGGGCGAGGAGCTGATCCAGACCTTTCAGGAGGCTCCCGCCGCCCGTGAGGAACATGCCGGTCTCGAGCACGTCGTGCGTGAGCTCGGGCGGCGCGTCGCCGAGCGTCCGGCGCGCGCCGTCGACGATCCGTCGAACCGGATCGGCCATCGCCTGGCGGACCTCGTCTTCATCGATCTTGACCTCGACCGTGTTCCCCGTGGAGAGCTCCCGGCCGATCACGAGCGCGGCCCGACCGCTCGCCGACGGGAATGCGGAACCGATCGCGATCTTGATCTCCTCGGCGGCCTTCGCCCCGATCGCGACGCCGCATCCGGAACGCAGATGCTCCTGGATCGCAGCGTCCAGATCGAACCCGCCGAACGGCACCGCGTGGCCCGAGACGACGCCCCCCATCGAGACGACGGCCATCTCCGAACGAGCCCCGCCGATGTCGACGATCAGGTGCCCGATCGGCTCGTGGATCGGCAGACCGGCACCGATCGCCGCCGCGAGCGCTTCCTCCACGAGGGTCACCTGCTTCCCACCGCTCGACGTGACGGCCTCCACGACGGCGCGCTTCTCGACCTGCGAGCTCTCCGACGGGATGCAGATCAAGACGCGAGGCTTGGGGAAGCGTCCCGGAGCCGCCCGACGGAGCACGGAACCGAGGTAGCGCTCGGTCATCTCATACTCGGTGACCGTTCCCTCACGGAGCGGGCGCACGGCGACGACGTTGCCCGAATCGCCGCCGATCAGATCCCAGGCCGCTTCACCGATCGCGACGACGGAGCCGGTGGATGCATGCAGCGCGACCACCGTGGGCTCGTCGAAGACGATCCCCTCCCCCTGCCGGTACACGATCGTGTTGGCCGTTCCGAGGTCGATCGCGAGGTCCCGCCCCATCAGGCCCCCATCACCCAATTGCCTTCACCGGTCGCGAGGAGCTCCTTCTTCCAGATCGGCACGTCGTGCTTCAGCCGTTCGATCCCCTCGCGACACGCCTCGAACGCTTCCGCGCGGTGAGCGCTGGAGACGGCCACCACCACGCTCGCCTCGCCGACGGCGAGATCTCCGGTGCGGTGGAGCAGTGCCACCTTCCGGATGGGCCAGCGAGCGCGGAGCCCCTCGGCGATCTCGCGGAGCCGGTCGACCGCGATCTCGTCCCACGATTCGTAGGTGAGCCCGGTCACGACGGCGCCACGAGCGTCGGTGTCACGCACCGTACCGACGAAGATGCACGATCCCCCCGCCGAGGGATCGGCGATGAACACGATCGCTTCGTCGACGGACAGTGGCTCGGCGGTGACCCGCGCGAGCGTCTGGTCGTCGGACACGGCGCCCATCGTAGCGCGAGGGACGTCGTAGTCTGGCCGCGTGAGCGACCCACTCGGCTTCCCGTTCGGGATGGACCCCGACGCCCTTCGAGACGCGCCCTTGTTCCGCGAGCTGCAGCGCGTCATGGCCTCCTCGACCGGCCCGATCAACTGGGAGCTCGCGAGGCAGGTCGGTGTCGCGACCGCGCTCGAGGACGGTCCCGACCCCGAGCCGACCGACGAGGATCGTCGCTTGCTCGACGAAGCCGTCCGCGTTGCGGAACTGCAGGTCGCGGGGTTCACCGGGATAGAGCTTCCGGGCGATATCGTCCACGTCCAGCCGGTGCGCCGAGCCGAGTGGGTCGGCGCCAGCGCGACGAGCCTTCGTTCGTTGCTCGAGCCCGCGGCGCAGCGGATGGGCGAAGCGCTCGAGACGGCGATGCGCGAACAGATGCCCGAAAACCTGGGGCCGATGGCGGGCGTGCTGACGCAGCTCGGACCGCTGCTGCAGGGAACGCAGGTCGGACAGGTGCTCGGGTTCCTGGCCACGCGTGTGCTCGGCCAGTACGACGTAGCGGTTCCTCGCCAGGCGGGCTCGGGCGCCCTGTTGTTCGTGGTGCCCAACATCGCGCGATTCGAGCACGACTGGTCGCTCGACCCGACCGAGTTCCGGACATCCGTCGCCCTCCACGAGGTGACGCACCGGCTCGAGTTCGGGCGGTCCTGGACGTCCGCGCACTTCGCCGCGCTCGTCGACGATTTCCTGTCGACGCTCACGGTGGACGTCCGTGCGATCCAGGAGCGGTTCTCCTCGCTCGACCCGACCGACCCGGAGGCCGTGGAGCGTGCGCTCGGCGGCGAGGATGGCGACGCGTTGTTCGGCGCCGTCCTCGACGACGAGCAACGGTTGAAGCTCGGCCGTATCCAGGCGTTCATGGCGGCGGCCGAAGGGTACGCGGACCACGTGATGCATTCGCTCGGCGTGCGGCTCCTTGCCACGCACGCGATGATCGAAGAGGCGATGCGTCGCCATCGCGAAGACGAGGCGACCGACCCCGTGTTCGAGCGGCTGCTCGGGATCGACATGAAGCGGGAGCAGTACGCGGCAGGTCGGCGGTTCTGCGACGTCGTCGTCGACCTCACGGACGAGACGACGCTCGCGCGGATGTGGGAGTCGGCCGAGGCGATGCCGTCGTTGCCGGAGATCGAGGAGCCACGCCTGTGGCTCGCCAGGACGGTCTAGCAACCTCGGAGCGGTATCCTGCCCCGCGATGGACACCGTGGGGGAGCTCGTCGCGGCGGCGATCGTTGATGAACGCGTCTGGCAGACCCAAGGAGCGTCGTCGCCGGACGGCATCTACCTCACGGGGCAACCGGGCCCCGCGCTCCCCTTCGTGATCTTCCGAGCATGGAAGGTCGGCGTCGGGATCGTGCAGGAGGAGGTGCGCCTCTACGGTCCGTCCGGACGCATGATCTGGCGGTGGGGACCCGAGTACCGGCGGATGTTGGGGATGTTCGACCTGACGACGGAGCTCGACGTCGTGACGGACGCCGTCTTCGACGAGACGGGGACCTACGTGGCCTCGTTCATCATCGACGAGCAGATCGTGGGTGAGATCGAGCTCCCGGTGTACGTGCAGGCCGCTCCGACGAAGCTGCCGAAGGACATCGAGGATGCGCTCCGGAAGTCTGACGTGATCTGGGTGGGTGCGGACGTCGGCGGGCGTCGGATCACGATCCCCGCGTGGTTCGTCTACAAGAACGGGAGGATCTACCTGCTGTCGCAGAAGCAGCCGGGGCCTCAGGAGCAGACGATCCCCGGCGTCCGCGAGGCGAAAGAGTTCTTCGTGGTGACCCGCCGGAAGGGTCGTGACACGGCCGCCCAGGAGTTCACCGCGGCCCCGCGGCTGCTCGAGGGTGCGGAGTGGGAGGAGGCCGCGAAGGCGCTGGCGGACAAGCGCAAGTCCCGAGCTGGCGCTCCCGCCGAATCGATCGGCCGCTGGCGCGGGAGCTGCAACATCCTCGAACTGACGCCCAACGTTCCCGCGCTCGTCTGACTCCCGGGCCCCGGCGAACGTCAACCCCTTGCGGTGAGTCGGGTGTGTCTCGCCCGACCACGTGTCCACAGGTTCACGAGAGCGAAGGACGTCGCAGTCGTGAAGACGTTGACACGTTTCCCAGACAGGATGCCGCGATCGTGGGTAACCGCTTGCGACCTGGTGCGCCGCGATGTCAGACCCTCGCGGTATGAACGGCCTCCATGTGTGACGTCGATGACATCACGACCGCCACCGGGTGGGACGTCATGGTCGAGGCTCGGCGCGTTCAACACCGCTTCGAGGTCGCCATGGATCAGTGCCTCGAAGGGTTCGGCATCTCCTACGCCCAGTACCGTGCACTCGTCGCTCTGCTTGACGAGAACGACATGCACGTCTCAGAGCTCGCGCGACGTCTTCGCGTGACGCGACAGGCGGCGCTGGCCATCGCGACGAAGCTCGCCAGATCCGATCTGGTCACCTTCGAGCGCGAATCGCACGCCACTTATCTCGTCGTCACGCCGGTCGCACGCAGGCGCATCGCCCGCCTCCGCGAGTTCGCCGACATGCCCGACGTTCTCGAGAAGGGCCTGACGGATATCGAGCGCGGCCGCCTGGTGGCGCTCCTGCGGAAAGCCGACCGATCCCTCGCCCCTCCACGCCGTCCGACCTGGTGGCTCGAGGACTGAGCCTCACTACCGGTTCATCTGCCGGCCCAGCGCCTCCGCGATCGCTGCGAGCTGGCCTCCGAGCGCCACGACCTCCTCTGGCAGCAACGCCTGGGCACCGTCGACCATCGCCTGCTCCGGGTTGGCATGGACGTCGACCATCACGCCGTCGGCCCCGGCGGCGAGCGCCGCGCGCGCCATGGCCGCCACGAGGTGACGTTTCCCCACGGCGTGAGACGGATCGACGATCACCGGCAGGTGCGACTCGTGCTGCGCGACGGCCATGCCTCCCAGGTCGAGGGTGTTGCGGGTCGACGGCTCGAAGGTCCGGATCCCGCGCTCGCACAGGATGATCTCGGAGTTGCCGCGTTGCGCGACATATTCGGCCGCCTGGAGCCATTCGTCGACGGTCATCGCGAGACCCCGCTTCAACATCACGGGCTTGTTCGCGAGCCCAACCTCCTTCAACAGCTCGAAGTTCTGAGCGTTGCGGGTCCCGACCCGGATGCAGTCGGCGACGTCCGCGACGTGCGCGACCTGGGACACATCCACGACCTCGATCACCACCGGGAGACCGAACTCGCGACGCGCCTCCTGCAGGATCTCGATGCCTTGCTCACCGAGCCCCTGGAAAGAGTAGGGCGACGTTCGCGGCTTGTAGACGTCGCCGCGGACGATGGTGGCGCCGGCATCCTTCGCCGCGCGGATCGCACGCATCGTCTGCTCGGGATTCTCCACCGCGCAGGGGCCGGCGATCAGCGTGAAGGTGTCCCGGCCGACCGGGACGGTGCCGACCTTGACGACGGTGGTCTCGGGGTGAAGGTCGCGCGAGACCATCTTGTACGGCTTCCCGATCTGGATCACGTGATCGACGCCCTGCATCTGGCGCCAATCGATCGCCTTGAATCGCTCGGTGTCGCCGACGAGGCCGACGATCGTGTGCACCGTGCCGCGGGAGACGAACGCCTCGCCGCCGTTCGCTCGTACGCGTTCCGCGACGGCGTCGATGTCGGCGTCCGTCGCCTCTGGTGTCATCACCACGACCATGCGGTCGAACCTCCTCGTCCGGCCCGGTCGAACGGTCCGGGGAAATCGAAACCCCGGGCGTCCGGCCCGGGGTCGCTCGCTGCTCGATGGCCGCTGGCGACTACGCCGGGTCGTGCCCGCCGTAGAAGAACCAGAAGCCGACGCACCGCTGCATCTCGGGCAGATGGTGGCAGACGGCGGGCGCGGGTGGCAAGCCACCCGCGCCCGCCGTCGCTAGCATGCGCCGGTGACCCTCACGGTCTTGGATCATCCGCTCGCCGCCGACCTGCTCGCCCGGCTCCGCGACGAACGGACCCCTCCCGACCTGTTCCGGACGCTCACGCGGCGACTGGGATGGCTCCTCGTCCTGGAGGCGACCCAGGATCTGGCGACCGATCCGGTGGAGGTCCCCACCCCGCTGGAGACGACATCCGGCCGGGTCATCGGCGAGCGGCTCGTCGCGATCCCCGTCCTGCGAGCGGGCCTCGGGCTCCTCGATGCGGCAACCGACCTGTACCCGGACACGGTCGTGGGCTACCTCGGCATGGAGCGCGACGAGATCACGCTCCAGCCGCGCGACTACTACGCGAAGCTCCCTCCGATGGAGGGGCGCCGCGCGCTCGTGCTCGACCCGATGCTCGCCACCGGTGGGAGCGGCACGGCGGCCGTGACCCACATCAAGGCGAACGCCGTCCCCAAGTCGATCTCGTTCGTCTGCGTGGTCGCCGCCCCCGAGGGTGTCGAGCGGTTGGCCGCGGACCACCCCGACGTCCCCGTCTTCACGGCCGCTCTCGATCGCCAACTCAACGATCAGGGCTTCATCCTGCCGGGCCTCGGGGACTTCGGCGACCGGCTCCACGGCACGGTCTGAGCCGCTAGGTCGTCCCGCCCTCGTACGCTCGACCGGCCGCCGCCGGCGGTCGCACCTTCCCCACGAACCCGGCCAGCACCACGATCGTGACGATATAGGGCGTCATACGCACGAACTGATCCGGGATCAGCCGGAAGATCGGAGCGTCGGCAAGGCGGAGCGGGATCGCCTGGGCGAACCCGAAGACGAACGAAGCCACCATGAGTCGGACCGGGTTCCAGTTCGACAGGATCAGCGCGGCCAGCGCGATGAACCCGAGACCCTGCGTCTGCCCTTCCCCCCAGCTGTAGGCAACCTCGACCGCGAGGTACGCACCGGCCAGCCCCGCGAGCGCCCCCGACAGCAGGACTCCCTCGTAGCGGAGGGGCGCAACACGCACGCCGAGGGAGCGCGCGGCCTCAGGGTTCTCGCCACAGGAGCGCAATCGAAGGCCCCAACGGGTCCGGTACAACGCGAAGGACACCGGGAAGACCAGAAGCCCCGCCACGACCACCATCGGCGACAGCTGTTGGAACGCACGTCCCAACCCCCACGGGATGCTGGAAAGCAGCGGGATGTTGACCGGGTTCATGTGGGGTTGCCCGGGATCCGACTGCGTCGCCTGCCCGAAGAAGATCGTCGACAGGAACCGAGCCAACCCCACCGCAACCAGATTGATCACAACGCCCGACACGATGTGGTCCACCCGGAAGGTGACCGTCGCGAGGGCGTGGATCGTGGCGAACGTCGCTCCGGCGATCATCCCGATCAGTAGTCCCATGATCGGCCCCCATGGCAGGCCCCAGCCGAGGCCGTCCGGGGGTGGCAGCGTGAAATGGTGCGCTCCCCATGACCCCGTGACGGTGCCGACGATCATCATGCCCTCGAGGCCGATATTCACGATGCCCGAACGCTCGCTGAACAGGCCCCCGAGCCCGGTCAGGTAGATGATCGTGAAGTACGTGAAGGCGATCCCGATCGCGGCCCCGATGTCACCGAGCGCCATCTATCGGTCTTCCTTCGCGAGTCCCTCGATGTCCTCGACAGCTGCCGAATCGCTTAGCTCCTCGACGGCCGCTGCTTTGCGCAGCTGTCGCGCGAGCAACCGCCGCTGGGCGAGCTGGTAGGTGACCACGACGGAGATGATCAGGATCCCCTGCAGGATGATCACGAACTCACGAGGCACGTTCGTATCGATCTGCACCGCGGTCTCGCCACGCGCGAGCACCCCCCACAGGATCGCGGCCAGCACGATGCCGAGCGGACTGTTCTGTCCGAGGAACGCCACGGCGATGCCAGTGAACCCGAGGGCGGCCTCGTACTGGACCGGCAGATATCCCTTGTCGGCGAGGAGTTGCTGCATCCCGACGAGCCCCGCCAAGGCGCCTGACAGGATGAACAGTCTGATCTGAACGCTGCCGATCGAGATCCCGCCCGCTTGCGCCGAGCCGGCCGACGCGCCGACCGCGCGTGCCTCGTACCCGAGCCGCATCCGCTTCAGCACGAACCAAACGATCGCGGCCGTCACGAGCGCCATGGGGAACAACCACGACAGATGAGCGGACTCCGGGACGCCGAATCGGTGACCGAGATCGGGGATACGCGCGTTCGCGTTGAAGGGGTCGGTGCGGAGATTGATGTTGAAAGCGCCGAGCTTCTGCGTGAAGTGCAGCGGTCCGTTGATCGCCCAGGCGACGAGGGAGATCGCGATGCCGTTCATCATGATCGTCGTCACGACCTCGTGGGCGCCGGTCTTCACCTTGAGGACCGCGGGAACCAAGGCGAAGGCCACCGCCCCGAGCATCCCGAACAGGATGGTCACCCACATCAGCAACGGACCGGGCAGGAAATCGAGCTTCAGCGCCGCCCAGGCCGCGACCACCATGCCCACCAGGTACTGGCCTTCCACCCCGATGTTGAACATGCCGCCCTTGAAACAGACGGCCACCGCGAGCGCCGAGAAGATGAGTGGCGTCGCGATCGAGATCACGTACCCGAAGCCGTCCTTGCTGCCGAACGAGAACTGGAGGATCGCTCCGTAGACGACAGCGGGGCTTTCGCCGTACGCGAGGATGATGAAGGAGCCGAGGAGGAGGGCGATCACGAGCGCCGCGACGAGAGCGAGCAGCTGGCCGCCTATGTTCTCGAGCCACTCCGGTCGGACCCGCTCTCGGGTGGTCGGTAGGGGCGCCTCGATCGTCGCCATCAGCCCGCCTTCGTCGCGGCCACGTCGCCAAGCATCCCCCGGCCGACCTCCTCGGCGGGCGCGTCAGGGGCGTACGCTCCGGTGATCCGGCCCTCGTAGAGGGTCACGATCCTGTCCGACAGCGCGTAGATCTCATCGAGCTCAGCAGAGATCAGCAGGACGGCCCGCCCCGCGGCCTTCTGCTCCAAGATCTCGCTCCATACGAATTCGATCGCCCCGACGTCGAGCCCGCGCGTCGGCTGCGCGGCAAGGAGCAGACGTGGATCGGTCTCGAGCTCCCTCGCAAGGATCAGCTTCTGCTGGTTGCCTCCCGAAAGCGTGCGCGCCGACGTCTCGATGCTCCGCGCGCGGATGTCGAACTCCTGCAGCAGGCGCACCGCGAGCTGTTTGATCCGCTTGATCAGCAGGATCCCGCCCCGCCGCGAGAAGTCCTCATCGTCCTGCCGGCCGAGAACCCCGTTCTCCCACAAGCTCATGTCGAGGACCAGGCCCTGATCCTGACGATCCTCAGGGATGAACGCGATGCCGGCGTTGCGGATCTCGCTGGTGCTGATCGAGGTCAGCTCACGACCGTCCAGCACGATGTGTCCTCCCTCGAGCGGCCGCAGTCCCATGATCGCGTCGGCGAGGTCTCGCTGGCCGTTGCCTTCGACACCGGCGACGCCCACGATCTCGCCTGCGCGAACCTCGAGGTCGAGGCCCCGTAGACGACCGCCGCGGAGGCCTTCGAGTTGCAACACCGCTTCCCCGATCTTCGTCTTCGGCTTCTCCAGGCGGAACAGGACCGGCCGGCCGACCATCATCTCGGCGAGCTTGGCCTTCGACGTTTCTGCAGGCTTCGTCGCACCGACGACCTTGCCTCGCCGAAGGACCGTGATGTGGTCAGCGATCTCGAGGACCTCGTCGAGCTTGTGGCTGATGAACACGATCGTCTTGCCGGTCTCACGGAGTCGGCGCAGGTTCGCGAACAACGCACTCGTCTCGGGAGGGGTGAGCACCGCCGTCGGTTCGTCGAGGATCAGGAGGTCGACACCGCGGTAGAGAGCTTTCAGGATCTCGACTCGCTGCTCCTCACCGACCGAGAGTTGCTCCACCCTCGCAGACGGATCGATCTGGAACCCGTACATGTCAGCCAGCTCCGCGACGCGTCGGTTCGCTTCGTCTGGATGCAGGAGCTGGCTGCCCTCCTGCCCGAGGATCACGTTCTCCGCCACGGTGAACGGATCCACGAGGACGAAGTGCTGGTGGACCATCCCGATCCCGCGGGCGATGGCGTCCCGCGGCGAGTGGATACGCACCTCCCGCCCTCGGACCTCGATCGAACCACCATCGGGGGGGTAGATGCCGTAGAGAACGCGCATCAGCGTCGACTTGCCAGCTCCGTTCTCCCCGACGAGCGCGTGCACCTCACCCGCCCGGAGCTCGATGGAGACGTCGTCGTTCGCGACCACGCCGGGGAAACGCTTCGTGACGCCCCGCATCACGACGAGGGGCGGGGTGCTCACCCTCCCCGCCCCTCGTCGCCCCCTGTGCGAAAAGCCCCTGCGATCGTCAGGCCCCCTTCGGGCTCGTCGGGGGCACGATGTCGCCGTTCAGGATCTTCTCTTTGTACTTCTCCACCGTGTTGATGATGTCCGGCGTCATCAACGCGGTATTGGACGTGGAGTACGAGATGCCGGTGGTCGCGAGGTCGAAGACCTCGTCCTTCCCGCCCTTGAACGTGCCGTCGGCCACCGCCTTGATCGTGTCGTAGGTCGCGACGTCGACCCGCTTGATCATCGACGTGAGGATCCATTTCGCCTCGTCCGGCGTGACGACCTGGTACTGGTCCGAATCGACGCCGATCGCGATCTTCTGCTGTGCGGCCGCGGCCTTGAACAAGCCGTTCCCAGAGTCGCCGGCGGCGTGGTAGATGATGCAGGCGCCCTCGTCGTACATCTTGTTCGAGAGCGCCTCGCCCTGGATCGGGTCGTTGAACGCCTTCGTGGAGTCACCGATGTACTCCACGAGTACCTTGATGCTCGGGTCGATCTGCGCGACCCCGGCGGTGTAGCCCGCTTCGAACTTGCCGATGAGCGGACCGGTCTGGCCCCCCAGGAACCCGACGGTCTTGCACCCCAGGTCCTGGGCCTTGAGCGCGGCAGCAACCCCCACCAGGAAGGAGCCCTCCTGCTCCTTGAAGGTGAGATCCACGACGTTCGAGATCGCGGAGAGGGGGTTCGTCTCACCGCACGCGGGGCCACAGGTCGCGTACCCGTCGATCACGCCGAAGTCGATGTTCGGGTACTGCGTTGCGAACTGGTTCACGTACGGGCTGAACGCGAAGCCGGTCCCGATGATGACGTCGTAGCCTCCTGCAGCCAGTGACTGGATCTCCTGGTCGAGGTTCGATCCCTCGGAGTTTGCTTCGATGTACTTCGTGTTCCCCTGGCAGATGATGCCGGCGGAGATCGCCTTATTCATGCCTGCGTACGCGAGGTCGTTGAACCCCTTGTCCCCGAGGCCGCCGACGTCGAGCGCGAGACCAACCGTCGTTTGCGAGGTACAGCTGGCGCTGGGGCTGCCGTTGCCCGCCGTGTTGGAGTTGGAGCACGCAGCGGCAACCATCCCCATAAGGGCGATCGGCAGCGCGAACGTGCGGAGCCACTTCGGCATCGCATCTCCTCCCGTTTCGGATCCACCGAACCCGCCCGGCCCGGCCGCCCCGGATTCTCCGGCGGGACGAGAGCCGTCGTCAAACGGCCCCCATGGGAGACTTACGCAGCGCACGGGCTCTTCGGATGGACGACGACCACGCGATCGTTGAGGATCTTCGACGCCGCATCGCCGCGTCGCCCTTCCACGCGGGATTCGGGATCTCCGTGGAACACGCCACCGCAGGCGACGTGCGGCTTCGATGGGACGCCGGCCCGGAGCATCGCAACCTGCAGGGGCTGGTACACGGTGGGATCCTCGCGACGCTCGTGGACATCGCGATGGGGCTCGCGATCCGAACCGTCGTCGGTCCGACGCGGCGACACGTGACGATCGACCTGGGTGTTCACTACCTGCGTCCCGCCCGGCCGGGGCGACTCGAAGCCGCCGGCACGGTCGTGCGCGTCGGAACCCAGGTCGGGTTCGCGGAAGGCAGCGTCACCGACGCGACCGGCCGGCTTCTGGTCCGTGCGAGCGGAACGTACAGCGTGACCCAGGACCGAGCGAACGAGGACGACGCGACGGCCTAGTACTGAACGTCCAGCTCGGCCATCGAATCGGCGAGCTTGCCGAGTGCGCCGGCGAGACCCATCAGGAGCCCCATGTTCCCGTCGACCTTGATCTTGCCCATCATGAAGCCTGTCACCGGCGACAGCTCTCGTTTGGCGAGCGCGACCGCCGTGTCGTAGCTCTGCCTGATCGTCGCGTCCGGTGCATCCAGGTCTCCCATCCCCATCGCGATCGTGCCGTCTTCGATCGTCGTCCAGTAGCGCGTCTCGCCGTCAGCCGATGTGATCACCTGCTGGATCCGCGCGCGCTGGGCGCCGGCGGCCTGCGCGAACGCATCGCCCGCGTTCACCGCGGCCGTGAGGGCATCCGCCCACTCCGGTGACAGGAATCTGACGCTCACGTGCGCTCCTTCCGTCCGTTCGGCCGCGGGTTCGGCCGTCCGCTCCGGGCCACCTTACCGGCCGACCCGCCGCCGATCGTCAGTCGGGGAAGAGCTCGGGCGCGGTCACGTGCGTGTCGTCGGCCAGGAACCACAGGGTTCGCTCGTCGTCCCTCACCTTGACCGTGTTGATGCTGGTGTTCGGTGGAAGGAAGAACATGTCCTGTTCGCGGAGCTCGAGGAACGACGCCAGGTACGCGTTGATGACGCCGCCGTGGCACACGACCCACACGTCACCGACGGGATGTGTGGAGAGCCCGGCCTCGATCGCCCCCACCACGCGTCGCTGGAAGGCATCGAACGGTTCGCCTCCGGGAGCCAGATGGAACACGGGGTCCTGCAGCAGGATGCGCCGCGGGATCTCCGCATGTTCGACCAGCAACTCCTCGAACTCCTTGAACTCCCAATCGCCGCCGTACCACTCGACCAGATCCTCCGAATAGGTCACTCGGACTCCGCTGGCTTCGACGAACGGCGCGATCGTCTGACGCGCGCGGGCGAGGGTGGAGCAGTAGATCGCGGCCGGTTCCGGCATCTTCCGCAGCCGAGTCGCAAGGATCAAGGCTTGCTCACGTCCCGTCGCATCGAGCGGAGGATCGGCGACCACGCCTCGCGTCGTCACCGCCTCCCCCGACGAACGGCGGTCCGCCTTGCCGTGCCGGATCAGATAGAGGCGGCGTTCGACGCCGCTCACGGGGCGGCTTTCGCGTTCGGGTGTCGCTCGCGCCAGTCCTGCGCGTAGCTCTCCACGTCTTCACGGAGCCAGATCCGGCCGGACGCGAGCCACGTGATGGGCTCGGGGAACTGTCCGCGGTCGATGTACGTGATCACCCGTCGCTTGTCCCAGCCCATGATGTCGGCGGCCTCGGCGACACCGGCCAGCGTCGGGACGACCTCGACGGTCAGGGGGGCGTCCTCTCCCACGGCCGTGCGAAGTTCCTCCAGGCAGGACCGCTTCGACGTGCCGGTCACCTCGACGTAGACGGGTGCATCCAGGACCATCGCGAACCACCGCCCGCCCGCGTTCCACATCCTCGCCCGCACCGGATCCGCCACGGGCGGATTGTATGACGGCGTCCTCAGGAAGCGGCGGCGAGCTCGCTCACCCCTCGCTCCGCCGGAGGATCCCCTTCCGCCGGAGCTCCTGTCGCCAGCACTCGGTGTGCCAGTGCCGTCGGTCGTCCGCCGCCCCCTCCGGGATCACGACGAGATGCCAGGCACCGGGGCGCACGACATGATCGCAGCCGGGACAGCGATAGTCCTTGTCGCCGACGAGATGCCGGACCTCGTATCCGGGCACCTCGGCCCAGGGAGGCGGCGCCGATCGTGGCCGAGGGTTCGGCGACGGCAGAGACTCGAGCGAAGCGCGCCGGTTCTTCCGAGGCATCGCGATCAGAGCCGTTCCCGTACGAAGGTCGCGACCCGCGGTGCGAGCGACGCGCCGACGACCCGCGGGTCATCCTTCCGCGAGCGCTCGAAGGAGTGCCCCGCCCCGTCGACGTCGATGAGCGTCGCCCGGTCGCCGAGCCGACGGATGACCTTCGCCAGCTCCGTCGGCTCCGCGAACGGATCCTTCGTCCCGTGCAGGAAGAGCATGGGCATCGTGAGGTCGTACAGATGCGCGTCGCGGATCTGGTCGGTCTTCCCCGGGGCGTGCAACGGATAGCCGAGGAATACCAGGGCGGCGGCCGGCATGCCCTCGGCGGCCGCCATCGAGGCGATCCGCCCGCCGTAGCTCTTGCCGCCGCCGAGCACCGGCCGGCCGCCGCCCCGTTCGCTCGCCGTCTCGAACGCCGCTCTGAATGCCCCGATCGCGTTCTTCGCCTGATCGGGCGTCCGTCGCCCCGCCTCCATGTAGGGGAAGTTGAACCGCAACGCCGCGATCCCCTCCTCAGCCACGGCCTCGCAGAACCCAACGATGAACGGGTGATCCATCCCGGCCCCGGCGCCGTGACCCACGACGAGGGCGGGTCCGTCGGCAGGGTGCCAAACCGCACTCACCTCGCCCTTGGGGGTCGAGATCGGGAACGGACGCATGCTCATCCCGCGCGTTCTTCCCACAGCTGCCGCGTGAGCTGTGCGTGTCCCATGTGTTCGCGCAGGTGTTCGACCGCATGTAGGAGCGCCCACGCGCCGGACACGACCTCCGCGCGACCCGAGCTCGCGCGGAGATGCGACTCCCGCATCGTGCCCGGCTCGAAGGCATCTTCCGTCGTCAGCAGAGCCCGGCGATCCGCGGCGAGCCTGTCAACGATCTCGATCAGCTCTCGGGATCCGCCGACCACGGTGCGGAACTCGGCGTCCCGATCGCGATCTGGGAGCGGCGCGCCCACGGCAACCGCGAGCCACGACCGGGTGCTGTGCATCGCGTGGACGGCGAGCACGGCGATGGGGTTGGTGCCCTCCTTGGATGGGCGCCAGTTCAGCGCGTCGGCAGAGAGTCGCGAGATCGCATCGCGGAACCCATCGATGGACTCCTCGACGATCTCACGAGCGGCGCTGAGCGTGGGGTCGGGCATCCCGGCAGTGTACGGACGGATCCCTTCGCCTCTGCGTGCCATCATGGTTGCAGATGGACGGTCGCTTCTACCTGGGGACGTCGGGCTTCGCCTACGACGAGTGGCGCCACGGGATCTTCTACCCCGAGGGCCTCAAGAAGGACGACATGCTCGACTACTACTCCTCGCAGTTGTCCTCGGTCGAGGTCAACTACACCTTCCGGAGGCTCCCCTCGGAGAAGACGATCGAGCGCTGGCGAGAGCGGGCGCGCCCGGGCTTCGTGTTCACCTTGAAGGCGAACCAGCGGATCACCCACTGGAAGCGGCTGGAAGACGTGGAGGAGGACGTGCGGGGATTCGTGACGACCGGCAGACTCCTGGCAGACCGGTTCGGATGCGTGCTGTTCCAATGCCCGCCGAGCCTGCACTACGACGCCGACCTGCTCGCGAGGTTCCTCGACACGCTTCCCTCGAACGGGCCGGCCTACGCGATGGAGTTCCGGCACCCCTCGTGGGCGGCGGCTCGTGACGCGTTGCTCGAACGAGGGGTCGCCTGGTGCGTCGCCGAGACCGACGACAAGGACCCGAAGCCCGAGGATCTCTCGTGGGAACCGGTCGGGTACCTGCGCCTGCGGAAGACCGAGTACTCCGACGAGGAGCTCGCGACGTGGGCGGGCAGGATCCGGCCCGCGCTCGATGCGGGTGGCACCGTCTTCACGTACTTCAAGCATGAAGATCTAGGAGCGAGTCCGCAGATGGCGAAGCGACTCGAAACGATGCTGGACCGGACGAACTAAGGACTCACCGGGAGATCGCTCGGTAGAGCCGCCACTCACCCGGCACGCCCTTCAGGACGTGGGCTCCCGCGTCTTCGAACGAGAGCCCGGAGCCCGCAACCAGATCCTTGACCGTTTGCGACACGAGGACCTCCCGCGCTCCGGCCAGTGCCGCGATGCGAGCGCCGGTGTGGACGGCGATCCCTTCGACACGATCGGCGACCATCTCGATCTCACCGGGTGTGGACCCCGGCCCTGATCTCCATCCCCATGTCGTGGACCGCTTGGCCGGCGGCGATGGCGCACCGAACAGCTCGAGCGGGACTGTCGAACGTTGCAGGAACCCGTCGCTCCGAGTATCGATCTCGTGACCGTTGAACCGGGACAGTTCGCGGCGTACGAGCGAGTACGCGAGGGGCGTCGCCTTCGTTTCTCGCTAGGTCTCGAGACGCTCCCGCAACGCGGACTCGACGCCCGCCAAGAGCCCGGGCTCGGTCACCTTGCGACTAAGCTCATCGCGTACGTAGAACGCGTCGACGACCCGACCGTCGAAGGTCGCCACCTTCGCGAGGTGGACGCCGAGATGAAGATCCGCGAACGTCCTCGTGATGTCGTGCAGGAGTCCGATCCGGTCGGGGGCGCCCACCTCGATCACGGTCGAGAACTCCG
>VAYU01000112.1:374-2624 GCA_005884925.1 Actinomycetota bacterium | reverse complement strand
TCCTCGGTCACGCCGCGCCGACGATCAAGACCGAACGCTTCGGACCGACGGGAGGATAGATGGACGACGGCGCGCTTAGGGTCGACGGGAATGCGCTCGCGGGCGAGCTGAGCGAGGTCTTCTCTCACGAGATGACCGTGGCACGCGTTGCCTGCGGCGGCTGCGGCGCGGTCGAGCAACTCGGCGCCGACCACGCCTACATCCAGGCCCCCGGGATGGTGCTCCGTTGCTCCCACTGCGATCACGTCCTGCTGGTGATAACCCGAACCCGCGACCGGCTCCGCCTCTCGCTCGCCGGCTCGAAGTGGATCGATCTCTCGGGAACACGCGGTCCGCGCGCTCACGCCGATGACCACCGTTAGCATCGCTTCCGATGGGTGAGCGGTCCCGCGAAAAGGTGGCCCGGAGGGCCGGGGTGGATCCCGGCTACGTCGACCGGTTGGTCGAGCTCGGGATCCTGCGCCCCGGTCAAGACGACGCTTTCGCCCAGAGCGACGTGCTCAGGGCTCGATGGGTACACAGCTTGCAGGCAGCCGGCGTACCGCTCGAGGGGATGGCCGCCGCCGTCCGCGACGGAACGCTTTCGTTCTCCTACCTGGATGCGAGTGCGTTCGACCGGTTCGCCGAGATCAGCAGCACGACGTTCCGCGAGCTCAGCGAGAACACGGGGATCCCGATGAACCTGCTGAAGGTGGTTCGCGAAGCCGTCGGTTTCGCGGAGCCGCGACCAGAGGACCGGGTCCGCGAGGACGAGCTATCCGTCGTACCGGCGATCCAGCTCCAGCTCTCGAACGGTATCCGGCCCGTCGTGATCGAGCGGTGGCTCCGTGTCTGCGGGGACGGCCTGCGCCGGATCGCCGAGACCGAGACCGACTGGTGGCGGAGCGACGTCGAGCAGCCTCTCCTCGAGCGAGGGATGTCGACGGTCCAGATGCTCGAGGCCCAGGCTGAATTCGGGTCCCGGATCAGCCCATTGCTGGAGCAGGTGCTCGTGGCCATCTACAGCGGCCAGCAGGAACACGCCTGGAGCCAGAGCGCCCTCGAGGATGTCGAGGATGCGCTGGAACGCGCGGGGCTCCTCAGTCGGCTACATCGTCCGCCGGCGGTGTCCTTCCTGGACTTGACGGGGTTCACGCGACTGACCGAGGAGCGGGGAGACGAGGCGGCGGCCGAGCTGGCGGAGACCTTGGCCGCCGTGGTCCGGCGGCGCTCCCAGGAACATGGCGGGCGGCCGGTGAAGTGGCTCGGCGACGGCGTGATGTTCTACTTCCAGGACCCCGGCGAGGGTGTGCTGGCCGCACTCGGCATGGTGGAGGGCGTGGCGACCGAGGCCCTTCCGCCCGCCCGGGTCGGCATCGACGCAGGTCCGGTGATCTTCCAGGAGGGGGACTACTTCGGCCGCACCGTGAACATCGCGGCCAGGATCGCCGAGTACGCCAGGCCGGGCGAGGTGTTGGTGAGCCAGGCGGTCGTGGACGCGGCCGGAGGAACACCGGTGACGTTCTCAGGGATCGGGGCCGTCGAGTTGAAAGGGGTATCCGGCACCCTGCGCCTCCACTCGGCTCAACGAACCGCCTGAGCCGTGCGGCCCTCCTTGTACGCACGCATCAACCGCTCGGCCTGTTTGGCGTCGAGGAGCGGCCGCTCATGCATCGTTCTTCTAGGGGATCCGTCGCTAGAGCGTTTGCGGAAGACCACGCGAAGGCGTGGAATCGCGTGTACCAGCCGTGAAGGGGAGGGAACGATGGCGATACCACCACCACCGCCACCGCCGGCATATCCGGTGAACCTGTCCGTCGAGTACCCGGATCGACCGCTCGATCGGCTTTCGACGGCCTTCCGCATCTTCGTCGCGATCCCCATCATGATCGTGCTCGGGACCGTGAGCGGCACCACATGGTCCTACTACTCGTCGTCGGGGACCGTGCACGTGGTGGCGGGCGCCGGGGGTCTGCTGTTCCTCGGGCCGCTGCTGATGATCCTGTTCCGCCAGAAGTACCCACGATGGTGGTTCGACTGGAACCTGGAGCTGCAGCGATTCACGAACCGTGTGCTCGTTTACGTCCTGCTCATGGACGACCGGTACCCTTCGACCGACCAAGAGCAGGGGCTTCGCCTGGACTACGTCTATCCCGACGTGCCGCGCGAACTGAACAGGTTCCTCCCGTTGGTGAAGTGGCTGTTGGTGATCCCCCACTTCATCGTCTTGGCGTTCCTGTGGATCGCGGTCTTCCTCGTCGTGATCGTGGT
>VAYU01000112.1:0-342 GCA_005884925.1 Actinomycetota bacterium | reverse complement strand
GGGCGGTACCCGAGGGGCATCTTCGACTTCGTCGAAGGGGTCGTTCGATGGGGTCAGCGGGTCGTCGCGTACGCGTTCACGCTGGTGACGGACCGGTATCCGCCATTCTCACTGCGGCCGTAACACGATCACCAGAACGGAGCCATGGCATGACGGCGGAATATTCGATCCTCGAGACGCCGACCGGGAAGCCTCGAGCTCGAGCCCTCGGGATCCCCTTCGCGGGCACCGCCGGGGCGAACAACGCCATTACGGATGTGCCCGGCCTGGAGGTCGGGTACGCCACGCTGATCGAAGGGGACGACGTCCGGACGGGGGTCACCGCGATCCACCCGCGGGGTC
>VAYU01000006.1 GCA_005884925.1 Actinomycetota bacterium | reverse complement strand
AGCCTGAGCGTCGCGCTCGAGAACGCGAGGTTGTTCGAGGAAACGAGGCAGCGGAACGCCGAGCTCGCGCTGATCAACGACGTGCAACGCGGCCTCGCAGAGAACCTCGAGATGCAAGCGATGTACGACCTTGTCGGCGACCGGATCCAGGACATCTTCGACGCCCAGGTTGTCGACATCGGGCTCGTCGACCGCGACGACGGATTGATGCACTCGGCCTATCTGATCCAGCGCGGCGAGCGACTCCCGGACGAGCCGTGGGAAGTCATGGGCGTGACGAAACATGTCGTCATCAACGACCGGCTCGTCGAAAGACTCGACAAGCTCGGCGGCTACGCGCTCCAAGGCGAGATGACGAAGTCCGCCGTTTACGTTCCGCTCGTCGTCGTCGGCGGCGAGGCGATCGGCAGGATCTCGCTCCAGAACCTCGACCGCGAGCACGCATTCAGCGACGCCGACGTCAGGTTGCTGACGACGCTCGCAGGGAGCCTGAGTGTCGCGCTCCAGAACGCCCGCCTCTTCGAAGAGACCCGGCAACGGAACGCCGAGTTGGCGCTGATCAACGACGTCCAGCGCGGGCTCGCGGAGAACCTCGACATGCAGTCGATGTACGACCTCGTCGGCGACCGGATCAACGAGATCTTCGACGCACAGGCGATCTTCATCGCGGTGCTTGACCACGAGGCCGGACTTGTCCGCTACCCCTACGGGATCGAGCGGGGTGAGCGACAACCGGACGACCCGACCCCACTCACGGCCGGGCCCACCGCCCACGTGCTCGAGACGCGCGAGCCCCTCCTCATCGACGAACGGTTCGAAGAACGCGTCGCCGAGTTCGGCGGGGGGTTCATCGTCGGGGAACTGCCGCGGTCATCCCTCTTCGTCCCGTTGGTCGTCGGTGACCAAGCGACCGGCGTGGTCTCGCTCCAGAACCTCGACCGGGAGCACGCGTTCGGCGAGGCGGACGTCCGACTGCTGACCACGCTGGCCGGCAGTCTCAGCGTCGCGCTCGAGAACGCCCGTCTGTTCGAAGAGACGCGCCAGCGCAACGCCGAGCTGGCGCTCATCAATGACGTCCAGCGAGGTCTCGCGGAGAACCTCGACGCCCAGGCGATGTACGACCTGGTCGGGGACCGGATCCAGGAGATCTTCGACGCTCAGGTGGTCGACATCGCGCTCCTTGACCGGTCGTCAGGGCTCGTCCGGTTCCCGTACGTGATCGAACGAGGAACGCGCCTCCACGAAGAGCCGATCGAGCTCATCGGCCACCGTCGCATCGCGATCGAGACGCGCGAGCCGGTCGTGATCAACGAGGATCTCGTTGCTAAGAGCGCGGAGGTCGGCCAGCCGGCCGTGTTGTCTGGCGAGGTCCCGAAGTCGGCGGTCTTCGTTCCTCTCCTCGTCGGCGACCGCGCGATCGGTCTGATCTCGCTCCAGAACCTGGACCGGGAGCACGCGTTCGGTGACGCCGACGTCAGGCTGTTGATGACGCTTGCGGGCAGCCTCAGCGTCGCGCTCGAGAACGCACGTCTCTTCGAGGAGACCCGCCAGCGGAACGCCGAGTTGGCGCTCATCAACGACGTGCAGCGTGGCCTCGCCGAGAACCTCGAGATGCAGGCGATGTACGACCTCGTGGGCGACCGCATCGGGCAGATCTTCGACGCGCAGACCGTCGACATCGGTGTCGTCGATCGCGAGACCGACTCGATCTGGTTCCCCTACTCGCTGGAGCGTGGCGTTCGATTGATCGACCACCCGGTCGAGATCATGGGGTTCCGTCGGATCGCGCTCGAGACACGCGAGCCCGTGGTCGTCAACGAAGACATGGAAGCGAGGTGCGCTGAAGCGGGCAACCCGCTCGCGATCGCGGGAGAGCCATCCCTCTCTTCCGTCTTCGTACCCCTCCTGATCGGCAGTCGGGGCACGGGCGTCATCTCGCTCCACAACCTCGATCGGGAACACGCGTTCAGCGACTCGGACGTGAGCCTGTTGACCACGATCGCCGGCAGCTTGAGCGTCGGGCTCGAGAACGCCCGATTGTTCGAGGAAACACGGCAGCGCGCCGCGGAACTCTCGATCGTCAACAGCGTTGGTCAGGCGTTCGCGGACCAGCTGGATCTGGACGCGTTGATCGAGCGGCTGGGCGACCAGCTCCGCGATGTCTTCGCTGCCGACATCGTCTATGTCGCCCTCCACGACGAGACCACCGATCTGATCGAGTTCAAGTACTACAACGAGAACGGTGAGCGCGACCTTGACCGCCGCACGATCCGCTTCGGTGAGGGTTTCACGTCCCGGGTCCTGATCGAGCGACAGCCCTTGCTCCTCAACCGATCCGAGGCGTTCGAGGAAGCGGGTGTCGAGATCGTCGGTACCCCGGCGCTCTCCTACTTGGGTGTGCCGATCCTCAGCGAGGGTCGTGCGATCGGTGTGATCAGTGTCCAAAGCATCAGGCAGGCGGGACGATTCACCGAGAGCGACACGCATCTCGTGTCGACGATCGCCGCCAACGTCGGCGCAGCGATCCAGAACGCGCGGCTGTACCGCGAGACGCAGCGGAGGGCGAGTGAGATGGCCGCCCTCGCCGAGCTGGGGCGCGAGGTAGGCGGCATGCTCGACCTCGACGCCGTCCTGAACCGCATCACCGAGCGGGCGCGCGAGCTCCTCGAGGCCGAAACGAGCGCCGTGTTCCTCGAACGGGAGCCCGGGACGTTCGTGCCGATCGTCGCGCTCGGGGATCTCGCGGAGCTCATCTTGGCCGACACGATCCGACTCGGCGAAGGCATCATCGGCGACCTGGCCAACCGGGCAGTGGCAGAGGCGGTGAACGACACCGCCGGCGACGAGCGCGCGGTGGCCATCCCCGGCGAGGAGGACAACCCCGAGGAACGGCTGATGGCGGCCCCGCTGCTCGCCCGCGGGCACGTGATCGGCATGATGGCCGTCTGGCGGTCCGGTCCCAGCGACCGGTTCACGGACGCGGACCTGAGCTTCCTCGTCGGCCTGTCCCATCAGGCGGCGATCGCGATCGAGAACGCGCGGCTGCTCCGGGAGGCTCAGGACGCGCGTCACGTCGCTGAGGAGGCGAACGAAGCCAAGAGCGCATTCCTGGCCGCGACCAGCCATGAGATCCGGACGCCGATGAACGCGATCATCGGGATGAGCGGCCTCCTGCTCGAAACCTCGCTCGATGCAGAGCAGCGCGACTATGCGGCAACGGTCGCGAACAGCGGTGAGGCCTTGCTCGCGATCATCAACGACATCCTCGACTTCTCGAAGATCGAGGCGGGACGGATGGAACTCGAGCGGGCGCCGTTCGATCTCCGCGCGTGTATCGAGTCCGTCGTGGACCTGATCGGGCCCGTTGCCGCCAGGAAGGGGCTCGAGGTCGCGTACGACATGGAGCCCGGGACGCCCGAGACGGCCGTGGGGGACGTCAGTCGCCTCCGCCAGATCCTGCTCAATCTGCTCAACAACGCCGTGAAGTTCACCGAGACCGGTGAGATCGTCGTCACGGCTGCCGCCGGCTCGTCCGAGCGACCCGGCACCATCGGCTACCACCTCACCGTGCGGGACACGGGCATCGGGATCCCCACCGATCGCGCGGACCGGCTCTTCGAGTCCTTCAGCCAAGCGGACGTCTCGACCAGCCGGCGCTACGGCGGCACCGGTCTGGGGCTCGCCATCAGCAGGCGCCTCGCCGAGCTCATGGGCGGCACGATCTGGGTGGAGAGCGCCGGCGTGCCCGGCCAGGGCAGCATGTTCCACGTCACGATCGAGGCGGGGGCGACCGAGATGACGCCGACCGCGCTCCGCCGGGACGGGTCGTTCGCCGATCGTCGCGCCCTGGTGGTCGACGACAACGAGACGAACCGCCGCCTGATGACCGCCATCCTCGGAGCGTGGGGGATGCAGATCGTCGTCGCCCCCGGCGCCGACCAGGCGCTCGCGGCCCTCGAGAGCGGGCGGGTCGATCTCGCGGTGCTCGACATGCTGATGCCGGGGATGGACGGACTCGACCTGGCCGCGGCTATCAACCAGCGGATGCCGGGCCTGCCGATGGTCTTGGCGTCGTCGGTGAGTCAGCACGACGTGGCGGCAGATCCTCGATGGCCTTCGTCCGGTATCGGGGCGGTCGTGACGAAGCCGATCAAAGCTTCCCCGTTGCATGCCGCGGTCGCGACGGTCCTCGGAACCACGGACGAGGACGCCGGCGAAGGGGCGGCGAGCGCGCTCGATGAGGGCCTCGCATCCCGGCACCCGCTCCGGATCCTCCTCGCAGAAGACAACGTCGTGAACCAGAAGCTCGCGATCCGTCTGTTGGAGAAGCTCGGATACCGAGCGGACATCGTGGCGAATGGCCTGGAAGTGCTCGAGGCGCTCGAGCGCCAGACCTACGACCTGTTGCTCTCGGACGTGCAGATGCCGGAGATGGATGGGCTCGAGGCGACGCGTCAGATCCTCGAGCGCTGGCCCGATGGCGAGCGGCCCTGGATCATCGCGATGACGGCCGAAGCTATGAGCGGTGACCGCGAACGATGCCTCGAGGCGGGGATGAACGACTACGTTGCGAAGCCGATCCGGGTCGACGAGCTGGTCGCGGCGATCAAGCGGACGCCTCGACGCGGGTCGGGGAACAGCAGCCCGGTGGCGGACGCGCAGACCGACGGTTCGATCGATGAAGCGGTCCTGGCGCGGCTCGCAGACGGTACGGGAGGCGACGCGGGGTTCGTCTCGGAGCTGATCGAGCAGTTCGTAGCCGACACCCCGGACCTCATCGCTGCCGCCCGCGCCGGCCTCGACGCCGACGACGCGGAGGAGGTTCGGCGAGCCGCCCACACGCTGAAGTCCAACGCCGCGACGTTCGGCGCCCGCGGACTCGCCGGCCGCAGCCGCGAGCTCGAGGACGCCGCCAAGCGGGGCATGCTGGAGGACGGACCGGCGCGGGTCGACGCGATGGCCCGCGAGCTCGACATCGTTCTCGATGCCCTGCCCACCGTATGGCGGAAGATGTCGGGCGCGTAGTTCCCGGCAGTGTCACCGCTTCGAGCGCCCAACGTCGCCGGCGATGAGCACATCCTCCCCGACCAGGTGAACGGCTCGACGTTCGATCCGGATCGACTGCGACACCTCGTGAACCCCGAGATCCCTGACGGCATCCGTGCCGCTCCCGAGCACCCGCGGGGCGATGCTCACGACGAGGCGGTCGGCGAGGTTGCGAGACAGGAAAGACGTGATGACGCTGCTCCCACCCTCCACCAGCGCCGATCGGATCCCCTGTTCACGGAGGGCGTGGAGCGCTGCGCCGAGATCGACGCCGCGCGGCCCGGAAGGCACGACGATGACCGACACACCACGTCGACGGAGGACGTCGCGCCGCTCGGCCGACGACCGATCGGTCGTGACGATCGTCGTGGCGGCGTCGTCGGCAAGCACGAGTGAGCCGCCGGGGATCCTCAGCCTCGAATCGAGCACGACACGGATCGGCGAAGACCCGGGGACCATCCGGACCGTGAGCTGAGGATCGTCGCGAAGGATCGTCCCGATGCCCACCACGACCGCGTCGCACGACGCGCGGAGCGCGTGCGAGACACGGCGCTCCTCCTCGCCGCTGATCCACCGAGAGTCTCCGCTCGATGTGGCGATCCTGCCATCGAGCGTCTGCGCGTATTTGACGACGACGTAGGGCTTCGACCGTGTTGGACGCACGCTCCCCAGAAGCGCTCCGGTGTTGGGCGGGGGGCTCACCTCGTCGGAGAGAGGCGTGCCCATCGGCAAGGTATGGCCCAGGAGGTCCTGCTTCGCCGTCAAGTACCGAACGTTGCGAGTGTGCGACGCAGTGGGCATCCCCACCACGCGAAGCACGCGGATGCCGGCACCTACCAGGGCGCGCGCCTTGTCCGGGTTGTTGGACATCAGGCGGACAGACCGGACACCAAGTGCCCGCAAGCATGCGGCCGCATCGGTGAACGTGCGACGATCGACCGGGAGCCCAAGTCGCTGATTCGCCTGCAGCGTGTCGAGACCGCCATCCTGAAGGACGTATGCACGCAGCTTGTTCGCGAGACCGATCCCTCGCCCCTCGTGGCCTGTGGAATACACGAGGACGCCGCGACCCTCCGCGGCGATCGCGCGTTGTGCCTGCCGAAGCTGCACGCCGCAGTCGCATCGGAGCGATCCGAGCGCGTCACCGGTCAGGCATTCCGAATGGAGACGGACCAGGATGTCCTCGCCGTCCCCAACCGCTCCCCGGCACAGACACAGGTGGACGGACCCCTCCTGATCGAAGGCGCGGGTCGGCCATTCGCCGAAGGGAGTGGGCAACGTCAGCTGCGCGAGCTCCGTGGGGACGATCGCCGTTGAGGACATGTATCGGCCGCCTTTCCCGTGAAGCCGTACTTTCAACCGCCACGCGATTGCCGTGCGTGACCTCGGGGTAGGTGCCAACCCATGAAGGGGCGCGTCCTGCGGTTCGTTGCTCCGCGCCGGGTCGCGTCTTCCGTCGTGGACGTCGGCCCACCGGGTGATGGAGAGCTCCTCGTCCGTACCCATTGGTCGGGGATCAGTGGCGGGACCGAGCTCCTCGCCTACCGGGGTGAGCTCGACGCCGCGTCGGCCCGCGACGAGACGATCGCCTCGCTGAGCGGTCGCTTCGAATACCCGTTCGCGTTCGGCTATAGCTGCGTGGGAGAGGTCCTGACCTCCTACGTGGACGACGTTCCCGAAGGCGCGACGGTCTTCGCGTTCCACCCCCACCAAGACCTGTTCACCGTTCCTGGGAGCGACGCCATCATCATCGACAAGATCGAAGGTCGCCTCGCGACGCTTTTCCCACTCGTCGAGACGGCTCTGCAGGTCGCTCTGGATGCTGGCCCGCGCCTGGAAGAGTTGGTGGTGGTCATGGGCCTCGGTCCGGTCGGGATCCTGACCGCCGCGCTGCTCGATCGCGCGGGTGCGGAGGTGGTCGGCGTCGATCCGCGCTCGGACCGTCGTGAGACGGCGGTCCTGTTCGGGGTTCCTGCGGTCGACGTCTCCGAGATCGGCGCGGTCGTCGAGGAGGTGACGGGGGGTGCGGGCGTCCCGCTCGTGGTGGATGCGGCGGGATACCCGCCCGCCCTGGCGCACGCTCTCGAGCTCCTCTGCCACGAGGGTGAGGTGCTCGTGTGCAGCTGGTACGGGACGAAGGACGTCTCGTTGCCGCTCGGAAGGGAGTTCCATCGACGCCGGCTCCAGATCCGGAGCACGCAGGTGTCCACGGTCCCGGCGCATCTCGCGGAACGGTGGGACGTCCGTCGTCGCCGCAGGGTCGCGACCACGCTGTTGGGCGAGCTGCCGCTCAAGCTTCTGGCGACCCATGAGGTTGCGTTCGATCAGGCAGCGGAGGCATACGAGGCGCTCGATCGGGAAGACGCCGGGCTCATGCACGTCGAGCTGAGGTACTGATGTTCGAGGTCGGTGCCACGGGGCGGTTCCGCGCGTTCCACCGCATGCCCTTGCAACCACCGCCAGAGAACGAGCTGCACGCGCACGACTACCGCGTCGAGGTCGTGGCCGAGCGGGAGAGCCTTGATGAGCGGGGGATGGTGTGTGATCTCGACGTCCTCACGACCTGTCTCGCTGGGTCGATCGATCGCGCGCGCGACCGCGACCTGGCCGAGGTCTGCGCGGCGCCGGTCGTGACCGTGGAGGTCCTCGCGGCATGGATCCATGGTCGTCTCGCGGCGCCCCTCAGGGTCGACGGCGCCGAGTTCCTTGCCGTTCGGGTCTGGGAGTCCGAGGACGCGTTCGGAGGCATCCGTGCGCCACTCTGAGTCCGGCGTGATCGCTCGCTCGGCTGGTGCGATCGAGCAGCCCGTCCTCCGGCTCTCGCTCGTGACGCTCGGCGACCCGAACCAGCAAACCGGTGGCTACCGCTACCACCGCAAGATGGCTCGGGCCGCTCCCGGATACGGTGCAGCGATCGGGTTCTGCTCGGTACCCGATCGTGCGTGGCCCCTCGCGACCGTGGCGGCGGCGCGGACATGGCGCTCCGCGTGGGAGCGCTCCGACGGTATCTTGCTCGACAGCCTCGCCGCGGCCCTCGCGGCCCCGTGGATCGGTCGGTCGCCCGTGCCGGTCATCGCGGTCTTGCATCAGGCACCGGGCGGTGTGGGTCACGGACCGGTGCGCGCTGTTTGGCAGAGAGCGCTCGACCACCTCGCGTATGCGCACGCGAGCGGCTTCATCGCCGCTGGCGAGAGTCTCGTCGACGTCCTGCGTCGATCGGGGGTCCCAGACGAGCGCATCCGTTCGGTACCACCGGGATGCGATGTGCCGTTCGACGGGGCACCACTCGAGCTCCGTCATGGACGCGATGTGGCGGTCCTGTGTGTCGCGAACTGGACGCCGAACAAGGGCATCGTCCAGCTCCTGAACGCCTTCGCCCCGCTGCCGGAGAACGCAGCGACGCTCTGGTTGGTCGGACGGACCGACGTGGATCCAGGCTACGCGGAGCGCGTCCGTCGTCGGATATCGGCGCCCGATCTGTCGCGGCGCGTCGTCGTTCGTGGAGCCCTTCCCTTCGGGGAGGTCGGCCGGATGTATCGCTCGGCTGACGTCTTCGCGCTCTGCTCTCTCGTCGATGCATACGGGACGGCGTGGGCGGAGGCGATCTCGGCGGGTCTGCCGGTGGTCGGGTGGCGGACGGCGAACCTGCCGCGTCTCGCCGAGCACGGACGTGAAGCGCTCATGCCGGAACCAGGAGATCGTCGCGGGCTCGCTTCGGCGCTGCAAGCCATCACGAAGGACGCCGGCCTGCGAGCGCGACTCGCCGCCGGGGCGAGACGGCGAGGGGCAACGCTGCCGAGGTGGCGCCATTCGGAGGAGCTGTTCTTCGAAGCGGTGCGGGAGATCCTCAAAATCTCATCCCAGAGAAGCGGTCCGAGCAACTCCCGATCGAAGAACGGGGGACCAGCGGGCTATCGTTCGTCCTGATGGGCCGAGTCCTCGTGGTCGCGACCGCCGGAGCCGGCGGTGACCTCCAACCGCTCATGTCCGCCGCCACGGCCGTCCGAGACCGAGGCCACGAACTCATCGTCCTCGGCGATCGTTCGGTCGAACGATCCTTGGCCGGCCTGAAGGTGAAGACAGAGGTCCTTCCTCCCGAGCTGGATCTCGGCCCTACGCTCGGTGGCGCGATACGAGACGCGATGGCGGCGTCCGATGGCGATCTGGCCGCAGCGGGGCCGATCGTGCAAGATCGGATGGCGACCTGGGCCGACGACGTCGCAGGTCCGGTCGCCCGGGCGGTCGGGACCCATCGTCCGGATGCTCTGATGACATCGTTGTTCGGCGTCGAGGTGCTCCACGACGCCGAGCCATCCTGTCCGTGGGTCGTCGTCAACAGCACGTTCTACATCGGACCGGACCCACCCCGGCCGGTCGCGTCGGACTTCGGCCCTCGGGCTCTTCCGTTGGTGACGAGGTATGCGTCCCTCCTGGGATCACCCGACCTGGTGCTGCATGCGACCGACCCCGTCTTCGACCTTTCGTTCGAACGGCTTCCCGAGGGACATCGGTACGTCGGCCCGCTCGGTATCTGGGAACCGCCGAGTGAACGGCCCTCCTATCTCGACGAGCCGGGGAACCCGTGGGTCCTCGTTTCGATCAGCTCCCAGGAGCAGGACGACCTACCGATCGCTCAGGCAGCCTTGGACGCGCTGAGCGATCGGCCGGTTCGTGTCCTTCTCACGTTGGGTCCCGACCACACCCCGGCCGAGCTCTCGGTCGTCCCGCCCAACGCGCGTGTCGAGCAGGTGATCTCGCACTCGGCCGTCCTGGAGCGGGCCGCGTTGCTCGTGAGTCATGCCGGGCACGGATCGGTCATGAAGGCACTCTGGTACGGATGCCCGATGGTGCTGGTCCCGTGGGGACGCGATCAGCCCGGAGTCGCGGCACGCGCTGCTGCCCTTGGCGTCGCCGCGGTCGTGCCCCGCGAAGGAGCCTCGGCAGAGGCGATCGGGGATGCTGTGGTTCGCGTTCTCGAAGACGACGGGATGCGTGAGAAGGCCACTGGGCACGCGGCTCGGTTGGGGATGACGGACCCTCCTGGCGTTGCGGCCGGCCTCATCGAGGCCCTCTTGTGAAAGGACCGTCCATGCATCAGATCCAGTTGGACGGCCGTTCCATCGCCTATCGCGACGAGGGTGAGGGGCCCGCCGTCGTCCTCCTCCACGGTTTCCTCTGCGATTCGCGCGCATGGGACCCGCAGCTCCACGATCTCTCGGATGCCTTCAGGGTCGTAGCGTGGGATGCGGCCGGGGCCGGCGCGTCTGACGATCCACCGGATCCCTTCACGATCAGTGATTGGGCCGACGACCTCGGGAGATCGCTTGACGCCCTCGCGGTCGAGGAAGCGCACATCGTGGGCCTGTCATGGGGAGGCCTCGTCGCGCAGGGGTTCTACGGTCTCTGTCCATCCCGTGTCAGAAGCCTCGTCTTGTCGGATACGTACGCCGGCTGGAAGGGCTCGCTTCCACCGGATGTGGTCGAGAGAAGGCTCGCCAGATGTCTCTCGGAAAGCGAGCTGGCTCCCGCGGAGCTCGTCGCTCGGTGGGTGCCGATGGAGTTCTTCACCGAAGCTGCGTCGGCCGAACTCACTACGGCGATGTCGGCCATCGTCTCCGACTTCCATCCGCTTGGGTTCCGTCTGATGGCGAGGTCGCTCGCCGAGAACGACACGACGTCGCTGCTACCGGCGATCCATGTACCAACGCTCCTCCTCTGGGGTGAGGAGGATCACCGGAGCCCGATCGATGTCGCCGAGCGATTCCGCGATGCCATCCCCGACGCGGAACTCCGGATCATTCCGGCCGCCGGCCACGTGAGCAACATGGAACAGCAAGACGCATTCACCGCGCACGTTCGCCGGTTCCTCGTGGCCAGGGGATGACGACGACGCCGGCGCCGGCGTCGATCCATCAGGACTCGGAGCTTCCAGTCTCCTCGCCGGCATCGGCCGGTCGTTCCTGCCTCGTTCCCATTCCTAGGGAGGTCCCGAGGTGCACCTTCGACCGGAGGTCGGTGTTCTCGAGTCGAAGATCCGAGATCTGTCGCTTCAAGGCCCTTCGCCGGCCCCAGCTACCCCGGAGGAGACCCACCCCGAGCATCACCAAGACGACAGCGAGAGCTCCGAGGACGGCCGCTCCCAGCACAAGTTCGGGCTGCGAGAGACTGAATGAACCGCCGAAGAGACTCACCGCCTGGCTGGGCGCCGTGGTGAGATCGTTCTCCACGACGTAGTCGGCCACGAGGCCGGCTGCTGCCACACCAAGCAGGATCAGGAGCATGCCCATAGCGATCGCCTCCCGGTTCCAGGGTCTCTTATCGTACCGACCCTCGGGCGGCGCCCGTCCCACGGGTGAACGATAGAGATCAGTTCCGTCCCGCTCCGCCAGATGGTTCAACTAGGTCGTCCCGCCACAACGGTTGACGTGGGGTATGGTCGAGCAACATCCCCGAGCGATATCCCCAGCGATATCCCCGAGCAACACGCCCGAGGGGGCTCACGGTGAAGCGTCGAACCGCTCTGGTCTCTGTCGCGATGTCGATCCTGGGGCTGGCGACGGTCGTTCCACTGGCTGCTACCGCGGCGTCACGTCCCAACGTCGTGATCCTGATGTCGGATGACCAGCGATGGGACACGATCACTCCGACGCTCACGCCGAACATCTGGGACAACCTCGTCAACACGGGCCCGCTCTTCCCTGACTCGGTGAGCACCGCTTTCACCGACGCGTTCGTTCCGGATCCGCTCTGTTGTCCGAGTCGAACATCGACGCTCACCGGTCGCTATTCGCACACGACGGGCGTGTATGCCAACGTCCCACCGTACGGTGGCTTCGCTTCGTTCGACGACACGCACACGATCGCGACCGACTTCCGCAGCGCCGGCTACCAAACGGCGATGATCGGCAAGTACCTGAACGGGTACAACGCGGGGATAGAGGACTACATCCCCCCGGGATGGGATCGATGGTTCGCGGTGAACACAGGAGTCTTCTACAACTACGTCGCGCAAAGCGATGGGGTCCACCTCCAATACGGCTCCCAGCCGAGTGACTACGCGACGCGGGTGCTCAGCAGTCAAGCCGTCTCGTTCGTTCAAGGCGCCAAGGCCGCGGGAGAGCCGTTCTTCCTCTACTACGCGTTCACGGCCCCTCACGCGCCCGCCATCCCCGATCCGACGGACGTCGGCCGCTTCGCTTCTGTGCCGCTACCAACACCTCCCTCGTACAACGTCGCTCAGGATCCGACCGGGGCGGGGAAGCCCGGCTACATCCTCCGGCAGCAGCCGCAGGATCCGAGCGCCTTCCATCAGCGTCAACTCGAGTCCACGTACGGCGTCGATCGAGCGGTGGGCAGTCTGCTCGACGTGCTGCCCCCGAACACGATCGTCGTGTACATGTCGGACAACGGGATGCTCTGGGGTGAGCACCGGTGGGTGGGGAAGCTGGTCCCCTACAACGAGAGCATCCGAATCCCGATGATCCTGCCCTCGCTCGATGGGTCGTTCACCTTGCCGGCGTCGTGGGCGCCGGATGACCTCACGTTGAACGTCGACCTGCGCCCGACCCTCGAAGCCGCTGCCGGCGTGCCCCTCAGCAACTCGGTCGACGGGCTCGATTGGGGAAGTGATCCGCCCCGTAACGCGTTCGTCCTCGAGCACGGGGGCGATTCCCTCTCCTATTGCGGAGCGCGAGAGAAGAACTGGATGTACGCGCGATATTCGGACGGCTTCGAGGAGCTGTATAACGAGGCCCTCGACCAGTACGAGATGGACAACCTGGCTACGGATCCGATCGATCCAGGCGACGTGACGGCCTACAACCGCTTGTCCGGTGAGGCGGTTTCCCTCTGCAAGTCACCACCACCCGGACCGGCGCTACCGCCGCCCGCGCGGCTGCTCGGCGGTCCGGCGGATCAGAGGTCGGCTTTCGGGAACGGTACGTGGGCGACCTGGACGGCCAACTCGGTCGTCGATCCCAGCCGTTACAACGCGTACGCGGTCAACCTGGGTACGCACGAACGGCTCCGTCTGAACCCGACCGGCACCGCGGGCGGCTCCGGCAACCTCGTCCCGGGGAAGGACATCACCATCTACACCCAGTACCAACCTGCGGGATCGGACCTCTTCTTCTTCAACTTGGATACGAAGGTACGTCGCAAGGTACCCGGCGTGAACACTGCGTGGAACGAGCGAAGGGGCCTCGTTTCGAAGGGGTACGTCTTGTTCGACCGGAACCATCCACTGAACGGTGTGAGGTACACGGACCTGCTTCTGTATGACCGGACCGCGCGGACGACCTTGAAGCTGGGTCGTTGGCGGTCCGCTCTCGTCAGGGTTCTGCCGGGCTCGGTCGGGGAGACGTCCGCTTCGTTCTCGCTGTCGACCAGGTCGGGCACCGTTTCGTACGTTTACGATATCGGGACGGCGACGCGAACGAAGATCCCGGTCCCATCCGGGTACGTCGCGACGGGTCCGGCGATCGACGAAACAGGCGGCTACGTCTACTTCTCGCTTTCGAGCAGTACGTGTGGGGGGTACGTCACCATCCGTCGAGTCCCGCTGTCTGACCTGGGTGGATCACAGACGATCCTGACGTTGCTCACGCGCGGGGTTGGAGCCTCCGAGTTGTCCGTAGCCTCGGACACGGCCGATGAGCGCACCGATCTGTACTTCACGCGACGCGGTTGTTCGGGCCCTGGAGACATCTACACGATCCGCGGGGTCGGCCAGTCGTAACGGACCTGGGCTCCGTTGAAGCCGAAAGGTGTCTTCGACCCTAGACGGAGATCCCTATCTCGCCTTCTCCGTCTGCTGGACTGGTCTCCAGCGGATGGTCAGCGGACGGAGGCGGGCGACGGACGCGCCGGCTCCGGATCGCCAGCAGGATCGCGACACCGAAGAACGATCCAGTCCCAGCGACCGACCCTGCGAGGCCAAGTCCGATCGTCGGGTCCCGATACGAGAGGAGGATCGTATGGCTCCCCGCCCCGACGGGGACGCCCTGAACGACGTAATCGGCCGCCAACAGCGGAGCAGGTTGCCCATCCACCGACGCGTGCCAGTTCTGATCGTACGGCGTGCGGACGAGCACGATCGCCGGGGAAGGCGTCGTCACCGAGATCCGGGCCGACTGAAGCCCGAGGGGTTCGTACGCCGCCGAACCAGCCGTCGCTGCATGCAGGTCGGATGGGCTCAACTCGGGAGATCGCTCGAGGATCGCGGTCGAGCTCGGGTCGAACCCCGGCGCAGTGACGGCTTGCAGCGCTTGATCTTCCGTGGAGACAACACGCCACGAGGGGAGGACCGAGACCCGTGCGAATGGCTTCTCGAGGCGGTCCAGCTGCCAGCCACCTTCTGCAGCGATCGGCCGGGAGGGCAGCGGCAGTAGGGGAGGATCGGCGGAGCGAACGATCAGACCGTTCACCTGGAGGAGGTCGAGCGCCACAGGCTTGGGGTCCTGAAAGGCCGCGACGTTGTAATTGAGCGGCCGGGATGTGACGGCTCGAACGAACGACCAGTACCGGAGGAGCTGCATCGAGTTGTAGCCGTCGGCGTCCTCGACGTGGAAGAGCACTCCCCGCTGGTTCGCCAGGAGACCCCAGCTTGCGGGATCCTGCCGACCGAGGTACCCGCGATACGTCACGATCGTAGGATCGAAACTGATATATCGACCGGAGCCAGGTGCGCGCAGAGCGGTGACCAACGAGGTTGGACGGATGTAGGCGGCCGCGTCGACGTTGGGGGAGCGCTGCGGGTACAGCACGTACGGGTGACCGGCCGAGATCTTCAGCGTGGCGAGCGACGCTTGCCCCAGGAATGCGTTCGCGCCGAGCTCGACCGCTACGAGTAAGGGAACCACGACCGCGAGCGCCGTCCGTGGCCCTGCTGCGATCAACAGGGCCAAGGCCGCCGCTCCCGCGATCAGCGGGAGGAGCAGGTGCGAGATGTCGATCCCCTGAACGAAAGGCAGGACCGCGAGCACCGCAACGCCGGGAACCAACAGGATCGAGCGGCGTCGGACCGAGCTCGTTTCCAACCAGGACTGCATCCCGAATCCGGCCGACGCACTCAGCGCGAAGATCACGGCGAACAGGTCCCGTCCACCGTTGTGGACCAAGATGGACCCCGCCCGTGAGCCGACCAGTCGCCCGAGGGATTCAGGGACGCCGGGAAGGGTGAGGAGGTAGCCGAGCGCTCCGAACGCGGCGAGCGCGGCGACGGGCAGCCGTAGCCTCTTGGAGCCCCAAACTGCGAAGGCGAGCACGACCGCGGTCGCTCCGATGTACGCGCCCGGGGGCGCCATCAGGTTGAGCGGCCACGCGGCCACGCCTGGGTGCGGCTCAGGTGGCAGGTTCGTTAACGGGACATGGGAATAGCGATCTGCGAGCTCCCGCAATTGCTCGTACCCGAGGGAGAGACTCGTTCGGGGAAGGTAGGCGAGCCGGGGCAGCAGGTAGGCCAGGTTGATCGTAGGAAGCGAGATACTCACGATCGCTCCGAGCGTCAGGGCCCCGGCTCGCGACAGGGTGCCTCCGCGGACCTCGGAGACGGTCACTGCGATCCCAAACGCGACGAGCGCGAGGGTGCCGAGGATGATTCCGGTCGTGAGGAACGAGGCGACGACCTGACCCCACGCGAGCGCGGTGAGCACGCACCATGCGAGCCGCCTCGGCCACGTCCTCGCGCGGAGGCACCGGGACTCGGCGCCGAGCATGATCGGCATCCAGGCGAGGATGCCTGCGAACGATAGCGTGATCCCCGAAAGGGATCCCGCGATCGAGAGCGCGAGGACGAGCCCGCCCACCGTCGCGGCGATCCGAGAGAGCGTCTCACCGCGAAGGAACCAGTACATCCCGAGGCCGGCGATGACCGGCTGCAGCACGATGAAGACGCGCATCGCGGTCCCGCATGGGAGCGCGGCGAACGTGAGCATCGCCGGCAGGTTCATCCAGCCAGAGAGCGGATCGGCGGCGAAAGGGGTGCCGCTCAACGTGTAGGGGTTCCACAGCGCGATGTGTCCGGCGCGGAGCGTCTCGCCGAGGAAGCAGTAGTTCGGCAGGTAGAAGGGGAGCATGTCGACGTGTCGAGACGTGAGGACATCGTGGAACACGTAGCCGTGGTAGACGGTGATGACCGCACCCAGGATCAGCACCGGTCCGGAGACCGCGACCGCGACCGGTAGGAATCGCTCGTGTCGACGTGGTTGGGAGTGATCGGTCGGCTGGGGACGGCGTTGGCGCGTGGCTGCCCTCATGGAACGCTAGCTCGACCTGATCGGCCTCTCATCCACGACCCCTCTCATCTACCGATCGCCGATGGCATACGGGACGTGCTGCCCTGGTACCACGCGATCGTCCTGCGGAGCCCCTCCTCGAACGGCATCTGCGCCCTCCAACCGAACTCTGCCTCAGCGCGCGAGACGTCCAGGGCGCGACGAGGCTGTCCATCCGGTTTGGTCGTGTCCCACTCGAACCTGCCGTTGAAGTCGGTGAGGCGCGCGATGAGGCTCGCGAGATCTCGGATCGAGATCTCCGTGCCTGTTCCCAGGTTCACTGGGCTGCTTCCTTCGAAACGTTCCGTGCCCGCGAGGATGGCGTCCGCGGCGTCCTCGACGTAGAGGAATTCGCGGGTCGGTGTCCCCGATCCCCACACTGCGACCGAATCGTTCCCCCGCTCGACCGCGTCGACGCACTTGCGGATCAGAGCGGGGATCACGTGAGACGTTTGGAGATCGAAGTTGTCACGCGGCCCGAAGAGGTTCACTGGGATGAGGTAGATGCTTCGCAGGCCGAACTCCTGGCGGTAGGCCTGAAGCTGCACGAGCAGCGCCTTCTTGGCGATCCCGTATGGCGCGTTGGTCTCCTCGGGGTATCCCGACCACAGGTCCTCCTCGTGAAACGGGACCGATGTGTACTTGGGGTACGAACACACGGTTCCGATGCACACGAACTTCGCCACCCCTGATGAGTGAGCGTGCTCGATCAACAAAGCACCCATCTGCAAGTTGTCGTAGAAGAAGGTGCCGGGAGCGGCTTGGTTCGCTCCGATCCCGCCGACGTGGGCGGCGAGGTGCACCACGATCTCGGGTCGGGCGTCCGCGTACATCGCTCGCACCCGCTCCTCTCGTCTCAGATCGTAATCGACGCTTCTGGGCACGAACACCGATGCGCCGGCGGCTTCGAGCCGCTCAACGACATGCGAGCCGAGGAAGCCTGATCCGCCCGTCACCGTAACGGCTCGGCCGGACCAGAAGCCGCTCATGGCCGCGTGACCGGGTCGTTCGGGGCTGGTCGCGCGACGCCGGCCGCTGCAAGCTCCGCCTCGACCATCGAGTGAACGAGCTCCGTGAAGGAGACTCGCGGCTCCCAGCCGAGACGATCTCGGGCCTTGGAAGCATCGCCTACCAGGATCGGGGGGTCGATCGGACGGAAGTACCTGGGATCCTGCTGAACGTAGGGTTCCCAGTCGAGACCCACGTAACCGAACGCCTCGTCGAGGAAATCTTTCACCGAGTGAGCTTCGCCGGTGGCAATCACGTAATCGTCTGGTTCGTCTGCCTGCAGCATCAGCCACATCGCTTCCACGTAGTCTGCGGCGTGTCCCCAGTCTCTTCTTGTGTCGAGCCGGCCGAGATAGATGGTGTCGGCCTCTCCCACAAGTATCTGAGCGAGTCCTCTGACGATCTTGCGGGTGACGAAGGTCTCGCCGCGACGTTCGCTCTCGTGGTTGAACAGGATGCCGTTGGAGCAGAACATCCCGTAGGCCTCGCGGTAGTTCACGGCCATCCAGTACCCATAGACCTTGGCGGCGGCGTAGGGGGAAGCTGGGAGGAAGGGGCTCCGCTCTGAGGTCGGCACGTCGGGGTTCATCCCGAACATCTCGGACGACGATGCCTGATAGAAGCGCGCCGGCACTCCCTCTTCGCGGATGGCCTCGAGCAAGCGCGTGGTCCCAAGTGCTGTGACGTTACCCGTGTACTCCGGGATATCGAACGAAACGCGTACGTGCGATTGGGCTCCGAGGTGGTACACCTCGTCCGGCGCGAACTCGCGAACGATCCTGGAGAGGACGCTTGAGTCGATCAGGTCCCCGTAGTGGAGGAACAGCCGGCTTCCTCGTTCGTGCGGATCGCGGTACAGGTGGTCGAGCCGCCCCGTGTTGAATGAGCTGGAACGACGGATGATGCCGTGGACCTCGTAGCCTTTGGAGAGCAGCAACTCAGCGAGGTACGAACCGTCTTGGCCGGTGATCCCAGTGATAAGGGCTCGCTTCTGGCTCACATGACCTCCCGTGAGAACGCCCTATTATTCCAGGCTTGTGAACGACCGGCCGGCTGAACCTATCGTGACCACCGACGCGTCCAGGATGCTGGACGAACCGGCACGACGTGAAGTTCGATCGCACTTCGATGGATCCGGAGCGAGCGCGGCGAGCGCGAGAGCCCGATACCGCTACTACTACGACGACCTGTACCGCTTCATCCGAAGTCAGGTGTCGCCGGGAGCCTCGGTTCTCGATCTCGGGTGCGGCGACGGGACGCTGCTCGCGTCACTCAAGCCGTCGGTCGGTATCGGGGTGGACCTCTCCGAAACGACCCTGGCCCGTGCGCGCTCGCGCAATCCGAACCTGCGATTCATATGTGCGGATATCGAGCAACTTCCCGTATCGGGCACGTTCGACTACATCATCGCCAGCAACGTCGTCGGGTACCTCATCGACGTTCTGGAGTTCTTCCGGAGCCTGTCGCGCGTGGTGAGCCCGTCGACACGGGTGGTCGTGGCTTACTACAACTTCGCCTGGGAGCCGTTATTGAAACTCGCCGAGCGCAGCGGGCTGAAGTCGCGGCAGCCTCTACAGAACTGGTTGTCCAGGCTCGATCTTGCGAACCTGGCCGAGCTCGCCGATCTCGAAGTGGTGACGTCGGGCTACCGGATGCCGCTTCCCGTCGGACCGGCGTGGCTTACGTCACCCGTCAACACGACGCTCAGCGTCCTGCCTCTGTTCAGGCGGCTGGGGATCGTCTCCTACGTGACGGCCAGGCCGCGGAGGATGAACCCTCACGGGCGGACGGCGGACCCGACCTGCTCGGTGATCGTCCCGACGCGGAACGAACGAGGGAACATCCGAGGCATCGTTGAGCGCCTCCCACGGCTCGGGCAACACACGGAGGTGATCTTCGTGGAGGGGCACTCCACGGATGGAACCGCCCAAGAGATCCAGCGGGTGATCGACGACCACCCGGAGTCGGATCTGAAGCTCGTTCATCAAGACGGGACCGGGAAAGGCGATGCCGTTCGCAAAGGTTTCGAGATGGCCTCGGGGGACGTGTTGATGATCCTCGATGCGGATATGACCGTCGCACCTGAGGAGCTCCCGAAGTTCTGGACCGCGCTGGTGGAGGAGAAAGGAGAGTTCATCAACGGCAGTCGGCTGGTTTACCCGATGGAACAGGACGCGATGCGCCTGGCCAACCTCGCAGGGAACAAGCTGTTCAGTTTGATCTTCAGCTGGATCTTGGATGAACGTGTCACGGATACCCTGTGCGGTTCCAAGGCGTTGTGGGCGAGTGACTATCGGCGGATCGCTGACAACCGCCGAAGCTTCGGAGACTTCGATCCGTTCGGTGACTTCGATCTCTTGTTCGGAGCCGCCAACCTCGGTCTGAAGATCCGTGAGGTCCCCGTCCGCTACCGGGAGCGCACGTACGGCACGACGAACATCGATCGCTGGCGCCATGGGCTCCTGCTCGCTCGGATGGCCGTCGTCGGCGCCCGGAGGCTCCGTTTCCGATGAACTCGGACGGCGTGGGGGAACACTTCGACGGTGTGGCGCCCGACTACGATCGCTGGAAGGCGAAGGCCCATCACTACTACTCGGCCTTGAAGGCGAGCCTCGCGGAGGTGGTCCCCGCGGGGAGCCGTGTTCTTGAGGTCGGCTGCGCCACCGGCGACATCTTGGCATCGCTGGATCCTGCAGAAGGCGTCGGCATCGATATCAGTCCCGCCATGATCGAACTCGCGTCGCTGAAGCATCCGGGCCTTCGATTCCTGGTGCACGACCTGATGAAGGGCCCCATCGACGAACGGTTCGACTACGTCGTGGCCGCAGACGTTGCCGAGCACGTACCGGACCTTGAAGTGTGCATGCGGGCGATGGCAGGCATGCTCACGGACAGAGGTGTGTTGGTGCTGGTAACCGCGAACCCGGCGTGGGGGCCGGTACTGCATCTCGCCGAACTGCTCCACATGAAGATGCCCGAAGGCGATCATGAGTGGCGCTCGAGGACGGATATCGTCACGGCGGCGATCGGAGCGCGCCTCCGCGAGCGATCGTTCACGCGCTCGCTCCTCGTTCCGAGGGATCTGTTCGGGGTCCGGGGTCTTGATTCAGCGAGATGGGCTTACGGCATCCGGCAGAGGTTCGGCCTCATCCAGAGAGCGGTCTTCGATGCCGCACCAGGGGCACACGCGCCGACCCCCGGGTCGTCGGGATGAAGCGTGAGCGCGGCCGGCTACCCGACCCGTCGTTCGTCGTGCTGGTCGGCTGACGCAGCCGCCGGCGACACGACCGGCGCAGCAGAGCCGCTCCCCTCCACGGCCGTTCGGCCGGCTCGCGCCTCGGGCCATGCCCGTTCGTCCTCTCGTGTTGCCATGGGGGATCCTGCACGCGCCACCGCGAGGATCGTCGTCCCAACGGGCAGCCGGAACCAGCGAAGGATCAACCGCTCAACGCGTTGCAGGATCAGTGCCGCCGCGTCGACGAGCCCGGAGGTGCGGTCGAGCCCCAACTGACGGCGCGGGTCGGAGGCGATCTGTCGTGTGACCCACGCGGGGACGACGAGCCAGCTGAAGATGTGCGTGACGAGGGTCGGCTTGAACCCGGCGTCTCGCAGGGCGCGTCGGAGGTCCGGCCGCCCGTACCTGCGCACGTGGCCCAGGAAGTCGTCGGCGCCACTCCACAGCCACTGGTGCGCCGGGACGGTGACGACCAACACGCCCCCGGGCGCCAGCATCCGGCGCGCCTCGGCGAGCGCGCGCTCGGGATCGGGCATATGCTCGATCACGTCGAGCAGGCACACCGCCCCCGCGGCGCCGTCGGCGATCCCCGCGGAGCGGATGTCCGTGACGAGAACCGGAAGCGCATGGCGGCTCGCGGCGATGGCGGCGAGATCCTCCGAACCCTCGACGGCCAGGACCCGATCGCGGCGCCATCCCAGCATCGCCGTCACGCCACCGGCGCCGGCACCGAGGTCGACGAGCCATGCGTCGTGAGGTGCCCCCTCTCGCCCCAAGGCCCAGGAGACGAATGACGCCTTGCAACGGAACCACCAGTGGTCTGCGTCGACGGCCGCCAGCGCCTCGACGTTCTTCTCGTCGAAGACGCCGGTGACGGTCTTGGGGACCGGCACCGCTGCCATCGCGTGGCGGATCCGCGGGAGCGCCTGCAGCATCCTGATGCCGTCTCGTCCGACGCTCACGCGGGATCGGGGATCGTGACTCCAGCGCACACCGACCTCTTCGACCGGTATCCGCAGGCGACGCGCCAGCCCGACGATCTCGACGTCCCACGCGAATCCTGTCTCGGCGCTGTGGCTCAGGATCTCCACCCACGTTTCGCGAGCCGCCGCTTTCGCACCGCACTGGGTATCGAGGATCCCCGGGGCAACCGTGAGTTGGACGGCGCGGTTGTACGCACGCCCGAGCAGCTGGCGGACGGGTCCCTGCCGCCGCATCATCTCCGACGAGGGGAGCTCCCGCGAGCCGATCGCAAGGATGTGGCGGCCCTTTTCCGCTGTCTCGAGGATGACCTCGACGTCCTCGAGCGGTGTCGAAAGATCGAGGTCGCAGAAGCCGGCGACCGGCGCCGTCGCGGCGAGAAGCCCGGCTTTGAGCGCGCCTCCCTTCCCCAGGTGTGGTCGGCGGAGCAAGCGTGCAGACACGCCGGGGTGCTTCTCCAAGATCTGCTCCACGATGGTTGCCGTCCCGTCGGCGCTGCCGTCGTCCACCAGGATCAGCTCGCTTCCCGGCGCCTGAGCCGCGACGAAGTCGAGGATCGCGGGGAGACACCGATCGAGGCGAGCCGACTCATCGAATAACGGCACGACGAGCGACACCGGCGTGTCGGTTTGGCGGCTCATTGGCCGACAAGCCTACAGGAGGATCACCGTCGTAAGGCTCTGGCCATGGTTGGGGGGCAAGAACGAGCGTGTGGACTTCGAGACCGAGTGGCGTCCAGCGGTCGCTGATCCAGTCACTCTCTCCAGGCCGTGTCGGAGGTTCGCCAGGAACCCCACGTTGCGCTTCCGCATCATCCGCTCAAGAGCGGCGCTACCAACGCATCAGGCCTCGTGGCTCCATGTCGATCCGCCGCTGCGCATCGATCACCGGGATGAACCTGGTACGGGACGCGGTGTCCGCGCTGGTGCCCGATCATGCCCCTTCGTCGAGCGCCACCTCGGTGCGCTCCCGCGGAAGCGACTGATCGAACGCGTCGGGACGAACGGGTTCCGGTTCAGCCACGTGCTGATCAGGCTCGCCGCGTGCCAGAGCGTGGCCCGCGACGATCGTGCTCGATCACACGACCGATCCGTAGGATGGCTCGAGCGCGAGTCGCCGGATCTGCCGGCCGGGCTCGACGAGATCATCGGTCATCTCGAGCCGGCTCACTCGCCTCGGGAGACCTCCTAGATCCGATCAACGGTCAGAGCGTGTGCGAGGGGAGATTCGAACTCCCACGGCTTCTCGGCCACCGGATCCCAAGGTTGATCCGGCTACACATGGGATCGGCTTCCACGTGTCCAGCGTCGTTGATGCGCCCGAGGTCTCGTTGGAAGCCTGGGGCAGAGGAGCACTCGAGTGACGTAGTCAGTCGGCGTATCGCATGATTCGGGCCGATGCGCCCTCTTCCTTCCGGAACGGTCACCTTGATGTTCACGGACATCGAGGGCTCAACCCGTTTGTTGCGCGAGCTCGGCGAGACGGGCTATGCAGCGGCTCTGGCGGAACATCGCTCTCTCCTCCGCAAGGCCTTCGCGGATCACGACGGGGTCGAGGTGGATACACAAGGTGACGCGTTCTTCGTCGCGTTCCCGACGGCATCGGGAGCACTTGCCGCGGCGAGCCAAGTGACGGGTGCCTTGGCATCGGAGAAGCTTCATGTGCGGATCGGACTGCACACCGGAACCCCTCTTCTCAGCGAGGAAGGCTACGTGGGGACGGACGTTCACCGTGCGGCCCGCATCGCGGCCGCGGGGCACGGCGGCCAGGTGCTGGTGGGCGCGGCGACCGCAGCGCTGGTCGAGCGCGGGGACCTACGCGATCTGGGAGAGCACCGTTTCAAGGATCTAGCCAGCCCGGAACGCGTATTCCAACTTGGTCAGGGTGAGTTCCCGCCTCTCAAGAGCCTCTATCGAACGAACCTTCCGGTCCCGGCGACGCCGTTCCTAGGTCGCGAGCGAGAGTTGACAGAGGTCTGTGATCTGCTGAGCCGCAAGGAGGTCCGGCTGCTCAGCCTCACCGGGCCGGGAGGGACGGGTAAGACCCGACTCGCGCTGCAAGCTGCCGCCGAAGCGTCCGAGGCTTTTCCCGACGGGCTTTGGTGGGTCTCCCTGGCTCCGCTTCGCGACCCTGCCCTCGTGCTGCCTTCAGTGGCGGCGATCCTTGACATGAAGGAGCAGCCGGGCACCCCTCTATCGGAGACCCTCGTCTCCGAGCTCGCCGGCAAGCGTGCGCTCGTGATCCTCGACAACTGCGAGCATCTGCTGCCCCAAGCCGCGGACGCGGTGGCTACCCTTCGCGACGCGGACGGTCCCACCGTGCTCGTGACGACTCGGGAGCGGATGCGCCTCGGTGGCGAGCAAGCGTGGCCGGTGCCACCGCTCAGCGACGAAGACGGCGTCGCGCTGTTCGTCGCACGAGCCAGATCGATCGATCCCTCCTTCACCGTCACACCGGAGGTATCGAAGCTATGCGAGGCGTTGGACGAACTGCCGCTTGCGATCGAGCTGGCCGCAGCACGAACGTCGTTATTCGCGCCCGAGCAGCTCCTCCAGCGACTCGGCCAGCGGCTGGACCTGCTCACTGGCGTGAGGGACGCCGATCCGCGGCAACGCACGCTGCGCGCCACGATCGAGTGGAGTTTCGACCTCTTGACGGAACGCGAGCAGGATCTGTTCCAGTGTCTCAGCGTCTTCGCCGGGGGCTGCACGTTCGAGGCGGCCGAAGCCATATGCGGAGCAGACCCCGACACCCTTCAGTCACTCGTGGACAAGAGCCTGATCCGACGACGCGACTCGGAGGTCAGCCGGCGCTTCTGGATGCTCGAGACCATCCGAGGGTTCGCGGCGGAGTCGCTCACCGCGAGTGGGAGCGAGAACCAGGTGAGGAAGGCGCACGCCGGTTGGTTCTCGACGCGGGTGGCTCGGCTCGCTTGGGCCGTTCGGGAAGACGAACCCGGGGCGAAAGCGTCTCTGGCTGCGGATCTCGCCAACGCTCGTGCGGGACTCGCTGACGCTCTCTCACGCGAAGACGCGCGCGTTGCCGGAGACTTCCTCTTCGGCCTCTGGTGGCTTTGGGTATCCGAGGGACTTGGCTCCGAGGCGGCGACTGCGGCTGGCGCCTGGCTCGGGTTGAACCGAACAAGGCTGAGTTCGATCGACCGGCTGCCTGGGCTCTTCGCCGCGAGCGAGATCGTTCGGTTCACCGGCGACCTACGACGGGCTGCTGAGCTGAAGAGGGAGCAGCTGGCGAGCGCTCGAACGCACGACAACGAGGCCATTCACGGGTGGAAGGTCAAGCGTGTCATCCCCGCCACCCTCAGTGATCTGTCCCAGATCGAGTTGGCAATCGGGAACATCGTGGAGGCGGGCGCGTTGGCCGGCGAAGCCCTTTCGATCCGCCGAAGGTCGGGTGAGCGAGGCGGCGTCGGACACGCACTCGTCGCGGTCGGGATGGTGGCGCTCGTTGCGGGTGACGTCGAACGCGCCCGCGCAGCCTTCATCGAGGCGGGGGAGTTGCTCGCAGGCTCGGGTGACTCCGTGTCAGCGACGCTCTATCGCGCAGAGTGCGACTTGCTGCTTGAGGATCTCACGTCGGCAGCGAGCGGACTTCGAACATGCGTGGAGGAACTCCGTGGAGCCTCGGTCGTCGTCGACGTCGCCGATGCCGCTCGTGTTGGGGCGTCGCTCGCGCTGGGGCGGGGCGACGATCAGACCGCGGCGGTCCTGCTCGGGGCGTTCGTCCGCATCCTTAGCGATGCCGGGATGGCGCTCGCCCTCGACGCGCATTGGCATCTTGACTACGAGCGGATGACAGAGCGCCTCAGGGCGGAGCTCGGCGAGGAGTCGCTCGATCGCGAACGTGCACGCGGCGCGGAGCTCACAAGGGACGAAGTGCTCGACCTCACTCTTGAGGTCGCGTCATAGGCTGTGTCCTCCAGATCTCACACTGCGTGGTTTGCGCGTGATTCGACGGGATGTGTGAGGATTGAGCATCGACCTATGCCGCGAGGTAGGGGTCTGGTCTGGGGGCCGTTCGTGGGCGCACGGCCTATGTGCCGTCATCGCCCGCCGACTCTCGTCACACCCCTCCAGCACCGCGCGGAAGGTCCGGAGAGAGGGGAGGGGCGATGGACGACCGACGTGATGCTTCGCGCGACGGCATCGACCGGCGGAGCTTCCTCAAGTATTCGGCGGTGGCCGGCGCCGCAGCATCAACGATCCCAGCGCTCGGTATCGCCGGTGCGCCCAACGCTGCGGCTGCGACGGCGACGCCTGGCGACTCCTTCCGATGGAACGAAGCGACGATCGCCGAGTTGCAAGCGGCGATGGGTTCGGGCGAGATCACGTCCCTCGGGTTGACGCGCGCCTACATCGGGCGGATCGAGAGCAAAGACTTCTCCGGGCCCACCTTGAATTCCGTCATCCAGCTCAACCCGGATGCCGAGGCGATCGCGGCGGCACTCGACGACGAGCGTCAGGCCGGCCACGTTCGCGGCCCGCTCCACGGCATCCCGATCCTCGTGAAGGACAACGTCGCGACGGCCGACAAGATGGAGACGACCGCTGGGTCGCTCGCGCTGCTGGGATCGAAGGTGCCGCGGGACGCGGGCATCGCAGGGGATCTTCGCCTGGCGGGCGCCGTGCTCGTGGGCAAGACGAACCTCTCGGAATGGGCGAACTTCCGTTCGTTCCAATCCTCGAGCGGATGGAGTGGCCGGGCCGGTCAGTGCTTGATGCCGTACGTCCTCGATCACAACGGGTCGGGGTCCAGCACCGGATCGGCCGCGGCCGTTGCCGCGAACTTCGCCGCAGGCACGATCGGCACGGAGACCGACGGCTCGATCGTCTCCCCGGCCACGACGTGCGGGGTCGTCGGGATCAAGCCGACCCTCGGCCTCACGAGCCGATCCGGCGTAGTCCCCATCGCCCACAGCCAGGACGTGACCGGACCGATCTGTCGAACGGTAGCGGACGCGGCAACGATGTTGGGCGCCCTCGTGGGGGTCGACCCGTTCGACGACGCCACGAAGGAGAGCGTCGGGCACTTCCACCGCGACTACCGACGATTCCTCGATCCTGACGGTCTGCGCGGCGCAAGGATCGGGATCTGGCGCGAGGGGAACTTCGGCCTTAGCCCGGAATCCGACGACGTCGTGGAGAGCGTCATCCCGGAACTCGCTTCACTCGGAGCTACGGTTATCGACCCCGCCGACATCCCGCACGCTGCCGACCTCTTCGGTCCTGAATTCACGGTGCTCCTGTACGAGTTCAAGCACGACGTCGCCGCGTATCTCTCCGGTCTGAGCCAGACGACGGTCCGCACGCTCGCGGACCTGATCGAGTTCAACGCCGCGCACGCCGACCAGGAGATGCCATGGTTCGGGCAGGAGTTGTTCGAGCTGTCCGAGACCTTCGGGCCCCTCACGGACCCCGCGTACCTGGACGCCCTTCGGACGTCCAAGCGCTTGTCGCGGCGTGAGGGCATCCTGGCGGTGATGAGCGAGCACAACCTGGATGCGATCTTCGCTCCGACGGGCCAGCCATCATGGACGATCGACCTCGTCAACGGGGATCACTTCTTGAACTCCGACTCGTCGCCAGCAGCGGTGGCTGGCTTTCCCCACGTCACCGTCCCTGCGGGTTACACGGGCGAGCTGCCGATCGGAGTCTCCTTCATGGGAAGGGCGTGGAGCGAGCCCAAGCTCATCAAGTACGCGTATGCCTTCGAGCAGGCGGTGCAGGCACGAAAGGCGCCGAAGTTCCTCCCGTCCTTCGCCGTTCGGGACTTCATCCCGCGAACTTCGTCCGGCGTGTCCGGGTCGTCGAGAGCCCGCAGCTCCGCTGCGTCTGGGACGGCGAGCGTGTCGGCGAACCCGGAGCAGATGGCCCGGCTGCTCTAGCGATCGGCAGCTCATGACGTAAACGGATCGCGTCATAGAACGACGGTTGGGTGATCAACCTTGCCGTCGTCCTGTCGTGAGCGGCGTGTGAGCGGCGACGGTCCACCCAGACTGACGCACGCACCCGCTTCACCTGTTCGCCTTGGTTTGCATATCCACGGGACGGGGGAGTAGAACGATCGAAGGAGGCGCAACCGATGGTGGCCTGGCACGCGCGCCTGAGCCGTCGCCTCCGCCGCGGATGCTGTCGGAGGCACGAGACCGGGGCTCGTCTTCCGCGCGCCCCTCCCACGCCTGTCGCCGTCACGTCCTGGTAGACGATGGAGGTGGTGGGGATGGCGGTAGCTGGGATCGATGCTCGGCAGATCGAAACCTTCAACAAGGAATACAGCAAGTCTCCCAAGAGCTTCACGCTCGGTCTCGAGGCCAGGACCATCTGGGAGGGAAGGGGCCTCGGGAATCTCGGCAAGGTCGGCCCTTGGAAGCTTGGGACCAACCCGATCAAGAACCCCGCGAGGGACTTCTCGGTTCAGCTCGGGTCCTGGCGGGAGGTCGGGGATGCCCTCGGCGTCGAAGGTGCGGCTGACCGGATCGAGCCGGTCGAGACGGCCCTGATGGCGCTGTGCTCGTGCGTGACCGAGGCCATCACGTTGAACTGCGCAAGGACGGGCGTGAACCTCGAAGGGCTCGAGGTTCGAGCCAACCTCGACGTTGACCCGGGACCGATCACGGGCGCCAAGGAGCCCGTGGACTGGGAGAAGTCGCTTCGCTCGGTGAAGCTCGATGTCACCGCTCAGGGCAAGCTGTCGAAGAAGGAACAGCAGATGGTGGAGGAGGGGGCGACCCGGTCACCCGTCCACCACATCTTCAGCAGGGCTCTCGACGTTCGGACGTCGTTCCGTTACGCGTAGTCGGAACAGACGTGTTGCAGGGGACGGTATCCGGGGTAGCCGTCCCCTGCCGACGTCGCTCAGACGTCGCTGAGCTGGCGTCGGCAGCTCGGACAGAGGCCAACGTCATCCCTGGCATCCACGGCGCCGGTCATGCACCGCCAGCATGAGACGAGAACGTGTGCCTCCCAGTACGAGCCGCGAACGAGGTGCATCGGATCGACGGCCGGCTCGTTGGCGAGATCGGTGCGGCATGCTGCGCACAGCACCCGTCCATCGTCCGCGCTGTCGACCTCCATGGACCCACATCCCCAGCAGGCATCGAGTACGTCAACGGCGATCGTTCGAATCACATCGATGTGATTCTGTACCCCGCGTCTGACACCTTCAACGACTCATGCGGTGCCATCCGTGAATCGTGTTGGTCCGAGTCGGCCCCAGAGGGGTGCTAGAGGGGGGACTCGGCCTCCCAGGGCCTCTCGGCAACCTGATCTCAAGGTTGCTCCCTCTAGGTACAGAATGAGTTCTCACGATCACATGCAGACAGATCGTCGAGCCGTGGAATGGAGGAGCCTGTCGGGCTGGCTCAGGATGTACCGATGGTCACGATCGTGGAGTCCGACGGGCGCTGGACATCTGAGTTCACGCGGATAGCCACTGAACTTCGCGGTGCGCTAGGTAACGGCGCGCGGCGGATCGACCACATCGGTTCCACCTCCGTGCCGGGCCTCCCCTCGAAGGATCTGATCGACATCCAGATAACGGTCGACGATGAGAACGGCCTCGGCCGGGTCGCATCGCAGCTCAGCCGATCGGGATGGCGGCGGGGACGAGGGTTCTGGCGCGACCATCGAGTTCCGGGCCTGCCGGCCGCCCCTTCCGAATGGCGGAAGGTCTTCTTCGACGAGCCGGAGGGAGGCAGGCCGACCCACCTTCACGTGCGGATCGAAGGCCGGGCCAACCAGCGCTACGCGTTGCTGTTCCGCGACTATCTTCGGGCTAGTCCCGACGCGTCCGCAGCGTACGCTCAGGTCAAGCGAGGCCTTGCCGCTCTCGCGCCTGACTCTGACACCTATTCCTTCGCGAAGGATCCAGCTTGTGACCTCATCTACTTCGCCGCGGAGACGTGGGCGAAAAAGACCGGATGGATCCCTTGAACGTTGCAACAGCGAGGCGACGATTGGGCTATGCGGGTGCGAGACTCGAGTCTCGCACTCCCAGGCCCTCGGCCAACGGATCCTAAGGTTGCTTCGGTTACCTACGAGATCCGGCTGTGCGTTTCATCCTGTGGCGTCTGATGTCGCCCTGCCCGCGAGTAGCGTCTTGTGGTGAGCAAGATATGAACAAGGAACGGGTCGCCGCCTGGGCGAGGCCCTAGCGCTTGCGGGACTCATGTGCCGTTGACTGAACGCGCGTTTGGGTCTGTTGGCGTCACCGAACGATCGGCTCGTCGGATCATTCAACCCGGGCTTGGCGGCTTGTCCTTCTTCGACCGGTGACTCGCTATCCATTGCACACCCCATCGTTTAGTCCAGTAGAAGAAGAGAGCGCCAACATTGTCGTCCTGTCGTGAGCAAGATGTGAGCAAGGGCACTCGTGACCGGGCCGTATCTGGACGGCGGTTAAGGAACGCTCCGATCACAGCGTGGCGGCGCGAAGGTATCGAAGCAAGTTCGCGTACGCGGTGCCATTTGGCGACCTACGGCCTCGGTGGCGAGCTCGAACCGGCTGTTTCGCCAACCACGCGGTAGAGACGCCAACGCTCGGGCACGCCCTTGAGATCGTGCTCCCCGTCATCTTCGAACCCCAGTCCGCTGCCGGCGACCAGATCCCGGACCGTCGACGTGACAAGGATCTCGTTCGCTCGGGCCATCGACGCCACGCGCGCACCGATGTGGACGGCGATACCTCGCACGTCGCCTCTCGAGACCTCGACCTCGCCCGTGTGCAACCCGGCTCGGACCTCGAGACCCAGCGACCGCACGGCGTCGATCGCCGCTCGCGCGCACCGGACCGCTCGCGCGGGGCCGTCGAAGATCGCGAAGAACCCGTCTCCCGCTGTGTCGATCTCCCGACCGCGGTGCTTCGCGAGCTCGGCTCGAACCATGGTCTGGTGCGATGCGAGCAGCTCCTTCCACCGTGAGTCGCCGAGCTCGGCGGCTCGCTCGGTCGATCCGACGAGGTCGGTGAACAGGACCGTCGCCAGCACCCGCTCCGATGACGTCCCCCCTTTAACGCCGGTCACGAACCCTTCGACCTCGTCGATGAGCGCGTCCGTGTCGCCGACCCA
>VAYU01000111.1 GCA_005884925.1 Actinomycetota bacterium | reverse complement strand
GCTTGCACGCGGTCACCGGTCCCGGCGACGAGGTCCTGTACGTCTCCCCACCGTGGTTCTTCTACGAGACGCTGATCCTGGAATCGGGATCCACCCCGGTCCGGGTCCCCGCGGACCAGGAGTCGTGGGATCTCGATCTGGAGGCGATCGCGGCGGCCGTTGGGCCGCGAACCGCCGCCATCATCATCAACTCGCCGAACAACCCGACCGGTCGGATCTATCCGCGCCAGACGCTCGACGCGCTCGCACGGATCCTGACCGAGGCCGGCGAGCGCAACGGGCGGCCGATCTACCTACTCTCGGACGAGGCCTACAACCGGATCGTGTACGACGGTCGCGAATATCCGACGCCGGTCGCCTCCTACCCCTGGTCCTTCTACATCTACACGTACGCGAAGACGCATCTGGCACCCGGGCTTAGGTTCGGCTACGTCGCGGTGCCGCCGACGATGCCCGGGCGTGAGGACCTCCGTGGACCGCTGCTCCTGGCGCAGGTCGCGCGCGGGTGGGCGTTCCCGGTCGCGCCGCTGCAGCACGCGATCGGCGACCTCGACCGGATCGGGATCGATCTCGATCGGCTCCAACGGCGGCGCGACCTCCTGGTCCCGGCGCTCCGCGACCAGGGCTACGACGTGGTCGAGCCGGAGGGGACGTTCTACGTGATCGCGCGATCGCCCATCCCGGACGATCAAGCGTTCTTCGACGTCCTCGTCGGCCACGATGTGTACGTGCTGCCGGGTTCCGTGTTCGAGATGCCGGGCTGGTTCCGGCTCTCCGTCACCGCGAGCGACGACATGTGCGAGCGGTCGATCCCGGCCTTCGCCAAGGCGATCGCCGAGGTCCGCGCGTGAGCACGCCGGCCTTCGCCTTGCTCGGAGCCGGTGAGTTCGAGACCTGGCACGATGACATCGACCGCGCGCTCCTGGAACGGTCCAAC
>VAYU01000110.1 GCA_005884925.1 Actinomycetota bacterium | reverse complement strand
GGCGGCGGCCCCCGAAGGCGAGTCGATCTTCGACACATGGGCGGGAAAGGGCATGGCGCATTACGAGCGGCTGGGGATCCCTGCTCGGGTTTCACCGCTTCGGACGCGTGAGGACGCTGAGCGTGCGGACGTCGTGGACATGCTCGACGAGGCCTCGCTCGTGTTCTTCTCGGGCGGCAACCCCTGGTACCTCGCCACGATCTTGCTCGGCACGCCGTTCTGGGCGCGTCTGCAGGAGCGCCTCCACGACGGGCTCGCCTACGCGGGGTGCAGCGCTGGCGTGGCGTGCCTGACCGAGATGACCTACGACAGCGACGCGCAGGACCTCGACCA
>VAYU01000042.1 GCA_005884925.1 Actinomycetota bacterium | reverse complement strand
GCGATCCCTCGACGAGGTCGAGCCAGCATTCGTCCCGAAGCTCCCTGGCCAGGCGCGTCGCACCGTCGTCATCCGCCGTCAGTACCTGTGCCGTCCGCTGATCTCGCGAGATGACCTCCAGGGTGAGCGGCTCATCCTGACCCCACGAGACGCGAGCGAGGTATTCGAACGCCTCGTGATCCCACACGGCCTCGACCCGCTCGGCACTCGCGACGTCGATCACGTGCAGGGTCACGATCGCGTTCGGCATGCCGGCCCGCGGATAGCGGATCCGGCGCGGTTCGGCGGCGGGATCCGACGGTTCGGAGATCCACCATGTCTGCGCGGGCCGTTCGTCCACCCGCGTCGCCGCGATCTTCGATCCATCGGGCGACCACCAGAACCCACGGGCCCGGCCGAGCTCCTCGGCGGCGATGAACTCCGCCAGCCCCCAACGGACGTCGGGGTCGGGATCCGAAGCCAGCTCGCGGCCGGCGCGGCCCTCAACCTCGTGCACCATGAGCGCGCCGTCGACCACGTACGCCACCTGTGAGCCGTCCGGGGACAGGCGCGGATCGTCCGGCGCGCCCTCCGTCGGCACGGTCGAGAGGGAACCGTCGTTCAGGTCGACGAGGCAGAGATGTCCCCCGTCGACGAAGACCGCCAGCGTCACGTCCCGGTCGCAGGCGTACGCGGTCACACCCTTCGCGCGCTCGCGCATGCGCTCGCGGCGCGCGCGCTCCGCGTCCGTCAGCTCGGCAGCGGCGTCGCCGTGCTCTCGCGGGTCGTACCGGCACGCTTCCGACCCCGAGGGCACGTCCAGGGTCCACAGGCATGTGAGCGGATCGTCGCCGGTCTTCGTTCGCAGGAACACGACCCGAGCACCGTCCGGGGACACGGTGAAGGTCCGCGCGAGCCCGAGCGTGCCGGAACGGGTGCGGGCCCGTTGCCGGGGGAAGGCGAGGTCGTCCGGGTGGCGCCCCTCGAAGGCCACTCAGATCTCCCGGCGGCCTTCGAGCGCCTGGGACAGCGTGATCTCGTCCACGTATTCGAGGTCCCCGCCCACCGGGAGGCCGCTCGCGAGTCGGGTGACGCGCACGCCGGAAGGCTTCAGGAGCGCCGCCACGTACATCGCCGTGGCGTTCCCCTCCAGGTTCGGGTTGGTCGCGAGGATGCACTCGCTCACGTGATCACGCTCGACGCGATCCAGCAGCTCCTGGACGCGGAGGTCCTCGGGCCCCACCCCGTCGAGCGGACTGATCGCGCCGCCGAGGATGTGGTAGCGGCCCTTGTGCAGCGCCGACTTCTCGATCGTGGCCGCATCCTTCGGCTCCTCCACGATGCACAGGACCGTTCGATCCCGGCTCTCGTCACGGCAGATACGGCACAGGTCACCCTCGGCGACGCTGCCACACTCCCGGCAGAACGAGATCCGGTCCTTGGCCTGAACGATGGCCGACGCGAGTCGTTTGGCGTCGTCGGGTGGCGCTTTGACGAGCCAGAACGCGAGTCGTTGAGCGGACTTCGGCCCGATGCCGGGCAGCCGAGCGAGCTCGTCGATCAGCTCCTGGATCGGGCCCTCGAACACGCTCAGTCACCGGCCCCGTCGAGCGGGGTGGCGCCGAGCATCTCCTGGACGCGCCGGAGGGCCTCGTCCTCGCTCGGCGTGTCCTCCTCGTCGACGATCTCGACGCTGGGGGCGCCGCCGGGCTCACGCGACTCCCGCACGACGCATGTGATCCGAGGAGTGATCCCGAAGAGGTGACCGAGCGCTTGCTGGAGGTCCTCCTGGCGATCCTGCACCTTCTGCACCCCGAACCGCTTGTCGGGTGGAAACGCGAGCTCGAGCGTCTCTCCGTCGAACGACGCGACCGTGGCGCTCTCCAAGACGGCGCGGAGGATGGGCTGGCGCAGCTGGCCGAGATGGTCGATCAAGGCGCCCCACGAGCGACGAAGCATCGCCACGTCGACGCTCCCGGCATCCGCCGCCTGCGGGACGGGCATCTGCGTGACCGCCTCGTCCGTGGGCGAGGCGGCGGCAGACGTGACCGGAGGCACGGGCGCTTCGACCCGTTCCTCCAGGACGACGACCGCTTCCGGGGCGAGGTTCGCCAACCGCTCCAGCCGTTCCAGACGTGCGACGACGCCGGCGGGCGTCGGGTCCGTGTCGGGCAGGCACGCGCGGATCAACGCGAGCTCCAGCGACAACCGCGGCGAGGTCGTCCACCGCATGTCGTTCTGCGCCGCAAGCAGCAGCGCGAGGATCCGCGCCAGCTCGCCGGCGCTGAACTTCTCCGCCTGCACGCGGAGGCCTTCGTACGCGTCCGCGGCCAGATCGAGGAGATCCTCCTGGCCCGGGGCGGTCTTGACCAGCAGCAGGTCGCGGAAGTGTCCGATCGTCTCGTTCGTCACGTTGCGCACGTCCCGGCCGTCGAGCACGAGCCGATCGACCACCTCGAAGACCCCTCGCACGTCCCCGACCGCAACCACGTCGGCGATCTCGAACTGCACCTCGCCACGGGGCGCGCCCAGCAGGGCGCGCACCGTGGCCTCGTCAACGGTCTGCCCGCCGAGCACGGTGGCCTGGTCCAGCAGGGAGAGCGCATCGCGCGCCGAGCCTTCGGCTCGGCGCGCGATCGCGTGCGCCGCTGCCAGATCCAGCGCGACGCCTTCTGACGATGCGATCGCCTCGACCATCTGGGCGAGCCCTTCGATCGTGAGGCGCCGGAAGTCGAACCGCTGGCATCGCCCGACGATGGTCGCCGGCATCTTGTGCGGTTCCGTGGTGGCGAGGACGAACCGGACACCGGGCGGCGGCTCCTCGAAGAGCTTCAGCAGCGCGTCGAACGCTTCGCGCGACAGCCGCTGCGCCTCGTCGATGATGTAGACCTTCTCGCGACCGACCATGGGTGCGGTCGGGGCTTTCTCGCGGAGCTCCCGCGCATCGTCGACCCCACCGTGGGACGCGGCGTCGATCTCGACCACATCCACGTGCGTCCCCTCGCGGATGGCAACGCACTGGTCGCAGACGTTGCACGGCTCCGCCGTGGGAGCGTTCACGCAGTTGACCATCTTGGCCAAGATCCGCGCTGTGGAGGTCTTGCCGGTCCCTCGCGGTCCACAGAACAGGAACGCATGGTGGAGCCGGTCCTCGCGGATGGCTCCGGTCAATCCCCTGACCACGTGATCCTGACCGAGCAACTCGGCAGGTGTCTGCGGCCGGTATCGGCGGTACAAGGCTTGGTGCTGTTTCTCGACCCGTTCGTCCTCTGGCACGCCGTCCCCGCTCCCTCGCTCACGAAGAAGATAGGCCGTGCACCCGCCATCGACGCCGTGAGACTCGAGCGCGTTCCCGCGCGGCAGGCTCCAGCCAGGCATCCCTACGGCACCCGCCGGAAACCGTTAAGGGCTGCTGCGTTCCCGCCCTGACCCGGTTCGCGGTCCGACGTCGCGTAGGACCCGACCTTCAACGCCCCGCGCCGAGTGCTGCCTCGGGCCTCGCGGGCCTCCGGCGGGGATTCAGCCCCGCATGAGCGGATCTCGGGTTACAGGGCACCGCTGGCTCCCCGCCTAGCACGGCCGAAGCCGAGTATACGGGTGCTTCCCGACAGGGTTCCGCTGGCTCAGCGATGCCGGCGAGGTCGGTGGATGAGCAGTGCGACGCAGACGGTCACGAACGCCGCGTTCGCTGGGATCGCGAGCGCGAACGGCGCGCCGCGGAGGACGAGCCAGCCGGTCAAGAGCGCGAGCGCGCAGAGGATGCTGATGCCCGCGGGAACCGATGCGGGGTCGGTGAGACGTCGTGTCGTCATCGAGAGCCTCCTGGAGGGGAGATCCTTCGGGTCTGGTTTCGGCCAGAGCCGGTTCGGACTGAAGGGGAACCTGCGCGCCTCTTCCGCTCGATGGTCGAGCGACCGTCGATGGGGCGATCGGCGCGGATCAACCGGCCTGAGGCTCAGCGGACCCAGATCTGGGTCCGTGCGACCTCGCGGAACCCGAGCCGTTCGTACACGCGGGCGGCCTCACCCCGCGCCGAGAGCCACGCGGTCTGGGCCCCGTCTCCGGCGCGCGCCGCCGCACGCGTGAGCGCTGCCCCGATCCCGCGTCGCCGAGCCTCGGGGGCGACGGCGACCCCGAACACCCCGACCGCCCACCCGGCGGGCACGCCGGTCGCGACGCCGACGATCCGCCCGTCCACGGTGGCCATGATGACGCGCGCGACCTCGAGCAGCCCGCGCGTGTACATCCCTCGCGACACGTCGATGTCCCCATCGAACGCGATCGCGTCCAACGCAGCTGCTGCCGATAGGTCGTCGGGTCCCGCCTCGGCGAGTCGCACGTCCGGTGGAAGCGCCACGCGCGCGAGATCGGCCACACGGGCCGTCATCGTCGGCTCCTCGAACAGGACGTGATGCCCGGCTGCGCGGACCGCCGCGTCGACGCTCGGGTGGCGTCCGGCCAGAACGCCGATCCCGAACGGCATGCCGTTCCCGCGAAGCACCGCCTCGGCTTCGGCCAACGCCGCTTCGGGATCCTTCGGCTCCGTCCTCACGAACGCGAAGTTCTCTCCCGGGTCGGCGAGATGCGACAGGTACACCTCGAGCCCGTCGATCTGCGCGACCTCTCCGCCGGCGACCGCGAGGGTCTTCGCGCGCATCGCCGCCGCGATCGAACGCCCGAGCTCGTCGACGTCCATGGCGACCTGAATCTAATCGAGCGGGGTAGGCTCGCTGGTCCGCCGAACGGAAGGAGCGCCCGATGAACGATGCCCATCCCGACGCGTGTCTGCGCTGCGGAACCGTGATGACGTCTTCGGGGGTCGAGCAGTTCAGGATCGGTGGGTCCAGCGGGGGATGGAAGTTGTTGTTCGGCGAGATGGCCGAGCTCGGCGAGGACATGCTCCCGCTCGAGATGCTCGTCTGCACGGGATGCCGCTCGGTCGAGTTCCGCCGCCCCGCCTGACGTGAACACCCCCGCCTCGATCCTCGTCGACTTCGACGGCACGGCTTGCATGCACGATGTCGCCGAACATCTCCTGATGCGGTACGGCGACCCCTCATGGCCATCATGGGACGAGGCCTGGGCTCGCGGAGAGGTCGGCGCACGCCAGGGCATCACCGCGCAGGCGGCGATGCTCGATGCGCCGACGGACGAGCTCGTCGCGTATGCGCTCGAGCATTGCCCGTTGGACCCCACCTTCGCGCCCTTCGTCGATTGGGCCCGATCCATCGGAGCTGCCGTCACGCTCGTCTCCGATGGGTTCGGCTTCTACATCCAGCCGCTCTTGCACACACACGGGTTGGCGGATGTCCCCGTCATCACCAACGACTGGAACGACGGCACGATCACGTTCCCGAACGGGCACGGCGTGTGCATCGGATGCGGGACCTGCAAGATGCGTGCCGTTCTGGAGGCGGCAGGGCCGGTGGCCTTCGTCGGCGAGGGGGACTCGGATCGGTTCGGGGCACTCTACGCCGACATCGTGTTCGCGAAGGACGCGTTGGTGGGCTGGTGCGGACGGGACGGCGTCTCCTTCGTGCCGTGGAGGGACTTCGACGATGTCCGACGACGCCTGGAGGCCGACCTCCCATTCCCGGGCCCGGTCGCCCCGGAGCGTTGCCCAGGCTGGCGGCTGTCGTGAGCGCGGGCGGTGGCCGAGGTGTCTGAGTTCAGGACATAGTTCCGCCCTGTCTCGGGACATCGTTCCGACCTCAGGCGGAAGGGGTCGGGGATGTCGCTCGCGAGGCTCGTGGTCACGGCGGTCAGGGTGGAGGGTCGGACGAAGGCCGAGGTGGCACGCGACTATGGGGTCTCCCAGCGGTGGGTCTACGAGCTCTGCCGGCGCTTCGATGCCGGAGGGGAGGCGGGGCTCGAGCCTCGGTCGCGGCGGCCCCGCCGGAGCCCGCAGCGGACCGCCGAGGTCCTCGAGGACGAGATCGTCGCGATCCGGAAGGAGCTCGCCGATCTCGGGGCGGACGCCGGCGCCCAGACGATCAGGGTCCACCTCGAGCGTCGACATCCGGACCAGCAGCTGCCCTCGATCGCGACCATCTGGCGGATCCTGTCGCGTCGGGGCTTCGTCACCCCCCAGCCGCACAAGCGACCCCGCAGCTCCTTCATCCGGTTCGAAGCGGCGATGCCGAACGAGCGCTGGCAGGCCGACATCACCCACTGGCGCCTGGCAAGCGGGACGGAGGTCGAGATCTTGAACGTGATCGACGATCATTCCCGCTTCCTGATCGCCTCGGTCGCCGAGCGGATCTTCAAGGCTGCCGACGTCGTCGCGTCGTTCCACGGAGCGGCTTCGACCCACGGGTTGCCGGCCTCGCTGCTCACCGATAACGGAGCGGTGTTCACGGCGGTGCCCCGGAAGGGCCTGTGTGCGATCGAGCTCGAGACCGCCGCGCTCGGGATCCGCTACCTGCACTCGAGCCCCTATCACCCGCAGACCTGCGGCAAGGTCGAGCGCCTGCACCAGACGCTGAAGGGCTGGTTGGCCAGGCACGAGCCGGCGACGACGGTCGAGGAACTCCAGGCGGAGCTCGGCCGGTTCCGCGCCTACTACAACGACGTCCGACCACACCGAGCGATCGACCGGCGCACCCCATCGGAGGCGTTCGTCGCACGACCGAAGGCGGCGCCGTCGCTACCAGGCGTGCCGATGGCTTCGCATCTACGCGTGCGTCGGGACAGGATCGACATCACCGGGGTGATCACGCTTCGCCACAACTCACGGCTGCACCACATCGGCCTCGGCCGCAGGCTCGCGGGCACGCGTGTGCTAGCGCTCGTAGATGGCCTTCGCGTGCGGGTGATCACCGAGGACGGCGAGCTCGTCCGAGAGCTGATCTCGGTCCGAGCCGCGACTACCAGCCGCACGGTCGGACCTGACATGGAACGATGTCGCGACACACGTCGGCACGATGCCGCGAGACATCACACGAGCGGTGGCCGAGGGATTCGAACCCTCGAAACGCATTCCTGCGCTTACACGCTCTCCAGGCGTGCCCCTTCGTCCGCTCGGGCAGGCCACCGAGGCGAGTCTACCGAGCGAGCCGGAGCCTCTCTCACCTCACCTCACCTCGCCGCAGAGATCCGACGAGCGACGAGCGACGCGTACGCCGTCTGGCCGCTCGCGGTGAGGTGATAGCCGTCAGGAGCGAACCACCCCGGGTGCGTGTGGCTCTCGCGGTACCAGTCGATCAGGTAGGCGTTCGCGAACCGTCGGGCGCAGATGCGCAGACGATGGTTGTCCAGCTGCCGCCAGGAGCGCGGCACCTTGAGGGTCACGAGGAACACGTGTCGGTTCCTCCCGGCATCCAGTACCGCGTGGGTGCAATCGGAGAGCTGCACGATGCCGTTGTTGCCCAGGTGGATCACGACGTTCTTGGGCAGCTTGCCGCGTCGCTTCCAGTAGAGGACCCGGGCGGGTGCGTCGTAGAACTGGCGAGAGACGACCGCGTCCACGATCCCGAAACCACGCGCATGGAGCTCTTCCTTCGCACCGAGCATCACGGAGTCTCCGATGCCCAGACGGCCTGGTCTGATCGAGCCGACGGCCGACGGAGGCGTGA
>VAYU01000005.1 GCA_005884925.1 Actinomycetota bacterium | reverse complement strand
CCGTTGTAGTTCTTCGGGTTGTGGCTCGCGGTGAGCATCACGGCGGGCAGATCGAGCGAACCGCTCGCGAAGTAGACGAGGTCGGTCGAGGCGAGGCCGAGATCGACGACATCGACCCCCACCGAGGTCGCGCCATCCGTGATCGCTGCAGCCAGCTCGGGCGAGGATATCCGGCAGTCACGGCCCAGGAGGATGGCAGGGAGACGGGCCCACGAAGCGAACGCGGCTCCGATCCGACGAGCGATCGTCGCATCGAGCTCGTCGGGAACGACCCCGCGCACGTCGTACGCCTTGAAGATGCGGTCCAGATCGGGATCGGTCACGAAGCGGCATCCTATCGAAGCCGGCGAACCGGCCGTGCGGATGCCTTCAGAGGATCACTTCTTGACCACGAGATCGATCACCGAGGTCAGCGGGACGAGTTCTCCCTCCTGGAACCACCACTTCGCCTCGCAGAGGTGGCACGTGGTGAACCTCAGGTCGCGGTCGCCGACGGTCATCGAGATCGCGATGAGATCGCCTTGTCGGCAGGTGGGGCAGGCGCCGTTGCTGTCGGACATGCATGAAGTTTCGGCGCCGCAAGCGGTGGAGGCCATAGCACGCTGCCGTCATCTCTCGTCTGGGCCGCTCCCCGACCGGATGGTCCCCGGCCCTCGGCGACGGGGCGACGGACGGGGGACGGGATCAGCGCCATCCGCCCGAGGCCATCCGGTCCGAGGCGGGCCGGAACTCATGGCGGTCGTCGACTCAGACGGCGACCGTGGTCGTTCTGCGATCCTGGACCACCCAGCCGACCGGCGGGGTCATGCGCCGGACGTGCTCGGGGCACAGATCGAGGAGGTTCGGGTCGCGCTCGTCGGACAGGTCATGGACGACGACCATCCGCTCCGTGTACGCCAGGGAGACGGTCGCGACCGGCTCCTGGGAACACCGCATCTTGGCGCAGACCCGCATCGCGGGTAGCGTAGATCACACGCGTGTGATTTCAATCACCCGGAGAGACGAGGCGCCGCTCAGGAGTCCTTGCTGGGCGGGGTGTCCCAATAGCCCGCGCTCGCCGGGCGGTAACCGACCACCAACACGTGGGTGCCGACCGACACCATGGGATAGAGCGTGGTGACGTCGGCGTTCTGCATCCGGATGCACCCATGGGACGCATAGCGACCGATCGAAGCTGGGTCGCTCGTCCCGTGGATCCGGATCAAGCCGGGGGCCGTGATGTAGAGCGCGCGCGGACCCATCGGATTGCCGGGTCCGGGGCCGACCACGAGAGGCTCGCCCGCGCCCCAACCGTCCGGCGCTGGATTGTGCCAGGTGGGGTCGACCTGCTTGTCGTAGATCGTCCAGTCCCCCGCAGGCGTGGTGAAGCCCGGCTTCGCGGTCGCGACGTCCCAGGTCCGTATCACGTGGAACCCGTCGTAGAGATCGAGCTCGTTCCGATCGACGTGCACCACGATGGTCGGACCGAGCGTGTCATCCGTGATCTTCGGCTGCACAGGCCGGGTTCGGAGCACGACGGCGTCGTCCCCGGCAGCGAGGGCCCGGCGGACGGCGGTCGCCGCGGATCGCTGCGCCACCTCCAGCCCGGTCTTGGCGTGGGTGAACCTGACGTCGGTGAGCCCACCGTCGAGCCCGATCGAGGCATCTCGAGGTGCGACGTACAGATCCCGCGCGATCCGTCGTACCCAGGGATCGACACCGTCTCCCGTCGTCCGGTACTGGAGCGGAAGATCGACGCCGAGGGCTTCATCCCGGATGCGATGCCACGCTCGATCGAACGTCCCAAGGCCTTCGCCCGCACGCATCGCTCCGTCGACCGCTCGCGCGACCGCCGCTCGGCGACCGAGCGCGCCGAGCGTGGTGGTCCAGTGATCTTGGCCGATCGTCACGCTCAGCTGGGCTCGGAGATCGCTTCGAACGATCGGCCTGACCGCGCGCGCCGCCTCCGCGCGGGTCATCCCCCCGACGTCGACACCGGCGATCCGGACCCCCGGGAGGATCCGGTCCGCGTGACCCTTCTCGTACCGGTACGCCGCATAGGCAACCCCACCGAACGCGAGCACCAGGACGCCGGCCACCGCAACGACGATGGCAACGACCGCGCCGATCCGGCGCCGATGGGTGTGTCGTCCTCTGGCCATGGGGACTATCGAGACCTCTGGATCGCGTCCGATGATACCGGTGGGAAGGGTACCGAGCTCATCCGACGCCGAGTCCTTCGAACGGTACGGGGATCCCCACGGCCGATCCATAGGAGGCCAAGCCGTTCGCTCGCCCCGAGGTGGAGGTGCCGAGCACCACGATCGGCCCGTCAGCCGTCACCAGCACGGCGGCGCGATCGTCCTTCTCGAGGAATCCCTTCGGCGCGCCCGCGACCCTGCCGGCCGCGACCGTGATCGTGACCTGAGGGCCGGCCGGACCCGATCCCGGCGTGAGGAGCCGCAGCGTGACCTGAACGGCGGTCGGTCCCGGATCCACCAGCACGAGCTGCGGATGAGAGGGCTCTCCGTCGACGGTCGGGCTCACGATCCAGGCGGAGCCGGGAGCGACCGCGCCTCCCGTCGCGGCATCGTCATGCTGCTGCCCGCGTGCCCGGAGGGTGGCCACGAACGGCACCCCCCCAACGGACGTCACGTCCACGGACGAGGGACCGACCGAGATGATCGGGTAGCCCGCGGTCGACGCGCCGGGCTGCTGGGTGTCCCCCGCGGTTCCCGCCGCCTGTGGGGACACGGCCGACAACAGCTGGGTGACGAACTGCACCCCCTGGGCCCCGGGGACGAACGCGGCGAGCTCTGCCTGTCCGGCGCCCTCGGCGACCGGCAGGAAGGCGGTCGCCGAGGGCGCCGGAGCTCCGAGGACGGATCGGACCCCCCCGTCGGGGCTCACGCTGAGGCTCGCCATGGCGACCCGACCTCGACTCACGTCGATCTCTGCGCCGACGATCTCCTGCCCGAGCAGCTTCGCGCCGACGTTGAGCGCGATGCTGCTCGCGGGAGGAAGCGTCAGGTCGATCCAATCGGCGCTCCGAACGGGCGGGAGACGAGGTCGGAACAGGGCCACGTCGAACACGGCTTCGATCGAGAACGGGTTCATCACCACCAGGTAGGAACGATGGCCTTGCTGCGTGTCGGAGTCGTTCGTGTACCACGTACGCGAGGCGGCCGGAGCGCACGGCTCGACGCCGAGACCTTGTGATGGCGGCGCCGACCGGACGAGCCACCCCGCCGCGACCCAACCGCCGAACACCTCGAGATACGTCGCGTCGGCGACGGACCCCGCCTCCACGGGCTGCAGGACCTCGTGACCGGCCGGCACCGTGATGGTGACCGGTGCCGACGGTGCGCCCGTGCTCAGTTCGGTCAGCCGAACGTCCACCGGCTCCGGTCCGGGATCGGCGAGCGCGATCGTCCCGGTCCATCCTTCGCCGCCGCCGTGCGGGCACAGCCATACGCTGGAGACAGCGGTGCCCCGCACGGCGGCGGCGGGAGCGTCCGGCCCGGCCCGCTCCGCGGCGATGCCGCCCACGACCACGAAACCAGCGACGGCGAGCGCGAGGACGCCTCGACCGATCCTTCTCATCGGGCCGATCCGTTCATCGAGCGACCGGCTTCCGGGTGATCCACAACGCGGCCACCCAGACGGCGGCGAGCACCCAGATCGCGATCGTGCGTGGCAGCTGCGCGCCGTACCGGATGGAGACCGAGGGGCCGTTCACCGGGAACGAGGTTGCCCACCCGAACGTCCGAGCCGGCTCGGCGGCCGATCCTTGCAGCGTCCACGCATCGTCGAACTCCGTGGAGACGACGGCGAGGTTGCCGCCGCCGGTCGCACCGGACCAGCCGCCCTCGACCTGCGAGAGCGAGACCGCCGGCACCGCCGTCAGTCGTTGGGTCGCTGCCGGTTGTCCGGCCAAGACGATACGCACCGTCTTCTCGTTCGCCTTCAACACGGTGGCCGGAGACAGGGATGCCTCGTTCACCCAGATCGCGAGGCCCGCCGCGGGAACCATGTCGAGATCGACCTGAGCGTCCAACCTCGTTCGCGCGGCGTCGCTCAGCTGGTCGTCGCTCGCCACGAGGTATCGCACGCCGAACGGCGCGAGGAGGGCCCCGCCGTGGATCGAGGTGCCCGACAAGATCTCCCCGAGCGCCTCACGCATCGCGTCGCTGCCTGGACCGACGAACGGTCTCGCCGTGTCGATCGCGAGCGCGCCGACGCGGGTGGTGAGCCCGTACCGGAGCGTCGCGGCGCCCGCTTCGATCACCCCTTGGGGGTCACCTCCCGGCGCCGGGAACGAACGACCATCGTCGGCGCCGATCCACAGGACGCGGAACGGCCCCTTCGACGAAGAGTCCACGACCGCCCAGGCAGCCGGGATGCGGTCGGGGCCGCCGATCGCCCACTCGGCGGTCATGGTGGCGACCGCTTGGAGCAGGATCCCCCCCGCGAGCGTGAGGGTGAGGAGCGCCGTCCCCACCTGGCGGAAGCCGAAGGCTTCCCGACCGAGCGCGCCGATCGCGGATGCGAGCCCGAACGCAACGAGGAAGGCCTCGGCGGTCGCCGCCAGCGACACGTACACGGGTGTGTTCGCGATCTGGCTGGGGAGGTAGCCGGCCGCCGAGAGCCACGCGAGGGTGAGCCCAGCGATCGCGATCAAGCCGGCGCGGAGCGCCGGCCTTCGCCGGTCACCGCTCGCGAGGGCCAGACCGAGCACAGCAGCGACCGGGAGGAACAACGCGGGCGCCCACGTGGCGGGCCCATCCTCGAACGCGAGCCGCACCAGGTGCCACGGATCGCTGGACCCGAGCTCCGACCCCAGCGCCGCTCCGCGATCGGCGACGAGCGAGGGAACGAACGGGAACAGAAGGATCGCCGCGCCCACCGAGGACAGGGCTACGATCGCGAGGCCGCGCGCCCGGCGCGAGCCGGTGATGAGCTGCACGAGCGCGACGACGCCGATCCCGAGCAACAGCCCGGGGACGAACGCGATCCCGACCGCGATCGTGACGGCCAACCCCGCGATGGATCTCCAGCGTCCATCGGGGGGCTCGGCCGACGCGAACGCGACCTCGAGCCGCTCGACGAGCGCCGGAAGCACGACCAGCGCTGCGAGCAACGCGACGCGGCCGTCGGAGAAGGCAGACAGGACGACCGCCGAGAGTCCGTACGCGGACGCGGCAACGACCGACGGGCCGGGCCGGCCCGTCAACCGGACCGCGGCGCGGTAACAGAGGATCGCCGCGAGGGCGGGCCCGACCCCAACCATGATCTTCTGGGCCAGGCTCGTGCTCGCGAACAGCAGGCTCGACAACCCCCCCATGAGCCCGAGCGCGGGGCTGGCCGCGAGGGACCCGCCGAGCGGGGTCGTCCGGTACCCGGACACGAGCTCCGCGAAGAAACCCGACGGGCTGGACGGGAACGCCGGGATCGCGCCACCGTACAGTCGATCCGGTCCGACGAGGCCTCTGGCGGCGAGGGCGCCGACAACGATCCCGAGGAAACACGCGACGATCACCGGATGGGTCGAGACCAGCGAGACCGTTCGCTGACGAAGTCGTGCGGCCGCGGGCTCATCGGCCTCCTCGGCCTCGAGCTCACGCTGTTCTTCCAAGATCCGCTCGGCTGTCGTGAACCAGCGCGGGAGCCGAAGTCCCGCCGATTCCGTGAACCTCCGGAGCACGCGGTCTTTGATCCGCCGGTGCGTCTGGACACGGCGGCGGGCACTGAGCGTGCTGGGCAGGTGCGCCACGTTCCAGCCGATCGCCGCGAGGACTTCATACGCTTCCTCGAACCGGCGCGACAGCAAGAGGTAGAGGAGCCGAACCAGGGTGAGCACCCCGCCGAGCGGCACGACCCATCCCAAGGTCAGCAGCCCGTCGTTCTTGAGGACGGACGCGAGCGCCGCACGATCTTCCTCATACCGCCGGCTCCGCTCGACGCCCGGTCGATCGTCGCGCTCCGCGACGGCCGCGTGGCGAACGCGGGCGAGGGGAGTCATCAGAACGTTGAACCCGGCGATCCGAGCGCGCCAGCACAGATCCAGGTCACCGTCGTCGTCGCCGAGCCGTTCGTCGAACAGCCCGCTCGTCTGCCAGACCTCTCGCGCGACCAGCATCGCGCACGAGTCGACCGATAGGACCTCGAGGACCCGATCGAACTGGCCCTGATCGATCTCCTCGGCCTGCAACGCCGAGTAGGGGTGACCGAACAGATCGGCGGACCGGCCGACGTCGCGGAGTCGGCGGGGATGATCCCAGTCGACGATCTTGGCCCCCACGATCCCGACGCGCTCGGCACCGGCGAGCATGGTCGCCTCCACGAGTCTGGCGACGGCCTCGGGGTCGAGAACGGCGTCGTCATGCAACAGCAGGACGAAATCCGCCTCGGCGGCGACCGGATGCGCGACGGCTTCGTCGAAACAGCGAGAGAGTCCGAGATGGTTGTCGTGACGCAGGACCCGACCCTCGCCGAGGGCCTGGAGGAGCAACTCGTTCGAGCCGTCCTCGGAGGCGTCATCGACCGCGAGGACGCCGACACGAGGGTATGTCTGTGCGGCGAGCGCTTGGAGGCACTCGCGGAGCCACTCGGCCGCGTCTCGGACCGCGAGGACGACGAGGACCGAGGGGACGGGTTCGGGCGGAGAGGAGTATGCCGTGGTTGCACTCATGCGCGAGTCACGCGGGCGGCGAGCCTAGCACCGGGCGGGGACCGGAACGGAAAAGGGGCCCCGGGGGGCCCCTTCCCGCGATCGTGCACCGACGTTCAGCGCTTCTTCGCGCTGGTCCTCTTGCGTGCCACCGTCTTCTTGGCGGGACGCCGCTTCGCGGTGCTCTTCTTGGCAGAGGACTTCCTAGCCGTCCGCCGCTTGGCCGGAGACTTCCTGGCCGCGGACTTCTTGGCCGTGCGCCGCTTCGCCGTGCTCTTCTTGGCGGCGGTCTTCTTGCGCGCGGTCGTCTTCTTCCGGGCCGTCCTCTTCTTGGCTGCCGATTTCTTGGCTGCCGATTTCTTGGCTGCCGATTTCTTGGCGGCGGTCTTCTTCCGGGCCACGGTCTTCTTCCGCGCGGCGGTCTTCTTCCGAGCCGCGCTCTTCTTCGCCGTGACCTTCTTCCGGGCCGCGGTCTTCTTCGCCGTGACCTTCTTCCGGGCCGCGGTCCTCTTGGCAGGCCGACGCTTCGCGGCGCTCTTCTTCGCGCTGCTCCTCTTGGCCATCGCCATGTGTTGCCCCCTTTCGTCCCTCGCCGTTCGGTCTCTCAGGACGCCATGCGTTTCAGGCGCCGCCGTTCCCGTTCGCTCATACCGCCCCACACACCGTAACGTTCATCGCGGCGGAGGGCGTAGTTGAGGCACTCGATACGGACGGGACACTCGCTACAGATCCGCTTGGCCTCCCTCGATGAGCCTCCCTTCTCGGGGAAGAAGATCTCCGGGTCGTGATCCCGACACCGCGCTCTCTCTTGCCAAGGGATGTAATGGTGCACTCTGTTCTCCCCCCGAAATCACATCCGTGTGATTCTGAGGGAAGAACGCCCCCGATGACAAGAGGTTTACCGAAGGAATTCCTGCCTGTTCCCTCATCGATTTCATCGATTTCGCATCATCGTGTCGCTCTTCAGCCTCGCTGACAAGAACCTATGGCCGGAAATGTGGTGGTCAAGCTGGTTGACGGAAGCCGTCAACCAGCTTGACGGGTTTCCCACATCTGGGGGTTCAGACGCGGACGATGCGGTCGTAGGTGGTGGTTCGCACCGCCGGAACACGCCCGATCTCGCGGATCGCTTCATCGAACCGGTCGGGCGTCATCTCGATCCCCCACTCGGCCCCAGCCATCCGACTGATGGTCTCCTCCATCAACGTGCCGCCGAAATCGTTCGCGCCACTCTGCAGGATTCGCTGGCACGCTTCGACACCGAGCTTGACCCAGGACACCTGCACGTTGTGGATAACTCCGTCCAGGAGGATCCGCGCGACGGCGTGCATCCGCAGATCGTCCTCGAAGCTCGGCCCGGGGCGCGCCTTCCCGGCGAGATAGATCGGCGCGTTCCGATGCACGAACGGCAGCGGGACGAACTCCGTGAAGCCCCCCGTGTCCGCTTGGATGGACGCGATGCGCCGGATGTGCGCGACCCAATGAGGGGGGGCATCCACGTGGCCGAACATGATCGTGCTCGAGCTGCGGATGCCCAGAGCATGTGCGGTGCGGATGATCTCCTCCCAGGTGTCGGCCGGGAGCTTGCCCTTCGTGAGCGACCATCGGACGTCATCGTCCAGGATCTCAGCCGCCGTCCCGGGGATCGTGTCGAGCCCGTTGGCCTTCGCTTCGGTGAGGAACTCGTGGAAGGAGATGCCGAGCTTGGTGGCCCCATTGAGGATCTCCATCGGGCTGAATGCGTGCAGATGGATCCCGGGGACACGATCCTTCACCGCGCGCACGAGGTCCAGGTAGAAGGTGCCCGGTAGATCGGGGTGGATCCCGCCCTGCATGCAGATCTCCGTCGCGCCCCGCTGCCACGCTTCCTCGGCCTTGTCCGCGACCTCATTCAACGTGAGCGTGTATGACTCCGGGTCGACCTCTCGCTGAGCGAACGCGCAGAACCGGCACCCCACGTAGCAGACGTTCGTGAAGTTGATGTTGCGGTTCACGACGTAGGTCACCTCGGGCCCGACTGCCTCGGCGCGGAGCTCGTCGGCGACCCGGCAGAGCGCCTCGAGCGCGGGGCCGTCCGCCCGGAACAACGCGAGGGCGTCGGTATCCGTGATAGGCCGATGCTCGGCGGCCTTCGCGAGCGCCGACCGGACGTCGGCATCCAACCGCGCGGGATCGACACGAGCGGCGAACCACGACCGCGTGACATCGTTGTCGACGGCGTCCAGGTCCCCGTAGACCACATCGGCGTCGGCGCGGAGCCCGGCGCCCGGGTGCTTCGCGAAGGTCAGCGCGGTCGTCCGAGGACGCCAGGACACCTCGGGGTCCTGCCACGGGATCGGTGCGGGGCGCTGTCCCTCCACCCCGAGGCCTTCGGGGCCGAGCAATGCCGACACGGGCGCACGCATCTTGCCCGCGACCCACGGGTCCGGCCGGGCCGCGTACGACGGGTAGATCGCGAGCCGTTCGCGCAGCCGTTTGCCCCGTGCCGCGGTCGTGGCGGCGAGCGTCTCGACGGTCGGCCAGGGGCGCTCGGGGTTCACGTGGTCGGGCGTGAGCGGCGACACGCCGCCCCAGTCGTTGATCCCGGCGTCCAGGACTCGGAGCCGCTGCTCCGGATCCGAGAGGTTCGGCGGTGCCTGGATGCTCACGTGGGGCCCGAGGACGAGTCGAGCGGTCGCGATCGCGGCGAGGAACTCCTCTTGTTGTGGTTCGGGCGCATGTCGCATCGCCGTGCCCGCCTTCGCGCGGAAGTTCTGGATGATGACCTCCTGGACGTGGCGGTATCGCCGATGGAGGCCGCGGATCGCGAAGAAGCTCTCGCCTCGCTCACGCGCCGTCTCCCCGATCCCGACCAAGATGCCGGTGGTGAACGGGATCGCGAGCCTTCCAGCATCTTCGATCGTCCGCAGACGGACGGACGGGATCTTGTCGGGTGACCCGACGTGTGGCCCCCCTTTCTCGGAGAGCCGATCGGACGACGTCTCAAGCATGAGCCCCATCGAGGCGCTCACGTGCTTGAGTCTCGCGAGCTCCTCGTACGACATGACGCCCGGGTTGAGGTGCGGCAAGAGCCCGGTCGCCTCGAGCACGCGGATGGCTGCGGCGCGAACGTAGTCGAGGGTCGAGCGGTAGCCACGGTCTGCCAGCCAGGCGCGCGCGACCGGGTACCGCTCCTCGGGACGGTCGCCAAGGGTGAACAACGCTTCCTTACATCCGAGCGCGCGGCCCGCCTCGGCGATCGCCACGACCTCGCCCAGGCTCAGGTACGGATGATCGAGCTTCGCCGGCGGCTTCGCGAAGGTGCAGTAGTGACAGTGGTCCCGACAGAGCATCGTGAGCGGGATGAACACCTTCCGCGAATAGGTGACCGTGTCACCCCATCCGAGATCACGGAGGTGGCGCGCCGATGTCATCGCACGCTCCAGATCCGCATCACGAGCCAGCAGCAGGGCCTCGACCTCGTCCAGGGAGAGTGCCTTGCCCTGCTCTGCTCGCGCGAGCGCGCGGCGGCGGGTCTGGGCGAGCCCCGTCCCGTCGGCCATAGCGGGCGAGCCTACTACCCTAGGTCCCCCATGCGGACGACCCCGAGGGTCCCGTGAAGGTCGCGGCGCTCGCCGGCGGTATCGGTGCGGGCAAGTTCCTCCGAGGTCTCACGCGGATCGTCCCCGGGCCCGACCTCACCGTGATCGTCAACGTTGCCGACGACGTCGTGGTGCACGGCTTGCACGTCTCGCCCGATCCGGACTCCGTCACGTACTGGCTCGGCGATGTGTTCGATCGTGGCCGCGGCTGGGGGCGCAGGAACGAGTCGTTCCGCGCCACGCAAGAGCTTCGGACGATCGATCCCGACGCCGCATGGTTCGGGCTGGGCGATCTCGACCTGGCGACCCACTTGTTCCGGACAGGGCGACTGGCAGCCGGCGCATCCCTGTCGGAGGTGACGGCGTCGATCGCCCGGCGGTTCGGCGTCGGCGCCCGCCTGCTCCCCGCCACCGACGACCGCGTCGAGACGAGGATCGAGTGCGTCGCTCAGCTGACCGGCGAACCACTCGATCTGCACTTCCAGGAATACTGGGTCCGTCGGGCAGCGCGCGACCGGGTGAAGGGGGTCCGTTACGACGGCGCCGTCGAGGCCGTGCCGGCACCCGGAGTGCTCGCATCGATCGCAGAAGCCGACCTCATCGTCGTCTGTCCGTCGAACCCGGTCGTCTCGATCGGCCCGATCCTCGCGATCCCCGGCGTGCGCGATGCCGTGGCGGCGCGGCGACGTGCGGCGGTCGGGATCAGCGGGATCGTCGGCGGCGGTCCCGTGTCGGGGATGGCCGACAAGCTGATGCCCGCCGTGGGGATCGAGGTGACGGCGGCCGGGGTCGCCGAGCACTATCGCGAACTGCTCTCCGCATGGCTACTCGACGACGTCGACCGGGGCCTGATCCCGCGGGTCGAGTCCTCAGGCATCCGGTGCGCCGCGACGGACACGATCATGGTCGACGACGACCGAGCGGAGGCGGTGGCCCGCGCCGCGCTCGCACTGCTGACGTGAGGGGGCTCGCGTGAGCGTCCAGGTGATCCCGGTCGATGGGCTCCCCGAGGTCCACCCCGGCGACGAGCTCGCGTCGATGCTGGAGGGGCCGCTGCGCGCGCTGGGCGCGCGCAGCGGCGACGTCGTCGTCGTGACGCAGAAGATCGTCTCGAAGGCCGAGGGCCGCGTGGTGCCGGACGAGGACCGGGCCGCGTGGGTGGAGCGCGAGACGGAGCGCGTGGTGGCGCGTCGCGGCGAACTGACGATCGCCGCGACGCGCCACGGCTTCGTGTGCGCGAACGCCGGCGTGGACGCCTCCAACGTCGACGGAGGAGGGCTCACCCTGCTGCCGGTCGACCCGGATGGCTCGGCCGAACGGATCCGCGCGGCCCTGGCCCGATCGCTCGCGATCGAGGGCATCGGCGTGGTGATCACGGATACCTTCGGTCGGGCATGGCGCGAGGGCGTGATCAACGTTGCGATCGGGGTCGCCGGGATCCCGGCGATGATCGATCTGCGCGGCGCCCCCGACCACACCGGACGCGCGCTGGAGGCGACGATCGTCGCTCTCGCGGACGAGATCGCCGCCGCGAGCGGACTGGTGATGGGGAAGGCGGCACACGTGCCGGCCGCGCTGGTCCGTGGCGTCGCGACCGGCGGGGCGCGAGCCGGCCGCGGCGCCGATCTCGTGCGAGGCCCGCAGGACGACCTGTTCCGCGAGTCACCGCTCCAGGCGTTGCACGCCCGTCGGACTATCAGGTCCTTCGCTCCCGGTCCTGTTCCGCGCGAGGCGATCGAGGAGGCGATCCGCGCGGCCTGCACGGCCCCGGCTCCTCACCACACCCGTCCCTGGCGCTTCTCCGTCCTGACCGGCGCCCCCGCGCGACGGGGACTCCTCGCGGCGATCGCCGAGGCGTGGCGCGCGGATCTTCGGGGCGACGCGACCCCGGAGGACGTGATCGCGCGGCGGATCGCGAACAGCGACGCCGTGCTCGGACAGGCTCCCGCCCTGATCGTCCCGTGGGTCTCCTTCTCCGGATCGCACCCTTACGCCGATGCCGAGCGATCACACGCGGAACAGGAGATGTTCCTGCTCTCGGGCGGCGCGGCCATCCAGAACCTGTTGCTCGCGCTACACGCTCAGGGCCTCGCATCATGCTGGATCAGCTCGACCCTCTTCTGTCAGGAGGAGACGCGCGCGGTGCTGGATATGGACGACGGGTGGTTCGCCCTCGGCACCGTCGCATGTGGGCGCATGCCGGAGGGCGGGGCCGCACGGCCCCGCCCCCCGATCGACCTGAGCTCGTTCGCCCGCTTCGACTAGCCGACGACGCCGTGGATGAAGTACCAGGCGAAGATCGCCGACACCAAGTACATCAGCGGGTGGACCTCCCTCGCCCTGCCACGGACGACCGCGATCACCGTGTAGGAGAGGAACCCCGCGCCCACGCCGTTCGTGATCGAGTACGTGAACGGCATCAGCGCGATCGTGAGCAAGACCGGGATCCCGATCCCTGGATCGCCCCACTCGATGTCCTTCACCAGGGTCATCATGTAGTACCCGACGATCACCAGGATCGGGGCGGTCGCCACCGACGGGACGATGCCCGCGATGGGCGAGAAGAACATGCACAGCAGGAACAGGATGCCGACGACGACCGACGTCAGACCCGTGCGCCCTCCCTGGGAGACCCCGGACGCGCTTTCGATGTAGGTGGTGTTCGACGACGCGGATGCCGCGCCCCCCGCCACCGCGGCCAGCGAGTCGACCAGCAGGACCCGCTTGATGCCGGGGAGACGCCCGTCGGCGTCCAGCATCTTCGCCTCGCCGCCGATCCCGATCACCGTGCCGATCGTGTCGAAGAAGTCCGAAAGCATCACGGAGATCACGATCGCCGCCGCGGTCCAGAAGCCAAGCGAGCTGAAGAATCCGAAACTGAACTTCCCGACCAGCGAGAAGTTCGGCGACGCGGTGAGGTTCGAGAAGCCGGGCCACGCCGCGGAGCCGTCGGTGAACACGCCGAGGTGCTTCACCTCGTTCACGATCGTCGCGACGATCGTCGTCGCGACGATCCCGATCAGCAGCGCGCCCTTGACGCGTCGGGCCACGAGCGCGCTCGTCAGGAACAGACCGAAGACGAAGAGCGCGAGCGACCAGGAGCGGAAGTCCGCGACGATCGTGACGGGCGGTACCGGCCCCGGCTTCGCCTGCACCACGACGCCGGCGTTGACGAGACCGATGAACGCGATGAACAGCCCGATGCCGATCCCGATCGCGCGCTTCAGATCCATCGGGATCGCGTTGAGGATCAACTCTCGCAGACCCGTCAACACGAAGATGGTGATCAAGATCCCCTCGGCGACGATCACGCCCATCGCCTGCGGCCAGGTGAGCCCGAGCGTCCCAACCAGTGAGAACGCGACGAACGCGTTGAGGCCGAGTCCCGCGGCGAGCGCGAAGGGGTATCTCCCGTAGACCCCCATCGCGAGCGTCATCACCCCCGCGACGAGCGCGGTGACCGTGAGGACCTCCGGGAACGTGAGGCTCACGCCCTGGCTGTCCTTGACGGCCCCGAGGATCGACGGGTTGACGAACAGGATGTAGGCCATCGTCAGCCACGTGGTCACGCCGGCGGCGATCTCGGTTCGAACCGTCGATCCCCGCTCCGTGATCCCGAAGTAACCCTCGAGACCGCCCCCGCGGCGGGGCGCCTCGGGGACCCGCACCATGCGGCCATGCTCCGTCTCCGACATGGACCACCCCTCATGCTCGGGTCGGCCGCGGGCGCCGACGGATGCGACGGGGAAGGCCGTGCGAGCATAGGAACCCGGGAGGGGACGCGCAACAACGGTGCCACCCGGTCCCGCGTCGTCAACGCAGCGTCCGTTACCCTTGGAAGGACCGCCGGGGAAGCCAGATCGAGAGGATCCGAGTGTCGCAGCACGACCAAGACCGCCGACAGACGAAGGCGGAACGCAAGGAGCAGGCGCGCCGTGAGCGCATCGAGCTCGAGCGCAGGATCGCGAGCCGGAAGCGTGGCCGGCGCCGGGCGCTCGTCCTAGGCGTCGTGGTGGCAGCGATCGTCGGGGTCATCCTCGTCACCTTGTCGCAGGGCAACAACACGAACGCCGCGGACGGCAGCGTCAGCCCGTCGGTGATCGACAAGCTCCCCGATCCGTCGAAGCTGCCCGGCATGCTGCGGACCGCTCCCCCGTGGCCCGACAACATCGCCCAGGCGAACCAGCGGCTCGCGGCGCTCAGCGCGCTCAGCCCCCTGCCGCAGCTCGGCGCAACGCTGCACCATCACGCCAACCTCCTGATCTACGTCGACGGGCAACAGTTCCCGGTGGCGGCGGGGATCGGCTACAACCCGGACGCCAACGTGTACTCACCCCTGCACACGCACGACACGAGCGGCGTGGTCCACATCGAGTCCGCGGATCCGACCTTCCAGCCGGTGCTGGGGCAGTTCTTCGACGTGTGGGGCGTCTATCTCACGAAGGATTGCCTCGGCGACAAGTGCGCCGCCGGCAACTCGACCCTGCGCGCGTACGTCAACGGCACCCTTTGGCCGGGCGATCCCACGCAGATCCCGCTCAACGATCAGTTGGTGATCGTGCTCGCGTTCGGCTCGGCGGATCAGGTCCCGAACCCCGTTCCAGCCAGTTTCGTACCCCCCGCGTGATGGCAACGAAGAAGAAGCGGTCGCGGCCGCCCGCGAAGCGGGCGGCCGCGACCGCCTCCCGTCCGGCCGGAGGGGGCGCCAACCTCGAACGGCGGGGGCGCAAGGAGGAGGCGCGCCAAGCCCGCGGGGTCGAACGCAAGCGCGCCCGACGCCGCGCGGCCGTCCGGCGGGCACTGACCTTCGCGACCGTCGGCGTGATCCTGCTGCTGGTCCTGTCCTTCATCACTCGCGCCGGCGCCGCCAAGCCGCTCTCGGCCGACGCCGTGGCCGCCGCGCAGGCGGCGGGCTGCTCTGGGGTGCAGACCCCCGCGGCCTCCGCCCCCGGGGGCTTGCACCTGTCGTCCGGGCAGGACTACACCTATCCCGATCATCCGGCGACCTCGGGGTATCACGACCCTGTGCCCCTTGCCGGGACACCCCGCGTGTACACCACCCCCGTACGAGAGACGCAGGCCGTCCACACGTTGGAGCACGGGTCCGTGATCATGTACTACCGGCCGTCGGGAGACGGCGGCATCGGCGCGGATGTCGTGACGGCGTTGGGACCGGTCGCCACCGGGAACCACGCCACCTACCTGATCCCGTACTCCGACCTGCCGAACGGGACCGGCTTCGCGCTCACGGCGTGGAACAAGCTGCTCACGTGCCCCGCCTCGATCACCCCGCAGCAAGCCGTGACGCTGTCGCAGGGGTTCGTGAACTCGTTCGCGTGCACCAGCAACGCCCCCGAGGGCAAGCTCGGCGACGGCTGCTAGCCCGGGACGACCGCGCAGGACCCGCCGGCGGGGCATTCGACGCCACCGTGCTCGAACGAGGCTCGCTCGCCACCGTCGGCTCGTGTAAGGACCCGGGCGGTCGGGAACCCCAGCGAGCCGGCCGCTCCTCCGACGTGGAGATAGGTCGCGAGGACCGGGCCCCAGAGCGCGTGCGCGCCGACACCCTGCTTCCAGTAGACGCGACCGCCCGCGAAATCGATCCGTTCGCACACGCACGACAGCGAAGCGGTCGCGAGCGTGGAGGTGCCGTTGGATCCGTTCCCCAGCACGAGCACGCGGCTCACCGGCACCCCGAGCACGCCTCCGGCCGAGCCGACCGCGCGGTACTCGCCGTCCAGGACGCCCCGGAGCCAGACGGTCATGTTCAGATGACCGTTGCGGTAGAGCCCTCCCGATTGGAAGTGTTGCTCTGCCCCACCCAGAACGGCGGTCTGCGGCGAGGCGGGGAGGCCCGGCGCGCACATCAGCCCGTCGTACGCGGTGCGGATCTGTCCCTTGACGATGCGATCGCTGTTGATCCACATCCGATCGTCCGGCAGCCCGAGCCCCGCCCTGAGCTCGGCACCCGTGACCGTCTGCGACCCGGTGGTACCGACCGCGAGGGCGGTCATGATCCGCCCCCCGTCGGCGCGCGCGATGTGCGCGAACGTGGTGACCGTGCCGATCGGTCCGGTGTACGGACGCAGACGGCCGGTCAGCGTCGCCGTGTCGATGCTCACCGTCCAGGCTTTCCAGGGGTTCGCACCCGTCCACTCGCCGGGATCGCACACCCCGGTCAGCCACGGTATCGCGTAGGCGGGGTCGCCTCCGTGCCACACGTCCTGGACGCTGTCCGAGTGTCCGCCGTCCGATGCGGCGTAGAAGGCCTGGATCACGGAGCCGCCGTACGTCACGATCTCGCCCCGCGAGGCCGCGACCGCGGCGACCCAGCGAGCCCCGTCCGTCCCGGACTCCCGGTCGTAGCCGATGTAGGTCTGGTCCCCCGAACCGTCGGTGAGATGGCAGTTGCAATCGGGGCGGATCCCGTGCCGCCGGATCGCATAGACGGCGTACGAGCGCGCGGCTACCGCCTGCGCCTCCATCGCCTGCATCGGCCAGGAGGCGGGAACCTCACCGAGACCGTCGAGGTAGCTCTCCAGCCCGAGCCGGGCGATCAGCCGTTCGGAGCAGCCGTTGGGGCCGCCGCACGACGTGAGGTTGAACTCGATCGTCCCGCGGGCGTAGGCGAACCCGTCGTACCAGATCGAGTCGGCCTCCGGGATGAACACGCGGGCACCGGCGTCGGCGTAAGTGAGGAACAGGTCCCTCGACGGAGCGCCCCAAGTGTGGCCGCCGACGAGGACCCCCGACGCGTCGCGGATCGCGTACGCCTTCCGCGTGCTCCGCACGACCCAGGTGTCGCCGGGCCTGATCGACCCGACGAACCTGCCCGACAACGGGGCCCCGATCCACAGACGTACCCGGTGTACCTGGGCCGTGAGATGAACCAGGGTCCGCTGGGTCGTGAGCCCGATCCGGATGTTCGACGGGAGCGGCGTAGCCGTCCCGACGCGGGTGCCCCGGTAGAAGTGGGTGAGGATCTTCCGGTGCCGCCACCCCATGGTCGCGAGACCGTACGCGCCCCACTGCGACATCCCGAGCCCGTGACCGTCACCTGAGCCGTAGAACGTGATCGAACCGCTCGCGCTGGCGGGCGCGGGCACGAGCGGAAGCGCGATCGTGCCGATCAGCGCGGCCACGAGGAGCATGCAGAGGCGTCGTCGCATCGTCCGGGTATCCCATCCCTTGGATCCGTCCAGCGCACGCGCCGGAGCCTCAACCATCGACGGTTCCCGGGAGCCTATTGAGTCGGGCGGCCGGTGGAACCGTCCTCGGCCGGAGGAGGGACGCGCGACGAACAGAGGGACTACGCCAGGGACTACGCCGGAGCGGCTTCGGTGTCCGTCGGGACCCGCAGGCCCGAGAGGGAGACCGCGTCGGGGACCCGCGCGCCGGCGCCCAGGACGCAGTCCTCGACCGTGGACCGGGCGCCGACGTGGGCGCCCGGGCCCACGATCGTCCGAAGAACGCGGGCTCCGTCGCCCACGGCGGCGCCCGGGTGCACGACCGAGTCGTCCACCTGCGCTCCGGGCCCAACCCGAGCCTCCGCGCCGATCGCGACCCACCGTCCGAGACGCGCGCCCGGGTCGACGCCCGCCGTCGCGGCGATCCACGGCGCCTCGTACGTCACGCCGTGGACCTTCCCGTCGAGGAGATCGAAGTGCGCCTGCAGGTACTTCTCGGGCGTCCCCAGGTCCAGCCAATAGGCGTCGGCCAGGTACCCGAACACGGGCCCACCGCTCGCGATCACGGACGGGAAGATCTCTCGTTCGATCGAGAGCTCGCCCACGGCGCTCCACGCTCCGAGGACGGCGGGATCGAGGATGTACGTCCCGGCGTTGACCTCACCCGGGATCGGATCGATCGGCTTCTCGAGGAATTCGAGGACGCGGTCCCGCTCGTCGGTCACCACCAAGCCGAACGCCCGAGCGTCCTCGACGTGATGCAGCGAGATGGTGACGACGGCCTCGCGTTCCCGGTGGGCCTCGAGCATGCCCGTGAGATCGAGGTCGGTCAGGATGTCTCCGTTCAAGGCGAAGAACGGGCCGTCCCCGACCGCGCCCAGCGCGTTGACGATCGCCCCGCCGGTTCCGAGCGGCGCGGCTTCGGTGATCCACGTAATCGTCGGGTCGCCCTGCCGGGCTTCGATGAACGGATGGAACGCTGCCTCGAGATAGGGCGACGACAGGATCACCTCGTGCACGCCGTGACGGGCGAGGTGATCCAATACGTGGTCCAGGATCGGGCGGTCGACGAGCGGGAGGAGCTCCTTCTTCACCGTTTCGGTGAGCGGGCGCAACCTGGTTCCGAAGCCACCGACCAGGACGACCGCTTTCATCGTGCCGGGACCCTCCCGTTCACGTGTGGGGCGTCTGCGCGACGAGCACGATGCCGGTCACGATCAACGCGACCCCGAGCCAGCGGAGCGGTTGCACCGTTTCGTGCAGCACGAGCACGGAGAACACGAGGATCAAGACGTAGCTGAGCGCCGCGAACGGATAGGCGAACGAGAGCGAAGCGCGCGACAGGGCGAACAGCCAGACGACCGCCGACAGGCCGAACAGGACCAGTCCGCCCCACACGATCGGAGACGACAGCAGCGACCGCAGGCTGCTCGTGCTCAGATGGAGCTCGCCGCCGGACGTCCCGACCACGTGGTTGACGCCCGTTTTCAACGTGATCTGCGCGAACCCGGCAAGGATCACCGAGGTGAGGATGAGCCCGATCAACATCGTTCGATTGCCTTTCTCCTGGACGATCCGGTTCGGCTCGCGGTTCACAGCTCCTCGACCCCCACCGTGACCGGGACGTACGTCTGGTCCCTTCGACCCTCGGTCTGCCGAACCTCGAAGGAGTAGCGCTGATCCTGGACGTGGTAGACGCGCTGGTTGTCGCGCGAGTGGACGCCGACCGTCACCCAATACTGGCCCCCCGTGAACGGGACCGGGCCGAGCTGGAACCGGACGCGACGTTTGCCGTCGACCCGGCCGAGCGCGAGGCCGTGTTGCGCGGTGTCGCTTCCGAAGACGAAGTTGTTCGCCCCGTCGTGCAGGGCGAAGGACACGACCGGGTCGTCGACCGGCTCGTTGGCCTTGAGATCCACCTGCAGCGTCACGCATTCGCCGGGCGCGAGGGCTCCGGCCAAGGGATCGGCGCCCCGGTGGAGCGAGCCACCGAGGATCTCGATCTCACGCGACCCCTCCTCGCGGGCGAACTCGAGGTCATGTTTCGAGATCGTGCGCCGCATCTCGCGGACGACCTGGTCGGGCCCGCCGATCGCGTGGATCACCCCGTGATCGAGCATGGCCGCGCGGTCGCACAGCTGCCTGGCCATATCCAGCGCATGGGTGACGAGCACGATCGTGCGACCCTCCTTCTGGAAGGTCCGGACGCGGTCGAGGCACCGTGCCTGGAACGCCTCATCGCCGACGGCCAGCACCTCATCGATCAAGATCACCTCCGGGTCCACATGGACGGCGCAGGCGAACCCGAGCCGCACGAGCATGCCCGAGGAGTAGAACTTCACCGCCGTGTCCATGAACTCGCGGAGCTCGGCGAACTCCACGATGTCGTCGTACACGGCGTCCGTCTTGCGGTGGGAGAGACCCAGGAACGCCGCGTTCAGGTACACGTTCTCCCTGCCCGTCAGCTCTGGATGGAACCCGGCGCCAAGCTCCAGCAGGCCGGCGATGCGGCCCCGCTGCCGCACGACCCCCTCGCTGGGTCGCAGGATCCCTGCGATGACCTTCAACAGGGTGCTCTTCCCTGACCCGTTCTGCCCGATCAATGCGAAGAACTCGCCCTCGGCCACATCGAAAGACACGTCTCGGAGGGCCCAGAAATCCTCCGCACGGACACGCCCGGACAGGATGCGTTGCTTCAACGAACTTGGCTTCTCCCGATACATGCGGAAGCGCTTCGAGACGCCGGCGATCTCGATCGCGATGCTCATCTCACAGCTCCTCCGCGAAATCACCGGACAGCCCGAAGAAGATCCGCCATGTCGCGTAGAGCAGGGCCAGCAGGATCACGATCACGACGCAGAGCCCGACCCCCAGCTGTGCCGTGGTGAACGGGGCGAGGACCGCGTTCGCATCGGGTGAGTGGTACAACGCGCGCTGGAAGCCGAAGACGATCCATGCCGTGGGGTTGAGCAGGTAGATCCGCCAGAAGAGCGAGCCCAGGCGGTGCCCGGTCACGATCTTCTCGTGCGTCTTCCCGGCCGCGTACACGATCGGCGTCAGCCAGAACCACACAAGCAACGCGAGCCCGATCAGGTGTTGCAGGTCGCGGTAACGGACGTTCATCGAGGAGACCCAGAACGTCACGGCCACCGTGAGCAGCGAGAGAGCGACGAAGGCCAACGGATACAGCCAGATCGAGCCGAGGACGAACCCGTACCGGATCACGATCAGGAACGCGAGGTACACCATCGACTGGAGCACGAAGTCCACGAGCGCGACCCCGACGGTCGCGAGCGGGAGGATCTCGCGCGGGAAGTACACCTTCTTCACCAGATTGGCGTTCGCGACTACGGATTGCGCGCCGGTGCTGAGCGAGACGGAGAAGAGGTTCCACGAGAGCAACCCGCTGAGCAGGAAGACCGGGTAATCGTCGACGGCGGCCCCGAGCACCTTCGCGACGAAGGTGAAGACCGCGAGGAACACCACCGGATTGAGGAGCGACCAGATCGCCCCGAGCACGGAGCCGGTGTACTTGACCTTGAGCTCCTTGCGGACGAGGTTGAGGAGAACCTCCCGGTAGTCCCACAGCTCGCGGAGACGCTGTCGCAGCCGCAGGTGCGGCGGCTCGGACGTCCGTTCCGTGGTTCGGGCTACGGTCGCGATCGGGTGCTCCTCAGACGGTGGGACGGAAGAACGCGCAGGTCAGCGCGAGTGTAACAAGGGTCCCTCTGGCAGCCGTCCGGTCGCCTCCTCCGTCACGGAACTCCTCAGGTTCTCCACGAGCCATCACGCCCGACCCCGATCCGTCTGCGCCGTCCAGAGGGGCCTCGGCTCGCGCAGGTGCTCGAAGAGCTCGTCGAACAGTGGGAGTGTCCGCTCGTCGCAGTACGCGTCTTCGAACGCGTGCCGCGCGTTCCGCGACAGCTCCGCCGCCAGCTCAGCATCATCGCGGAGCCGACGAACGGCGTCGGCCAGACCGTCGACATCACCGTGGCGGAGGGAGAAGCCACACGCGTACCGCTCGATCGCCTCGTCGACGTTGGTTCCGACGGGGCCCACGTAGACGACGGGAAGTCCGCTCGCGAGCGCCCCATGGAGCTTGCACGGGCTCATGATCCCCCGCGATCCGTCGTGGAGCGAGATCAACGCGCACCCGGCGCCGGCGAGAACGCTCGGCGTCACGTCCTTGGGAACGTAGCCGCGCAACACCACGTCATCCAAACGGCGACGCCTCGCTTCTTCTGCGAGCTCCGGATACCGAACACCACCGCCGACGAACAGGAAGGTCACGTCGCCGGCGTTCGCCAGCGCTTCGGCAGCACCCGTGATCGTGCCCGTCGGGTGCCCGTAGCCGAGGTTGCCCAGGTACAGGACGACGAAGCGCCCTGCCAGCTCCGGCGCTTCGTAGCCTTCCCACGGCGCCGGATGCTCTCCCCTCGGGAACAGCGACATCGGCTCCCAGTTCGGGATCACCGAGCCCGCCGGGAGGCCGTCGCGCGCGTACGCGAGCGTGCGTCGGAGCATGGCGGCGTCGAGGGCGATCACGTGGTCGGTCTTCCGGAGCAGCCAGCGCTGGACCGATCGCAACAGTCGCGATACGGCTCCGCCGGCGCGGATCGCTCCGTACTCCTCGGCGGCGTCGGGGTAGACGTCGTGCGACCAGTAGACGACCCGCGCGCGCGGGTGCACCAGCCGATGGACGACGGCGGCGACCAACGCGTACGGGGGGCTGGTGAGCGCGACGACGACATCCTGTCGCGGCGAAACGACCAGCCGCATCACGCCACCCGCCAGGAACGAAAGGTAGTCGGCGAGTCGACGTGCGGCGCTCGCCTTCCCCAAACCCGGGGTCCACACCCGGATGACGCGGGGACCTTCCGCCGGCAACCCCGTCTTGGCTGCAGTCGCCGACGCGCGCGTCGCCGCACGCCCCAGGTACGCGCCGCTGCCACAGATAACGGTCACCTCATCGCCCATCGCGGCCCGGTGCTCCGCCACGGACGTGACGAAGGAACCCGACGGGGCGACATCAGGCGGGTAGAAGAGGTTGACGAAGGAAACGCGCACCGGACCTCCTGGTTCGACCAGACGTGCGCCGCGGAGGAAGCGGTCCCGGCGGCGCTCGCTAGAGTACCAACCGTGATCCGGCGGAAAGACGCATGCGATCGTGCCCGCTAGCACAGCCGGGATGCGCGTCGGCGTCACGGTCGAACAATCCTGGCACGTCGTGCCCGGCGGGATCGCGGTCGCGACGGTCGAGCTGCTGCGGGCGTTGACCGCCCGCGACGGGTTGGACCTCGTGGGCGTCTCGGCGTGGCACCGCCGGCCGCCCGCCGCCGGGCTCGCTCCCCCCGTGCCGATCCGCCGGTTCCCACTGCCCCGCCGCATCCTGTACGAGTCCTGGCAATGGCTCCGGACCCCGAGCGTCGAGCGCGCGACGGGTCGCGTCGACGTCGTGCACGACACGGGCTACGTGGTGCCACCGTCGAAGGCGCCGCTCGTCGCGACCGTCCACGACCTTTCGTTCCTCACGTACCCCCACCACTACACATGGCACTCGCGCCAGGTGTTCCGCAGGGGATTGGAGCTCACGCGTCGGCACGCGCGCCTCGTGATGTGCCCATCCGTCGCCACCAAGGCGGCGTGTGAGGATGCCGGCATCGGAGCCGAGCGGCTGCGGGTGGTTCCGTGGGGCGTACGCCTGCGACCGCCACGGCCCGAGCTCAGCGACGAGGTCCGCCGGCGGTACCGACTCGAGCGCCCGTACATCTTGTTCGTCGGGACGGTCGAGCCGCGGAAGAACCTGCATCGCGTGATCGAAGCGTTCCGCGCGCTCGACGATGCCGAGGTGGAGTTGATCCTGGTCGGCCCGAAGGGGTGGAGGGAAGACGTCGACGACTCGCTCGACGGGTTGAGCGATCGCGCCAGGACCTTCGGCTACCTGCCGCGGGATCAGCTCGACGTCCTCTACGCGCAGGCAGCGGCCGTCGTCTATCCGAGCCTCGCGGAGGGGTTCGGGCTGCCGGTGCTCGAGGCGATGGCCAACGGCGCCGCCGTCGTGACCGCGGCGGGGACGGCGACCGAGGAGGTCGCCGGCGACGCCGCGCTCCTGGTGGATCCGCTCGACGTCGACGCGATCGCCGAGGCGCTGCAGCGGCTGATCGACGATCGGGCCCTCGCCGCCGCGCTGGGCGCGGCGGCGAGGGCCCGCGCGTCCACCTTCACGTGGGATCGGTCAGCCGAGCTCGCGGTCGCGGTCTACGCGGAAGCGGTCGAGGCATCGCGGTGAACCGCATCCGCGTCGGGATGAACCTCCTCTGGCTCCTGCCGGGCGTGGCCGGAGGCGCCGAGCGATACGCGACCCGGCTCCTCCGGGCGCTGGCCGAAGAGGCACGCGATGACGTCGACGTCACGATCCTCTGCAACCGCCGATTCCCGGCCGCCCATGGTGAGCTCACCGCCCGTTACCCGACGGCGGTGGCGCCGATCGATGGCGACTCCCGCGCGCTGCGGATCGCGATGGAGTCCACGTGGCTGGCCCGCGAGGTGTTGCGCAGGGACCTCCAGCTGGTCCATCACCTCAACGACGTGGTCCCATGGTTCCGGACCCGCCCGAGCGCGCTCACGATCCACGATCTGCGCTCGATGGCGGGCGGTCAGGTCCTCAACCGGTCGCATGCCGCCTACCTCCGCGCCCGGGTACCGTCGTCGGCCCGCGCCGCCGCCGTCGTGATGACGCCCTCGGATCACGTTCGGCAGCAGGTGCTCGATCGCTTCAGGCTCGATCCGGCCCGCGTCCTGGTCGTGAGCGCGCCCGTGTTCCCCGGAAACGACCACGCGAACAGCTCCGGTCCGCCACCGGTGGCGGGCCGGTACTTCGTCTATCCCGCGGTGACCCACCGACACAAGAATCACGCGGTCCTGCTGGAGGCGTTCGCCGGCGTGGCCGGCGACGACCCGGATGTGCGGCTGGTGCTGACGGCCGTCCCGGGCAACGGCGAGACCGAGGTCGAAACGTCGATCCGTCGGCTCGGCCTGGGCGACCGCGTGCGCCGGTTGGGGAGGATCTCCGATGGGGAGCTCGACCGTCTGCTCGCCGGCGCCGTGGGGCTCGTGTATCCCTCGCGGTACGAGGGATACGGTCTGCCGCTCGCCGAGGCGATGGCCGTCGGTTGTCCCGTCATCGCATCGTCCGCCACCGCGCTCCCCGAGGTCGTCGGCGACGCCGGGCTCTTGGTCGATCCCGACGACGTCGCAGGGTGGACGGAAGCGATGTTGCGGCTGCTCGACGACGGCACGCTCCGCGCGCGCTTGATCGCAGCCGGTCGCGAGCGGACACGAGGTCTGACTCCGAACGAGACGGCCCGGCGGTTGGTTGCGGCGTATCGGTTGGCGATCGACGAAGCGTGACGTCCGTGCTCAAGCATCCTGTTGCTGCTGCTGCTGCTCGCCGCTAGGGTTCCACCGCGATGCCCGCGGTCCAGAACGCTGCGAACCGTCTGCTGTATGAGGGGAAGACCATCCTGGCGCGATCGCCGACGCTCGCACTTCCTGTCGCACGGCTCCGTGGACATGGTGAGCCCTTCGATCCACACGTCGACATCGTCATCGAGGGATTCCCACGCTCGGCCAACACCTTCGCGGTCCACGCGTTCCGCGTGGCCCAGGACCGGCCGGTCAGGATCGCCCATCACCTCCATGCCCCCGCTCAAGTGATCGCTGCCGTGCGGGCCCGCGTCGCAGCGATCACGCTCATCCGCGAACCCGAGGATGCGGTGTTGGAATTCGTGATCGCGAAGGGGTATCTCTCGGTCCGACAGGCGTTGCGGGGATACCTCCGCTTCTACAGCGCGCTGCTGCCCTACCGCGACCAGGTCGTCGTCGGTCCGTTCCGCGAGGTGACCTCGGACTACGGGGAGGTGATCGCGAAGGTGAACGCGATGTTCGGGACCCGGTTCCTCGAGTTCGACCACACCGATGACAACGTGCGCTCGGCCTTCGCAGCGATCGAAGCGGACTGGGCCACCCGCCTCCCCCCGGGCGTGGCCTTCGAGCGCAAGGTGGGACGACCTTCGAAGATCCGTGAGGGGCTGAAGGAGGAGCTCCGTGAGGAGTACCGCGCCCGAGGCGTCAGCGACCTTCGCGAACGAGCGGAGCGCCTCCGGGGCGCGTTCGTCTCTTCCCCGTCGTGAAGGACGTCCAGGGCGCCTCGCCGGCGAAGAGGGAGGGCCCTTCCCTGCCGGTGCTCGTGGCCCGACGAGCCTTGTTCGAGGCGAAGACGGCGGTGGCCAAGTACCCCGGTGTGGCGCTGCCCATCGCCCGTCGTCGCCACGGGATCCCGGTCGGCGACGAGACCGAGCTCGTGATCGAAGCGTTCCCACGGAGCGGCATGACGTTCGCGGTGGTCGCGTTCGAGATGGCACAGACGAGGCAGGTCCAGGTCGCGTGTCACGTCCATGCTCCCGCCCAGGTGATCGAAGCGGCGCGTAGACGCATCCCGGCGCTCGTCCTCGTCCGCGAGCCCGAGCCGACGATCCTCTCCTTCGTCATCCGCCACCCCTACGTGTCCATGCGGCAAGCACTGCGCGGCTACGTGCGCTTCTACGCGCCGTTGCTCCGCTACCGCAGGGACTTCGTTGCGAGCTCGTTCGAGGATGTGACGACCGACTTCGGCCTCGTGATCCAACAGGTGAACGAACGGTTCGGGTCGTCGTTCGATGAGTTCAGACACACGCCTGAGAACGTGGAGCGCTGTTTCGTCCGGATATCCGGGGATTACCGGGAGCGGGCCGGAACCAGCGCCGAGTTCGAACGGATTGTCGCGCGGCCTTCGGACGAGCGCGAGCGGATCAAGGAGGCCCTGCGCGAGCGATTCCGGGACCCCCGGCTGACACGTGGACGGCGGCGTGCCCAGTCCGTGTACGCGGCCATCGCGGGCCGAGGGGCATGAACGGCGTCCGTGAGCGGACACCGTGAGTGTTCCATCCGCTCGCTCACTCGCGAGCCGGGCCGCGTACGAGGTGATGACCGTGACGTCGCGATTCCCGAGGCTCGCGCTTCGAGCAGCCCGCGCGCGCGGTCACGGTGTGGTGGTCACCCCGACGACCGACATCGTGATCGAGGGGTACCCGCGTTCGGGCAATTCGGTGGCCTTCGCGTCGCTCCTGGCGGCTCAGTCGGCGTCGATCAGGATCGCGCACCACACGCACGCACCCGCGAACGTGATCGCCGGCGTCGAAGCGGGGATACCGGTTCTCGTCCTGATACGGGCACCCGAGGACGCCGTCATCGGATTGGTGTCGATCAAGCCCGACCTCACCGTGGTGCAGGCCATGCGTGGCTATCGCCGCTTCTACGAACCGATCCTCCCCTACCGTGACCGGATCGTCGTGAGCAGATCGGAGGACGTCAGCGACGGATTCGAAGGTTTGGTCGAGCGGATCAACCAACGGTTCGGGACGTCGTTCGACGCCCCCGAGGTGACGGCGAACAGCCGCTCGGCGAGGGACGAGCTCATCGAGCGGTACTGGCGCGACCGCGTTGGGCCGGGGCTTCCTTTGCTCGGGCGGACGGAACGACGACCCTCCGAAGGGTTCCGCACCGACGTCGCGTCTCGCGCCAGGGCGGGGTACCTCAGCGCGCCCGAGAGCCTTCGCCGGCGCCTCGCGGCCCTGTACCGGAGCTTTACCGAAGGGCTCCCGTGATACGTGCTTCCCGACCTATCCCCCGATCGACGCGTATGCCTGTCCCAGCACAGTTGACGTCTGGCGAGCGCAGCGTTCCCACGTGAAGGACGCGACCCTCGCCATGCCGGACGCCCGCAGAACGTTCCGCAAGTCATCGTCGCCGAGCAGGTCGTCGAGCCCTTTCGCGATCGACGCCGGATCGTCGGGGTCGACGAGCAGCGCGGCGTTCCCCGCGACCTCCGGCATCGATGAGCGGTTGGACGTCAGCACCGGAACGTTCGCCGCGAATGCCTCGAGGATGGGGAAACCGAACCCCTCGTACAGGGACGGATACGCCAGCACCTCCGCACCCGAAAGGAGCGCTCGCCTGTCGTCGTCGGGCACGTAGCCCGTCCGGACGATCCGAGCACGGACGTCCGCCGGGAGCGCTGCGATCGCCCGATCGATCTCGTCCGAGTAGTTCGATGCCCAGGTGACCGTTCCTCCGGCGAGCACCAACGAACCGCGCCGGTCCTCGATCATGCCGAATGCTCGTACGAGCGATCCGAGGTTCTTCCGTGGTTCGAGGCCCCCCAGGAAGATGATGTACGGACCCTTGATCCCGAACCGGTGGCGGACCTCTTCGACCTGTGGGGGGATCGCTGGGGAGAACGCCTCGGCGTCGGTGCCGTGGTGGATAACGTGCACACGTCGAGCATCGGTCCCGTAGAACCGGTCGAGGTCGTTCCGTGCTGCTTCGCTGGGGACGATCACGGCCGCGGCGCGGTCGAGGGATCGCTCCAACGCTCGCCGCCACCGCATGTCATCGTGTGGGGCGGTTTCCGGCATCACCTCGAACGCCAGGTCGTGCACGACCACGACGACGCACGGCGCAGACGTGGGCGGGGAGATGAAGTTCGTCGCCAGGACCACGTCGGACGAGCCCGCCAGCCACTCGAGTCTCGGGAGACCTGTCCGGGAGCTGAGTGGGCCGTAGAGCCGCGTCGGAAGCCGCGACGCCCGCTCGGAGAGGTTCGGAGCCCAGCCGGCGAAGCGGCGAGGTCGCGTCCCGATCCCGCGTACATCCAAGTACCACGCGACGAACCGCGTGTCGGGATCGGCGGGCGGCAGGGCGCGCAGCACGGCCCGCGTGTACTGCCCGACCCCCGTCCGGCGGGGATCGACCGCGGATCTCGCGTCGACCACGACACGCACGGGCGAAGGCTAGCCCACGCCGAGCGGCGCACGTGCGACGGAGGGCTATCCGGGAGCCGGACAGGTGCTGGCGGATGTGGGCGGTGCCGCGTGATACGTCGCGGTGACCACGACCACGACAGGAGGACCGTGCAGCTTCGGCGACTGGATGAGCGGAAGGCTCGGGAAGTAGCCGCCGACGACGTTGGCGTAGGCATCCTGACCCGGAGCGAAGACGATCGCCGACCGCGTGACGCCCGCGGGCGCCGGACCACTCACGATCCCGGGCGACACGTCGAACCCCGAGTTCGCGAGGAGGGCCTCGACGTCGTCCGCCGCACCCCCGGCTCCTCGATCGATCACCTCCACGGTCGTATTGGCCTCGGAGGGCGGCGTGTTGACCAGCTGCGTCCCGAGCGACCCGAGTTGCTTGCCGTCGCGGATCGCGGCGAAGATCTGCCGTGCGGCGGGGTCCATGAGGACGACCGACTGCGTCCCCTCCATCCCGGCGCCACCGGGGACGGTGCGGAACTCGACGTTGCCGGTCGTCAGACCGCGAAGCTGCCCGACGAGGTACACGAGATCACCGGGCAGGAACCCTCGATCGCGGTGGAGGTTCGCGAGCACCGGTTGGACGAGGGTGGGTGCCTTCGCGAGCTCGGCCGGCCGGAGCATCTGATTGATCACCGCCCGGAGGAACTGCTGCTGCCGTCCGATCCGCGAGAAATCGGGGATCGCGTCGCACGGGAGGCTCCGCGTCCGGACGTAGGCCAGCGCCTGGTAGCCGTCGAGATGGTGGCATCCCGGGACGACGTCCAACCCGGTGTTCGGGTCGGCGACGTGGCCGACCTCGCCGTAGTAGATCTTCGTCTCGCCGCCTCCACCCGTGTGCTGCATCAACCAGCCGGGCGTGTTCACCTCGTACTGCGGGATGCACAGCTCGACGCCACCGAGCGTGTCAACCACGTGCTGGAACCCGGCCAGGTCCACATACAGGTAGTGGTCGACCGGGAGGCCTGTCAGGTTCGCGATCGTGTTCGCCATGAGCTGCGGACCACCGCCCTGCAGACCCCCCTCGAACGCGGCGTTGATCTTGTTCCAGCCGCGCCCGGGGATGTCGACCCAGAGGTCGCGAGGGAACGAAAGCACGATCGCCTTCTCGAGCGCCGGATCGGTGTGCACGAGCATGATCGTGTCGGTCCTGATCGTGCCGCCGATGTCCTGGTTGGTGCCGAACTGGTGCTGCTCGTCGATCGGCAGCCCGGCCCGCGAGTCCGAGCCGAGGAGGAGGTAGTTGCATGCGTGTTGCGAGCATCTGCTCGTCGGCGGGACCGGGGAATCGGTCGGGACCGCCCGGCTGAACGAACCTTGGTCGATGCCGACGTCCCGCAGCTGCACCCATCGGACCGCGCTGGCCGCTCCGACGACGCCGAGAACCAGGGAGAGCGACGCGGAAACAGCGATCACGACACGGATCAGCCGCCTGGCGGCAGGAGCGGGATCCACCATGTGCCTTCTAGCGTATCGGCGGCCGAGGGCGCGGCGACCGACGCCGTGTGTCGTTCCCATGGCGAGGTTGTGGCGGTCGCCGCGCCCTCGGCCTGTGCCCTCGGCCGGTGCCCTCGGGCGGTCCCTCGGCCGGTGCCCTCGGGCGGTGGCGGGCCCTGCCGATGTGCGATGATGCGCGGCGCCTTCCGCAACGACCACCGGAGAGGAACGGGGACATGCTGACGGGACCGGTGAGCGTGCTCGTCGTGGGTCTCGGCGACGCCGACGTCGCCTCGCTCGCTCGCGAAGATGGCTTCGACGTTCGCGGCGCGCCCACGATCGAGGGCCGGAGCGGCGTCGACGCCGTCGTGATCTCGCTCGACGCCGACGCGCCGCTGGAGACGGTTCGTCGGCTCCGCACCCTGGAGCCCGACGCCGCCGTGGTGGTGGTCACCGACGCCGGCCGCGAGGCCGACGGCGTCGTGGCGATGCACGCGGGGGTCGAAGATCATCTGGTGCGGGACGAGTTGTTCGGGCCGCTCCTGCCGCGAGCGATCCGATACGCGGTCGCAACCCGTCGGATACGGCGGGAGCTCGCGACCAACGACGAGGCGACCGCGCTCCCCACCCTCCGCGGGTTCGCACCGATCGCTGAGCACCATCTGCGGATGGCCGATCGCGCGGGTGAGCCGGTCGTCTTCGTCTTCGTTCGGGTCGAGGAGCTCGATCCGAACAGGGCCGCGCTCGGCAGGGAGGAAGCCGACGAGGTCGCACGCGACGCCGCGGGGGTCGTGCTGGACTCCGTCCGCGATTCCGACGTTCCGGGAAGGATCGCTCCCGACACGTTCTGCATCCTGCTGACCGGTGAGGCGGAGGGCGCCGAGACGACCGTCCTGTCGCGCCTGGTGGAGGCGATGGCGCTCCACGACGCGCGCCGCGATCGACCGCGTGCCTTGCAGCTGTCGGTCGGCACCGCTCGGTACGAGCCCGGCAGCGGCCTGCACCTCGCCGACCTCCTCGAAGGAGCGATCCGCCGGCTAGGTCGTGCCGGAGGAGCATGACGGCGAGGTGAACGGATCGGTCATCCGGCCGGCCCTCCGCGGCGGATACGGTGCGGAGCTCACGTGGAGGAACGACGCCCGCGCAGGTAACCGCCGCTATGCCGATCAGGAGCGTCGCGTCGGGGATGGCTGACGACCTCTCCGCCGCGCGCGACCGCCAGCTCGTTCGCCGGATCGCAGGAGGAGACGAGGAGGCCTTCCGCAGCCTGTTCGCCAGCTACGCGCCCTCCGCGATGGCACTCGCCGTTCGTGTGGTTCGGCAGACCCAGCTGGCGGAGGAGATCGTGCAGGAAGCGTTCCTGACGCTCTGGCGGAGCCCGGGCGTCTTCGACGAGCGACGCGGCTCGGTGAAGGCCTGGTTGATGACGATGGTCCACCATCGCGCCGTCGACGTGGTTCGGCGCGAGGAAGCGCAGCGACGGCGGTCCGACGAGATGGTCGTGGGGATCCGGGAGGAGGCCGAGGATCCGACCGACGCCGTGGTCGAGGCCGCCGCCGCGCCGGTGGAGCGCGATGCCATCCGGAGGGCCCTGCGCTCGCTCCCGGACGACCAGCGCGAGGTGTTGGAGCTCATGTACTTCGACGGCCTGTCGCAATCACAGGTCGCCGAGAGGACCGGTGCCCCGCTCGGCACGGTCAAGTCCCGGGCGCTCCTCGGCATGCGAAGGATGCGCTCGATGGTCGAGGAGCTGGAGCGATGAGCACGCGCGACCACGGGCTGATCGAAGAGCTGCTCGCCGTGCGCGCACTCGGCGGGCTCGGATCCGAGGACGAGGCCACCCTCCACGCCGCGATGACCGCACACGGGGACTGCGAAACGTGCCGCCAGCTCGAGACCGGGTTCGAAGAGACGGCGGGCCTCCTCGGGTTCGCGCTCGACCCCGTCCCGGTCCGCGACGAGCTCGCGGACCGGGTGCTGGACCGTGCGCGAGGGGCGGGGCGGGCGGGCGGGCGGCGACCGGGACGGCGCGCGGCGCTCGCGGTCGCCGCGGCGCTCGCGGTCGCCGCCGCGCTCGTCGTCGTCGCCGCGGGCGTCGCGACGCTCCGCCCGCGGACCCAACCGATCGTGAGCGCGAGCCCCGTGCAGCAGGTCCTCCCGTTCGAGGGCGGCGCGGGTGCGCTCGCTGTGGTCTACGAGCCGGGTCAACCCGGTGCGCTGATCTGGGGTGAGCACCTTCCGTCGCCCGGCGCGGGCAAGACCTACGAGATCTGGATGATCACCGGCAGCACGCCGGTCTCCGTCGGGTGCGCTTCCCCGACGAACGGGGAGCTCGCCACCTACACGCACGCCGACGTGAGCACGAGCGACGTGATGGCGGTCACGCTCGAACCCACCTCGTGCCCGGCGGCTCCGACGACCCAGCCGGTGTACACCGCGACGCTGGCCTGAGGCCGACGCGCTCCGCGAACCCGCCTCAGGCCCGAAGCATGTCCGCAAGGACCAGGTTGAGGACCCCGCCGGACCGGAGGTAGTCGACCTCGGCGGCACCGTCGACACGCAGCGTGGCCGGGAACGAGATCATCCGCCCGTCCTCGGCAACCGCCTCGACGGTCACCTCCTGCCCGGGGACGATCCCGCCCGTCAGCCCCCGGATCGCGAAGGTCTCGTATCCGCTGAGACCGAGCGACGCCGCGGTCGCCGGGGCGAGGTACTGCAGCGGCAGCACGCCCATACCCACCAGGTTCGACCGGTGGATCCGCTCGTAGCTCTCCGCGATCACGAACCGGACGCCGAGGAGCGCGGGTCCCTTGGCCGCCCAGTCGCGGCTCGACCCGCTGCCGTACTCCTTGCCCGCGAGGACCGCGAGCGGAACACCCTCGTCGCGATACCGCTCGGCCGCGTCGAAGATCGACAGCACCTCCCCGCTGGGGAAGTGGGTGGTCCACGAGCCCTCGGTCCCCGGTGCGAGCTCGTTGCGGAGGCGGATATTGGCGAACGTGCCCCGCATCATCACCTCGTGGTTCCCGCGACGAGCTCCGTACGAATTGAACTCGCCCGGTGGGACGCCGTGCTCCTGGAGGTACCGCCCCGCGGGTGAGTCCGCCTTGATCGAACCTGCGGGTGAGATGTGATCGGTGGTGATCGAGTCGCCGACACGTACCAGGACCCTCGCCACCTCGATGTCCTCGATCGGTCGCGCCCCCTCCTCACCGAAGAACGGCGGTTCCTGCACGTAGGTCGACGCTGGATCCCAGGCGTACACGGGTCCGCTCGGGGTCGGCAGCGACATCCACCGCTCGTCGCCGTCCCAGATGTGGGCGTACTCACGGACGAACTGCTCCTCCGTGATCGCCGCGGCCATCGACGAAGCGACCTCCGCTGGCGTCGGCCAGATGTCCCGGAGGAAGATGGGTCCGTCGGCCCCCATGCCGAGCGGTTCGCTCGTCAGGTCGATCTCGACGGAACCGGCCAACGCGTACGCCACGCAGAGCGGAGGAGAGGCCAGGTAGCTCGCCCGAACCTGCGGGTGGATCCGCCCCTCGAAGTTCCGGTTGCCGGACAGCACCGCGACGACGTTCAGGTCTCCTTCGTCCACCGCGGTAGCGATGCGCTCGGGCAGCGGGCCGGAGTTCCCGATGCACGTCGTGCAGCCGTACCCGACGAGCGCGAAGCCGAGCTTCTCGAGGTAGGGCGTGAGACCCGCGCTGTCGAGATAGTCCGTGACGACACGCGAGCCCGGCGCCAACGACGTCTTGACCCACGACCGGGTCTCGAGCCCCGCCTCCACCGCCTTCTTGGCGAGGAGCCCCGCGGCGAGCATCACCGACGGGTTGGAGGTGTTCGTGCACGAGGTGATCGCGGCGATCACGACCGAGCCATGCTTCACGAGGTCGCCGTCGACCGGCATCGGCCTCTCCGCACCGGGCTGGATCGTTGCGTCGGTGTCCACCTCGACGTCGACGTTCCCGCCCTCCTCTTCGAACCGGCCGACGTCGTTCGGGCGAGGATCGGGCTCCACGCGGTCGCGGAAGGCCGCCACGAACGACCCCCAGACCTCGGCGAGGGCAACGCGGTCCTGCGGGCGCTTCGGCCCGGCGACCGACGGCTCCACCGCCGCCAGATCCAGCTCCACGACCTCGGAGAACCGTGGATCCGGGTCGCCGTCGGCGCGGAACAACCCCTGTTCCTTCGTGTAGCGCTCGACCAGATCGACCAGGTCGCCTCGACCGGTGAAGGTCAGGTAGCGGAGGGTCTCGTGGTCCACAGGGAAGTACGCGGATGTGGCCCCGTATTCGGGACACATGTTCGACAACGTCGCCCGGTCGGCGACCGACAGCGAGGACAATCCGTCGCCGAAGAACTCGACGAACGTCCCGACCACGCCGTGTGCTCGGAGCATCTCCGTGAGCGACAGGACCAGATCGGTGGCCGTGGTTCCGGCAGGAAGCTCGCCGACGACGCGGATCCCGAGCACGAGCGGTTGCGGAAGGAAGATCGGCTGGCCGAGCATCGCGGCCTCGGCCTCGATGCCGCCCACCCCCCAGCCGAGCACACCGAGCCCGTTGACCATCGTCGTGTGGGAATCCGTGCCGACGAGCGTGTCGGGGAACGCCACTCCAGCCCGGGTGACGACCACATGCCCGAGATGCTCCAGGTTCACCTGGTGGCAGATGCCCGCGCCCGGCGGCACCACGCGCACGTTGGCGAAGGCTTGCTGCGCCCATCGGAGCAACGCGTACCGCTCTGCGTTGCGACGGTACTCCCAGTCGATGTTCGCCTCGTACGCATCGCGCGACCGGAACAGATCGACCTGGACGGAATGGTCGATGATCAGGTCGACCGGCACGTGCGGGTTCACGCGCGCGGGGTCGGCGCCCGCGCGGGCCACCGCGCTCCGCATCGCCGCCAGGTCGACGACCGCGGGCACGCCGGTGAAATCCTGCATGAGGACACGTCCGGGCATGAACGCGATCGCGAGCGCTGGCGCCGGCCACGCGGCGAGCGCCGCGACGTCGGCATCGGCGACGTCGCGGCCCCCGGCGCGCCGAAGCAGGTCCTCGAGGAGGATCTTGAGCGTGTGAGGCAGGCCCGGTACCGCGCCGATCCCTTGGTCGGCCAACCAGGCCAGCCGATAGATGTCCACGCCGCCCACGCCGAGCGGGAGGGACGACCGGGCCCCTTCGAGCTCAGAGGTCGATCGCGTCGTTGGCTCCTTTCGCGGGCCGCCCGGCCACGTGCGGGATGTCGCCTCCATCCTCCCAAACGGCACGCGCCGGTCGCCGACCCCAACATCCCACGGTCTCGGCGGAACGTCTGCGACCATCCGCCCGTGGTCGATCGTCGCCGGCGGGTATCCCCCGTCCTGGTTTGCACCGTGGCGGCGGGCCTCGCCGCGTGTCACGGCGGGACGCGAGACGTGCCGACGACCGCCGGCGCCCCGTCGGCTCGTCCGTCGCTCCCTCCTGGGATGCCCACCGCGTACCCCTCGGATCTCCCCGCCGGGGACGTGCCCGTCGATGGCCTCGTTCCGAGGGGGGATGAGGTCATTGGAACGTGGTACGCGCGAACGTCGGCAGGCGACGCGATCGTGGTTTCGTGGCAGCGTCCCGGGCCCGATCTGTTCCGTGCCGACCGCGGCATCGCCGTGTGGCTGCACCGCGGCGATCCGGGCTCGCCGTGGCAACCGGTCGATGCGGTCGCCTTCGGAGCGAAGCGAGACCCGGTTTTGGGCCTCACGGCGGTGATCGGCGACGTCACCGGCGATGCGTCGGAGGACGCGGTGGTGTTCGCCGAAACCGGTGGCTCCGGAGCGTGTGGCACCTACTTCGTGTTCGACATCGCGAACGGTGCTCGCGTGTTCAAGCGGAACGTGTGCGACACAAGCATCGCCCCGTCGACGGACCCGGTCGGTCTCGTGGTGACGGAGGCGGTCTTCGCGCCCGGAGACCCGCATTGCTGCCCGAGCGCCACGAGGACGAGCGTCCTCACCTACGCCGGGGCCGGAGGGTGGACGACCTCGTCGGAGACGACGACCCGGGCCTGAGCGGAGGCGTCGGTGGCCGTGGGTAGTATCCGGCGGATGGCACGGATCTTCGTCGAGGGGTGGTCGCCCGAGTACGGCGCTCCGTTGGATCCGGACGAGGCGCTGGCGCCGGCCGAGGGGTCGGTCGACACGTCGATCGAGACCGAGGACTGGACCCCGCGCGACGGCGTCGACGACGGCGTCCCGCGGATCGCCTTCATCGACGGCGTCCGTCGCGTCGACGCACGGCTGACGCTCGACGATCCGTCCGGTCCCGTCCCCGGGATCTGTGGCACGTTCGCGGTCGGTGCGGCGGTCTGGGACCGCGAGGCCCGCCGGTCATGGATCGCCGGCGAGCGGATCGGGCGGTGGGCGGTGCTGGCGGGCGGTCGGTCCGAGACCTTCCCGGCCGTGGCCCTCGAGCCGCCGTACGCCACGACCACCACCCCGGACACGGATCCCGCCGGCCTGGTCCGGACGCTGCAGACGAAGATGCGGACGGCGGAGGGCCATGTCGCCACCGCCGCCGCCGAGGACAGCTTCGTGATCGCCGACGGACCGTTGAACGAGTTGGCACCCGTGCCCGCGGTGGGATCGATCAAGAGCCATCGCGTGACGTACCTGCCTGCGGAGCGCAACGCCGTGGTCGCCGCGCTCGGACCGGGCCAACGTACCCCGTTGTTCACCATCTCCGAGTACCGCCGCTATTCGTGGTACGTGCGGCTGGCGCACGTCCGGGGTGGCCATGCGTGGTCCGGGGTCGTCCGGTGCGAAGCCAGCGGGCAGCTCCCCGCGGCCGAGGTGATCCGGCTCGCGGACCGTACGGCGGCCGTGCTCCCGCTCGTCGCGTCCGAGCCCCATCTGGATCCCCGCGCACCACAGAACCTCGTGCCGATCGCCGGGCTCGAGCGGCAGCTCCGACACCGCATGGGCGAGCCCGGCCTCGTGTATCGCGCGCTCCGCGAAGCGGTGCATGAACGGATGACCTCGTGAGCCACGATCGCGTCGGTCGTGTGCTCGGATCCGAGCACACGACCACGGCGGAGTTCCGCGTCGTCCTGGAAGAAGAGGAGTACCTCCAACTCGACGACCTGATCGTCGTGCGCACCGAGGTGCCGAAGGTCGGAGAGATCCGGACCTACGGGGTCATCACGGAAGCCGAAGCGGTGTACGAGGGTGCGCAGTACGAGTCCGACACGCACCGGATCGCGGAGCTCGGCATCATGCCGGCGGCGAAGGTCCGAACGGCCCGGGTCGCCGTCACGCGGGTCGATCCCGAGGTTTGGGTGTCGGCGGACCCCGGTGAGGAGGTCGCGCGGGCGACCGGCGAGGAACGCCGCAAGGCCCTCTACGCCGACGAGATGGAGCGGCCCTTACCCATCGGGCTCGGCCGCGACGGCGCCCCCGTCCACGTCGACCTTGACTTCTTCGATGGGCGCAAGGGCGGGCACATGTCCATCAGTGGGATCTCGGGGGTGGCAACCAAGACCTCGTTCGCCCTGTTCTTCCTGCGGATGTTGACCTCGACCCCGGAGGTGGTGGGCTCGGGCGCCGCCAACCTCCGCGTCCTCGTGTTCAACGTCAAAGGTGAGGACCTGCTTTGGCTCGACCGCCCCAACCGGTTGTTCGACGCGCACGAGGGCGCCCGAGAGGGGTGGTCGGCGCTCGGCGTCGAGCCCGCTCCCTTCCCCAGCGTTCGGTTCTGGGCGCCGCCGCGGCGCAAGAGCGGCGACGTCGTGGTCCCCGACACCGGCGGTCGTTTCGAGGGTGTGGAGGTCTTCTCCTGGACGCCCCGCGCGTTCATCGACCAGGACCTGCTCGAGTTCTGCTTCACCGACGCGAGCGATGCGAAGAACCAGATCCCATTCATCCGCGAACGCGTCCAGCTGCAGCTCAAACGGTGGGCCGTCGGCGTCGACGGCATGCCGGGAGCCGTGGCGCTCCGCGACCCCGCGCAGGCCCCCGACGGTCACGCCTGGTCGCGGAACGACCGCATCCCGGCCGCGCAGGCCGACGTGGTGATCACGGATCTCCCCTCCCTGGTACGCGCACTCGAGATCCATCTCGAGCCCCACGACGGTTCGGAGGCCGACGCTGCATGGACGGCACGCGTGATGCCCGGCACCGTTGCCGCGTTCCTCCGCCGGCTCCATGCGGCTTCGGCTCGGCTCGGGCATCTCGTCCGATCGGACACGGACCGAAGGATCGACCGCGGCGCCGCCAACGTCACCGTCGTCGCGATCCAATCGCTGCACGAACAGGCCCAGCGCTTCGTCGTCGGTGCGCTCCTTCGCGAGACCTTCCAAGAGAAGGAAGACACGGGCCAGCGGCTCCCGCTGTCGGTGATCGTCCTTGACGAGCTCAACAAGTACGCCCCCCGGGAGGGAACGGGCCCCCTCAAGGACATGCTCATCGATATCGCCCAGCGCGGCCGTTCCCTGGGCGTGTTGCTGGTGGGCGCGCAGCAGACGGCCAGTCGCGTCGCTCCCGAGGTCCTGGAGAACGCTGCGATCCGCGTGACCGGCCGGCTCGACTCGGCCGAGGCAGAGCGCGCCGAGTACGGATGGATGCTCCCGTCCACGCGGGCTCGGGCACGGCTGCTGAAGCCCGGGACGATGGTCGTCAGCCAGCCCGCCATCCCGGTTCCGCTCGTGGTGACGTTCCCGTTCCCACCGTGGGCAACCAGGAAGGAGGAGGTGGCGGACGCCGGTGACGATCCGTTCGCCGGGCTGACGTGAGGAGGGCGCCCCACCTCGGCGCCATCCGCCCTCCGCCGCGGCGTCCCCCCAGCTGATGCGGATCCTGCATACCGCCGACTGGCACGTCGGCCGCCGTCTCGGGCGGCACGATCGTGCCTCCGAGACGGCGGCCGCCCTCGAGGAGGTCGCCCGGATCGCGACCGAGCACGAGGTGGACCTCGTGCTCGTCGCCGGCGACGTCTTCGACCGGCCGATCCCTCCGGTCGACGCGCTCGCGCTCGGGCTGGGTGGTCTCGTGCGGCTCGCGGAGGATCGGCCCGTTGTCGCGGTGGCCGGGAACCACGATTCCCCCGAGCTCTTCGACGCGCTCGCGCCCCTGGTGCGTCACCAGGGCCGGGGCATCCACCTGCTCGGGTCGATCCGCCGGCCCGATGAGGGCGGCGTCCTGGGGCCCGAAGAGCTCGGCGTGCCCGCCCTGGTTGGCTGCCTCCCGTTCCTTCGCGAAGGTCGGGTCGTCGACTTCATGCGCGATGCCGGGGAGTGGTACGGCCAGTACGCCGAGCGCATCGCCGCCCTCTGCGCGGCGTTCGACGCTGCACTCGTCGCGCGCGCCGGAACGGACCTGGTCCCGTTGCTCGTGGCCCACTTCATGGTCGGCGGCGTCAAGGTGGGCGGCTCCGAGCGCGAGCTGCACGTCGGTGGCGCGTACGTTGCGTCGGCGCACGCAATCCCCCCTGGGCCTCAGTACGTCGCGCTCGGTCACATCCACGCACCGCAGGCGATCCCCGGTTCGCCGGTTCCGGGCCAGTACGCCGGGTCGCTCCTTCCCCTCGACTTCGGCGAGGCCGGCGAGACCAAGCGGGTCGTGATCGTGGACGCCGAGCCAGGCCGGCTGGCCACGGTGGCGTCGGTCCCGCTCGCATCCGGGCGCCCGCTCGTTCGCGCCGAGGGGACCTGGGAGGAGATCGACGCGCGGATCGACGAGCTCCGCGACACGTTCCTCGACCTCACCGTGCGGGTCGGGGGGATCGACTCGGACCTGGGCCGGCGCGCCGCCGATACCTTCCCCTTCCTGGTCAACGTCCGGCCGTACCGACCGGCCGGGGAACGCCGCGCGCGCTCCGCGGGACCACGACCGGGCGACGACGAGCAGTACGCCGACTACTACCGGCGCGACACGGGCGAAGAACCACCCTCAGGCCTGCTCGAGCTCTTCCGCGAGGTGCTCGAAGAGGTGGCCGATGCGTCCGCGTGAGCTGACCCTGCAGGGGTTCCGCTCGTACCGGGGGCGCACGACGTTCGACCTCCGGGACCGACGGCTCGTGGGCGTGGTCGGGCCGATCGGCGCCGGCAAGTCGACGATCCTCGACGCCGTCGTCTTCGCCCTCTACGGCAAGACGCCGTCGTTCGAACGCGACACCCGGTCGCTGATCCACCAGCTCGAGGACGGCTGTCACGTCGAACTGGTGTTCGAGGTCGACGGTCAGGTCTGGCGGGCCCAGCGCGCGCTCCGCCGGAAGGGCCAGAGCCAGCATCGACTCGAACGCCTCGCGAAGGACGCTGAGGACGCCGAGGTGCTCGAGACGGTCCTGCAGGAGCGGCCGGTGCGCCAGCGCGTCGAGCGGTTGTTGGGGATGACGTTCGACGCCTTCTGCCGGTCGGTGCTGCTCGCGCAGAACCGGTTCGCGGAGTTCCTGAAGGCGACGCCCACCGATCGCAACGCGGTGCTGAAGGGCGTCTTCGGCTACGAGCGGTTCGATGCCGCGCTCGCGGCGGCGAAGGACCGGGTCCGCGGCGTCGAGCTCGAGCTCGAAGGGCTCGCGCGGGAAGGCTCGCGGCTGGACGAGGCGCGCGAGCGCCTGGACGAGGCGCGCGCGGAAGCGACGGCGACGTCGGCGCGGCACACCGGCCTCGACGCTGCCCGGGAGCGACTCGACGTGCTGGCCCACGCGCGAGACGCCGCGCTACGCGATGCGACCGAGGCATCGGCGCGGACCGCCCAGCTCCAGGCCACGGCGGCCGCGCTCCCCTCGGCGGAGCGACTCGAGGAGGTGGCCGACGACGCGGCGGCCGCCACCGACGCCGTCCGTGGCGCCCAGGAGGATGTGACGGCGGCCGACGAGGCCAGGAAGGTCGCCGAGGCCGAGCTCGAAGGGATCTCGGAGCGCGTCGGCGGCCACGCGGCGTTCCAGGCCTTCGCGGCGTTGGTCGAGAAGCTGGATCACGAAGCGAAGACCGTCGAACAGGCGGCGGCGGCAGTGAAGACCGCCGCGCAGGAGCTGAAGGCCGCACGGACCGCTTCGGAGAGCCTCGCGCGAACGGCGACGACGAAACGCGACGCGCTCGACACGGCGGCGACCGCCCTCGACGCAGCCGAGGCCGCTCGCGCCCAGGCGGAGGCGACGCTGCACGTCACGCAACACGCGGAGATGGCGCACCAGCTCCGACGTGAGCTGACCGCCGGCGAGCCCTGCCCGGTATGCGACCGGGTCGTCGAACAGCTCCCGCGTGCCGGCGCCGCCCCCAAGGTCGCGGCCGCAGACCGCGCACTCGCGAAGGCCCGGGCGGTCGAGGGCAGGGCGCGGAGCACCAAGGAGCACGCGGCCGCCGCCTCGGCAACCGCCCTCGAGCAGGCGGCGGCCGGGGCCGAACGGGCGGCCGCCCTCGCGCTCCAGCTCGCCGCGCGCCAGGACGCGGCTCGGGACGCCGAGGCCGCGCTCGCCACGACGAAGAGCGAGCTGGTCGACCGGCTCGGCGACGGCGATCCGCGGGCGCTGTTGGACGAACGCCAGCACGAGCTCGAGCTGGCCGAGACCGAGGTGCGGGCCGCGTCGGCTGCCGCCGACGCGGCCCGCACCCGCCTGGAAGCCTGCCGCGCCCGCGCGGACGAAGCGGGCCGCGGGCTCGCGACCCTCGCGAACGAGCTCGCGTCGGCCTGGGGGCTGCTGGGGCAGGCCCGCCCGGTCGGCACCGCCGCGGACGATGTCCGGGGCTCCTACGTCGAGCTCGGTGAGACGCTCGTCGAGCGTCTCACCGAGGCCGCAGAGGCCGGCGACCGGGCGGCGGCGGAGGGCCATGCGGCGACCGAGGCCGTCGCCACCGAACTCGCGGCCTTCAACCTTCCGCCCGACGTGGACGTCGCGCGCGTCGTCGCCGATGCGGCCGCCGCCGCGGCCTCATCGGCCGAACGCGTCCGGACGATCGAGGAGACCCTCGCCGCGGGCGCCGACCTCGAGGCGCGCCTGGTCGTCGCGACAGGCGCTCGGGACCTCGCGCGGCGGCTCGCGGCCGATCTCCAGCCGTCACGGTTCCTCGCCTACCTCCTCGAGGAGGAGCGAGCCGCCCTCGCGGACCTGGGCAGCGTCCACCTCGAGGAGCTGACCGACGGGGCCTACCGCTTCAGCAACGACGACGCCTTCCACGTCCTTGACATGAACGCCGGCGCGGCGGACCGGACGGCGGAATCGCTCTCGGGCGGCGAGACCTTCCTCGCATCGCTCGCCCTCGCGCTCGCGCTTGCCGAGATGGTCACGCGCAGCGGTGGCCGCCTCGATAGCTTCCTGCTGGACGAGGGGTTCGGGAGCCTCGATGCCGAGCACCTCGACCGGGCGATGGACGGGATCGGCCGCCTCGTGGCGGGTGACGTCGATCGCTTGGTCGTCGTGGTCTCCCACGTCGAGCAGATGCGGCAGCTGATGGAGGACCTGATCGTGCTCGACAAGGACGTCCTCACGGGTGCGACCCGCGTGGTGTCCGGCGCCGGCCCGGCCTAGGGCGTTCCTCTCGTGTCGGCCGATGGCCCTACTCCGATCTGCCGCTGAAGCTCGCATGGAACCCTGCCGATAACCACCTTCGGAGACCAGTTCGAACGAGCGGTGCGACACGACGGGTGGCAGTGAGGGGACGGGGATGATCGCTTCGTTGAAGGGGTACGGGAGGATCGCGCGAACGCTGCTCGCAGCGCTCGGGGCGCTGCTCGTGCTCGGCATCATCGGATCGCTCCTGATGGGCGTCCACGCGCGTCATGCCGTGCAGGATCAGATCGTCCACCAGGCACAGACGATCACCGATAGCTCGCTCACGCTCGCGTTCACCCCCGCCGACCTCACCGGTCCGGCATCGGCGGAACGTGCCAGCCAGCTCACCGCCCAGATCCAGTCGATCGTGATCGATCCCAGCGACTTCGAGTCGGTCACCTTGTACTCCCCCGAAGGTACGATCTTGTACTCGACGGCGGCGAGCAGGATCGGCACCCAGCTCCCCGGTGAGAAGGACTCGATCAAGGAAGCCCTCCGCGGTGTCCCGCTCACGAGTGAGTTCGACGGCACACTGTCCGTCAAGCTGCCGCTGCGGTTCCGCTCGGGCGTCGGCGGCCCGGCCGTCGTCGAGCTCACCCACCCCGACGCGCCGATCGCGAGCGCGGCCGGTCCCTGGCGGACGAACGCGCTGTTCCTGTTCGCACTGCTGGTGTTGCTTGCCGTCGCGGTCTTCGGTGTCGCGCGGCTCCTCGCGGTGGTCAGCGAAACGACGGACGCTCGGATGGAGACGCGGCCCGTCATGATCCCGCAACCCGTGCGGACGGCCGCCCCCCATCCCGGACTCAGGGAGGAAGGCGAGGCGAGACGGCGCGCGGAGGAGCGGGCACACGCCGCGGAAGAGCGGCTCTCGCTCCTCCAGGGTCAGTACCGCAAGACGCTTGAAGAGCTCCAGTCGTTCCAGCAGCTCGACCGCGAGACGCGGTCGACCGCGACCCCGGACGCACGCATCGAGGAGCGGGCGTTGCGGGCGGAGGGACAGGTCCATGAGCTCGAGCTCCAGCTGCGGACCGTCACACAGGAGCGTGAGCGTCTCGCGTCACAGCTCCAGGAAACGATCCAGGAAGCGATGCGCGTCGTCGACGACGACGAGCAGGATCTGCGACTGCGCGAGGCCGAGCTCGAAGCGATCGGCTTGAACGCTGAGCTCGACGTGACGAAGGAGCAACTCGACGCGACCCGTCGAGAGCTCGCCTCGATGCGGGCGTCGGCCACGACCACCTCCCACGGGCAGGAGGAGCTGGACGCGGCGAACGTCGAGATGCTGCAGATCCGAGACGCCCTCACGAACGCGGAGTCGCAACTCGCCGGTGCTCAGCGTGAGCTCGCGGATGCGCACACCGAGCTCCGCGCGCTCCGCAACGAAGAGCAGCGCGCAGCGATGCTCGAGGACGAGCTCCGCGCCGCGAAGGCCGAGCTCGAGAGCGGGAGAGCGTCCCATCGCGCCGACCTCGTGGAGCGCGAGGCTGAGCTCGAGGAGAAGGTCCGGGCGACGCGCGAGGAGTTCCAGCGCCAGCTCGAGGAGATCGAGGCGTCCTACCGCAGCCAGCTGGAACAACGCGAGACGGAACTGCGGGGACGGATCGCCGACGCGGAGACGACGGCGAACGCAGCCGCACACGATCTGCAGGGCGTGCGCGAGGACGTCACGGCCGCTCGCGCCGAGGCCGCGAGCCGCGAGCAGCAGCTCCTGGAGGCGCACAACGAGATCGCACGGATCCGCGGGGAGCTCAAGGGTCACACCGCCGAGGTCAAGGAGCGCACGGCGGCGGTCGGCCAGGCGCGCAAGGAGGCCGACGAGATGCGCCGCTCCCTCACCGCGTTGCAGGAGGATCTGGCGCGCGCCGACGGGACGATCGAGCAGATGCGGACCGAGCTCGAAGCCGAGCGGCTCCGCAACGCCGAGACCGAGGACGTCACGATGAAGGCCGATCGTGATCGTGCCTCCCAGCAGGCGCGGGCGGAGAAGCTGGTGCGTCAGCTCGAGGACGCAGTCGCGGAGAACGCGGAGCTGAACCGCCGCCTCCAGGACTTCGAGGCGCGGCGTCAGCTCGAACTGGCCGACGACCAAGGCCGTGCTCAGATCGACCAGCTGCTCCAGGTGACCCAGGAGCGCCTCGCCGGTCAGACCGAGAAGCTGATCGCGGCCGAGGATCGGGTGAAGGAGCTGGAGACGGATCTGATCACGGCTCGCAACCGGTTGGAGGTCATCGAAGGCGACCTCCGGATGCACCAGATGTCCGATGCGCTCCGCGAGACGCGCGAGCAAGAGACGGCCGATGCCGTCGCCCTGGACGAGCAGGACGCCGTCGTCGAGGTGCCGGTCGAGGACCGGCGAGGAACCACGCCGTTCATGAGGGAGCTCTCGCTCGATGCCAAGAAGTCGGTCGCGAAGATCAACGGCATCACGCAGCTCCTCAAGCACAAGAAGGATCAGAAGGACCAGGCGCAGCTGATCAAGCAGCTCACCGGCCACGCCCGGCGGCTGGACAACCTGGTCGCCGACATCGCCGATGCCGAGCGGCTGGCATCAGGTTCGATCAAGCTCAACATCCGGCGCACCGACATGGAGTCACTGGTGAACCGGGTCGTCGAAGAGGCGATGGCCGACTCCGACCACGACATCCG
>VAYU01000044.1 GCA_005884925.1 Actinomycetota bacterium | reverse complement strand
TCGACACGGACGAAGCCGAGGCCACGATCGGCCGGGCGCTCGAGTTGGGGATCACCCTTTTCGACACCGCGCAAGGCTACGGCTTCGGGAAGGCTGAACGCCTGCTCGGCGGCGCTCTGTGGGCGCGAGCGCGGCGGGAGGACGTGGTCGTCGCCACGAAGGGCGGCCTCCGGATGGAGGGAGACCGGCTCCTCCGAGATGCGAGCGGCCGGTGGTTGCGGAAGGGTGTCGAGTCGAGCCTGCGGAACCTCGGGACGGACTACATCGACCTGTACCAGATCCACTGGCCCGATGAGCATACACCCGCCGAAGAGACCGCCGGGGCGCTCGAAGACCTCGTGCGGGAGGGCACGATCCGTCACGTCGGCGTCTCGAACTACGACGTGAAGCAGACGGATGAGCTCGCTGGCTTCGGCCGGGTCGAGACCGTGCAGCCCCCCTATCACCTGTTCCGTCGCGAGATCGAGGACGAGATCCTGCCGTACGCCATGGATCACGACATCGGCGTGCTCGTCTACGGGGCGATGTCGCACGGGCTGCTCACGGGAACCATGACACCCGAGACGACGTTCGCTCGCGACGACTGGCGGGCGACGAGCCCGGACTTCGCCGGCGAGACCTTCCGTCGCAACCTCGCCGTGGTCGATCGGCTGAGGACGATCGCCCAACAGCGCGGCATCACCTTGCCGCAGCTCGCGGTGGCTTGGACCCTCGCGTACCCGGCGGTGCAGGTGACCATCGTCGGGGCGCGGCGACCGGCCCACCTCGACGAGTCCGCCGCAGCCTCGGACATCGTGCTGACACCAGACGATCTTGCGGCCATCGAAGCCGTGCTCGCCGACGCGACTCCGGTATGGGGACCTCACCCCGAAGGGATGCCTCGTCAGGAGGGAGGCGCGGAGTGACCACGACGGCTTTCCTCGGCATCGGCTCGATGGGACACGGGATGGCGACGAGCGCTTTGCGTGCCGGCATCTCCACGATCGTCTGGAACCGTGAGCCGCGGGCAACCAAAGACCTTGCCGAGCTCGGCGCGGACGTCGCCGAGACCGCCACCGACGCCGCGCGGCGAGCCGACATCGTCGTCACGATGGTGACCGACGCGGATGCCGTCATCTCGGTCGCTCGCGACCAGGGCATGCTCGCAGCTCTCGGTCCGAACGCGATCTGGGCGCAGATGAGCACGATCGGCGTAGCAGGGATCGAGCGCGTCGCGGCCCTGGTGGATGCCGAACGTGCCGATGTAACGCTCCTCGACGCGCCGGTGTCAGGGAGCAAGGTTCCCGCGGAGCAGGGCCAGCTGACGATCTTCGCGTCAGGGCCCGGCGAAGCCCGCTCGCGGGTCGCTCCTCTCTTCGAGGCGCTCGGCCGACGCACGATCTGGGTGGGCGCGGTCGGGGATGGATCGCGACTGAAGCTCGTGAACAACACCTGGCTCGCATTCACGGCGGAAGCGGTTGCTTCGTCGCTGGCCCTTGCCCGTCGGTTGGGGCTTCAGACCGAGACGGTGGTCGACGCCCTCGGCGGCAGCTCGCTCGTGTCTCCGTGGCAGGCAGCCAAGCTGCAACGGATCGCCAAGGATGAATACGCACCGCAATTCGCGCTGTCGCTTGCGCTGAAGGACGTCCATCTGGCGCTGCAGGCGGCCGACGACGATCGCTTCGCCGCACTTGCGTCCCTGGCAGACGAATGGCAGCAGGCCGTCGATGATGGGCTCGGTGATCAAGACCTCACCGTCATGACGCGCGCGCTCGAGCCGGAGGGCTGAGGGCCAACGACGTGCGGTTCGTTTAGGTTCAGCCCGAGATCCTTTCGCGCGGTCACGTTGCTCCGCTTACGGAGGTAACGTAGCCCGTTGCCGGCACCGGATGAACCAGAAGCGATCGGACCTCGGGTCGACGGACCTCCGACTCGACGGGCGATCCCTCTCCGTCACTCGATCGCAGCGATCCGAGCCGGCGAGAGCGGGCGGGACCAACGCAGCATCGGCGTCGCCCTGGTCGCGAACCTCGTCGTCGCCGGAGCGAAGCTCACAGCCGGAGTGACCACCGGCTCCGCGGCCCTACTTGCCGAGGCCGCTCATTCCGCCGCGGACTCGGTCAACGAACTCCTGCTCGGGCTCTCGTTGAAGCATGCACGCCGGCCTTCCGATGCCCTGCACCCCCTCGGGCACGGGGGCGCGCGGTTCCTGTGGGCATTCGTCGCGGCGATCGCGTCGTTCCTGATCGGCGGCTGTCTCTCGATCGCACTCGCTCTCCGCGAGCTTCTCGTCGGGTCAGCGGTCGAGCGGTACTTCATCGCGTGGGTCGTTCTGGCCGTCGCCTTCGTCGCCGATGGGACCTCACTGTTGCAGAGCCTTGCCCAGACGCGACGAGAGGCTGCGCTCTGGGGCGAGTCGACCACGGACTTCCTGCGGCACACGAGCGAGCCCACGCTTCGCGCGATCGTCGTCGAGGACGGCGCCGCACTGGTCGGTCTGGCACTGGCCGCGGTCGGGCTCCTGTTGCGCGAGTTCGCGCGGCTCGCGAACTCCGACGCGATCGCTGCACTGTTGATCGGACTCCTCCTCGCAGGGACCGCCTTCGGTCAGGCCCGCCCGCTCGCCGACCTGCTGATCGGCCGGTCGATGCTTCCCTCGAGGCTCGAGCGGGTCTACGCGATCCTCGAAGCGTCGCCGAGCCTCGACGAGGTCCTCAGCGTGCAAGCCGTCTACGGTGCCCCACAGGAGGTGATCGTGGCGGCGAAGGTGCATCCTGCCCGCGGGAAGACGGCCGACGAGCTCGCGAGTGCGCTCGACGACATCGACCACACGTTGCGACAGGAGCTGCCCGAGATCGCGGAGGTCTTCATCGACCTGACCTCGCACCGGGTGAGCCCCGACGAAGACCGATAAGGCGTGGCCGGGATCCCCGGACCGTCTATGCCGGAGCGCCCTCGAGGAACCGGTCGTAGCCGGCCAGGTCCTCGCCCATCGTCCAGACCTCCACCACCTGCCCTTCCAGGAGATGGAAGACCTGGCCGATCCGGTCTTGGAAGGTCTCGCCGTTGTCGTTGCGACGCCAGCGGATCGTCGTCAGCGCGACCACGTGGTCATCGGAGGCGACGATGTCGTGCATCTCGAACTCCGGCAGTGCGAGCTGGACGGCCTTGGCGAAGAAGCCCAGCACGTCCTCGCGGCCACGGTAGTCGCCCGACGTCACGTTATGACCGGGGACATGCCACACGACGTTCTCATGCAGGTGCTCATTCAGCCACTCCATGTCACCGGCGATGAATGCCTCGTATCCCCTGCGAACCAGCTCCGCGTCGTCCTGTGCCGACATGGCTCCTCCTCATGCGTTCGTCCACAGCGAAGACTACGAGGTGCCTGTCCGCCGGACAAAGCGGGAGCTCCATGGGATCAGTGACCCGTGATGGAGCGATTGACACGAGGCGGGCCGGGGTAGGTCCTGTGCCGACACGAGCGTCAACGCAGGAGGGGGGTCGAGATGGATGACGGGAGGCGGCTTCAGTTCGAGGGCAAGTGGGACCAGATGAAAGGGCGCGTACGCGAATCGTGGGGCGTCCTCACCGACGATGAGCTCGATCGGACCCAAGGCAAGTGGGACCAGCTCGTCGGCTTGATCAAGGAGAAGACCGGCGACAACGCAGAGGCGATCGAGCGCCGTCTCCACGACATGATGGATCAGTGAGGAGCACGTGGCGCCGATCGACCCGCAGCTGCCGAGCTACATCGGGCTGACGAGCTGGAAGTAGTTGGAGTCCGGATCGGAGAAGGTCGCGATCCACATCTGGGAGTCACCCTCGCCCGGGTTGTAGGGCTCCCGCACCACGGTGGCACCCGCAGCCTTGAGCTTCTCGAAGTCACCCTTCACGTCGGCGCTCTCGATGTTCCAGATCAACCTGCCCGGTTGGGTGTTCCGCCCCATGACCTGATCGTGCGGGCCCACGGTGATCCCACCGGACCCGATCTGCCAGCCCGTGTAGCCGCCCTCGTCCCAGCCGGGCTTGCCGAAGAGCTTCGTGTAGTAGTCCGCGAGGGTCTGCGGGGCCTCGGACCCGATCAAGATGCTGTTGAGGTTCATGCCGCCTCCTTCCGATCGCCGGGCCGATCGCCGGGCTCGTCCCTCCAGCATGCCATCGTGTCGGCTTTCGGACCAAACCACGAGGTAACGGGAGGGCGAACCTTCGCCGCAGCTTTCCCGGACGGCCTCCACCTCAGGGTTGCTCGATACCGACCGATGACTCTGGGGGAGTGCCGGCCGCGGCGTGGGTCCGCCCGGCGCCGACGCCGATGCAGACAACCGACGAGCACGACGGCTCCCCGCCGGAGACGGTCGAGGACACCCATGGCGTGCAGGAACGCGAGGAGCGGTTCCGCACCCTCGCCGAGAACATCCCGGGGGTTGCGACCTACCTCGACCGTCTGATCGTGGACGACCCGGGCCACTCGATCCCCCTCTACATCAGCCCACAGGTCGAACAGATGCTCGGCTACCCGCTCAGCGAGTGGCTCGACGAGAGCGAGCTCTGGTTGCGGATCCTGCACCCGGAAGACCGCGAGCGGCTCGTCGCCGCGGACGCGAACGCACGCCAGAACCTGCAGGCCTTGAGCGAGGAATACCGGCTGCTCCATCGTGACGGTCATGTCGTCTGGGTGAGCGAGAAGTCTGCGGTGGTCCCCGACGTGTCGACCGGAACGCTCTACTGGCAAGGGGTCATGGTCGACATCACGAAGCGCAAGCGGGCCGAACAGGCGATGGCCGCCAGCGAGCTCAAGTTCCGGACCCTCTTCGACGCCGCCGCGATCGGCGTCTTCACCTTGGCCCTCGATGGCCGGATCACCGAAGCGAACGCGACCATCGAATGGCTGGGCCGGTACGACGAGGGCGAGCTCAGCGGGACGCCCCTCGCGTATCTGGTGGATCCGGACGACGAAGAGATCCTCGACGAGCTCGCCGAACTGCGAGCGGGGCACCGGGACCGCTGCCGGGCAGAGCATCGATTCCGTCGCAAGGACGGGTCGTTCCTGTGGTGCCGCACCGTGGTCACGTTGGTCCGGGGACCAGACCTCCTGCCGCTCTATGCCATGGGGATGCTCGAGGACTTCAGCGCTCGGAAGCTGGTCGAGGACGAGCTGCTGCATCGGGCCGTCCACGACGTCCTGACCGGACTGCCGAACCGGCAGCTGTTGCTGGATCGGCTGACCATGGCGCTCGCCCGGACGGCTCGCGAACCCGGCGTCGGAGCGACGCTGATCTTCCTCGACCTCGACGACTTCAAGGATGTGAACGATTCGTTCGGCCACGGGGCGGGGGACGAGCTCTTGATCCAGGTCGCGGAGCGACTCTCGGCCGCCGTTCGACCGACCGACACCGTCGCCCGGTACGGCGGTGATGAGTTCGTCGTGATCTTCGTGGGAGACGTCTCGAAGCCCGGCGATGCCCGGCTCTTCGCCGAACGCTTGGCCGGGCAGCTGAAGGAGCCCTTCACGATCGCCGGCGAGCAGGTGATCACGACCGCGAGCCTCGGGGTCGCGAGCTGCTCCGACGGGAACGCGCGACCGGAGGACGTGATCCGCGAAGCCGACGCCGCGATGTATCGGGCGAAGCTCGCCGGACGCGACCGGATCGAGTTCTCCGGATCGTTGGGTCCGAGCGCCGAGCCGCTCGCTCGCTGACCCCTCGGGTGCTCCGTACCGCCCTGCGTAGGATGTTCGCGTGCGTTCCACATCGGCTCCGATCGCGCCGGTCGACCGCGTCCTGCGGGACGGCTCCACGGTGCGGATCCGCCCGGCGACCCCCGAGGACCGTGCTCGGGTCGAGGGGTACCTGATCGAACTGTCGCCGGAGAGCCGGCGTCTGCGCTTCCATTCGCCGGTGATCGACGTCGGTGAGATCGCCGCGCAGGCGGTCGACGTCGATCCGCCCACCCACGTCACGCTTCTCGCACTGACGGGAGGGGATGAGGGAACGGTGGTTGGTGGAGCGCAGTACTTCCGGATCGATGACGCGCAGGCAGAGGTAAGCGTCAGCGTCAGCGACCGCGTCCAACGTCGCGGGCTCGGATCGCTGCTGATCGGCCAGCTGGCCGAGAGCGCCCGCGACCACGGCATCACGACGTTCCTCGCGGAGGTGCTGCCCGAGAACCATCCGATGATCGCGGTGTTCCGAGCGAGCGGGTTCTCACCACGGATCCGCGCGCTCCCCGGCTCGATCGAGATCACGATCTCGACCACGCTCACCGAGGACGCAGCTCGTCACTTCGAGGATCGCGACATCGAGGCCGCCGCGAACGCGGTCAGGTCGTTCCTGGTCCCCGACGTGATCGCGGTGATCGGCGCCTCGCGCGACCCGGGCGCGATCGGCGGCCGGCTCTTCCTGAACCTCCTCGAAGGGAGGTTCCACGGCGTCGTCTACCCGGTCAACCCCCGTGCGACCGCCGTGCAGGGGGTCGCCGCGTTCCCGAGCGTCCTCGACGTCCCGGCGCCGGTCGACCTCGCGTTCATCGCGGTGCCTGCCGCTCATGTGCTCGCCGTCGCGCGCGAGTGCGTCGAGAAGGGGGTGCGCGCCCTCGTCGTGATCTCCGCCGGGTTCGCCGAGATCGGAGGCGAAGGGCCGCAGCGCGAGCGCGATCTGCTCGAGGTGTGTCGCGCTTCCGGGATGCGGTTGATCGGCCCGAACTGCATGGGCATCGCGAACACGGATCCTGAGGTGGGCCTGAACGGCACCTTCGCGACGACGGTTCCCGTCGAAGGGCGCATCGGGTTCCTCTCGCAGAGCGGAGCCGTCGGGCTCGCCGTGATGGACCAGACGGCGCGGCTCGGCCTCGGGCTCTCCCAGTTCGTCTCGGTCGGCAACAAGGCCGACATCTCGGGGAACGACATCCTGAGTTACTGGGCCGGGGACGCCCGGACCGACGTGATCCTGCTCTACCTCGAGTCCTTCGGGAATCCCAAACGCTTCGCGCGGCTCGCGCGGCGGATCGGAGCTCGGAAGCCGATCGTCGCCGTCAAGAGCGGCCGCAGCCCCGCCGGGATCCGCGCCGCCGCCTCGCACACCGCCGCGATCGTCGCGTCGGACACGGCGCTGGACGCGCTGTTCCGGCAGAACGGCGTGATCCGGACGGACACACTGGAAGAGATGCTGGACGTCGCCGCGATCCTCGCGCACCAACCCGCCCCCACGGGCGACCGGGTGGGCATCATCACGAACGCCGGCGGCCTCGCGGTCCAGTGCGCCGACGCAGCCGAGGCGCGCGGGCTCACGGTCCCGCGCTTCTCGGAAGCCACCTCATCGGAACTGGCTCGGGCGCTTCCCCCGGAAGCGTCCACCGAGGATCCCGTCGACATGATCGCCTCGGCCGGCGGCGCCGAGTACGCGGAGGCGATCCGGGTGGTGGCTCGCTCGGGTGAGGTCGACGCGCTCGTCGTGATCTACATCCCGCCGATGGCGTCGCAGGCGATCCCGGTGATCACCGCCTTCATGAGCGCGCGTGGCGTGCCGGATGAGCTCCGCGCCGGCTCGGTCGGCATCCCATCGTTCGCCTTCCCCGAGCAGGCGGCGATCGCGCTGGCGCATGCCGCCGTGTATGGCCAATGGCGGCACCAACCCGAGGGAACCGTGGCGACGTTCGAGGACACTCGTGCCGAGGAAGCCGCGGGCATCCTGTCCGCCGCGCTCGGCAGGGGCGGCGCATGGCTGGAGCCCGAGGAGGTCGAGCGCCTGCTGCGCTGCTACGGGATCCAGACCCCGGTGGCGGTGGCCGCCTCCCCCGCGGAGGCGGGGGAGGCGGCCCGCCGCCTGGGAGGTCGCGTCGTC
>VAYU01000043.1 GCA_005884925.1 Actinomycetota bacterium | reverse complement strand
TCCGGGGTAGCTTCTCGGGATCGAAAAGGCGGGTCTCCTTCTCCGCCCTGGCCTAGGGTGGACCCGTCGTGGATGTTCGACTGAAGCGCGTGTACGAGCCCGCGAAGCGTTCTGACGGGTACCGCATCTTGATCGACCGCCTCTGGCCGCGAGGGGTGTCGCGTGAGCGAGCAGCGTTGGACGCATGGGAACCTGAGCTGGCGCCGAGCGCCGAGTTGAGGACGTGGTTCGGACACGATCCAAGTCGCTTCGAGGAGTTCCGTCGCCGCTATGCAGATGAGCTTCGCTGGCAACGTCCGCGTCTCACGGAGCTCCGACGGCGGGCGCGCGACGGCACGCTCACGCTCGTCTTCTCCGCTCGAGACACGGAGCATAACGACGCGGTCATCCTCGCCGAGGTCGTGCGCCGAGGGCTGCCGTTCAAGCCTGGCACGTCGTAAGCCACCCTCACTGCCATGGTCTATCCGCGTCGATCTCTCCCAAGAGCCTCACGACGTCCCGCCGCGCCTCCCGGCTGCATCGTCAACATGTCGATGATGTCGGCCCAGTCGTCGCCCAGCTGGTCGCGGTAGCCGAGCAGTTAAGGCGATCGCGTCACGATCGCCCTCGAGCAGCTCCGCGAGCGTCGTCACGATCCGAACTCAGGCGCGATCAGCGTCAGCGGCGGGGTCCGGGATTGAACCGGAGTGCGAGCCGATGGAAGCCTCGGTCTGGACCACTTGACCACCCCGCCGCGGAGCAGCGTAGGACGTATAGGGGAGTCGGCGCATCAGACCGACGCCCTAGAACGGAAGCCTGAACTTTGACGATGCAGCCGCAGTTGCTTCGTGACTCGCGACCGCCTCGTCTCACGGATCGAGGTCGCGGCTCGGGCATTCAGGAACGGACGCAACGACCCGGAACCTCCGCTACGGTCGCGTCCTCGGGCTCCCCGAGGCCGGCACCATCCTCGGCTACTAGTCGCGCCGCTCAGCCTCCAGGATCGGTAACGCCGTCTACTACGGCGCGAGCCAGCAGATGCTCCGCCGGATGATCAAGCGCTGTGACACCCCGACGTAGCCTGGCTTCGAGGGCGGGCCTAGCGTCACGGGGGGACGCGAACGACGGGCGAATACTTCCCTCTCCGTTCGCCCGCCTGGCCCGCCCTCTCATCGGGACGCCTTAGATCGCCGGACCATCACCGGACTAGAGATCGGCCTAATCGGGGACAGGAGGACGGTCTAGAAGTGGAGGTTCGAGTATCTCCACGTTCGGCAGCACACCGTCAGTCAAAGCGACGAGTTGGAGGAGCATGAACACCTGCCGCGATGGCTGGACGATGAGCGACTTTCCGCTGCGGAGCTCCAGGACCCTGATCAGCGCACGCATCCCCGAGGAGTCCATGAAGGTCACTCCAGAGAGGTCTATCAGGACGCTAGAACCGGCGGCTTTCATCACCGCTTCGGAGGCTCGCTCCTCGAATGGATCCGCGGTCGCGAGGTCGATCTCGCCATGCGCGAAGAGCCCCTCTGCGGTCCTGGCGAGTCCCCAGGTGTCAGGCATCGGCCCGGGCTCGGTCTAGTCCTCCGCTACGGGGAACGCAAGAGTCAAAAGGTAACGAGACTGCCAAAGGCGCGAAGAGGCCGGAGAAGGAGCTCTCTTCGCAATCAGATGGGAGGGTTTCGATACCTCCCGGGCAGCGTCTGCATCATTGCCATTCAGGGATACGGGGTCAAATCGGAATGATCTCGGAACCGGTCTTCAGGGCGACCACCGTTCGCCGACAAAGGAAACATGGGTGCAGAGGACAACCCCGTGCTCTCTCTGGGCTGTCCCCACTGTGGCGAGACGTTCGCTTCAGCCCTGCGGATGGACCCGCGAACGTTCGAAGCGATGCGTCTCGAGAGCATGATCGAGCGCTGCTCGATCTGTGCCAACGCTTCACGGTTCGACAAGGGCGACTACTTCTTCATCATCGACGAGGGTCCGTCCTAAGGGACCGACGCCAAGCCGAGCTGTCCTCGCAGCCTTGTAGCCCATTCACGCCCTCTGCTCGATCCGGTCTCGTGCCGCACCGAACGCTTCGAGGAACGGCCCGTGCCCGAACACGCGACGGGCATCCTGTTCGAGGATCCAAAGCCATACTCGGAGGTCGTGGTCCGTCGGGCAGACATCGCAGACGAGTTTGTCGTCATCGACGCCCCACGGTTCGTCGAAGAGAACGAGCCGCGGTATGTACGCGATGACCCCTAAGCGTCTTGCGGAACTCGAACGATCGGACATTCGAATCGAGGAGTTCATGGTCGTCGGCGTCGAGATCGGAGACCCCTCGGAGCCGCGGTCTCGTCGCGCATCTCACCTGCTCGAGCGTCAGGATCCGGTCGCGAGGGGTCCTGGCGCGCTCGGCGAGAGCGAACGCTTCCCGCGAGCGGGTCGGCCGGCCCGTTCGGGCCACCTGTGGCCTCGATCACCGCGAAGCGACGACTGGCCGGGGTCGCATGTATCGCGTGGCTGCCACCGTGGTCCGCGCCAGGCCGTACAACCGGGCTAGGAAGCGCACGCTTGAGCCCGATCCGGCAGTGCGTCGACCGCAGCGACCTGCGAGAACCCGCAGACGGAACAGCGCCGGCCGTCACCTGAGACCGCCTCGTGGGAGCGCGACTGTCCGCACCGTAGCTCGATAAGAGCCCAAGATGTCCCCCCGCCCCGTCTGTGGAGGATCCGGTTTGACCTCTTGATGATCCAAGCGTTCAATCTCAACGTCGTCCAACGAAGAAGACCTGCTGATGCGTTGTCCTTCGCTCGTATCCGGCTCGTACCAGCCCTTACAGGTGGTGGCGGTCGTGGTCGTCGGATCGTTGATCGTCGCTTGCTCATCGGCCAGCTCCTCCTCGCGCCAGAGCTCTGTTGATACCGGCAACCGCATGGACATCCACGCGTCCAGGTCGCCGTCCGAACGCGGTCCCGAACCGGGGGAGTCGTTCGCCTCGCCGCCGGCGTCGGCGATCCCGGCTGGTACGCGAGTTCCCGACATCCGTGGGATGGAGTTCGAGGATGCGGTAACGGCCCTGCGCACGCTCGGCATGGATTTCGGTCTCGTCACGGCTCGGACCGATACCGCCAAGCTGTGGGTCGTACTTGAGCAGTCACCGGGACCGGGCGACCAGCCGTCCCTCGGAGGTAGGGTCTCGATGACCGTCTCGATGGGGCCAGGAGGCGACGGCATCGCCGGAGTGGGTGGTGTCGCCTGCAGGCCCGAGCGGGACGATATCGACGAGCCGTACTGCTTGGGAAAGGCCTTCCGATACTGAGGGGAACTCGCTGGAGAGTTCTGCTCCCGACGTAGCAAGTGCTTCGACCCGAACGGCTGCATCGTAGTGCGGACAGGCCAACCGAGCGACCTCCCCTCACGACGGAACACCCCCAACAGAGAACAGATCCAGCTGCGCCCAGGCTTCGGGCGGCGCGACCATCTGCACGGCGAGTCTGTGCGAGCACATGCCGACAGCCACATAGCTGCAGCGCCAGCGGGCACCGTCGCGGGTGACGACGTAGAACCCGCTCTCGCCGCGGACCAACGCCGTCACGCGAACGAGTCCACCCGCTTGATCGTCACCCGGCCTTCAGTAAGGATCCGGAGCGCCTTGGCTCGAGGGTTCCGGGACTGTCTCGGCTTCCTCGCGGAGTGTCAGGGGTTCCGGGCTCGACGTCGACCTTCCCGGTTTCAAGGCCATGGGCGAGCTCGCCAAGCTCCAGGAACGGCGGTCGACAAGGTCGCTGTCCGACGAGGATCAGATCCGCTACCTCGAGCTATGAGCCAAGTGAAGGATGAGGCTGCCGCCGCTGCCGCGAAGCTCAACGAGAGCTAGCTCTTTGGGAATCTTGCAGGAATAGGACGGCTCCGTGCGGATCGCGCCTTTCGGAGTCTCTCCCATCGCTCGCAGCAGAAGTGTCGGAGGCGGGATTTGAACCCGCACGCCCCGTAAGGGGCACTAGGCCCTCAACCTAGCGCGTCTACCAAGTTCCGCCACTCCGACGAGGGACGCGATTCTAGCAACCGGATCGAACGCGCCTTTACGGGTTCCACTTCCACGAGAGCCAGAACACGCTGAGGCCCCACACGATGGCCGTGACGACGGTGATCCTGTCGAGCGTTCGCTCGAGCGAGGTGCCGCCGGCCAGGGTGTTCGTGCCGCCGAACATGTCCGACAGCCCGCTCCCCCGTCCCGAGTGCATCAGGATCGTGATGATCAGGAACAACGACGAGATGACCAGCAGGACGATGACGACCGCATCGATCATGGGGGGGCTCCGGTTTCCTCGGGATCGATATCCATCGGGATGATACGGACGTCGAGCGGGAAGTGACAGGCGGCCGTGTGCCCGGGCCCCTGGTCGGTGAGGAAGGGCTCTTCGTCATGGCACCGGGGGACGAACCGCAACGGCGCACCATGCTCGTCCGTGAGACCTTGCTCCTTCGCGAGCGCCTGGGTCCGGGGGCAACGGGGGTGGAACCGGCACCCCGACGGTGGGTCGATCGGGGACGGAACGTCCCCCTCCAGGATGATCCGGCGCTTCGCCTTGGCGAGCTTCGGGTCGGGCACCGGCACGGCGGACATCAGCGCGCCCGTGTAGGGGTGCCGCGGCTGCGCGTACAGGGAATCCCGCTCCGCGGTCTCGACGATCTTGCCGAGGTACATCACCGACACGCGGTCGGAGACGTGCTTCACGACCGAGAGGTCGTGCGCGATGAAGAGGTAGGTCAGATGGAACTCGTTCTGGAGGTCTTCGAGAAGGTTGAGGATCTGTGCCTGGATCGAGACGTCGAGCGCTGAGACCGGCTCGTCGCACACGATCAGCTTGGGCCGGAGCGCGAGCGAGCGAGCGACCCCGATCCGCTGGCGCTGGCCACCGGAGAACTCATGTGGGTAGCGGTTGTAGTGCTCCGGGTTGAGCCCAACCAGCTCCATCAGTTCCTGGACCTCGCCCTTGACCCGGTTCTTCGGGACGGTGCCGTGGAGCCGGAAGGGAGCGCCGATGATCGAGCCGACCGTCTTCCGTGGGTTGAGCGACGCGTAGGGGTCCTGGAACACCATCTGCATGTCGCGGCGGAGGTCGCGCAGCTCCCGACCCTTGACGTTGCTCACGTCCCGGCCGTTGAACCACAGCTTGCCTTCCGTCAGGTTATGGAGGCGCATCACGACGCGAGCGAGCGTCGACTTGCCGCACCCGGTCTCGCCGACCAGCCCGAGCGTCTCCCCAGGGAAGATCTCCAGATCCACGCCGTCCACGGCGTGCACGGCGCCGACCTTCCGCTGGAAGATGATCCCTCTCGTGATGGGGAAGTGCTTCTTGACGCCCTCGAGTCGAACGAGAGGCTCGACCGTGGGCTTCGCGGGGGGTGGCGTCGCAAGGGTCTCGGTCGTGCTCACGTCCGCTGCAGCACCTCCTCCTGGACGATCCGTTTCCGGTCATCCAGCGAGAGGTGACACGCGGCCGCGTGGAATCCGTCGACCGGAAGGAGCTGGGGCACCTCGACGTGACACCGGTCGAACACGTAGGGGCAGCGCGGATTGAACGGACATCCCTCCGGCACGTGGATCAACGATGGCGGGAGCCCTCGGATGGGATGCAGGCGGTCTTCCTGCGCGGTGAGTAGCGGGATCGACTTCAGCAAGCCCCACGTGTACGGCATCATCGGCCGGTAGTAGATGTCATCAGCGGTACCGACCTCGACGAGCCGGCCCGCGTACATCACCTGGATGTAGTCACAGTGCTCAGCGACGACGCCGAGGTCGTGCGTGATGAGCGCAACGGCGGTGTTGAACTCGGACTGGAGGCGGTCGATCAGGTCCAGGATCTGCGCCTGGACGGTCACGTCCAGTGCGGTCGTCGGCTCGTCGGCGATCAGCAGGTCCGGGTTGAGCGACAGGGCCATCGCGATCATCGCGCGTTGACGCATACCACCGGAGAACTCGTGCGGGTATTGGCGGGCGCGCTCGTCAGGTCGCGGGATCCCGACCCGCTTGAGCATGTCGACCGCCCGCGCGCCCGCCTCCTTCTTCGAGATGTCTTCGTGCGCGAGGATCGTCTCTGCGATCTGGTCCCCAACCTTGTAGAAGGGGTGCAGCGACGTCATCGGGTCCTGGAAGATCATCCCGATCTTGTTGCCACGGATCGCCTGGAGCTCTTCCTTCGGGACGTTCAGGAGGTCTTGCCCCTGGAAGAGCACCTCTCCCTCGACGATGGCCGACTTCCGGTTGATGAGCCCCATGACGGTCAGGAAGCTCACGCTCTTGCCCGATCCGGACTCCCCCACCACGCCGAGCGTCTCGCCGGGCTGGATCGCGAACGAGACGCCGTCGACCGCCTTGACGATGCCGTCTTCCGTCGGGAAATGGACCCGCAGATCCTTCACCTCGAGCAGCGGCTCAGGCATGGGATGGGCCTCGATCCGGGAGCGGTCGGATCACGTGTAGCGGACCCGCGGGTCGAGGAAGGCGTAGACGATATCCACCACGAGGTTCGCGAGGGTCACGAAGAACGCCGCGATGATGGTGACGTCGAGGATCGCATAGAGGTCCAGCGAGAACACCGAACGGACGGCGTACTGGCCCAACCCCGGCAGGTTGAACACCGTCTCCGTGATGACGGCACCGGCCAGGAGCCCCGCAAGATCCAATCCGAACACCGTCACGAGCGGGGTCAAGCTTGAGCGGAGCCCATGCTTCACGATGACCTGGCGTTCGTTGAGTCCCTTGGCCCGGGCGGTCCGCATATAGTCCTCGCCCATCACGTCCAGCAGGTTCGCCCGGGAGAGCCGGGCGTAGAAGGCCGCGTACAGCAGGGCCAGCACGCACCACGGCAGGATGAAGTGGTTGAACCACTGCCAGACCCCGTCCTCCCCGATCGGCGAATAGCCCGACCCGGGCAAGATATGCCACTTGTACACGAAGACGTAGAGGGCGAGCGGCCCGATGAAGAAGACGGGCATCGAGATCCCGATCAGGGCGAACGTCATGGCGGCACGATCCCAGATGGATCGTGGTCGTAGCGCGGAGAGGATCCCGATGGGGATCCCCACCAACAGCCAGATGACCGCGGCCCCGACCGCCAGCTGGATCGTGACCCACATCCGCTGGATCAGCACCTCTTTGAGCGGCGAACGGAGCACGAAGGATTTCCCGAGGCCCGGCCAGCCGTACTGGTCACCGAGGAAGAGGTTCCTGGTGAAGATGTAGAACTGGACGTAGATCGGCTTGTCCAGCCCGAACTGCTGCTTGACCTCCGCCACGATCTCCGGGTTCGGCTGTTTCCCGGCGAACCGGTTGGCGATGGCGTCCGAGCCGCCGCCCGGGAGCAGGAAGAAGATGGAGTA
>VAYU01000004.1:63188-68388 GCA_005884925.1 Actinomycetota bacterium | reverse complement strand
CTCCTCGGGGTCGTGAACCGCGACGACGGCGAACGCCTGGTGAAGGAGCGCGAGGGCCACTCACGCACCGCGGAGTCGGTCACCTGATCCCCTTGATGCGAAGGGAGAGAGGGCAGAGAGCGGGAACGGCCACGAACCGGGACCCAGTGACTCCTAGACTTCCGTCCTTGATGCGGCCGCGGGCACGAACCGCATGGTGGGGGCGGGAGCGTAAGGTCCCGATCGCGGTCCGCGCGGATCTGTCCCACATGAGAGGGAATCGGACTCGGGGCGCGGGCGTCCGAAGGGTCGGAGCAATGGTGGATCCCCGCGAAGAGTTCCTGGGTTCGACGATGGGCGCGATGGACCTCGTCTACAACATCGCGCGCCGGATGGTGCCGAGCGTGGAGGACGCCCAGGATCTCGTGCAGGACACCTACCTCGCTGCGTTCGCGGCGTGGGTGAAGGGTCGCAAGCCCGATCGCGTGGAGCCGTGGCTCGCGACCATCTGTCTGAACCTCGCCCGCTCACGATACCGGCGCGACGCGCGGAGGCCGCAGGAGGTGCCGATGGAGTTCGCACAGGCGGTGGCCGACCCCTCGGACCCCGAACGAGAGGCTCTGGCCTCCCTCGATGCCGCGGCGCTCCGCCGGGCGATGTGGGCACTCGAGGAGGGGCAGCGCGTGGCACTCGCGCTCGTCGACATCGCTGGCCTCTCCACCCGCGAAGCGGCTCGAGCGATGGGGACTCCGCGGGGGACGGTACTGTCGCGCCTGCACCGCGGGCGACGCTCGCTCGCGAGGCTCCTTGGTGACCAGGTGAAGGGGAGAGAAGCGTGATCGGCTGGCGCACCCACGACCCCGAGCGCGACGCGGCCCTCTACGTGAGCCGCGAGATGGGGTCAGCGGAACGCAGGCGTTTCGAGGCCCATCTCCTCAGGTGCGACGACTGTTGGCGCGAGGTCTCGCTCGGTCGGGATGGACGCGGCATGGTCGAGGCGTCCCGCGAGATCGCACCACCGGGGCTCCGCGACGATATCCGTGCTTCGATCTCCGTCGCCCCGGTTCCCCGTCGCCTTCCGCGACGGCTCGCGCTGGTGGCGGCGGTCGTTTCCGTTCTCGCGTTCTCGATCTTCGGCGCGGCGCAGGTCCGCTCACGCAACCAGCCGCCACCGATCGCGGCCGCGCTTACCGCGGCGCGCACGGAAACGCTTGCGGCCCGAGGGCCCTCGGAACTGCCGGCTCCCAACCTTTCGAGCGAGGGACTGCAACTGGTGATCGGAGAGCGGGTTGACCTCGCCGGGCTCACGTCCGATGCGTTCATGTACCGGAACACGACGGGTGAGGCGGTGCTGCTGTTCACGTCCGCGGCCCCTTTCCCGGTCGCGCACGCGGCAACCCCCCTCGCCGCCGGTGTGAACGGCTGGACGGCGCAGTCCGATGGGATGACCCTTGTCTGCGGCGATCGCCCGATGAACTACCTCGTGATCGCGCGGGACCCATCGCTCGTGGGCCTCGTGCAGCACGGGCTCATCACCGAGCCGACGCCCAGCTGACGGGGACCTGAGGCGGGGAGGGAATCGAATGGCCTTCTTGACGTCTATCTGGGTGAGGGTTCGCTCGGACCGAGAAGGAGGCTCATCGCATGAGGAAGGCGCTCACAGTTTCGATGATCGTCGGGATGGTCGTGATCGGCGTCTCGGTCCCGGCCTCCGCCTCCACCGGGAAGGGAAACCTCTTCCACGATGGCGCGGTCGTCGGCACGGTCGTCGTACCGGTCGGGATCGCGGGGCGAGGGATCGACCCGTTCTACGCCGTCACGAACGGCGCGGCCGGTCAGCTAGGTATCGCCGGCGTGGCGCCGGGAGATGGGCCCTACCACGGAGGCGCCTGGCAGGTGTTCTCGGTGACGTTCGGAGCCGGGGTCACCCCATACGTGCTCACGTCGGATGAGGCCGTGATGGCCGCCCAACAGATAGGCGATGTCACCGTCACACGTGCTGCCGCGGCAGACTTCCGGTGTCCGGTCACTGCATGAGTCGCGCGATCGGGAGGGATCCGGCGTGCCGGATCCCTCCCCCCGAGCGTTCAGGTTACACCCTGGTCGTTCGGGTCGACCGTCGGAGGAGCGGGAACGCGAGCAGCCCGAAGACCAGGCCGTAGACGAGGTGCGCGACGAAGAACGGGCGCCTCAGCGCGAGCTCCTTGAACTGCTCGTTCGCCCACGGCAGTACGAGGTACCACATGACGAAGTACAGGATCGCGCCACCGGCGATCGAGGCAGCCACGTAGCCCGCGTAGCTCCCTAGGATCCCGCTGAGCCCTGCGCGGCTGAGTTCCCAGAGGACCAGCGCGAAAGCGATCCCCACCACGGCTGAGAACGCGAAATGCAACGCCGCCCCGACCACCAGGTGGCTCGCCTGGACCGGCTCGTTCATCGACATCCCGGGGTGCATCATCATGTCCCCGACCATCATGCGAGCATCCGCCCGATAGACGAACGATGCCATGCAGACGTTCAGCGGCGTCCAGAACCCATCGCCTCGGCTCGCGGAATAGATCATCTGCCACATGGCCATGCCGAGGCCCCCGGCGAGGCCGCCGATCGCACCGACCGCGAAGAGACGACCGGACACCGCCTCTCGATGCTGCGCTGCGGTCTGTTCCATCTCCAACCTCCTCTCGCACGACTACCCCACCCTGATAGGACGCGAGAGCAGCTAGCTGATTCCCGGGGGTCGCGAACAGGCAACAGGCCGGGGGCCGCGCGGATGGACGCCTCGCTCCCCGTTAGTGAACAAGCCTCTCCCCATCGTCAGTTCACAAGAAGACGACATCCACGGAACGCACCAGACGCCGTGGCAGGGCGAGATCCGTCCGTAAAGAGCAACCCTTGGGATCTCCGGTGCGCAGGAACGATACGAGCGGATCTAGCCAGTACGTCCCCAGTCAACGAGTACCAGGCTCTCGACAAGGGGTCCTGAGCCGATCGCCCTTCGTCCGTCCGCCCGGGCACCCGTCCCCGTCTCTTCGGATGGTCCATCGACGCTGCGCCCACGGCCGCGCTCGTGACGAACGCGCTGGGGATGGCGATCGAGAACCGCCGGCCCAGACCAGGTGCGCTGATCCATTCGGATCACGGCAGGCAGTTCACATCGTAGGCCCGTTCCCCAGCCTTATCGGGCGTCGGTATAGGCACGAGCATCCGCCACATGCGGGCTGCGAAGGGCGATCGTCCTGGGAGTCACGGCCACGATCCCGAGTCACGTGCTCGGGGGCCTGGTCGATCCCATCGGCTTCGTCGGTTCGCCGGCCTCGCTGGTGCGCCATCGTCGTCGGCTTGCTCGACGCAAGATCGAAGACGTCAACTGCATCCGCGACCTTGCGTTGAGTGGAGGAAGGCCCGCAAACGGGCGGCCTAACCCTCTGAGGGGTCGGTCCCCGACCGAAACGACCTCTGACCTGCTGTGGGTACTACCCCTCTTAACCTGTGGGCACTCCGCGAAAGGGCGCCGATTCCGTGTGGTCAGAGAGTTCTGAGAACACCCCACCGGACCTACCAACCCTACGAACGAACCAACGAACCAACCAACCAACCATCTGACTGACTGACGAACGTGCACCGGCTCGGTGCTTCCGAGGAACCTCGGCCGGGTCCGCAGGGAGTTGGTCACCGGACGGGCGCATCGGAAACCCGCGCGCGCGTGCTTAGGCTCTCTCGATGTGTGCCGGCGACCCTCGGCCCACACGCCTCGTCTTTCGCCTGATCCGGTCGAGCGCTCGTTGCGCGGTGTTCTTCTCCTCGCCTCCGGAACCTAGCTGCTCTTCCACCTCTCGACCATGTACTGCTCACAACCTTCCTGGGGCTACACCTAGGACACGACGATCGAGATGTCGTCCGCGTAGAAACAGGTCCCCACGGGAGCGTTCGACACCAACCCCAGGAAGTCGAGGGTGGAGGTTCCGGGCATCGCCGGAACGTAGCTGACGCTAACCATCTGCCAGGACGTGGTGAGCTTGATGGAGGCCGTCTTCACCGCGAGCAAGGTGGAGGCATTGTACTCTCGCAGCTTGATCGTGAGCGTCGCACCGGGGCTATCGGCGCGAACCCACATGCTTCCGGTGTAGGTCCCCGCGGAGGTCGTCGTGACCCAGTTCGGGGCATCCTGCATCTTGCATGTCGCGGCGGTGCCGGAGCCGCCGTTGGCCACGAGACCTGACCAGCCGCCCGAATGTCCGCCCGAGACCCTGGTCAAGGTGACCCCGGCGTCGGAACCGGAGGTGCTCCACCCGGTGGTATCTGTCTCGAACCCCGGGTTTTCCACCAGATTCTGCGATGCCGGGTTCACGGTCACCGTGAGGTCGTCGCTGCTCTGAAGGGCGGAATCGTCGGCCGTCAGTCGCAGCACGTAGGTTCCGGAGGCGGAGAAGCTCGCCGTCGTGGAGAGGGACGAGGCGTCGCCGAAGGTCACGGTCCCGGGCCCGGAGAACTGGGACCACGTGGTGGTGACGGTTCCCGGCGGGTTGGGAAGCCCGTCGTCGCTGGCCGTTCCGGACAGGGTCGCGGAGTTCGGCAGGATCACCGTCTGGTCCGGCCCGGCATTCACCGTGGGCGGCTGGTTCTGCGATGCCGGGTTCACGGTCACCGTGAGGTCGTCGCTGCTCTGCAGGGCGGAATCGTCGGCCGTCAGTCGCAGCACGTAGGTTCCGGAGGCGGAGAAGCTCGCCGTCGTGGAGAGGGACGAGGCGTCGCCGAAGGTCACGGTCCCGGGCCCGGAGAACTGGGACCACGTGGTGGTGAAGGTTCCCGGCGGGTTGGGAAGCCCGTCGTCGCTGGCCATCCCGGACAGGGTCGCGGAGTTCGGCAGGATCACCGTCTGGTCCGGCCCGGCATTCACCCTGGGCGGCTGGTTCTGCGATGCCGGGTTGACGGTGATCGTCGCGGTGTCGCTCGAGCTGAGCACGCTGTCGGAGGCCTCGAGCTTGAGGACGTAGGTACCCGCCGTGGAGAAGGTCGCCGTCGTGTCGACGGCGCTCGCATTCCCGAAGGTGGCGGCGCCCGGGCCGCTCACCTCGCTCCAGGTTGTGGTGACCGCGCCGGGCGGGTTCGGCAGGCCGTCGTCGGTGACAGTGCCGTTGAGGTTGGCACTCGAGGGCAGCGTGATCGTCTGATCGGGCCCGGCGTCGACGACTGGGGCCTGGTTCGTGCTGCCGCTGCCGAT
>VAYU01000004.1:37110-62980 GCA_005884925.1 Actinomycetota bacterium | reverse complement strand
TCCCGCCGAGCGCACCGCGGAACATGCACGACGCCTGCCCGTTCTCCTGGACTTCGATCTTGATCTGGCCACCCCTGCTCGAATGGTCCCCCTTCGTGAACATGTCGTAATCGATGCCGTTGCAGCACGGGGGCAGGGTCGTCGAGTTCAGCCAGTAGGAGATCGTGACATCCGCCGTCCCCGGTTCGAGATCGGGAGCATCTGGGACGATGACGGTGCTCTTGGGGACGAAGCTGTAGGCGGTGTTGAGCTCGCCCGGGACCCCGAGCGTGACGGGGCCACTGATCGCACCGTTGTGCCCGTGTCCGCTGCTGTCGTAGGCGGTCGTGCCGGAGAGTTCGTCGAGATGCCATAACCCGACCGCGGATGACTGAGGCTGCGGCGTGGTTACAGCATCCGAGGGCGCCGACTGCGGCGAGTAGTTGCCGGCGGCGTCGAAGGCGGCGACCGTGTAGGCGTGGGTCGAGCCGGGCGCGACCGAGGTGTCCGCGAACGAGGTCGTCGAGCCCGAGACCGTGCCGATCGCGCTCGCGCCGCCGTCGCGGTAGATCGCGTAGCCGGCGACGCCGCCGTCGCTGGCGATCGTCAAGGCTGCATTCGACGTCGTCCAGCCGCTCGTCCCCGACTGGAAGCTGCCGTTCGGGAGCAGATTGCTCGGATTGGCCCGCGCTTGGGGCGAGAGCGGGAGCAAGAGCAGGACAAACAGCGCGGCGGCCCCCGCTGGTCTCCTGACCAGCCGGGAGCGCATGAGCTTCGACCCTTGCTTCATCGCCTCCTCCCCCGGAGCCATGCGACATTCGATGACGTAGCCAATAGTGGCGAATATCATGCGCGCCTCGCCTCTGACAACCGCCTCAGGTTTCCGTCACGCCGGACTTTCTCCCCCCGGTCGCCTGTCGCTCGCACAGAAGAGGCTGTCGCTCGCGACCCGGGAGCCTCGCTGAAGCCGGAGCGCGACCCTCAGGGGCGAGGTGCGATGCAGGCTGCCGGATCCAGTAAGACCGTAGTTATCCGCGGGAGGGTGGTCAAGCCGGACCCTGCGGAAGAACTGGGCCGGGGTGGCTTGAGTGCTGCCATCAGAACGCTGCGGCGAGCGCTCGCGATCGACCCGGCGCTCCGCCCTCCTTCGGTCGGAGCTCTCGCTGCAGAGCTTCAGGACCGAGGCCTCGCTAGCCCGACACGAGCAGCGATACACACTCCGGTTTCGGACTGAGCCCGAAATAGGCTGCTACGCAAGCGCTTCGGTGCCCCGGGCGGAATCGAACCTCCGACACACGGTTTAGGAAACACCGTGCGCGAGTTCTGTGCACGAGGACGTGATCGTCGGCGCGCAAGCCTCACAGCCGCATCTCCGCAGGTAGTTGGCCTGTGACGCGGGCGCAGGGCCCCCGGCCGGCCCATCAGCCACTGCGCGAAACAGGCCGCCGTCATCGCTGCTGAGCTGCCGCGATCGCCCGGCCGGGCCGTACCTGGAAACAGGGTCGAAACTCGGGTTTTCCGGGGCGGGCCGATGGTTCGAGGCCGGCGGCCGGGCCGCGGCCCTGGTTAGAGCCGGATCTCGATGGGTCGTTCGGAGGTTCCCGCCGCGAGCGCGCGGACCTCCTTGATGAAGGTGGACCTCTCGATCTTCGGCTCGTTGCGGCAGCGCGTGTCGTACCGCCCGCGGCACCTCCAAACGAGGTGGGGCCTCCCCGCGATTTCCTCGACGGTGTAGGCGCGCGCACCCGTGAGTCGACCACGACCCCCGACACGGGGCGTGACGGCCCCCCACCCGGGCTCCGATGGGGGCTCGTTCCGCTCGTGGCCGACCGGCAGCAACATGGCGAGGTTGGGGACCACGCGGTACTCGCCGAAGGCGTTGCGGCACCGGGAGCAGACCACCACGACGTGGATGCCCTCGTCGGGGCCCTCCGGCGGTCCTTGTAGCCGCCACCTCGCGGTTCGTTTCGCCATCGCTATGCTTAATAGTAGGTCCAACTGGCACGTGTCAGCGGGAACCGGGATCTCCCGACGAACCCGGTGGTCAGTCGCCCGTGTAGGGCGACCGGGAGTCGGGATGCCCGAGAAGAGATCATCGGTTGTCGTCGAAGCGCGCCGTCGCTCCGAAGCCCCAGCAGATCCGTCCGGGCGTGACGCGTCGACCGGCCCGCGCAACAAGGGCGGCCGCCCCAAGGGATCGGTCTCGCTCACGCGCGAGATCGAGGAGAAGATCCTCGCGATCATCCGTGCGGGCGGCTGGGGGTACGCCGCGGCCGAGGCCGCGGGGATCTCCGCACGCTGCTACTACGAGTGGATCGCGCGCGGCGAGGGCCGCTCGGCCAGGGGCTCGACCCCGAAGCTCGTCGCCTTCGCGAAAGAGGTGCGCAAAGCCGAGGCGGGATCGCGCGTCCTCGCCGAGGCCGAGGTCTATCGGACGCGTCCGGCCCTGTGGCTCTCGCGGCGGGTCCGTTCCAAGCCTGGGCGCGAGGGGTGGACCGCTCCGGTCGAGGGCTCCGACCGCCCCTCGTTCTCGCTCGATTTCCACGACTACCAGGACCCGGCCGTGCGGACCGAGCTGTTCCGGGTCCACGAGCTGATGCTGCAGATCGAACCCGACCTCGTGATCCCGCCCTGCCCGGACGGGGCCTGCGCCTGCGCGTGGCACCGACCCCGTTCGCGACCGAGCCCGCGCGGCGGAGGTGGGCCATGAGCGCGCGCGACCGCATCGTCGAGCTCGTCCGGGTCCGCGCCGGCGAGCTCACCGAGAACCCGTCCAACTGGCGCCGGCACCCCGCCGCCCAGCGCGCGGCGCTCCGGGGGCTGCTCCAGGAGGTCGGCTACGCCGATGCGCTCCTCGCGCGTCGGGACCGGGACTGGCTCGTGCTGATCGACGGCCACCTGCGGAAGAGCCTCGATCCCGACCAGGTGGTCCCCGTGCTCGTGCTCGACGTGAGCGAGGCCGAGGCCGACAAGCTCCTCGTCGCCCTGGACCCGCTCGCCGCGCTCGCCCGCCCCGATCCGGAAGCCCTGTCGCGGCTCCTCGGGCGGGTGGGGACCGAGAGCGATGGCCTCGCCGACCTCTTCGAGGGGCTCGCGCGTGAGGCGCGGGCCGCGTTCTCGCGGCTGCTCGCCTCACCGGAGGAGATCCCCGAGGAGGTCGAGCCCAGGACCCGCCCGGGGGACCTGTTCCTCGTGGGGGCGCACCGGCTGCTCTGCGGCGACGCGCGCAGGGCCGATGACCTCCGCAGGCTGATGGGCCAGGCGCGCGCCGACCTGCTCCTGACCGATCCCCCCTACGGCGTGGGCTACGTCGGCAAGACGCCGCGGGCGCTCCGGATCCGTGGCGACGAGGCCACCGGGCTCCGGGAGCTCCTCCGGGCCGCGTTCTCGCGGGTGGGCGAGGTGCTCCGAGCGGGCGCTCCTATCTACCTGTTCTCTCCCGCCGGCGAGCTCTCGGTCGTCTTCGCGCAGGCGTTCGTGGCGCAGGGTTGGCGGTTGCACCAGACGCTCGTGTGGGTGAAGGACGCCCCGGTGCTCGGTCACGCCGACTACCACTACCGGCACGAGCCGATCCTTTACGGCTACGTCCCGTCGGAGACGCGCCGCGGGCGCGGCAAGGGAGGCTGGTACGGGGGGAACGACCAGGACTCGGTGCTCGAGGTCCCGCGGCCGCGGGCATCGGCCGATCACCCGACCACCAAGCCGGTCGAGCTCCTGCGCCGGTTGATCGCGAACGGCTCACGCACCGGCCAGGCGGTGCTCGACCCCTTCGCGGGATCGGGCTCGACGCTCGTCGCTGCCGAGCTGCTCGGGCGCCGCGGGTTCGGGGTGGAGATCGACCCCGCCTACTGCGACGTCGCGCTCGCGCGCCTCGAGGCGTTGACGGGTGCACGGGGGAAGAGGAGGGCGTCATGAGCGCCGACACCTCCCGGGCGCGGAGCCTCGATCTGCTCTCGTGGTCGCGGACCTACCGGATCGAGGCGGGTGGGGCGCTCGATTTCGATGCCTTCCCGTTCCAGCGAGAGCTCTACGAGGCCTTCGGCGACCCGGGGATCAGGAGGGTCGCGGTGATGAAGGCCGCCCAGTGCGGGATCTCCGCCGCAGGGGTCTCGCTCGCGCTCTACGCGGCCGACGCGTGGGGGGCGAACGTCCTGTACGTGCTCCCGGGGTTCGTCGATGCCCACGACTTCTCCGACACGCGCGTCGCCCCGACGATCCGGGCCTCGGCGTACCTGCGCTCGCGCGTGCGTTCGACCGACAACAAGGGGCTCAAGCAGATCGGCGGGGCCTTCGTGTACTTCCGCGGCTCCGGCTCCGAGGCCCAGGCGCAGTCGGTCCCGGCCGACGTGTTGATCCTCGACGAGTTCGACCGCCTCGATCGGCGCCAGCTCCCGTCGCTCCGACGCCGCCTCGGCGCGCCCGCGTCGTTGAAGCTCGAACGCGCGTTCTCGAACCCGACCTACCCCGAGTCGGGGATCCACGACCGGTTCCTCTCCTCGGACCAGCGCCGCTGGCTCGTGCGGTGCCCGAGGTGCCGGACCGAGCGCCCGCTCTCCTGGGACGGGAGCACCGATCACGTCGTCGATGAGGAGCGGGCCGCGCTCGCGTGCGGGCGGTGTCGGCGTCCCCTCCCCGCCGGCGCGATCGCCGCGGGGCGATGGCTCCCCGAGCGCCCGGAGGTGGCCCCGCGCGGCTACCACATCTCGCGCCTGATGCTTCCCGGCCAAGACATCTCCGAGCTCCTCGACGAGCATCGGGCGGGCGACGAGGAGGGGCTCCAGGCCCACCACAACCTCGACCTCGGGCTGCCGTACTCGCCCCGGGGCGGGTCGTTAGACCGCGAGCTCGTCTACGCGTGCCGGCGCGACTACGAGACGCCCGATAGCTACGACGGGCCGGACTGGGTGACCGCCGGCGTCGACGTCGGCGCGGTGCTGCACGTGAGGATCAGCCGCTGGCTGAAGTCCGAGCGCGCGGTGCCGCTTCACATCGGGGAGGTGGCCGACTTCACCGCGCTCGGCCTGCTCTGGGCGCGCTACGACGTGCGCCTCGGCGTGATCGACGAGCCGCCGGAGGAGCGAGCGGCGCGGGCCTTCATGGATGCCCACCGCGGCCGCGTGCTGCTCTGCCGGTGGTCGGGCGAGGACCAGCGCGACCCGGTCGTGACCGACGAGGAACGGGGTCTCGTGATCGCGCGCCGAACGGGGGCGTGTGACCGGCTCGTCGCCGCCGTGATCGACCAGCGACGGCTCCACCCGCGCGACGTCGGCGCCGCGTACCTAGCGCAGATGACGGCCCCGCACCGCGAGGTGCAGACCAGGCCGAACGGCCAGAAGGTCTCGCGCTACGTCTCCACCGGTGCGGACCACTACTTCTTCGCCGAGTGCTACGACCTGCTCGCCCGCGAGGCCAGGCCCGCACCGGCGATGGCCTCGGGTGACGATCCGCTCACGATCCGCGAGCAGCTCCAGCGCCGACGTCGCAACCGCGGGTAGCGCGAGCGATCGCCGGACGAGCCTCCGAGGCGGCGCTCGGGCCAGGTCTCCGACTGGACTTCACCCATCCACCAGAGCTACAGATGCGCCCCATGGCGGCTCGTGGCGAGGTCCGGGTGGTGGTGTCGTTCGGCCTGACCTCTAGCCCGGCGCTCTCCCACGCCGTGAGCTACGCGATCGAGCACGCATCGGCGACCGAGGAGCTCCGCTCGGGCATGTGGGAGGCGACGTTCCGGATCGGTTCCGACGAACGGACCTACGGGGAGCTCCGTCACCTCCTTCGTCTGGTGGGGGCGTGGAAGACCACGCGGGTCGAGGTGGACGGCTCGGTCGAGCCCCGGAAGACGGTCGAGGCGATGCTCGGCTGCGCGAGCGGGTGGCTAAGGACCGACGGGCGGTGCGCGGCCTGGTTCCCCTCGGCTCGGGGTGCCCGGCGCTGTCGCGTGTGTCCTTTATATGACGCCGCCGTTGGAGGCCACTCGCCGAAGGACCCACTGTCCGCGGCGATCGTCCTCCGCGTCGACGGGCACCGAGGCGGCGTCGACCGAGATCGGCGCGAGGCGGAACCGCTCGGCCGGCGTTGCCATCTCAAGGGCTTGGTGCGGCCGCTGGGTGTTGTAGTCGGTGACCCAGGCATCGAGTTCGACCTGGGCCCGTTCGAGCGAGGGGAAGCTCCGATCGGCGAGGAACTCCTTACGCAAGGATTGGTGGAAGCGCTCCGGCGGAAACTTGGTTCCAGAAGCCGCCGGCCCAGATTGTGACCCGCGTGTTTCCCCCCACCGGGGTGCGCTTGACGGTCTGCATTCCCCTCGGGGTCGCGGAAGTATGCTCAAGGGGACATCTCGGGTACGGATGTTCCCGGAACGAACATCGCGTTGCGCCTACGACAGCCCGAGGACTAGGGTCATCTGACCTGATGCCTTCCCCGATGGCTGGTCCCCCCGAGCCCCGCTCTCCACCGTCCCGTCTGATCCCTGCCAACCCCAGAGGGAAGGAAGGAGCACCCATGAGACGTCTCATCCTGCCGGCCGTCCTGCTCGCGACGGCACTTGCCGGGAACCCGCTGTCCGCGCTACCAGCACAGGCCGGTGCGACTAGCCAGACCCTCACGATCCACAACGGAACGGACACGTTCGTCGACGTCAACCCATGTACCGGGGACCCGGCGACCATCACCATCACTTTTAACGCCGTGATGCATCTCACGTTCCTCCAGTCGGGTGCCGTTCACGGGACCGAGACGCAGACCGGCACATTCCAGCTGGTGCCCATCGACTCGTCCCTGCCCTCGTTCACGGGCCGGTTCACCGAGTGGGATGGGTTCAATGCGAACAGCCGGAACTTCGCGGCCACTTTCACGTTCCATATCATCGGCAAGGGGTCGGACGGATCCACCCTGCGGTTCCACGAGGTCGCCCACTTCAGCGTCAGCGCTTCAGGGATGACGGTCGAGTTCGACAGGCCGAGATGCGGATGACGAGCCGCAGTGCCTCACGTTCGCTGCGATGACTGACTGGAGACCGATCTGTTTCCCCAACGAGCGTGATCGATCCGGGCTCAGAGCCCCTCCCTGGGATGGAGCCGAACCCAGCCCCACCGGTTCGATGCCCTTCGGCATGGGCAATGGGCGCCCCAGGGTAGCTTGCCTACCGCATTTTCCTCTTGCGCTTCAAGCCGCCCATGGAGTACGGGTACACCAGACGAAAGCGGCCGGGAGGGTCCCGGAGACGGGGAGTTTCGTGGTTGCACGGCAGGGAGAGGGGCGGGAGGAGGGGGTTTGATGAAGCGGTATATCCTCGCCGAGAAGGTACCGTCGCAGACACCGGTTCGCGAAGCCGCCCACTTCCTCGGGAGACGAGAGCTCGAACCGATAAAGGGGAGGGGAGAATGCTAAGACGACTATCACTCCTCGTGGCAGCTGCGTCGGTCGTGCTCGCGGCTGTCGCGGCTGTCCCAGTCGCTGCGGATTCGATCCCGAGCGGCCAGCGCTTCTTGGGGCGGAGCGTGCTCGAACCGGTCTACAACGACGAGCAGGCCGGTGAGATCGGCTACATCAAGCAGCCAACAAACGCGCCTCAACCGGTGCCCGCCAATCCGGTGGCCTGGGCACCGTTCTACCTGGTGGTCTATCCGGTCGGATCGACAGCCGCACCGACGTTCCTTTGTCAGCACCTGCCGGTGGACAACTGCCCCACCCACGGCAACGGAATCGCTGCCTTGGCAGCGTCGGCAGCGGGAGAGCCGGACGTGTACGGCGCAGGCGTGGCCGGTCACGACCACCTGATGGACTTCCCAGGCGGGCCCGACTTCAACATCGCCTGGGAGCCGGTCGTCGTGCTGTTCACACCCAAAGGCGCCGCCGACGGCGTTACCAACGAGCACATCCTCACGGACGCGCGGATCAGCGCGCTGGTTGCAAGCGGCGACGCGATCGAGGTCAAGCTTCCTACGCGTACCTTCATTTGTGCCTCGGTCCCGGCCACCGTTTACAACCTGGCAAAGCCAGCGTCGTAACCGTCCGCCGGCTGTCCCTTGGGGGTCGAGACGACCTCGAGCCCCCGAGGGAGTGCCGCTGACACTTTCGGTGCCGCCGGGAGTGTGCGACTGACGGCTCCGACACATCACACGGTGCCCCCGGGAGTCTGGAACTGACGGACATCGTGTACATATCGGGTTCTCCGGAAGAAGGGGGAACCGATGACCGAGGGAGAGCTCTCACGAGCGGCGGCGAGGCGGCCGCAGTACGGGATCCCTGCGTGGATGATGTCGACGAACGATCCGGGCCACACGTTCTTCCTCGTCGGCGCCGACGGAAAGATCGATTGGGTGAGAGACTACGGCGCCATGGAGCACGGCGGTGTCATGTACGTGAAGCCAGCAGAGATCGTCTCCCAGCTCAATGACGTTCTGGGGAGCCCGTGACGCGAGCGCGGCGACGACCGAGAGCCCAGACCTGAGCGTCAGTTTGGAAGGACTGAAGATGGACCCTGAACGGCCTCCTTACTGCCCCGACTGTCCGCCAGACCCGAGCTGAGGGCACCGCAAAGCGGTGCTTGATTCCCATGTTTGCGAGCAGTGGGCCGCGGATTGACGCAAGGGCATATCAGAGTAGCTTGGAGATCGTTGCCGGAACAGGAGGGAAAGAGGCATGAACAAGGAAGAGATCGAGCGCCTCGACGATGCGGGCATGTCGGCCTGGGATACCCACGACGCTGACGCGTTCGTCGCGATCTTCGCCGACGAGTTCGTGATCAACGATGTCGCGAACCCCGAGCCGATCACCTCGAAGGACGCGGCTCGCGCCTACGCGCAAGCCTGGTTCACGGCGTTCCCCGACATGAGCGTCAAGCAGATGAACCGGGTAGTAGACGATGACTCCGTGGCGGCCGAGATCCAGTTCACGGGGACGAACACGGGGCCGATGATGATGGGCGGTAAAGAGATCCCGCCGACCGGGAAAGCCGTGGTCGGTAAAGGCACCTACTTCGCGCGGGCGAAGGACGGCAAGGCCGTCGAGTTCAACTCCTACCCGGACATCGCTGGGCTGATGATGCAGCTCGGGTTCGTGCCTCCGATGTAACTGAACCTCTGCGGGCCTCGAATAGTGATCGGCTCGAAGAGGGAAGGGGCGTTGGTGTGGCTTGCCCTCACTGCGGGGCGACGTTCGCCTCGGCGATTCAGATGATGATCCAGCAACCTTCAAAGGAGATGAACGCCGAGCTGCCCGCCGTGTTCAGCAGGCCCTCAGAACACGATCGGTTAGACCGTCGCCCACGAACCGGAGCCGTGGTCGCGGTAGGGACACAGGAACCGGAGCCGATGTGGGACAGAGGTGCCGAACTTTTACAGTCAGTCGCACACTCCGGGGGCACCGGGGCACCACGTGACGTCGTGTTCGGACGTGATCTGGTCGGACCCCCCGAAAAGAGACCCCGATAGGCAAGGCCATTCTCGTACGCGATCGAACGTCGTAACGTTCCACCCGTGACCGAACCCGTAAAGTCGCTCGGTGTCTCGCTCGCCGAGGACGAGAAGGGCCGCGCAGCGGCCGAGCTTCAGGTCGGCGACGCTCGCTGCGTGCTGGACCGTGACCAGGTCGACTACCTCATCCACGCGCTCATACGAATGCGGCGGTCCATCCAGCAGGACGACGCAGCGCCGCAGAGCTGAGTTTCGGTAAGCCGGGCGGCATACTTCGTAAGGAGCTGCACGCGGAGCAGGTTCACGACGAAGGAGGGCACGGAGATCTACTGCAACGACTGGGGAAGCGAGCAGCCCGTCGTCTTCAGCCACGGCTGGCCGCTGAGTGCCCGATGCGCGTCACCCACGATCCTCCACCTTTCGGCCACTGGAGCCGGCCTGCTGGATCAGCAGCTTCCATGGTGAACGTTGGTAAGACGACGCATCGCTTTGAACCGCAGAGCCAGGGTTAGCGTCCCAGGAAGCCGGCGAGGCTCTGGTTCGGACGATCAGGTATCGGCCCACCGCTCCACCTTCTTCGGGCCGAGCACGGGCCGGGACCTGAGCGTACGCCCCCTGAGCGGTCTTCGGAGACAGTCCCGCCGTTGTACTCGTCTATGCAGCCGGTACTCAGGCGCTCGGGCGCACCTCCGGATCGAGTTCCAGCGCGACCGAGTTCATGCAATAGCGGTCGCCGGTCGGCTGGGGGCCGTCCGGGAACACGTGCCCGAGGTGGCCGCCGCAGCGGGCGCACGTGACCTCGGTGCGACGCATCCAAAGAGCACCGTCTTCATGCAGATCCACGGCGCCCCGCTCGATCGGCTCCCAGAAACTCGGCCAGCCGGTCCCCGACTCGAATTTCGTCTCCGAGCTGAACAGCTCAGCTCCACAACCGGCACACCGATACACGCCGCGCTCTTTCGTCGAGGCGTACGCACCGGTGAACGCGCGCTCCGTTCCCTTGTTGCGCAGCACCTTGAACTGCCCGGGCGTCAGGCGCCGACGCCACTCCTCTTCGGTCCCCGGAAGCGACTCCGACTCCGGCTGTTGCTTCGACTGGTCCGTCATGACATCTCCTCCTCGTCCCTTTGTCTCAGCCGCGGGGCGATTCGTTACCGGTGGACGGGTCAAGCCCGATGATAGGAGCCCGTCTCGGAGACCTACGAGTCAGGGCGTCTTCCAATCGCGGAATGACGCGAGCGGACGCTGCCTCAGCACACGGGCAGGGGGGTCTTGGTGAGGACCGATGCACCCTGTCAGGATCTGGAGCCCCCCGGCGGGCTCCAGCCGACAGAGAGGAGTGCGGGATGTGGGTTCGCGTGAGCAGGTTCTGCGATGCTACACACAGCTGCAGTGGACATCCGCTTGCTGGCACCCAGCGCACTTCACCGTGCAATACCTGTCGGAGCCGACGTGCAGGTGTCCGGCGTCGTGTTCGCCCGCTACCGATCCGCAGATCGCGCACTTCCAGCCGTCCGCTAACCCGCCGCACGTCGCGCACAGCAGGTTCACCGTCTGCCCCATCGTCACTCCTCTCGCTCGCGTACCCCGAGGTGAGGCGGGCTGCCGGTGACCGGCCGCCCCGACCCCGGCGAGCTCAACCCTTCCGCACGGTCAGGATCCCTCGAAGCGCCACGAGGGCTCCGGCCACGAAGATCAGCGTCGCGAGGTAGATCAGCCCCAGGTGGCCGAGGGTGTCGAAGTGGTTCGGGTAGTGAGCCGGAAGTGCAATCAGCAGCGCGAGGACCGGTGCTGTAACCGCCCCTACCAATGCCCATGCCTCCCCTCGCCTGACGCCGTAGGCCACGAGGAACAGCACGGCGACGCCGGTCGCCGCGATGAACCCGGACACCGCGATCTGCAGGTGGCTGATGTATTGGAACAAGGACGGGCTGAAGTTCTGGATCGCCTCCTTCCCGACGTTCACCTCGTTCGGGCCGATGCCCAACTCCAAGAAGCTGTCGGTGAAGTTCCGGATGAGGAAGATCAGCGCATAGCCTATGAACCCCACCGCTGCGGCCCCCATCAGCCAGGAGCCGATGCGCAGGTCCCTGTCGGCGGCCGCGGGGACAGCCCGATCCGTTGTCATGGTCTTCATCTCGTTCATCTCCCTTCGACCGTTCAAGACGCCGGCCGAACGGATCCGATTGCAGTTCGGGATCGCTGCAATAAAGTCGCCGGCAGCGTCGTCTTGAACTATCGGAGACATCCATGCGGGATCCGTCATCGGCATGAGCGAGGCAGGCATCCGGGACCGAACCAAGGAGGGCTTCCAGGAGCTCGTCCTCGCGGAGCTGCCTGCCCTCTACTCGCTCGCGAGGCGGTTGGTGCGCGACGGAGCGGAGGATCTCGTCCAGGAGGCGCTATTGCAGGCCTTCCGAGCCTTCGGAACTTTGAGGGAAGACGGGGCGGCCGGACGCTGGCTCAAGACGATCCTCGTGAACGTGTTCCGAGATCAGGTCCGGAAGCGCTCCAGGACCGTCGACGAACGACCGATGGGCGACCTGAGCGACTTCTCGCTCTACCGCACCCTTGTTGATGAGGACCCCTTCCCGTACTCGGACTCGCTCCACACCGACTTCTTGCAGGTGTTCGATTCCGAGGATCTGCGGGAGGTCCTGATCCGACTACCCGACATCTACCGGATCCCTCTCGTGCTCCGGTACATGGACGGGTTCGCGACCAAGGAGATCGCCCGCCTGTTGGAAGCACCGCTCGGCACCATCCTCGCGCGTCTCCACAGGGGTCGTCGGCTGTTCGAGCGCGAGTTGTGGGCGTACGCAGAAGAAGCCGGACTTCTCACGAAAGAGAGAGCAAGATGACGGACACGAAGGCGATCCCCTGCTCGGAGGCGGTGCGCCAGCTCTGGGACTACCTGGACCATGCGATCCCGCCCGAAGACCAAGAGAAGGTGGAGAAGCATCTCTCCTTCTGTCGGAGCTGCTGTGGGGAGCTTGAGTTCGCCAAGGAGATGCGGGCGTTCCTCGCCACCTCGACCGCGCAGGAGATCCCACCGCACGTGAAAGAGCGCCTCGAGCGCTTCGTGGAAAGGCTGTAGGCGATGGCGAAGGACCTGATGTTCCAGAACGAGATCAAGGAAGCGGTGCGGGACGCCTACGCCGGGATCTCAACAGGCGCCGGCGAGACGGTCGCTCGGTGGCTCTATTCGGATGAGGAGCTCGCGGAGGTCCCGGCAGGAGCCGTGGCCTGGGCCCTCGGCGTGGGGAACCCCGTCCGGTACGCCCTGTTGCAGCCTGGAGAGGACGTCCTCGATGTCGGATCAGGGGGCGGGATCGACAGCATCCTCGCGGCTAGGCGCGTCGGCCCGCAGGGGAGCGTGATCGGACTCGACATCTTGGAAGAGATGTGCGAGCGGGGCAGAAGACACGCGACCGAAGCAGGCGTGAACGGCTGGACGCAGTTCCGTCGCGGTGAGATGGAGGACATCCCGCTTCCCGATGGGTCCATCGACGTGGTGATCTCCAATGGTGTCATGAACCTCTCGGCGCGGAAGAGCAGGGCGCTCGCGGAGATCTATCGGGTCCTGCGACCCGGCGGGCGGGTCTCGATGGCCGATCTCACCGTCGAGGGAGAGCTACCGCCTGAGATCGCGAACGACCAGAGCGCCTGGGCTGGGTGAGTGTCCGGAGCCATGGCGGAGCGTGTCTTCGCCGCGAAGCTTCAAGGGGTCGGGTTCGAAGACGTCTGGGTGGGCGGGCATCGTCCATCCGGCATCGACGAGGCCTCGCATTACCCCCTCTTCACCGAGGAAGTCATCGAGCTCATGAGGAGAACGTTGCCTCGGGAGCGCCATGATCACGTCGCGACCGGGGTGGTCGTGAAGGCCCGGAAGCCGCGGACACGTGGAAGGACGAAGAGGACAACCTGAAGCACATCATCGAGTCAGCGCGAGACGGCGCCTAGAGTAGTGCTGCGATCTCGCGATCGAAGCCTCGCTCATGTAGAGGTGGAACGTCGGCGGCTCGAAGGTCCACAATCTGGGGCGATGGCCACTTGCGCTACCTGTGGCGCTCCTGTTCCCGAGGCCGCGCGCTTCTGTCCGACCTGCGCCGCGCCCATACGTACGGGCCCCGACCGAAGCGAACGGAAGCTGGCGACGGTCGTCTTCGCCGACCTGGTGGGATCGACCGAGCTCGGCGGCTCGCAGGACCCGGAGCGAACGAGGGCGATGCTCGATCGCTTCTACGAAGCCATGACCGCCGAGATCGAAACTGCCGGCGGGACGATCGAGAAGTTCGTCGGCGACGCCGTGATGGCAGTGTTCGGCGCCCCGTCATCGCTCGAGGATCACGCTGAGCGCGCGCTTCACGGGGCGCTGGCGATGCAGCGGCGTCTGCACGATCTCTTCGGCGAGACGCTCGCGCTGCGGATCGGGGTCAACACGGGTGAGGTCGTCGTCGGCAAGCCGCGCGAAGGGAGCTCCTTCGTCACGGGCGACCCGGTGAACGTGGCAGCGCGACTAGAGCAAGCGGCGGAGCCGGGCGAGGTCCTCGTCGGCGAGCGAACGGTCGCGACCGCCCGTGGCGCGTTCGAGTTCGGGGAAGCTCAGACGATCGAGGCCAAAGGGAAACCGGAAGGGGTCGAGTGCCGACGCCTCGTGCGCGGACTTTCGCTCATGCGTCCGCGCGGTGTCGGGGGCCTTCGCCGCGCCTTCGTCGGCCGTGACGAGGAGATGGAGGTGCTCGAGCGAGCCTACGCAGAGATCGAGGACCGGCGGGAACCGCAACTCGTGACGATCCTCGGGGATGCGGGGGTCGGCAAGACAAGGATCGTGCGCGAATTCTGGGAACGGCTGGGCGACCGCTCGCCCGAGACGCTGCGGCGGACCGGACGGTGTCTCTCCTACGGCCAAGGCATCACGTACTGGCCGCTCGCGGAGGTGCTGAAGGAGCATCTCGGCATCTTCGAGAGCGACTCGCCGGCGCTGGTACTCGAGCGCCTCGGCTCGCGCGAGATCTTGGGGCTGACGCTCGGGCTCGATGTGGCCCGCGGCCTGCACCCCCTCGCCGCGCGCGACCGCTTCCAGGACGCGTGGGTCGAGTTCCTCGAGGAGATCATCGCGGAGCGACCCTCCGTCGTGCTGATCGAGGACATCCATTGGGGAGAGGAGCAACTGCTCGATCTTCTGGAACGAGTCGTCCGGGACACGCGTGGACCCCTCCTTCTGATCGCGACCGCGCGGCCGGAGCTGCTCGAGCAACGACCCGGCTGGGGCGCCCGTGTCCGCGCCACGATGCTGGAGCTCGAAGCGCTCTCCTCGGAGGACGCGGTCCGGATGCTCGACCAGCTCCTCGGCGGGACGCTGCCCGCCGGGCTGCGGGAGGTCGTCGTCCAGCGCGCGGAGGGAAACCCGTTCTTCGTCGAGGAGCTCCTCGGGACGTTGATCGATCGGCAGTTGCTCGAACCGCAGAACGGCTCGTGGCGCCTGGCGGAGCTGCCTTCGGACTTCGCCGTTCCGGACACCGTGCAGGCGGTCGTCGCGGCACGGGTCGATCTGCTCGAGCCGGCCGAGAAGCAGGCGCTCCAGGCCGCGTCCGTGATCGGCCGGATCTTCTGGGCGGGGCCCGTCTATGAGCTCGTCCAGGAGGCTGAGCCGGATCTGCGGGTCCTCGAGGAGCGCGACTTCATCCGGCGTCGACCAGGTTCTTCGATCGCGGGCGACCGCGAGTACGCGATCAAGCACGCGCTGACCCGCGAAGTCGCATACGCGAGCTTGCCGAGGGCCAGACGAGCGAGGTTGCACGCCGCGTTCGCACGATGGCTCGAGCGGATCGGCGAGGAGCGGGACGAGTACGCGCCCCTTCTTGCACACCACTACGCCGAGGCTGTCCGACCGGACGACTCAGATCTGGCGTGGGCGGGCGAGGAGGGCGAGTTCGCTCTGCTGCGAGCCAAGGCGCTCGCGTGGCTCCGCCGTGCGGCCGAGCTCGCGATCGGACGCTTCGAGATCGACGACGGCCTCACGTTGCTCCACCAAGCTCTCGTCCTCGAGCCGGCCGTGGCTGAACAAGCTGCGCTCTGGCGAGAGGTCGGGCGCGCGAACGTATTCAAGTTCGATGGCGAGGCTTTCTGGATCGCGATGCAGAAATCACTGGAAGGAAGCGACCGGGCGATCGCCGCGGACACGTACAGCCAGCTCGCGTTCCATACGGCAACGCGCGCCGCGATGTGGAAGCGGCGGCCGGACCGCGAGCTGATCGAAGGGTGGATCGAACGGGCGCTCGAGCTATCCGAGCCGGATTCGCCGGCACGAGCCAGAGCGTTGATCGCGCGCACCAACTTCGACCCCGAGAGATTCGGCGAGGCGGCCCAAGAGGCCAGCGAGCTCGCCGACCGCCTGGACGACATGGAGCTGCGGTCATGGGCTTGGGACGCGCTCTCGAGGGCGGCAGAGGCCCGAGGTGACTTCGACGAAGCATTCTCCTGGGCCCAGCGCCGCTTCGACATCGTGCCGGAACTGACCGATCCTGATCACATCGCGTTGATATACCTGTTTGGCCTCAATGCTTGCATCGCGAGCGGCCGTTTCGAAGAGGCGTACCGGGTCTCGGAGTCTCATGACGAGGTGACGAGCAGCCTCACGCCGCATCATCGACTGCACGCCGTGGCGATGCTGATCCTCGTGGAGCAAGCGGCAGGCCGCTGGGAGGCCGTCCGCGACCTCGTGCCGCGTGCGGAGCCGGCGATCGCCGCGAGCATGGCGACTCCCTGCGCGCTCGGCGTGTGGTCGCTGCTCGCCTGTGCTCTCGCCAACGTCCAGCTTGGCAACGAGCAGGAGGCGCGGCGCCTCGAGCGTGGCGCTGAAGATCTGGGCATGGAAGGGTACAGCTACGTGTTCGACCCCATGTACATCGAGATCGCTATCGCGCGACGTGACCTGGCTTGGGTCGAGCGGAAACTCAGCGAGTGGAGCCCCGGAGGCTTTCGGGATATCGATGGACTCATCGCGCGGCTTGACGCGCTCACCGCCCTGGCGCGACGAACTGAGATCGAAGAAGAGGCGCCGGCATGGACGAAGCCGAAGACGTATCTTGAGCCGTTCGCTCTTCGCGCGCTGGGGTTTGCCCGTGGCGACAACAGACTGATCCGGCAGGCGGTGGAGAGATTCGAGGCGATGGGCCTGGACTGGCACGCGGCTAAAACGAGAAGCCTCATGTCCCCAGGATGATCGTCGCCCTATCGGGATCCCTGACGACGACCTAACGACTGGGAAACGAACGGCAAAGTCGTCAGCTCCATCACCTCACTGGTGTGAGTCGTGCCATGCGAGCTTTCTCGTGAAAGGCAACCTCGACTCGATCTCCGGCGGCCTTCATGAGCTCGTCGACCCGCGCATACAGCTCAGTCTTCCGAGCGACCACGGCATCCTCTTCGGGGCGATCGTCGTACGCTCCGGCCTCTGCCATGAAGTCTCGAAGCTCGGCGACGGATGATCCATAGGTGAGGAAGTCGAACTCACGGCCGCGATCCGTGACGAACATGCCGCGGTCGACGATCCGAGCGAGCGCGTCTTCCGCTTGCCGCAGGTCCTCCTCGTAGTCATAGCTCGGAGAGGACTCGGCGAACGCGACCCGGCCGCCCCCATGTACCTCGACGAGCGGCGCTTCGAGGACCGGATGGATGTCGATCAGGCTGCCATCGGGCCGAAGAAGCCGTTCGATCCCCTCAAGGGCATCGACCATGCCCTCGTGCTCCATTCAGCATAAGGACCAAGACAGGATCGCGATATCGAACGTCGAAGGCGCAGTGGCGGCCGCGACTCTTCGAAAGCGACGTTGTGGAACTCGACGCGTCCTCTAGATGCTTCATGTTGAAGTCGAGCCCCCGAAGTCTTCCGACGGCCCTTAACACCGCTCCCTCACTCAACCCGGACCACGGGTCTCATCAGCTAGCAGCCGGCTCATTCAGACAGGATCCGAGACCCCACGATTTCCGCCAACGCCCGACCGTGATGAAGTGGGGGGGGCGGGCTCCCCCTAGATTTCCTCATATGCGGATGTAGATGTTGTCGCCTCCCGCGGTGTGGCTGAAGTTGACGATTCCCGGAACGTTCAGCGTTACGCCTTCGCCGGCGGGCGGTCTATGGCTCGCGGGCGCCTGCGGCCCGACGACGCAGAAAACGGTCAGGATCCCTGGGAACTGACCGATCGGCGTATCGAGCATCACGGCCATCTTCACCGCGCCGCCGCAAAGGTTGTCGTCGCCGAGGTCGACGTCGAGCGACGGGATGAATCGGCATCCATAGAAGTCGAAGCTGATAAGCGATGTGGCGGTCCACGTTCCGGCTCCCCGGACGTTGCCGTCGGCGTCGAAGTGCGTGAACTCCCCGGTCGCAGAGACGGACTTCGGGGACGCATCGAACCATGCGCCCTCGTCGACCGTCGCCGCGACGTGATCACCGTTGGCCGCCGTGCCGGTGTTCTCCTCCTCGGGCCATCAGGAGGAACGTATCGGGACTGTGCGCGGCCTGAGCCGCCGGCATCGCCGCGAACGCTGCTACGGCGACCAGCATCGGTGCGATCCATCGCCTCATGGTTCCCCTCTCTCTTCCGCGGGTATACGAAACCCTGGTCTCGACGGGCATCGGGACACGGGGGGACCGCGGAGACGATGGGGGATCTGCATCTCCGATCGGTCTCACCGTAGGTCGCGGGCGTTACGTTGGCAAGGTCGCGCGAGCCTCTGCTCGCGGGGCATGGCACTCTCAGAGAAGACCCTTCGCGAAGCGCAGCCTCTTCGAGATGTGGGTTTCGGCCCTTCGGGGCGTCCGGCGCTTCCTCGAGGGAGGAGACGATGCAGAACGCGAACGCAACGACGGTCCGCACCGCATATGAGGCGTACGCTCGAGGCGACCTGTCGACGCTGCTCGGCTTCATCGATCCGGAGTTCGAGTGGACCTACCTCGATCCGAGCTTCGAGGACCCTGAACCGCACGTCTGCCACGGGCGGCAGGAGATCAGACCGCTCTGGAACGCCAAGCAGGGCGAGGCCTGACGTCGGAGCTCGAGGACGTGATCGGCAACGGGGACCGAGTTGTCGTGGTCGTGAGGACCCCAGGGATCGACGCCTACCGGGTCGGGAGGGCCGACGATCGGAACTACGACGTGCTCACGGTGCACGAAGGACGGATCGTCGCGATCCATGCGTGCCGAGACCGAGATGAAGCGCTCAGGGTGGCGGGCCTCGGGTAGGCGGTTCCCCGGAGTCCGCGTTGCTCGGGCGGCGGTGAGTGAAGGGCTGCTCATCTGCGCAGTGGCAAACCGGTCTCTCAACGCGCTCCCTCTCTTGCCGTATCCTCTGCTCCGCGATATAAACAGGAAAACCTGATACTTCATCGCACCCTGGAGGACCGATGCAGACCGAACACGACCGACTCGAGGTGCTGGCCGATGCGGTCGCGAAGGCAGAGCCCGATTTCGACGGACCTGCCCGCCACGTTGCGATCGCGACCTATCGGCGCCTTTCAGAAGGCACCGCCGCTCCGCCTCATGAGATCGCCGAACGGGCAGGCGAGAGCGTCGAGCTGACCGAGCACCTCCTTGCTTCGTGGCCGGGCGTGTTCCGCAGCCCGGCCGGCGGCGTCGTCGGTTTCTGGGGCCTCACGATCACCGAGCTCGTCCCCACGCACGCCATCGAGGTCGAGGGTCGGCGGCTCTTCGCCTGGTGCGCCTGGGACACGCTCTTCCTTCCGGGCATCCTCGGCGCCGCGGTCCGTGTGGAGTCCACCTGCCCCGCGACCAAGGAGACGATCGCACTCGTCGTGCAGCCTGATGGCATCCGCGAGACCTCGCATCCCCATGCCGTCGTGTCGTTCCTCCTCCCCAGCACCGACTTCGACGCCGACGTCATCCAGACCTTCTGTCATTTCGTGCACTTCTTCACGTCGGAAGAAGCCGGCGAGTCGTGGACCGCTGAGCATCCGGGGACCTTCCTGCTGTTCCTCACGGACGCCTTCGAGTTGGGACGGCTCGTCAACGCCCGGAACTTCCCGTCGCTCGCGGAGGACGTCCGATGAGCGTTCGTGCCGGCACCCTGCGACGCGCGATCACGGATCCCGAGGCGCTCTCTCGATACTTCCGGGTGCTTGGGGACCCGACCCGGCTCCGGATCGTCGAGGCACTGGTCGGACGCGAGCGCACCGTCTCCGAGCTCGTGGAGCTGCTCGGGGCGCCGCAGAGTCGGATCTCGAACCACCTCGCGTGCTTGCGGTGGTGCAGGTTCGTGGAGTCGGAGCGCCGCGGCCGAAGCGTCGTGTACCGGATCTCGGACGAGCGCGTCTTGAGCCTCCTCGAGCTCGCCTCATCGCTCGCCGAGCCGAACTGCGATCACCTCGCGTCGTGCCAACGGATCGGCCCAGAGTGGATCTGAGACCACGGGAGGAGATCTATGACCGTTGATCCAGAGCAGACATCTCCGGGCGAGGGGATGACACCGTTGACCGAGGCGGATCGGCTCGTACGGAAGACCGCCTTCGTGGAGATCCTCGCCACGGGTCGACCGTGGGATCCCGCATCGGCGACGGACCTCGGCATCCCCGCGGCTTCGATCAGAACGGCGGTCGACGACTTGGTCGAGGCCGGTCGTGTGCGAACCGATGAGCAAGGACGGGTCACGGCCGCGGCCGGGTTGAGCACCGAACCCACGGCCCATCACATCCTGGTCGGCTTCGATCCACGCTGGACGAACTGCGCCTACGACGCGCTGGGGATCCTCGGGGCGCTCGGCGCCGACGGGGTGATCGCGGCCCGTTCTCCGTCGACCGGGGCGGCGATCCATGTTCTGTTCGAGAGGGTCGACCGGTCGGCTCGGAGGCGGTGCTGTTCCTCGCCGATCAGTCGTGTTGCAGCCGGCCGAACGAGGACTGGTGCCCGAACGTGAACCTCTTCGAGGACCGCTCCTCAGCCGACCGCTGGGGCGAGGATCACGGGGTGGCTGGGCGCGCGGTCTCACTGGAGGAAGGGACCGATCTCGGCGTCATGGAGTGGCGACCGCTCATGGACGACGAGGAGGGATAAGAACGTGGATACCTTCGACCATGACCTCGCAGTGATCGGCGCCGGCAGTGCGGCGTTCGCGGCCGCGATCCGGGCGACCTCGCTGGGAGCTCGCGTGGCCCTCATCGAGAAGGGCACCGTCGGCGGTACGTGCGTCAACGTCGGCTGCATCCCCTCCAAGCACCTTCTCGCCGCCTCCCACGTGTACAGGGCAGCCGGCGATCATCCGTTCGCCGGGGTCACGACGTCCCAGGGCGAGGTCGACATGAAGTCACTCATCGGGAAGAAGGCCGAATTGGTCGATGGGCTCCGACAGGAGAAGTACGTCGATCTCGCCAAGCGCTACGGGTTCGAGCTCATCTACGGCCACGCGCGGTTCACTGCACCGGACCGCGTAGACATCCGTGGCCGCGAGCTCCGCGCACGGCGCTTCGTGATCGCCACCGGGTCCGCGCCCTGGGCGCCGCCCATCCAAGGACTCGACCGGTCGGGGTATCTCACGTCCACCACGGCCATGGAGCTCCTCGAGCTTCCCGAGTCGCTCGTCGTCATCGGCGGCAACTACATCGGGCTCGAACTCGGGCAGGTGTTCGCGAACCTCGGCTCGAGGGTCACGGATCGTCGAAGCGCTCGACCGGATCGCGCCGGTGGAGGAGCCCGAGATCTCAGAGGAGATGACGCGGATCCTCCGAGACGATGGGACCCAGGTCGTGACCTCCGCGGAGGTGACCCGCGTCGAAGGTGGTCCTCCGAAGAGGGTCATCGCCCGCGCGGGCGGGAGCGAGATCACGTTCGAGGCGGCCGAGATCCTCGTCGCAACCGGGCGCCGACCGGTCCTCGACGGCCTCGAACTCGCCGACGCCGCAGTGGAGCTCAACGATCGAGGCGGGCTCGTGCTGGATGAGACACTCCGAACGACGAACCCCAACATCTTCGCGGCGGGCGACGTCACGGGCGCCCCGCAATTCGTTTACGTGGCCGCGGCACAAGGGACCATCGCGGCGCAGAACGCGATCGCCGACGCCAACCAGACCCTGGACTACACGGGCCTTCCGCGCGTCACCTTCACCACTCCGAACATCGCTGCGGTCGGGCTCACCGACGAGCAGGCTCAAGAGGCCGGGTACGAGTGCGAGTGCCGGGTCGTCGAACTGCGTCACGTCCCACGAGCCCGGGTCAACCTCGACACACGCGGCCTCTTCAAGATCGTGGCGGACCGACGGACCGGGAAAGTGCTTGGGGTCCATGCGCTTGCCGACGATGCTGGCGACGCGATCTTGGCGGGCGTGTACGCGGTGAAGTTCGGGCTCACCGTCTCCGATCTCGCGGGGACGTGGGCGCCGTATCTCACCATGTCGGAGGGCATCAAACTGACGGCGCAGAGCTTCATGACCGGCGTCGAGATGCTCTCGTGCTGCGCCGCGTGAACGGGGGAGCGCCATGGCCAGGATGGTCCCGATGGCTGAGTGCAGGCAGACCCGCCGCAGTGTCCGGGGGCATTCCGGTCTGCTGCTCGTGCTGATCGCGCTCGCGCTGCTATCGACGACGTGTTCGTCTCACGACGCCGGAGGACCCGTCGCCACGTCCAAGGTGACCGAGCTCTCGAACGTCTCGGACCTGCAGAACCGGTTCAACCAGGATGCGGGCGCAGTGCGGTTGATCGTGTTGGTATCGCCCACCTGAACGACGTGTCTCGCTGGCGCCAGTTGGGTGCAGTCGAAGATCCTGGAGCAGAACCCCACCGCGAACCTCCGCGTGTACGCCGTGTGGGTGCCGTTCCTCGGAGGGAACCAGCAAGCGGCTGATCTTTCCCAACGGGTCCTTCCCGACCCGCGGGTCGACCAGTTCTGGGACGGCGGCGCGGTCACGAGCGATTGGTTCGCCGAGAACGTGGTGAAGAGCTCGGCTCCGGCTTGGGATGTGTACTTCTTGTATGGGCCGGAAGCGCGTTGGACATCCATCCCCGGTCCCCTCGTCAGCTCCGGTGGCTCGATCATCGGACAGAGCTCCGCACTCGAGCAGGCGATCGGATCGCTCCTTCGCGGCGGGACCTCACCGCCGTGACGGTTGGATCCGCCGTGCCGGCACGCCAACCGCGCATCTCCCGAACGCGCATCTGGGTGGTCGCGGCGACGACCCTCGCCGTGCTCGCCTTGGCCGTGACGGCCGGGCTCATGGCGGATCCGACCGGCGGTACCCCGGTGATCCTCGTTGCCCACCTGTCCTCGACCGTCGCTGATGTCGCGAACGGGGCCGGGAGCCGGCTTTGGTGGACCTACGCGTTCCTCCTGGGCGCGGTAGCTGCGTTCAACCCCTGCGGGTTCGCGTTGATCCCCGCCTATCTCGGGCTGTACCTCTACGACGAGCGGACCCGCGCGAGCCGCTCGGCCCGGACGAAGAGAGCGCTCCTCGTGAGCGTCGTCGTCGCGGGCGCGTTCACGGGGCTCTTCGGCGTGATCGGCGGGGTGTTCGAGCTGGGTTCATCCGTCATCGTCCGTTCGCTCCCTTGGGTGGGCCTCGGCGTTGGGGTCCTCCTGATCATCGCGGACGGCGTCTTCCTCGCCGGAGGGTCTTTCGGGGCCGGCCTGCCGGAACGTCTGGCGGACCGCCTGGGACCGAGCGCCGCGGGATCGGGGCTCCGCGGGTACGCAGCGTTCGGGCTTGCCTACGGGCTCGCATCGCTCGGATGCGCGCTGCCCCTGTTCCTCGCACTCCTGGGCACCGCCGTGGCGGCAGCAGGTCGCGGGAGCGCCGTCGTGGCGTTCGCCCTGTACGGGCTGGGGATGGCAACGGTGCTCGGCGTTCTTACCCTCGCGGCAGCGGTCGTGAGCTGGGGCATCTTCGCTCGGGTTCGCGGGGCCGGGCCCCTGGTATCCGGGATCGGCGCTGCCTTGCTCCTCGCGTCCGGCGCCTACGTCGTCTACTACTCGCTCTCGGTCGGGAGGCTGCTCTTGGCGTAGGTCCCGCGCGCCCAAGAAACCAGCCCGGTGCCTCGCGGAAGTCTGGGAGAACCCGAACAGGCCTCTGACCTGCTGTGGGTACTACCCCGCTTAACCTGTGGGTACTAGTGGAAACAGCCCGCCTTCCCTAGGGAGGGGCCGGGTTGACGGAGGGACCCCCGCATAGATCTGATCTCCGGCGCTCGTACCGAGGCTTGGAGTTGATGCCGCGCCCAACCCGATGCCGCGCCCAACCCGTTCGACCTCGACCCGGTGTCTCTCCCGAAGGTGAGCGCGGAGTAAACAAGATGCGCTTAGGCCGACCCTCAGGGACCAGGACGGTCCTTCCTCAGGGAAGGGCCCACCGCCGCTACACCTGCGTGTCCTCGTCGCCTTGACAGGTCGTCGTAGCGCGGATGCGACCGGAATGGAGCCCACTTCAGTGGGCTCCCTTTCCGTGGACGCAGGCAGGGAGCTGCAGGTAACGCCTCGCCCAGCATCACCCGAAGGGAGAGGTCGCTCAACGGATCGCTCGAAGGCGCAGGCCCATGCTGCGGATCCCGCGGATGATCTTCGGGAGTGCCGCGACCGTCGCGGACCGATCGCCCCCTCCGTCATGCAGTTCGACGACCGCTCCGGGTTTGACGCTTTCCAGGACCGCTCGCGCGATCTGCCTCGCGCTCGCTCCCGGGGCCCAGTCTCGAGGGTCAACATCCCACAGCACCACGCGCAAGCCCTGTGCCTGAGTGACGGCGACCAGTGAGGGATCGAAGCTGCCACCCGGCGGCCGGAACAGGTGCACGTGGTCACCTAAGCGTGCCAACTCAGCGTTCGTCGTTGAGATCTCCGAACGCACGCGCGCAGGTTCCAGGTCCACGAAGGGCGGACTTTCGGGGTGGTCCCAGGAGTGGTTCCCAACGCTCATGCCCGATCGGAGCTCCGCGCGCACGAGGTTCGGGTAGCGCTGGGCGAGCTCCCCGATCACGAAGAAGGTCGCGGGAACGCGGTCGCGACGCAGCAACCGGAGGATCTGCGGGGTATACGTCGGCGACGGGCCGTCATCGAAGGTGAGCGCCACCGTTCTGGGTGTCTTGGCCCGGCCGGTCGGTACGAAGCTTATGCCAGCCACCTCGCCGCTGATCGCTCCCCGGGTGATCACCTCGTCGTGGCGAGCCACGGACAGGGAGAACTCTGGATCGCCTGGGGCCCACGACCGTTCGTGTACTCGACCCGTGGTGGTTGCCTCGGTCCGGTCGGTGCCGTCGACGACCCTGATCCGGTCACCGGGAGCGAGCGGCGTCTTGAGGGAAGAGTGGCGTCCGTCGAGCAACAGCGCGCCTGGATCCCTGTGGCCGGCGATCACGTTCCCATCGACGTCGAACAACCTCCCTGCCTTCGGGCGCAGGCCTTGGAGACGGATGACGTCTCCGAACGTTGTCCCCGGCGGGACCTGGAGGGTGGCGCCTCGCACCCGAACGCTGATCGTGATCGGAGGGGGCACTCGTCGGCGCGAGACGAGGGCATCCCTCCCGCTGATGGCGGCGACGGCTACCAGAACGCTGAGACCAGCAGCAACGAGCGTCCTTCGAAGGGGAAGGTGGACGCGCACGGTTGGGAACCTATCTCAGGCGGAACGGTCGCGAGCTAGAGGGGAAAGGCCACAGGTTCATCGTGGCGTCCATGTGAACGTGGCCGACAACCTCGACTTCCTGAAGGCGGTCGCGGGGGGATAGGACATTGCTCGCGCGGGGCGATCGCTCCGGCGGGCGAAGACGTGGCGGCCGGCGCGAGATGTGCTCGCTCGGTCGTTGGAGATCTTCGAGCAGCTCGGCGCGGGTCTGTGGGCGAACAAGGCCAGAGCCGAGATCGCCGGGATCGGAGGGCGGGCTCCCGGCCCGGGCTTGAGAGCAGCGGTATGCGCATCCCGAACTAGCGCCACTCGGCCTCGATCGAGCGCGGTGGCTACAGTCCACGCGCCCCGGCGCGCGAGGCCTGTCTGGTGGCGAACCGATCTCTGTGCCGGCACAGACCTCAAGCCCGCGCCTGCGTTCCGGGTCTCGAGCTTGCCGCCCGGGCCCGGCCGCCCCTACGTTCCCCCGTGAGGTGATGCGAGATGGCGACCACCCTCGATACGACCGGGCTGGCGGAGCGTTTCCGTGGATCGCTCGTCCACCCCGAAGACCCCTCCTACGATGAGGCTCGGAGCATCTGGAACGGCATGATCGACAAGCATCCCGCTCTCATCGCACGCTGTGCGGGAGTCGCGGATGTGATCGATGCCGTGAGGTTCGCTGGTGAAAACGGCCTCGCGGTGGCGGTTCGAGGCGGTGGCCACAACGTTGCAGGGAACGCCGTGTGCGACGACGGCATCGTGCTCGACCTCTCGGGGATGAAGGGCATCAGGGTCGACCCGATGGCACGGATCGTCCGCGCCGAGCCGGGCGTGCTGTGGGGAGACCTGGACCGCGAGGAGCAGGCCTTC
>VAYU01000004.1:0-37055 GCA_005884925.1 Actinomycetota bacterium | reverse complement strand
CGTTAGGCGGAGGGATCTCGTGGCTGTCCCGGAGGTTCGGTAACACGTGCGACCATCTCGTTTCGGCCGATGTGGTCACGGCGGATGGCTGGATCCTCACCGCGAGCGCTGACCAGAACGAGGACCTTTTCTTCGGGATCCGAGGCGGCGGGGGGAACTTCGGGGTGGTCACCTCGTTCGAGTACCGGCTCCATCCGCTCGACTACGCCGTTGGCGGCATGGTGTGGCACCTCGCCGATCGAGCGGAGGAGGTAGTGCGGTTCTTCGCCGAGTGGACCCTGGAGATCCCCGACGAGCTCTCGGCCATCCTCTTCTTCATCACGGCGCCGATCGCGCCCCACGTGCCCGAGCGGCTGCAGGGCCGGCCGGTCGTGACGATCGGCGTCTGCTACACCGGCGACCCGGAGCACGCCGATTCCGCCCTCGGGCCCCTTCGCGAGTTCGGCCCCCCGGAGCTCGACCTGGTTCGTCCGATGGCCTACGTGGATCTTCAACGGCAGCTCGATGCGGCGAACCCGCCCGGTCACCAGAACTATTGGAAGGCGGAATATCTGAGTGAGCTCACGGACGAGGCGGTCCGGGCGATCGCGCAGCACGGCTCCCGGAAGCCGGCCGGCCTCTCCAAGGTCCTCCTGACCCGGCTCGGCGGAGCGGCCGGCCAGGTTCCGGAGGACGCGATGGCGTTCAGCCACCGACGCGCGCCCTACATCATCAACATCAACGGGATGGGACCGGATCCCGCGGAGAACGACGCGCTGGTCGGATGGACCCGCGAGTTCTGGAACGCGATGCAGCCTTTCTCATTCGGCGGTGTGTACGTGAACTTCTTGGGAGAGGAAGGAGACGAACGGGTTCGCGCCGCCTACGGCGACGAGAAGTTCGCGCGACTCGCCGCCCTGAAACAGAAGTACGACCCGACCAACTTCTTTCACTTGAACCAGAACATCAGACCGATGTCGGCCGGGGATGCCTCCTCGCCCGCTTAGGCTGTCAAGCGGCATCGGAAATCGGCCGATGCGGTTCGCGTAACTCACACGTGGCCCGTCTGTAGGGCCGCGAACGTCGCTCCTCTCACGCGGCGCCCATGTAGGCCTGCCAGCCTTCCGGGAGGCCTGAGTCAACGGTGGGTCCGCACGAGGACTTCCTCAACTCGGCCATGGGTGCCACGGATCTCGTCTACAACATCGCGCGATGGATGGTGCCGGGCGCGGAGGACGCCAGGGACCTGGTCCAGGACACCTATCTGGCGGCCTACTCGGCGTGGGCGAAAGGGCGCAGGCCCGATCGTGTCGAACCCTGGCTCGCAACGATCTGCCTGAACCTGGCGCGATCCTCTTACCGCCGGCGTTCGCACCGACCACAGGAGGTGCCATTGGAGCGTGCCAGCTCGACGGCGGGTCCATCCGATCCCGAACGAGCGGCTCTGGCATCGATGGAGGCGGCGGCGCTCCGTCGAGCGATGTGGTCGCTGGATGATGGACAGCGCGTGGCGATCGCGCTCGTCGACATCGCCGGGCTCTCGACGGCCGAAGCCGCTGCCGCGATGGGAACCCCAAGGGGTACGGTCTTGTCGCGCTTGCACCGTGGCCGCCGACCGCTCGCCGTACTCCTCGAAGATCAGGTGAAGGACCAGGGCCCATGATTGGCCGGCGCTCGCACGAGCCTGAGCTTCAAGCAGCCGAGTATGTCTCGGGCGAGATGCGACGTCGCGAGCGGAGACGATTCGACGCTCATCTCGTCGGATGCGAGGACTGCTGGCGTGAGGTGTCCTTCGGGTGGAAAGGGCGCGGGCTCGCCGAGGCCTCGCGCGAGGTCGCCCCGCCGGGACTGCGCGACGAGATCCGGGCGGCGCTCTCGATCGCCGCGCGTCCATCCCGAGCCCCACGACGCCTCGCGGTTGGCGCAGTAGCAGTAGCCCTGGTCGTGCTCCTGACGCTGGGCGCGGTCGCGATCCTCGGTCACCGCCAACCCGGGGCGATCGATGCCGCGATCACGGCGGCGCGTACCGAGACGCTGGCCTCCCGCGGACCCTCGACGCATGCGCCACCCGACCTGTCGGAAGAGGGTCTCGTGTTGGTGATGGGCGAGCGTGTCGATCTCGCCGGCCTCCCCTCGGATGCCTTCATGTATCGCGACGCAGCCGGCGAGTCGGTCTTCCTCTTCGTTTCAGGCTCCCGATTCCCGACCGCTCGTGATTCCACAGCGCGGCCGGATGGAATGGGCTGGCAGGCGCGGTCCGACGGGATGACACTTGTTTGCGGAGATCGTCCCGTGAACTACCTCGTGATCTCGGAGAACCCGTCCCTGGTCGGGCCGGTCGAGCACATGGTCAAGACTTCTGGCGTGTTCGTGGCTTGAGTGCTGCGTTCCGGAAGCTGTGGACGTCGTAAGTCAGGCACGCCGACGTCGAGGTGATGGTCAGTATGATCGATCCCCCTGATCTGCAGCCGCGCGTAGGGGATCGTTCTCGATGTCGAACCCAGACATCTCGGAACTCGCAGAACCTCTGTGGACTACGAGCGGAACGCGATCCCGTCAAGCATCGTGTCCACCACGTTACGGACGAGCCGCGGCGTGACGGCTCCGCCGGTCAGCAGCACCCGCATGACGATAGGACCCGCGAGCATGTCGGCGACGACCTCCACGTCGACGTCCCGGCGGATCTCCCCCAGCTCGATCCCGCGCTCGAGGATGGCGAACACGAAGGAGCGTCGGTGCTCGACGATCCCGGTACGCACCGCGCGAGCGAGCTCGACGTTGCGCGACATCTCCGCGACGAGCCCGGCCATCATGCGACCCGATTCCGAAGGCCCCATCGCTCGGATGAAGTGGCTCAGGACGCGAACGAGCGCGTCGCGCGTCGACTCCTCCTCTCGTGGAGGCGCCGGATCCACCGGTGACTTGTAGTGCTTGATCGCGTCGACGACGAGCGGTTCCTTCGAAGGCCAGCGTCGATACACGGTGGTCTTACCGACGCCGGCGCGAGCGGCCACGCCTTCGATCGAGAGGCCCTCGTATCCCTCTTCGCCGAGGAGCTCGATCGTCGCCCGGAGGATTGCGCGGTCCGCCTCGGGGTCGCGCGGGCGCCCCGGCCCCTTGGTCCGGGCGTCGATCTCCGCCTGGGGAGGAACGGTCACACGTCCACCCCCTCGGCGACCAACACCGACACGCCCTCGGGGCGCTCGATGTGGAGCTCCATCGCTTCCACGTCGACAGCCCGCTTCGGCAGCCATATCAGCGAGACGATCGCACCGACGAGGGTTACCGCCGTGCCGACGGCGAGTCCCCGATCCATCGCCTGGATGAACGATGACTTCGCCGCCGTCACGAGCGCGATCCCGGCCACGCCGCCGACCTGGTTGCCGACCGCGATCGCGGCTCCGACCGAGCTCTGAGCTGCTGTCGCGGCGCTCGCCGGCAGGCCCGTGAGCCAAGGTCCGAGCGTGGCCGTGTACGCCGACGCGAACACGCTCCCGAGGATCGCTACGCCGAGGGCGCCGCCGATCTGTCGTGTGGTGTCGTTCATCGCTGATCCGACGCCCGCCTTGGCGAGCGGCAGCGAACCCATGATCGACTCAGTTGCCGGCGTCATCGCGAGCGCCATGCCGGTACCGAGGACCATGATCGAGATCAACACGTGGCCGTACCCGGACGCGATCGTCAGGGTCGACAGGTACCAGAGCCCCGCGGCCACCGTACCCATCCCGAGCGCGACCAGGACCTTGTTCCCCAGCTGGTTCACCAGCCGTCCGGTGATCGGGGAGACCACGATCAACACGACGGCGATCGGCGCCACCCGGTACCCGGCCTGGAGAGCCGAATAGCCCAGGACGAATTGAAGGTACTGCGTCAGGAAGAACAGGGATCCGAAGAGCGCGAAGAACACGAGCGTCACCGAGATGTTCGCGGCGGTGAAGCGCGGGTTCTTGAAGAACTCCAGGTTCAGCATCGGGTGATCGCTGCGCAGTTCCCACGTGATGAAGGAGGTGAGCACGACGGCCGCCATGCCGAAGGCCGTGAGGATCAACGGATCGGTCCAGCCGTGTGAGGGCGCCTCGATGATCCCGTAGACCAGTGAGATCAGCCCGACGATCGACAGCACGGCACCCACCGGATCCAGCCGGGGTGCCGAAGGGTCCTTCGAGTTGGGAACGATCAGCCGGCCCGCGATGAGCGCGAAGATCACCACCGGCACGTTGACCAGGAACACGGAGCCCCACCAGAAATGGGTCAGCAGCCAGCCGCCGACCACGGGCCCGATCCCGATGCCGAGCCCAGACACCCCGGCCCAGATACCGATCGCGCGTCCGCGCTCTTCTGCAGGGAAGACGTTCGTGAGGATCGAGAGAGTCGAGGGCATGATGAACGCGCCGCCGATCCCCATGAGCGCGCGGGTCAAGATCAGGGTGCTCGCCGATCCCGCGAACGCGGAGGCGAGCGATCCGGCGCCGAAGATGACGAGGCCGGTCGCGAGCGCCGTCCTGCGCCCGAAGCGGTCCGACAGGCTGCCGGCCGTCAGGAGCAGGCCGGCGAAGATGAGCGTATACGCGTCCACGATCCATTGGAGCTGGCTGGTCGAGGCGCCTAGGTCTCGGACGAGCGTGGGGAGCGCGACATTGAGGATCGTGTTGTCCAGCCCGATCACGAGGAGCGATAGGCATAGGACCCCGAGGATCCACCATCTCCGCTCGTAGCCTTCGGCGTGTTCCATAGGGGCCTCCTTCGGGATTCCGATCCGGGAACGTCTCGGAAAGAGTATACGATACGCCCAAGAATCGCAACCCGCACGTATCGGAATCCTGGGGACCGTCTTGTCGTAGCGTTACGTGTCGACCCTGCGGTAGATGAGGTCGAAGTCGGTCGTGTAGTTGGCGCCGTCTTGGGCGAGATCCCCCACCGTCCGGTGATCGTTTTCCCGTCGTCGCTGAAGGTCGCCACGAAGCGTTGGGAGAAGGGCTCGCCCTCCCGCCAGAGCTTCCACTCGCCGTTGCCGATGCTCATCTCGTAGACGCGGCAGACGCCGCGCTCGTCGGAGTACAGCTGGAAGTACGTCCCGTTGGCCGCATCGCATCCGATGATCGAGACGTTGTCGGGCGCCTCGGGAAGCTCGGCCGTTCCACGCTGGACCAGATGTGCCCCCGAGGCGTGCCAGTCGAAGGTGGCCCTCCCGCCCCCGGCCACAGCTCTCCGTCAGGCCGTCTCGCCTCGAGGGTCCACTCACCGACCAGAGGCTCGAGCTGGCGTAGCGCTTGCTCTGCGGTTGGTTGGTCCATCGATCCGCTCCTTCCTCCTATGGGCTCGCTGTCGCGACGCATCCGCATAGCGTGAGTCATCTCTGCCTGTCCTCAAGACGACAGTGTGTCGGATGCGGTCCGCAACGCGACCCGGAGGATCCCTCCGAACCCCATGTCGAAGTCCGGTCGATCCCGCACCGGGAGTGCGTCGCGCTGGTCGAGCCAGGCGATCGCGTGCGCGAGCCCCGCGATGCGAAGGGCCAGATCGAACGTCTCGAGGTGCCCTGGCCCCCACGGTTCGAGGTAGGCGTCGCGAAGCCGTCCGAACCAAGGGTCGCCTGGGCTGAGTCGGTTCATCTCGGTCAGGAACCGGAAGGTCTCGAACAGGGAGAAGAACGGGTGCGAGATCGACGCGTCGCCCCAGTCGAGCACCCGAAGCGCGCCGTCCTTCACGTAGACGTTGTTCATATGGAGATCGTCGTGTTGCACGGTGGCTCCGATGCCGTGGCTCTCCAGTTCTGCGCACAGGTCCGAGAAGCGCTGACCGAGCGCCGCGACGGCCGCGGTCTCGCATGGTGCGAGCGGGAGCTCGGCGGCGAGGAGCTCGTCGTAGCGTTCGGGAAGCTGTGCAAGTCGCAAGTCGGGCACGCCGACGTCGAGGTGATCGGCGGCGTGATCGATCTCCCCGATCTGCAGCCGCGCGTAGGCGGGCAACACATCGAGCCAGCGCTCGGGAGGATTGCCGAGTTCCCGGAACGGCTCGCCGGCGTCAGCGGTCAGCAGCCACCGGCGATCGACGTCATACGCGAGCACCTCGGCTACCGTCGTCGGCCATCGCGCAGAGAGCGACGCCGTGAGCGGCACCTCGAAGGCCCGATGAGGCGCGCATGCCTTGAACCAGACGATCCCCGCGGCCAGGGTGGCGCGGTAGACCGACGCCCATGGCTCGGTCTGCACGGGTTCCAGGTGTCCGACGATCGGTACGGATGAGGCCACCCAAGCCTCGGCCAGCGGGACGTCCACGTGAAGTTGACTCTCCACGAGCGCCATCTTGCCTCGCGAGAGGCGGGGCGGCTCGAGGAGCTCAAGTCTCGTTCGAGAACGGGCATCCTGCGAGCGAGACGCGCACTTGGACCGTGAGAAGCCCGGGTGGGTCCGCAGCAGACGGCGGACCCACCCGGACGTCGTTCGCCTAGGACGTGACGGGCTCCAGCCAGCACGTAAGACCGAACGGCGTATTCCGGCTGAACAGTGCAACCGCGTGTGCCTTGCCGCCCTGCTCGACGGCATGCGCGTCGACGGCCTCGTACTCGTTCCCATCGTTGCACTTCACCACGTAGTACCTGTCTGCACGTGGCGTTGCGGCGAGTGCGGTGGGCGCGAAGCCCAGCGCCACCAGACCGGCGATCAGGGGGATCGCGAGCTTCCTCATGTGAGCCTCCTTCCGTCTGCTCGTGTCTGCTGCTCCGGCCCGCACGCTATTAGGCAGCGACGGTCGAGGAATCGCCCGCACGGGTACGTTTGACCGCAGAAGGCGCCCGCTCAGTCGGTAGGCGGCGCGCGGTCGATGCCGGCCGCAAGCTCGGTTCGAGAGCGGACGCCGAGCTTGCGGTAGATGCGCTTGAGGTGTGCCTGGACGGTGCTCGGACTCATGAAGAGCGCGTCCGCGACCTCGCGGTTCGTGCGGCCTTCGGCAACCAGCTCCGCGACCGACCGCTCGCCGGCCGTGAGCTCGAGGGGCGGCGGCGGTCGCCCTCCGATCCGGGCGAGCTCGGCATCGGCTCGAACCGTCCACAGCCGGGCGCCGAGCTCCGAGAACGTGTCGCGCGCGTCGTGGAGGGCGTCACGCGCCGCCCGTTTCTGCTTCCGCCGCCGCTGGATCTGCCCGAGGACGAACATCGACCTGGCGTGCTCGAACGGCTGGGCCACTCGCCGATGCTCGTCGAGAGCCTTCTCCACGGCGGCCAGCGCCTCGCCGAGCTCGCCGCGCGCCGCCGCCATCAGGCCACGGCATCGGCCGGCGGCCGCGAGTGCCCAGGGTCGGTCGCGGCCGCGTCCCTGCTGCTCCAAACGGTCGACGAGCGGCTCCGCCTCATCCAGGCGCCCGAGCGCGACCAGCGCCTCGACCTCGTCGGGCACGCACGGGATGATCGCCGGCTCCGCTGACCCCATCCGCTCCAGATAGCGAACCGCCGGTTCGAGGTGCTCGTGTGCCTCGGCCGCCCGCCCGAGCGACAGCTCGAGGAACCCGAGGACCGCTCGGTGCCACGTCGCGTTGAAGAGGTCGTCGTTCAACAACGCACGTCGCAAGCCCTCGGTCCCCCACGACCGAGCCTCCTCGACCCGTCCGAGGTGGGCGGCCGCGAGCGCCTGGTTGAACAGCGCCACGTGGCTCTGCGTCACGGTCTGCCCCGACTCGACCACCGTTTCCATCGCCTCGGCCGATAAGTCCGCAGCGATGCGCCACCGACCGGCTCGGCACTCGAGCTCCGCCAAGTAGCACAGGACCTCCTGGCGAACGGTGTACATCGCGTGCTTCTCGTACTCGGCAAGCTCCTCGAGGAAGATCGCCCGAGCGTCTTCGATGCGACCGGACCACATGAGCTGGAGCCCGACCATCGAACGTGGGGTCGTGTAGACGGACACTTCGGTCCACGATCGGTGAGCCATCATCTCGTTCTGGAGCTCGACGGCTTCCGTCATCCGGTCTTCGCTGGGTGTTCCGAGCACGAACTCGACGGATCCGAGCGTCGCGAGCGCGTCCGCCTTGATCGCCGGATCGCTGATCTGTTCCGCGTCGGCCACCGAGCGGCGCGCCTGCTCCGATGCCTCCGCAAGGTCGGCGAGGTAGAACGCGACCCACGCGAGCTCCATCTCGAGGCCCGCCCGCGTCCCGAGGTCGTCCCCCACCTCCTCCATCGCTCGCTGGGCGGGCTCGCGTACGCCGCGGATCAGGTTCATCCAGCTCATCGACGACAGGCGGAACAGCATCTCCGCGCGCTCCGTCCCGGCGGGCGCAGCGGCGATCGCTTCCCTCAAGACGTCGACCGCTCTCGAGGCATCGCCGGCGTCGAAGTGGTACTCGGCGGCCCCGAGGCTGCGGTTCCGGAGCCCGGCGGTGTCCTCGAGCGGTGTGCACCGTCGCGAGAGTTCCGCGAGCTCGGCCGCGGCGTCCGGAGCCCCTCGAGCCCGCGCGTGGCGCGCTGCATCGTCGAGAGCGCGTGCGACGTCGGCATCGGGCCCCTGCGCGGCGAGGGCGAGGTGGCGCGCGCTCTCCTCGGGGTCGACGACGAGCCCGGCCAGACGCTGATGCATCTGACGCCTCTGCTCCGGAGGCGCGTTCGCGTAGACGGTCGAACCGAGGAGCGGGTGGGAGAAGCGCACGCGTCCGTCGTTTCGCTCGATGATCCCGGCGGCCTCTGCGTGTGTGAGGCCGTCTCGCGCCTCGTCCTCGGAGGGAGCGCTCGCGAGGACCGATCCGACGGTTGGGTGCGTCGACGACGCGATCGCCAACAAGGGAAGGCTCGCCGAAGATGGCAGCGAGGCGAGCCGCGCCGAGAGCAGCAGCTGGAGATCCTCCGGAACGGGGAGCGGCGCCCCGGGCTCGGCTCGAACGCCGCCCCGGGCGATCGCTCGCGCGATCTCGAGCGCGAAGAGCGGGTTGCCACGCGACGTGCGATGCAGGCGGACCACGACCGGATGCGGGAAGTCCGACCCGGTTCGCTCCCGAAGCAGGCGCCCGAGCGGATCCTCATGCAGCGGCCCGACCTGAAGCCGCGTGATCGATGCCATCGCGCCCCCGACATCGATCGGATCGGCTTGAGGCTGGGAGCCGATCCGGACGGTGGCGATCAGCGCCACAGGTTCCTCGGACAGACGCCGCAGCACGAACGACAGGATGCGTGCGGTCGGCGCGTCGAGCCACTGGACGTCGTCGATCGCGAGCACGACCGGCGCGGAAGCGGCGAGTGCGTGCAGAACGGTGCGCGTCGCGAGCGAGACCGCTCGCTGGTCGGGCGCGGCGCCGACAGAGTCTGAGCGAAGGAGCGCCACCTCCAGGGCACGTCGTTGCGGAGCCGGAAGGTCGGGAAGCACATCGTCCACGACGCCTTCGAGCAGATCGCCGAGGGCCGCGTACGAGAGCCGTGCCTCCGACTCCGACGCTCGAGCCGAGAGCACGCGGAAGTCCGCCTGGCGGGCCATCGCCGCGGCTTCGAGCCAGATGGTGGTCTTGCCGATCCCGGCCACGCCTTCCAGGAGCAGGGCGGACGGGCCCTGCGGGATCGACGCCGTGAACCGCTGGAGCTCGCCAAGTTCGCGTTCCCGACCGAGGATCACCTGCTCCTCCTTGCGCACCCTTCGAGCGAATCGTAGAGCGGTTCGCAGCCGGTGCAGGAGTTGGCACGTCGGTCGCAAGGGTTCAGACGGGGTAGTCCTCCGTCGGCGCCTGAGTCATCATCCGGCGATGGACGTCGACCCGATCGTCGAACTGACCTCACGCGGCCACGAAGCCCTCGCGTCCGGCGAGTGGGAGTCGGCGCGCGACGCGTTCATGGCGGCCGTCGAGCAGGGCCACGACCCGGAGGCGTCCGACGGGCTCGGACGCACGCTCTGGTGGCTCGGCGACGTCGACGGCGCGATCGATCAGCGCGAGCGTGCCTACACCTCCTTCCGGACGCGAGGTGATGCGGTCCGGGCCGCGCGGATCGCCCTCTGGCTGGCCAGGGAATACGTCGAGGCGGTCGGCAACGAGCCCGCCGGCAACGGATGGCTCGCGCGGGCGCAGGGCCTGCTGCGCGACGTCGAGCCCGGACCCGCCCACGGATGGCTCGAACTGACGTGGGGCAGCCGATCGTTCGACCCGGCTCAGATGCGCACGCACGCCGAAGCTGCTCTCGAGACCGCCCGCCGGTCCGGCGACGCTGAGCTCGAGGCCTCGTCCCTGGCGCTGCTCGGTCGTGCGCTCCTGTTGGGCGGTGAGTTCGACGAGGGCGTCACAGCCCTCGACGAGTCGATGGTCGCGGCGACGGCCGGCGAGGTCTCCGACCCCGTGGTGTTCGGCGATATCTGCTGCGTCGTGACCCTCGCCTGCGAGGAGTCGGGTGAGGTCGAGCGCCTGATGCGATGGAACGACGTGATCGAGACCTACATGTCCCGCCACCTCCACGGAGCGTTGATCTCCTTCTGTGGCACGTGCGGGGCGGAGTTCTTCCAAGCGAAGGGCGACCTTGGGATGGCCGAGCGGTGCCTCGTTGAGGCGCTCGGCGCGCTGGAGGGCACGGGTCATCGCTCGCGCTGCATCCACCCGGCGGCCAAGCTGGCCGAGCTCCGGATCCTCCAGGGTCGGATCGAGGAGGCCGAGCGCCTCCTCGCGGGCCACGAGGATCTTCCCGAGTCCCTCGGGGCGAGCGTCGGGATCCACCGACTCAAGGGGGAACACGCCGTCGCCGCCGCCCTCCTGCTGCGCCGTCTCAACGAAGTGGGGGAGACGGTCGTTGCCGTACCCCTGCTATCGACGCTCGTCGAGGTGCAGCTCGCTCACGGGACCGTGGATGACGCGCAGTCCAGCGCGGGCCGCCTCGCCTCGCTCGCCGACCGGTTCGGCCACCCGCGGCTGACGGCGATCGCCGCCCTGGCGGCGGGGCGCGTCGCTCGGGCGAGCGGCGAGCCGGACATCGCCCGCGACCACCTCGAACGTGCGCTCACGGCCTTCGAACGCCTGGAGATGCCGCTCGAGGCTGCCCGCACCCGGATGGAGCTCGCGCGCGCGATCCGGGGGGACGATCCGGACGTCGCCGGACGCGAGGCGAGGGTGGCGCTCGAGACCTTCGAGCGAATCGGCGCGGATCGCGAAGCCGACGAAGCGGCCGCGATCGTCCGCGAGGCGGGCGGCCCCGCCCGGACCGGACCGAAGGGGGTCGGGCTCCTCACCCAGAGGGAGCTCGAGGTGCTCGGGCTCCTCGGGGAAGGTCTGACCAACGCCGAGATCGCCGCACGCCTCTACATCAGCACCAAGACGGCGGGGAACCATGTGAGCAATCTCCTGGCGAAGCTCCACCTCCGGAGCAGGCAGGAGGCCGCCGCGTACGCCGTGCGTTCCTCCGGCGAGCGCCGCATCTGATACCCGCTCAACCGATCTCCGGCCGAAGATGGGGAGCGTTCCCCATCCTTCGAGCGTCGCCGCGCGGCACCCTCCGGGTCGGAGGTGATGCAGATGCAGAAGACGGGAGATCGGGGCGCCAACGCCCTGAAGCACGACCTGATCGTCCGCGTCGAGGCGACCTCGCGAGCCACGACGGAGGCCGTGTATTCGGTGCTCGCCGACCTCTCCAGCCACGCCGTATGGGCTGGGGATCGGCAGCGCAAGCGCACCCGGCTGCTGACGATCGAGGCTCCCACCGGGTCGGCCGTCGTGGGCACCGAGTTCGACTCCACGGGGTCGGACCCGATGGGATCGTTCTCGGACCGCTCGGTGGTCACGGAAGCGACGCCCGGGAAGGCGTTCGAGTTCGTCACGGAGGCGCGGCTCACGACGAAGAAAGGCATCTCGACCGACTGGACGAACGTCGAGCGGTACGAGCTCGAGCCCGCTGCGGGTGGATGCCTGATCGTCTGCACGTCCCGGGTGACGCGGATCAGCGAGTTGCCCGGCATGCTCGGGATCTTCAACCTCCCCGGCCTCCGCGCGATCGGGCTGGCGATGTCGGCGAAGATCAGCCGGCGGTCGGTTCGAAATCTCGCCCGCGTGGCGGAAGAACGAGCAGAGGGACAAACATCGAGGGGGCGAACGATGAGAGCCGGAAGCAAACTGTTCGTAGGAGCCCTGACCGCCGGGGCCTTCGTCTTGGCCGGCCCCGCAAGCATGGCCGCGGCAGACGTCGGCTCCGCAACGGCAACGCCGGCGAGCTGCATGGGCATCGAGGCGGCCACCCTGTCGCCGCCCGGCTCCTCGGCTGAAGCGCCCGGCGGCATGCGCGATGTGAAGGCCTTCCTCGACGAGAACTTCCCGGGCGTTCCTCCCGGGCTTGCCTTCTACAGCTTCGCCGCACGACTGCACGAGGGTTCGCACGAAGCGTGTGACGAGGCTTTGGGCGGGTGATCCGAACGGATGGGTTCGTGGAGGAAGAGCGCGCCGGTGAGGCGACGCAGAACATGGAGGAGGACCAGTGGGCACAGGAGCAACGCTCAACAAGGACAGCGCCCCGCAGGTGGAGAGCATGCCCGGCTTCGAGGGCCGGTATGCGCGCGAGGATGGGTACATCCTCGGGTTCGAATCATTCGATCAAGCCGGCGACTTCACGCCCATGTACCGGGGGCTGCCGGACGATAGGTGTCAGAGCCATCACTTGGGCTACGTCATCAAGGGCCGGATGATCATGCACCGGCCAGAGGGTGACATCATCGCGGAAGCCGGCGAGGCGTATTACGTCGGACCCGGACACACCGGCGAGGTCGGTCTTCCCGGCACCCAGGTCATCGAGTTCAGCCCTGCCGACGAGTACGACCAGACGATGGCCGTCGTGGCGAAGAATCTGGAGGCGGCCGCAGGCGGGGAGTAAGCGGCATCCGAGGATCGAGCCGAACCGGCCGGGTGTGTGCCCGGCCGGTTCGGCTTGGCGAGCTCTCTGATGATCCCCCCTGGAGCGGCGTGGACCCTCTTTCGGACCGTGTAACGCATCGGTGCCTCAGGGGCACAGATCCGCGACCGGGTTGATGGAGAAAGGAGACACCATGGAGACCTCCATGACGGGCGCGGTGTTCGTGCAGACGAACGCCGCGCACAACGAGGTGATCGCGTACAGGCGCGATGCCGCAGGCATGCTCACCCACGCTGGGACGTTCGCGACCGGCGGGGCCGGGAACGGTGAGCCGCATCTGCCGTCGCAGGGCTCGGTCACGCTGACGCGAGACCGCCGCCACCTGCTCGTGACGAACGTCGCGAGCAACGACGTGAGCGTGTTCTCGCTCGAGGGCGCGATGCCGGCGCTCACCAAGACGGTCTCGACGGGCGCGGCTCCGCGCAGCGTCGCGGAGCACGACCGGCTCGTGTTCGTGCTCGCCACCGGCGACGCACGGATCGACGGTTTCCGCCTGGTCGACGGCGACCTGGTGCCGGTTGAGGGCTCGTCGATGATGCTCTCGACGCCCGACGGCGCGCAGGTCGGCTTCACACCCGACGGTCGAGCGCTCCTCGTCACCGAGCGTGGCGGGGACAAGCTCTCCGCATTCACGGTCGGGGTGGACGGGTCGCTCGGCGCCGCGCGAACGATCGACTCGTCGGGTGCCACCCCGTACGGGTTCGCGTTCGCTCCGAACGGGATCCTCGTGGTGACGGAAGCGTTCCGTGCTGAGAAGGGTGCGGCCGCGGCGTCCAGCTACCGGGTCGACGGAGACGCGATCACGCCGGTCACCGCCAGCGTCGGCAACGGCCGCAGCGAGATCTGCTGGGCCGTGATCTCCAACGACGGCCGGCACGCGTTCACGACCAACTTCGCCGACGGCGCGGTCTCCCGCTACGCGATCGCCGCCGACGGCAGGCTCATGCTCGAGGATGCCGTCGCCGGGCTGACCACCGACGGGCAGCCGGGTCTTCGCGACGAGGATCTGTCCGACGACAGCGCATTCCTGTACGCGATCGACGCGGACCAGGGCCGGATCGTCGGCTGGTCGGTCGGCGAGCAAGGGCACCTCTCGATGGTCGGCGCTTGGGACGGCGTGCCGACGACCGCTGCGGGGTTGGCAGCGCGTTGATGCGCCTGGAACCCTTCTATCGCGTCACGTTCACGACGCCGGAGAGCTGGAGCGTCACGCGCGAAGGGATGTCCGGAACCGAGGGACGAAGCTTCCTGATCGCCGAGGGGCGGGCCGAGGGCCGCCTCTCGGCGCGGTACCGCGCGGCGAACTTCCCGCGTCGTAGGGTCGACGGCGCCCTCGAGCCGGAATTCCGCGGTGCGCTCGAGACCGACGACGGGGCCACGATCCTGTTCCACTGGGAGGGCCTGGCGACGTTGACCGACTCGGGGATGCGCCGGCTGCTGGGGATGGCGCAGCATACGAGCGACGACGAGCGGTACCGCTGGCTCAACGACCGGGTGTACGCCGTCGAAGGCGAGGTCCAGCCCCGGGCCGAGACAACGGGCTTCGACGTGGTGCTGCTGGTGAGCGAGATGGTCTGGGAGCCGGTACCGACCTAGCCGCGCAGGGGGGTCGCACCGTCCTCGGCCGAACCCTCGATCTGTTGGGCGAGGAACCGCCGGTCCATCTCTGTCGGTGCGAGGTGTGCGGCGCGCTCGAAAGCGGCCCTCGCCTCGTCCCGTCGGCCGAGCCGACGCAGCGTCGTTCCGCGGGCCGCATGCATCAGGTGATAGGTGTCGAGGTCAGCAGCGATCGCGTCGAGCGCGGTGAGCGCAGCGGCGGGTCCTTCGATCTCGCCGACGGCGATGGCGCGATTCAGGGCAACCACGGGCGTCGGCATCACCGAGAACAGATGATCGTAGAGAGCAACGAGTTGGGGCCAGTCGGTTGCGTCGAGCGAGTCGGCGTCGCAGTGAACCGCTTGGATCGCGGCCTGGAGTTGGAACGGGCCCGGCAGATCGCGGCGGATACATGCACGCACGATGGCCTGTCCCTCTTCGATCATCCCGCGGTCCCACCTGGTCCGGTCCTGGTCGCCCAGGAGCACGACGGCACCCTCGGCTGTGCGGGCCGGTACCCGTGACTCGCTCAGCAGCATCAGCGCGAGCAAGCCCGCCGCTTCGGGCTCGTCGGGCAGCAACTCGACCAGCGCACGAGCGAGCCGGATGCCCTCGCTCCGCAGGAGGGCTCGTTCCGGGTCGTCGACCCCGGTGTTGTAGATGAGGTACAGAACCGACAGGACCGACCGGAGTCGCTCAGGGAGGTCGGCCTCTGCCGGCACCCGATAAGGGATCTTGGCGGCCGCGATCTTGTATTTGGCTCGGACGAGCCGCTTCGCCATCGCCGTCTCGCTCACCAAGAACGAACGGGCCACTTCATCGACGCTCAAGCCGCCCAGCAATCGCAACGTCAAGGCCACTTGGTGCTCCATCCGCAACGCGGGATGGCAGCAGGTGAAGATCAATCGCAGTTGGTCGTCACGCACGGGTCCGTCCTCTGAAAGGTTCACGGCGCCCGGCGCCGGCGATGTGCTTGGGACCGCACCGAGCTGTTCGGTGAGCTCGCGGCCACGGGCCGAACGGCGAAGATCATCGATCGCGCGGTTCCGTGCGGTCGTGATGATCCACCCCGCCGGGTTGGGCGGGATGCCGTTGCTCGGCCACCGGTCGGTGGCGAGGACGAATGCTTCCTGGACGGCGTCCTCGGCAAGCGTGATGTCGCCGAGGAGATGGACCAGCGTCGCCACCGCCTGGCCGTACACCTCACGGAACACACGCTCGACATCGGTCGCGTGCCGATCAGTCACGGTACGGGTCACGTCTTCAGGCACCCGGCATCTCGAAGAATGGGCGGACTTCGATCGGAGCGTCGATCGCTTCCACGACCTTGCCGGCCCAGACCAGCGCTGCGTCGAGGTCGTCGGCTTCGATGATGTAGAAACCGCCGATATGCTCCTTCGACTCAACGAAGGGCCCATCGGTCATCACGAGCCCGCCATCGCTCGGGCGGACGACGGTCGCCGCATCAGCGTCATGGAGTCGGCCGGTGAAGACGAACGCACCGGTCGCCTTCATCTCGGCTTCCAGGGCGACGACCTTCCCCATGAACGACTGCATCTCCTCGGGCGTCATCGACTGCTCGTGCGACCCGCCGCCCGCCTCGGTGTGAACAGCCAACAGGTACTGACTCATGAGTGCTCCTCCCGTCGCTGCGGGCCATCCCCGCGCTCACCCTTCCTACGAATGGGATCGACCCATCAGGACGCCCCGCGGCAAGGATATTGCGCGTGCCCGGACCCCGGGTCAGCGAGATGAGCCCGCCCCGACGCCTGTCGCGGGTTCGGGTGTGGGAGCATCTGGCGATGGTGACGGGGAACCGCCCGCCCGACGGTCGCACGGGACTCTTCACCGGGCTCTCCCGAAACGTCGTCGTGCTGTCGTGGGTGAGCTTCTTCCAGGATGCCGCCTCGGAGATGCTCTATCCGGTGCTCCCGTTGTTCCTGACCGGGGTGCTCGGGGCACCACCCTCGGTCGTTGGCCTGATCGAGGGTCTGGCGGAGGGCACGGCATCGGTGATGAAGGCGGTGTCGGGACGCCTTGCGGACATCCGGCGCAGGCGCCCCCTGGTGGCCGCGGGCTACGGGATCTCGTCGCTGTCCAAGCTGGTGATCGGGTTCGCCACGGGATGGCCGCTGGTGCTGGTCGCTCGGTTCGCCGATCGGTTCGGCAAGGGGCTGCGGACGTCGCCGCGAGACGCGCTGATCGCGGCCGACACCGCTCCCGAACATCGCGGTCGGGCGTTCGGATTCAATCGGGCGCTGGACACGGCCGGAGCGGTGGTCGGTCCCCTCGCAGGCCTCGCCCTCTACGAGGCCCTGGACCACCGGATCCGGCCCCTGTTCTTCGTGGCGTTCGTTCCCGCGGCGGCGAGCGTGGCGTTGATCGGCCTCGTACGGGAACCCGTCACGCCTCCCGTTCACCGAAGTACTCGGCAGCTCCGGGGGCCCCTGCCGCGCCGGTACTGGAGGGTGGTGATCTTCCTGACGCTGTTCGGCCTCGCCAACTTCTCCGACGCCCTGCTGATCCTCAGGGCGAAGGCCCTCGGCTTGAGCTTCGTGGAGATCATCCTCGCGTACGCGCTCTACAACGTGAGCTACGCGCTCCTCAGCTATCCGGCGGGCGTGATCTCTGACCGTGTGCCGAGGCGCGTCGTCTTCGCGACCGGATTGGGGATCTTCGCGGCCGCGTATATCGGCCTGGGGGTGGTCACCTCCGCGGGGTGGGTCTGGCTCCTGCTGCCCCTCTACGGTGGATACACGGCGCTGACCGATGGGGTGGGGAAGGCGTGGGTCGCCGATCTGCTTCCCCACGAACGGGTGGGAAGCGGACTGGGCCTGTACCAGGGGCTCGCCGGGGGCGCGGCGTTGCTTGCCGGGGTGTGGGCGGGTCTCGCCTGGGGATCCAGCGGCCGGCTGCCGCTCCTCGTGTCGGGCGTGGCCGTGGCCGCGCTTGCCGTCGTTCTCGTCCTGGGCGGAGCGCGCTTGGAGCGCGGCCTCACCAAGCGTGTTGCCGGTCGCCCCGAGACCGGGTCCTCCGAGTGATGTTGATGGCGCGACGACCGTCCGGTCAACAGGTGATCGCGCTCGGTGCGCTGGCGGCCGCGCTCGCCACGATCGTGATCGCGCTCCTCGGCTTCATCCGCTATCCGCTCGTCATCGCTCTGTCGTTCATCGCGGTCGCGGCGGTGTACGAGGGCGTGATCCTCGTCGTGACAACCTCCCGCATCACACCGATGAGTGCCACGATCACCAAGGACCCGAGGACGGACACGCAGTCACCTGCGCAGCACGTTGCCGACAGCCAGGATCTGATCCGCGTGCAGGGCGCGCGCGTGATCGACCTCAAGGACGTCAGCGTGAAGATCCCGAAAGATCATGCCGCGACCCACTAAGGTCGAGGTGGGGCTCCGATCCATAACGGCGGGGCCACGGCTCAGCGCCGTAGGCGCAGAGGAGGTCAGAACACACCATGGCTGAGAGGAAACCTCGAAAGAAGGCCACGCAGAAGTCCGCCAAGAGCACCACGCCGACCGACAAGGCGTCCGCGAGATTCACGGACGAGGAACGAGGCGCGATGAAGGAGCGCGCCCAGGAGCTGAAGGCGGCCGCGCGCCGCGGCCCGCGCGCGGATAAGGCGGACGGGGAAAGCGACGTGCTCGCGAAGATCGCCGAGATGAAGGAACCGGATCGCTCCATGGCCAAGCGGCTCCATGCGATCATCAAAGCCAGCGCGCCAGCCCTCGCGCCGAAAACCTGGTACGGGATGCCCGCGTATGCCAAGGAAGGCAAGGTGGTCTGCTTCTTCCAAAGCGCGCAGAAGTTCAAGACGAGGTACGCGACGTTCGGCTTCAGCGACGCGGCGAACCTCGACGAAGGCGCCCTGTGGCCGGTCGCCTTCGCGCTGAAGGAGTTGACCGCCACCGAAGAGGCAAGGATCGGCGCGCTCGTGAAGAAGGCGGTGAGCTGAGGTTCATCCGCAGCTTCGCGTGAGGCGCTGAGACGAGATCTCTCATCCGTTTCGACTCGTCCCTCCGGTCAGCGATCAAGCACGGTTCCCGAGTCATTCGATGGCATGCCCTGAACCGCGAGGCCGCCGCACTCACGTGGGCCGCAGGATAAGGAGACACGTCCTCGCTCGGCGCCAGCACTACAGATCGCGCAGGATCGGCATCGCCGGACGCCGGATCGCCCGCAGCATCCCCGCACCCGCGACGGCGATCGCCGCGCTCACCGCAACCAGCAACCCGGCGAGATAGGCCCATGGCACGGATAGGTGCTCGGGTGGTGGGTCGAACACACCGGTGAGGATCTTCACGATCACCTGGGCGATCCACCAGCCGCTGAGCGCGCCGAGCGCGAGCCCGCCGATCGCCACGAACGCCGCCTCGCTCCACACGAAGCTCCCGAGCTGCCGGCCCTTCGCTCCGAGCGCCGAGGCGATCGCGAACGTGCGACGCCGTTCACCCAGCTCGACCGCGAGCACGAGTCCCGACGCCCCCGCGGCAAGGAGGAGCGCGAACACGAGCTCCAGCTTCGTGAGTCCTGCGAGGTCGATCGCCGTGAGCCCCGACAACGTGATCCGCTGCTCGGTGACGATGTCCTTGACGGTCGCCCCCGACGCGGGGCCCAGAAGCTGCTGGACCTCTGCCGCGACCGTGGTCGGCGATCCGTTCGTACGGACGAGCAGCACCTGCGAGGCCGGGGACCCTGTCGCCTGCGCCACGTAGCCGGCGTTGGCCACCAGGAACGAGTCGTGGGGCGCCGTCGGGAACTCGCGCGCCACTCCGACGTACGTGAACGGCACCTGGTGGTAGGCGTGGTCCGACGCGAACTGCAGCCGCAGGTTCACCGTGTCGCCCGGCTGAAGCTGGAAGTCGTGCACGGTCTCTTCGGAGACGAGCACACCGTTCGGGGTGGACCCGAGCGTCTGCAGCGTCCGAGCAGCATCCCCGTTCGCGAAGAATGCGTTCGACATCGAGGTCGCTTGCCCGATGGTTGCCGGATCCACGCCGTACAGGTCCTGCAGATCGTTGCCCACGTAGGCGAAGCGGTGCTGCATCGGCTGGACCGCGGCCACGCCGGGAAGCTTGGCAACGGCGTCGCTGATCCCAGCCGGCAGCCCGGTGGCAGCGGTCGTCGACACCGTCACGTCGGCGCCGTTGGAGAGCTGTGCGTCGACGCGTGACTGCGAGGTGTAGGTCGTGTTGAAGATCGCGACCGAGAGAGCGAACGACGCCGTCAGAGCCATCAGCACAACCCCGCGCGACAAGCCTCGGCGCTGCCGCGACATCGAGGCGGCGACCACGCCGGCGAGGCGGTGGGCCAGTGGGCGCGTGGCGACACGGAGCCAACCGCGGCCCACGCGGAGCAGCTCGGTGCTGATCCGCCAGATCAGCAGCGCGGTCCCTATCCAGAACAGCAGTGGTGCGAGCAAGGTGAAGTAACTCACGGAGATCGTGGGAACTCCCTCCGGTGCGAGCACCACCTGGTAGCCGCTCCTCACGGCCTGCCAGTAGATGAGCCCGCCGAGGGCAAGGCAGATCACGTCGAGGTAAGCGCGAGCCCACACAGGGCGCCGGTCCCGTCCGGTCGAGCCGGTCGCTTGCGCGTCGTGGACACTGAGCGTGCGCACGTCGCGCCACGCGGGGACCACGATGGTCGCGACCGACAGCCCGAGCCCGAACACGACGGAGGCTCCGGCCCAAGCGAGTGCCTGACCCGTCGTCGCGCCGAAGCTCGACGTGCCGAAGGCGATGCGCCCGACGGCGGTGGCGGCGATCACGCCGACGACCGTGCCCGCGATCGCGACGAGGATCGCCTCGGCCCAGGTCAGGCGCACGATGCGCTTCGGCGATGCGCCGCGAACCCGAAGGAGAGCCTGCTCTCGCCGGCGGCGTTCCCGTCCCGACGAGGCGATCACGCCTGCGAGCAACGCCGCGATGATTACACCCGGCAACCCGAGGAACAGGAACAACATCTCCGCGTAGATGGCGTCGGCACGCGCGCCGTCCAACTGCGCGGCCAGGTTGTTCCCGACCAAGCCGCCGCCCGCGAGGGCCGCTTCGAGGTTCTTGGCGCGACCGATCACCTGGGCGAACGCCGCTCCGGGGTCGGCCGGCAGGTCGTGGGCGAGCTGGACGTGGATCTGCGTGGAGGACGTGCCGGGAGCGGCGTTCGCGAACATGCCGTGCCACATCGACTCCGGGAGCAGCACCACGTTGTCCGGTGGAGCGGTGGGCGCCGACCCCGGCGCGACCCCGATCGATTGGAACAACGAGTCGGCAGCCGGCAGATCGACGACCCCGTCGACCGTCACGGTGGTCTTGGACTGCCCTGGTCGCCCGATCGTGATCGTGGAACCGACCGAGGCGCCGAGGTTCGCCGCCGTCTGCTGAGCGAGGAGCACCCCGGTCGTCGCGCCGACGAGCGGGCGGATCTCGCCGGGGAACGTCGTCGCATAGTCCGGCGGCAGCCCCAGCACCACACCCGGCCCCGTCGTCTGCACCGTGCCGGCGTTGCGGGAGGACAGGCCCGACGTATCCGCGTATCCCACCGGTAACTCCGCCGTGACCCCGCGCGTCGCGGCCACCGTGGCCGAGGACTTGGAGATCGAGGTCCCCGGTGACACCTGGACCTGCCAGTCGACGGGCACTGCGCGCACGGCGTGCGTGGTCATGGTCGCGCGGCTGGACGTGAAGAACGTCCCGAGCGCGGCGAGCAACAGGACGGCCAGGGCGACGCCCGCCGACTGCCCGATCATCCGTCCGGTGCGTCGACGGAGCAGGCCGCCCAGCCAGGTCAGGACGAGCAAGTGAGCTCCCGGGTCCGCAAGGCGCCGTCACGCATCGTCCATCGTGCCGTGAGTCGCTCGGCAACGGCGGCATCATGGGTTGCGACCACCAACGCGGCGCCTCCAAGCACGGCCAGGGTCACGATCGCCTCGAGGAGGCGGCCACCGGTCGACCGGTCCTGTTGGCCGGTTGGTTCATCGGCCAGCACCAGCCGAGGCGATCCCGAGAAGGCGCGAGCGATGCCCACTCGCTCGGACTGTCCGCCCGAGAGCTCCTCGGGAAGTTTGTTCGCGACGATGTCCACCTCGAAGACGTCCAGGAGATCGCGCGCTCCGGCGGTGGCGCGTTCTTCGTCCGCGCCGGCAAGGATCATGGGTAGTGCCACGTTCTCCACCACGGTGAGCGGCGGCAGCAGGCTGGGGCCTTGGAACGCCACACCGACCGGCCCGGGTCGTAGATCCTCCCGACGTCCCAGGATGGGCCACTCGATCGAGCCGGACGTGGGCGCATCGAGGCCTGCGATCAGATGCAGCAGCGTGGACTTCCCGCTGCCCGACGGCCCGAGGAGCGCGACGGAGTCGCCGGCCTCGACGCTGAAGGTGGCGTCGGTCACGGCTTTCACCTGAGCGCTCCCGACGCCGTACGCGCGTTCCATCGACACGGCGCGCACCAACGCCTCAGGCATCGACGATCCTCCCGTCGTTCAGGTGCACGATGCGGTCGGCTTCCAGCGCAGCGCGGGTGCTGTGGGTCACGATCACAACGGCCCGGCCGGACTCGGCTCGTCCCCGCAACAGTTCCAAGATCAGCTGTTCGTTCGCCTCGTCCACCTCGCCGGTGGGTTCGTCGGCGAGCAGGAGCGGCGGGTCGTTGGCGAGGGCCACCGCCAGACCCGCGCGCGCCGCCTCCCCCCCGGAAAGGGTCGCCGGCCGTGCGTGCGCGCGCTCGGCCAGGCCCACGTCGGCCAGCAGAGAGGGAACCGACGCTCCAGCGCGGTCGGTGCTCCGCGCGAGCCTCTGCGCCGCACGAACGTTGTTCTCCACGCTCAGGTGATCGAGGAGGTTGCCCGATTGCTGCAGGATCCCGATCCAGCGCGCGCGCAGCCCGGCGCGCTGAGCCTCGGGCCGCCGCGTGATGCGCGCCCCCGCCACCGAGACCGATCCGCCGTCGGGCTCGTCGAGCCCGGCCAGACACGCGAGGAGCGTCGACTTGCCGCTGCCGGAGGGACCGACGACGGCAAGGATCTCGCCCGTCGCAACCGTCAACGACACCCCTCGTAAGGCGAACGTCTCGTCGTCGCCCGCGTGGTAGAAGCGATAGAGGTCGTTCGCTTCCAGCACCGCGCCGGCCTGACCTTTGGTCGAGGAGCTCGCGGTCATGGTCAGGCCGTCTTCAGGCTCTGCGTGACGATCCGCCACGGATCCACGTTGTCCGCGCCGACGGGGGACAGCAGCGTCAGCGTCGTCCGGGTTCCGGCGTGGAACAGCTCGTAGCGCAAGACGTCCAGTCGGTACTGCTTGCCCGTGACAGCGTTCGGATCGCTGTTGGCCTGATAGGTGATCAAGACCGCCGGCCCGGCCGGCAGCGTGACCTCGGTGACACTCGTCAGCTTGAACGCGCGCGAGTTTCTCGCCAATGCGGGCACGTCGGTCTTCTTCGCGCTGGCGAGCGTGACCGAAGTGCCGGGCCGCGCGTCGACCTGCACGGTGTTGAGCTTGTCGGTGAACGTCACGGTCGTGCCCGTCGTCGTACGGCTCCAACCCTCGGGCACCGTCACGGTCCAGCCGCCCTTGGCTGAGTGGTACGGCACGAAGACCGTGTTGTCCGGGATGTCGCCCGGTGGGTTCGACTCGACCGGCACCGGGGACTCCGAGGAGACGGGAGCTTCGGTCGGCGTAGCCGCGGAACCCGAGCCGCTGGGTGCCGGGCCGGAGGTGGCGGCTGTGCCGATCGAGGACCCCGATGAGCACGCCGCGAGCAGCGCACCTCCCATCAGCGTCGCCACGGCGAGCATCATGATGCGCCGCATCTTCGGCTCCTCTCGTCATCCATGGGCATCCGGTGTACGTCGCCGCGGATGAGGAACCGATGAGAACGGGCCGACTCGGCCACATCTCTCATCCAACTCTCATGGAACGGTGCGACACTTGCGCGACGTGCGGATCCTCGTGGTCGAAGACGAACTCAAGATGGCCAGAGCCGTGCGTCGCGGCTTGGAGGAAGAGGGGTATGTCGTGGACGCCGTCTCGGACGGTGAGGACGCGCTGCATCGGGCGCTCCACCAGGACTACGACGCGATCGTGTTGGACGTGATGCTTCCCGGCCGCGATGGCTTCGCGGTGTGCCGTGAGTTGCGAACGAAGGGTCGATGGGCGCCGGTGGTGATGCTCACGGCGCGCGACGGGGTGGAGGACCGGATCAGGGGTCTCGACGCAGGTGCCGACGACTACCTCGTGAAGCCGTTCTCCTTCGGAGAGCTTCTCGCTCGGCTTCGCGCCCTCGTTCGCCGAGGTGCGACCGAGCGACCCACCACCATGACGACCGACGATGTCGTGCTCGATCCCGCCACCCACGCGGTCACCCGCGACGGCGAGCCGATCGAGTTGACGGCACGCGAGTTCGCTCTGCTCGAGTTCCTGATGCGTCGATCGGGCGAGGTCATCAGCCGATCCCGGATCTTGGAGCACGTGTGGGACGTGAACTACGACGGGTTCTCGAACGTCGTCGACGTCTACGTGGGGTACGTGCGGAAGAAGCTCGAGGTCCCGTTCGATCGCCCGTTCATACGAACCGTGCGAGGCGTGGGGTATGGGGTGGGCCTTCCGTGAGCATGCCGATCCGGGCGCGACTCACGATGTGGTACGTCGGGTTGCTCGCGGTCGTCCTCCTCGTCCTCGGCGGATTCTTGATCCTCCGCCTGCACGCGGGCCTCATCCACGGGCTAGACGACAGCTTGGCGACGCGCGCCGCGCAGATCTCGCTCGGTCTCCAAGGCGGCTGCGAGGGCGAGTTCCAAGACGTCAGCGACGCGTCGCTGGTGGGCCTGCCGCAGGGTGAATCGGGAGCCCAGCTGCTCAGCTCCGGCGGCAAGGTGCTGGAATCGGCCGGAGATCCCGCGGCCGAACAACCGCTGCTTTCCGCCGATCAGGTCCGGTCCGTCCTGGGCGGCGCTGCGCTGCGAGGAACGGTTCACACCGGACCGGACGATGAAGCGTTCCGCACGCTCGCGGTGGCCCTTCCCTCGGGAGCCTGCTCCGGCGTGATCGTCGTCGCGACCTCGACCGACGAGGTTGGGCGATCCGTGCGGGAACTGGTGATCCAGCTCTCGATCGGCGCCCCGATCGCGCTGCTGGTTGCCGGCATCGGTGGCTGGTGGCTGGCGGGACGTGCGTTGGCTCCCGTCGCGCGGATGACCCGTGAAGCCGACACGATCGGCATCGAGCGCCTCGACGAGCGGATCGACGTCCCCGCGGCATCGGACGAGGTACAGCGCTTGGCGGTGACGCTGAACGCGATGCTCGACCGGCTCGAGCGAGGGGTCGAGGACAAGAGACGCTTCGCGGCGGATGCCTCACACGAACTCCGAACGCCCCTCGCGGTGATGCGAGCCGAACTGGACGTGAGTCTGCGCGAGGCCGACCTGTCCACGAGCGCTCGCGAGACGTTGGAGAGCGCCCAGGAGGAGGTCGAGCGCATGCGTTCGATCGTGGAGAACCTCCTCATGCTGGCTCGCGCAGACGACGGCTCACTGGAGCTTCTCCGCGCGCCGGTGGATCTGGCTGAGGTCACCGAGGCGGTGACCCAGAACGCGTCGGTGCTGGCTCGGCCGAAGCGGGTCGCGGTCGTGACCGATGGCCCGAGCGCGACGGTGTACGGGGATCGAGCTCGGATCGAGCAGGTCGTCATGAATCTCGTGAACAACGCGATCCGGTTCTCGCCGGCCGGAGGGAGCGTGAGGGTTACGACGTGGCTGCGAGACGGTGGCGCCGGGTGGACGGTCAACGATGAAGGGCCCGGTGTATCTCCCGAGCTGGCCGGCCACATCTTCGAGCGATTCGTCCGCGGGGATGCGGCTCGATCGAACGATGGTGGAAGCGGCTTGGGCTTGGCGATCAGCAGCGAGATCGTGCACGCCCACGGCGGCCGCATCTGGGTCGATCCTCGCCCGGGTGCGGGAGGGTCCTTCTCGGTGTGGCTCCCCGGCGACGGCGCCACGCGAGCCCCCGTGGCGTGAAGGAGGGTCCGGCGCCTGCCGGACCCTCCTTCGTCGAGGCGGCGAGGATCACTCCTGTCCGTCGAACTGGTGGTCGACGTTGCCTGCGGGATCCTCGTGGCCGCCGGGTCCGTCGGACTCGGCGGCGGATCCACCGCCGGACTCCGTCGCCTGCTCGCCGCCAGCTTCGCTGGTGGCTTCGGCGCCGACGTCAGGGGTGGTCTGATCTCCTTCCGGGATGGTGTCCGTGTCGGCGTTGGTGGTCGGTACGGACGACGTGGCCGCGTTGCACTGGCCCACGGCCGGGGTCTTGGCGAGGGCCACCCCACCGAGCGAAGCCAGTGCCAACACGGTGACGGCCGCGATCGCGATCCGCTTGATCTTCATCTGTGATCACCTCCTCCCATCGTCCTTCACACCAGCGTGCGAGTTGGACGATGAGCTCTCGGTGAAACCCCGATGAGATCTTCATGAAAGAAGCGAGAACGGTCCCCGTCGCTGGATCGAGTCTTGGCCTAGCGCACCCCGGCGTTGGCACATAGGCTGGCGGCCCGCCGGCCCGCACGCCTCACCGGAGAAGGGGACCAGTGTCTGAGGGACTGCGCAAGAGGGTAGTGGTGACCGTCTCGGCCGGTGCCGTCATCGGTGTCGTCGAGGTGGTCCTCGCGATCTCGTTCGCCGTGCTCGTCTTCAGCGGGTTCCTCGAAGACGCCCGTCCCTCGGGGATCGGCATCTACCTCGTCGCGGCCTCGCTGACCCTGGCGATCCTCGCCTGGAGGGCGGGTGTCCGGGGTGTCGTGGGAAGCGTGCAGGACGCGGCGGTACCCGTGCTTGCGATCGTCGCATCCAGCGCCGCGTTGCACACGTTCGGCGGCGTCGACCAGGCGTTCCTCACCGTCGTCGCAGCGACCATGATCGTGACGCTGTTGACGGCGTTGACGTTCCTCGTGCTCGGGACGTTCCGGCTGGGCAACCTCGCGCGGTTCATCCCGTATCCGGTGGTCGGCGGCTTCTTGGCGGGCACCGGATGGCTCCTCATGAAGGGAGGCATCGCGGTTGCGGCGAGCACGGATCCACAACTGGGAACGATCGGCCAGTTCGTGGACCGGTTCGAGCTGGTCCGTTGGCTTCCGGCCCTCGCGTTCGGTGTCGTGCTGCTGGTCGCGACCCGGATCGTGAGGCGGGCACTCGTGATCCCCGCCGTTCTCGTCATCGGGCTCGTGGCCTTCGCGATCGGCCTGCTCGTCACCGGAACCTCGATCCAGGACGCGCGAGACGGACTCTGGCTGCTCGGACCGTTCCGCGCCGCACGGCTGTGGCATCCGTGGACCTACCGTGCGCTGACCAGTTCGGGCACCGACTGGTCGGCGGTGTTCCACGAGGTGCCCGGGATGGCGACGGCGGTATTCGTCGCGGTGATCGGGTGCCTGTTCAACGTGGGCGGCGCCGAGCTGCTGCTCCATACCGAGCTGGACTCGAACCGGGAGCTCCGCGACGTGGGGTTGCTGAACGTCGTCTCCGGCCTGTTCGGGGGGATCCCTGGATACCACGCGCTCAGCTTGACGGCGCTCGCCAAGCAGATGGATGTCGATGGGCGGGGGGCCGGCCTCGTGGCCGCCCTCGTCCCGCTCGCGACCGTGGCCTTCGGTGCCTCGATCGTGGGATTGATCCCCCGGATGATCGTTGGGGGCGTGCTGGTCTTCGTGGGATTGTCGCTCCTCGTGGCATGGCTGGTCGACATGCGCCGCTCGTTGCCGCTGGGGGAGTACCTCATCGTCCCCGCGATCGTGCTGACGATCGCGACGAAGGGCATCGTGACGGGACTCGAGGTGGGGTTGCTCCTCGCGGTCGTCCTGTTCGCCGTCAACTATGGGCGGATCGACCTCGTGCGCGAGGTCCCCTTCGGGGCGGCGTTCCGCAGCAACGTCGACCGTCCCCCCGGCGACCGCGTCACCCTGGAGGGTCTCGCCGAGCGTGTGCAGATCCTCCGCCTGAACGGGTTCGTGTTCTTCGGGACGGCGCGGGGACTCCTCGAGCGCATCAGCAAACGCGCGGAGGCATCCCCGATGCGGTTCCTGGTGATCGACCTGCGACGCGTCACCGGCGTGGACGCATCGGGCGTGTTCGCGTTCCGGAAGGTGGCGTTGCTCGCGGAGGCGAGCGGCTTCGAGGTCGTCTTCGCCGATACGTCGGAACGGGTGCAGGAACAGCTGCAACGGGGCGGGCTGGCCGCCTCCGACGGGGTGGTGAGGTTCGAACCCGACCTCGATCACAGCCTGCAGCGGTGTGAAGACGAACTGCTCGCAGAGGCTGCTCCTGAGGGCGCGGACGGCCGAGGCGACGGCTTCACGGACCTGCCGCCCCATCTGGAGCCGTTCCTCGAGCGACGATCGCTCCCCGAGGGAACGGTGCTGATCCACCAAGGCGATCGACCCGACGAGGTGTTCGTGGTGGAGTCGGGCCGGCTGAGGGTGGAATGGGTGACGCCCGATGGGACCCGGATGCGGTTCAACACGGTGCGACCCGGCGTGATGGTGGGGGAGGTCGCTCTGTACACCGGGCTCCCTCGGACCGCCGATGTGATCGCCGATGTCCCGAGCGTCGTGCTCGCCCTCAGCCGAGCTTCGATCGAGCGATTGGAGGCCGAAGAGCCCGAGCGAGCCGCGGCGCTTCACCGGTGGCTCGCGACGACGCTGGCCGTGCGGCTGACCGATGCGCAGCGCGTGTACTCCGCCCTGCTCGATTAGCTGCGCCTCCGGGTCGGGATTCACGGATCCGTAACCTGGGATCGGCCGCACCGGCGCGTACACCTCGTACGGTTGAGGCATGCCAGAGCCGATCGGGATCCCCACGGATGGAGCCGCTCGCGCTGCCGTGGTCGCGTTGGTGGCGCATGACGGGAAGAAGGACGACCTGCTGCGCCTGGCGCGCCGATACCGGTCGACCCTCGAGCGACTCGAGCTCATCGCGACCGCACACACCGGCTCGCTCCTCGCTGAGGAGCTCGATCTCCCGATCCAGATCATGCGGAGCGGGCCCCAGGGGGGCGACGTTCAGATCGGCGCCAGGATCGTGACCGGCGAGGTGGACGCGGTGGTGTTCCTGCGAGATCCGCTCACTGCCCACCCGCACGAGCCCGACATCCAGGCCTTGTTGAAGATCTGCGACGTCCATGTCGTCCCCGTTGCCACCAACCTGGCCTCCGCCGAGATCCTCCTCCGGTCGCTCACGCAGGCGATCTGGTGGGGGCGCGAAGCGGCTTCGGCCCCCGCGTAAGCGGGTCGACCTCGAGCGGGGATACGGCTGCTCTCCGCGTGAGCGGCGAGGTTCTTACCCACTCACGCTGACAAGCTGAGCGAACTCGTTCGGCCCCGTGAGCGACTGCTCGGTCAGGATGCCGACCCCGGGACCGTAGGTCTTCTGGTCATAGGCACCGGGTTCGATCTGCGTGGCCTCGAGCGTCGTGAGGACGTTGCGAACCATCCCGTACGGGACCCGCACCGAACCGCTGGTGCCGACGACCCAAGCGGTGTCTTCAGCCTGCCCCGCGTAACACTCCTGCCTGTACGCGTCGGCGATCCGTGGCGTGGCCTCCATGATGATCCCGGGTTGGGCACCATCGACGCCGGCCACGAACGACCCGGACGTGTCCGCCCTGCCGTTGGGGAGGAAGTGGGTGGTGTCTTCGCCCAGGTACCAGACGTTGCCCTGCCCATCTTGCGCGTAGTCGTCGAACGTCCGCTCGAGCACGGTCCCGTCGTGGGTCGCCACGTCGTTCACCACCGTGGTCTGGATGCCGAGGATGACCCGCTTCTGATCGGTAACGGTCACGGTGTCCGTCTGGGTCTGGCCGTCCTTGACTCCGGAGTAGACCAGCTTCCTTCCGACGGGCAGTGGGAAGTACGGGTTGTCGACCGCGGCGACGAAGTTCGCGGGGTCAAGGACTGGCGCATACGTCGTACCGCACGCCGAGGTGTTGCTCGACGGCGCGCTCGAGGCCCACGGCGCCCAGAACACCGTCGTTCCCGCGAGCGCGGCGAACACGATCGCTGCCCAAACTCGCTTCCTCATGGGAGATCTCCTTCGGGTCGGGTTCCCGAGGCCACCTTCGCGGTTCAACACTGAACGAAGGCTGAACGAGCCGATCGCTCCTCGGTCCTGGATCCACGCTCCGCCGGTGATCGAAGATCGACCGACCTCGCTCGAGGGCGACCGTGATCGCGGACCGGTCGTCGGCCGACCGGGAGGTGCAGGTGAGGAGCCGTATCCTTCCTCCGCGCCGCGTTCGACGAGAACATCGGATCTTCGGTGCGAGCTGTCGATTCCGCGGTTCCTGTTCGTCTAAGGGGCGACCATCACGAAGAGCCATCACGAGAGGAGGAAGGGATGAAGTACATGCTGTTGATCCATCAAGGCGATGCCCCGACGCCGCGGTCGCCAGAAGCGTGGGCGACCCTTTCGGAGGACGAGCAGAAGGCGGTCTACGCCGACTACCAGGCGATCAACCAGACGCCGGGTGTCACTCCCGGTCTCGGGCTGGACGCTCCCGAAACGGCAACCACGGTGCGGGTACAGGACGGCAAGACACTCACGACCGACGGCCCGTTCGTCGAGCTCAAAGAGGCGGTCGGCGGCTACCTGCTGTTCGAGGCCGATGACCTCGACGCGGCGATCGAGCTTGCGGCGCGGATCCCGGCGGCTCGCCTCGGTGGCGCGATCGAGGTGCGGCCGATCGTGGAGTGGTAACGATCCTCGACCAGGTGTTCCGCGACCAATGGGGGCGCGTTCTCGCGGCGTTGATCGGCTTCCTCGGCGACTTCGATCTCGCCGAGGAAGCCGCGCAGGAGGCCTTCGCCATCGCTGCAGAGCGATGGCCGCACGATGGAACTCCCGCCGATCCGGGTGCGTGGTTGGTGACGACGGCGCGCAACCGGGCGATCGATCGGATCCGTCGCGATCGCACCTTGGCGGCGAAGACCTCGATGCTTCAGGTGCAGGATCCGGTTGAAGGCATGGTCAGCGCCACGCCGTTCCTCGACGAGCGCCTCGAGCTCATCTTCACGTGCTGTCATCCGGCGCTCGCCGTCGACGCCCAGGTCGCATTGGTGCTCCGGACGCTCGGGGGCCTCACGACCGTGGAGATCGCTCATGCCTTCCTCGTGCCCGAGCCCACGATGGCGCAGCGGCTGGTGCGCGCGAAGCGCAAGATCAAGGCCGCGCGGATCCCGTTCAGGGTCCCACCCGAGCACCTCCTGCCCGCTCGGCTCGTCGCGGTGCTCGCGGTCGTCTATCTGATCTTCAACGAGGGCTACTCTGCTCCGCCCGCCCGCGGCGAACTGGTGCCTGAGGCGCTCATGCTCGGGAGGGCGCTCGCCGAGCTGATGCCCGACGAGCCGGAGGTGCGCGGACTGTTGGCCATGATGATGCTGCTCGATGCCAGACGTGAGGCGCGTTTCCGTGACGACGAGATCGTGTTGCTTGCCGATCAGGATCGCGCGCTCTGGGACGCAGCGCAGATCGCCGAGGGGCGTGCCGTGCTGAACCGAGCCCTCGCGCTGGGCGGCCATGATCCCTACGTCGTGCAGGCGGCGATCGCGAGCCTGCATGCGGACGAACCTCGCGATTGGCCTCAGATCGCCGCGCTCTACAGCGAGCTGGCTCAGCTCACCGGGTCGCCGGTCGTCGAGCTGAGCAGGGCCGTCGCGGTCGCCGAGGCGCTTGGGCCTCAGCAAGGCCTCGAGATCGTCGATCGCCTCGCGCTCGACGATTACCACTATCTGCATTCGACGCGAGCAGAGCTGCTGCGTCGACTCGGAAGGTCCGTCGAGGCGCGGGATGCGTACCGCCGCGCACTCGCCCTCGTTCACGATGATGCGGAGCGGCGCTTGCTCGAGCGACGGCTTGCGGAGCTGGGCACGGCGAGCGGTCAGGTCCGCTGACGACGGAGGGGCCGTCGGCCGAACGGATCAGGACAAGTTGCGGGAGTTGGCTCGCAACAACCAAGATGACGCGGGAAGCACTGCGAAGACGAGGGTGATCGCAAGCGTGGGATCAGGCGGTGTCCCGCCGGGACCTCCCGCGTCGGCTCCCTGAGCCTGTTGGACGGCCCCTGCGGCGCTTGAGGACTCGCTTGGGCTCGGGGAATCACTGTCGGTCGGGCTTGGCGACTCGCTCGGGCTCGGACTCGGCGACTCGCTCGGGCTCGGGCTCGGCGATTCGCTGGGACTCGGCGATTCGCTCGGGCTCGGGCTCGGCGACTCGCTCGGGCTCGGGCTCGGCGACTCGCTCGGGCTCGGCGACTCGCTCGGGCTCGGTGACTCGCTCGGGCTCGGTGACTCGCTCGGGCTCGGGCTCGGTGACTCGCTCGGGCTCGGGCTCGGTGACTCGCTCGGGCTCGGACTGGCGCTCGGTTCGGGTCCGCTGGAGGGGTTGTCCACCAGGCCGCCGAGGGCGGCGACGATCGCGGTAGCCGTTGCCGGGGGAACGTTCGATAGCAAGGGCGGAACCTGCGAGGCGATCTCGGCATTGAGGTCCCTGACGTCCGCCCCCGCGGTCATCGCGGCCGCCAGCGCCGCGCGCAGATCGCCAGCGTCCCGGATGAGGACTTCGGACGGCGAACCCTGTTTGAGGTCAGCAACCAACAGGTTGAAGGATGAATACGCGACGTCGAGGCTCGTCTTCGCAGAACCCCCTTCCCCTTGGGTGGATACCGTTTGCAGGAACAGCCCGGGGCCCCTGAAGAGCGCGAAGAGGATAACCACGGCCGCCGCCGCGCCCTGGAAGCGCTCGTACCAGCGACCGCTCCGCGTGGGAGCAGGAGCCGCGGGCATCAGCGCCTCCCCTTCGGCTCCTTCGGCGAGGGGTGGATGGTCAAGAACGGGTGCCTCCAGGATCGGGGCAGAGGGTGGGGCGAGCACGGTCGATCCGGCGTGACAGAGATCGCGTAGGACACCATCGAGCTCCGCGATCCCGACCCATTCCTCGAGGTACGCGTCCGCTCCTCGGGCGGGTCCGCGCCACGCTTCGTCCGGCGCCTGCGCCAGGACGACGATCTTCGTCGACGGCGAGTCGCGGCGAACCTCACGGACCAGACCGGACTCCGACCGTTTCGCGACGCTCTCGTGCAAGACGATCGCGTCGGGGTGATCGTGCCCAGCCAGATCGGCGACGTCGATGTTCGGAAGCGGGATCGGAAGCAGCTCGAACCCCGCCTCCTGCATGAAGAACTGCACGAGCGCACGTTGCAGGGGGATCGGGACGGCGACGAGGACCCGGAGTGATGGGTCCGTTCCTGCTGCCAGACGCGGGTCCTTGGGTCCCATTTCCGTTCTGTTCGAGCGCATCGTCGGCCACGGGATAGGGAAGCTCACGGCCCGGCCCCGGTGGCAGAGCGTTCACCGTAGTCCGCTCGCCGTCGGAGAGCGATACGTCAACTGCGGGACATAGCTGGGTGACCCGGAAGACGCCCGCACGGCTCATCTGGACCGGTGCAGACGGTGTTTCGTTCGGATGGGACCTCAGCCCCGAGACCCGCGGAACTCCAGCGCGTAGGTCCATTCGTCCGGATCATCGCGATGTTCGAAGCGGAGCAACCTGCCTTCTTCCCCGCCCGGCAACAGCATCGGCAAGCCGACGTGTCCGGCGTCCGGCCACAGTTCGCTCCGCGCCCCCGCCTCCATCAGCAGCAAGGTCATCGGGAGGTCGCTCGTTCGTTCGAGTGGCTCACGCCAATCCGGCTCCCATTCGGGACGGAAGCGCACGTACCGGGGAACGGCGTGAAGCAGGACCTCCTCACCGGGTCGCTTCCACGCCTTGCCGAAGAAGCGCCAGCGCTCTCCGTCCTTCGACGTCTCGACGATCCAACACTCGTGGCCGTGCTCGTTCACCTTGCCCATGGCCCTCCATCGTCGCCGGCGGACCCCGTCATGTCACGGTGTGCGCCGAACCGCAAATCGCTACAGCCCGTATCGAGGGCACCCGCGCGAAGCGTCCCCCGCTACGATGGGCGGACGGAGGATCGTACGCATGGCCCATCGGTTCGAGATCACCAAGGAGTTGGAGGTCGGGGCATCGCCCGAAGCGGTGTGGGAGGCGATCGCTACCGGACCCGGGATGGACTCCTGGTTCATGGGCGAGAGCGAGGTTGAGCCCCGCCAGGGAGGCCGGGCTCGGTGGAGCATCGGCGGATACACCGAGGAGTCCACCGTCACGACCTGGGACCCGCCCAAGCGGTTCGTGAACACCGGCACCGAGGGGCCGGATGGAACCTTCCACCGGTTCGACTACCGCATCGAGGATCGCGGCCCGCGGCGGACCGCGATCCGGTACGTCCATAGCGGCATGCTGGGAGAGGACTGGGAAGCGGAGTACGAGGGCATGAGTGAGGGCGACCCGATGTACCTCCACAAGCTGGTCGAGTACCTCACCTACTTCTCGGGCCGGTTCGCGGTCGGTATCGACGCGCAGGGACCGACCGTACCGGATCGTGAGCACGCGATGTCGATGTTCAGACGGGGCCTGGGACTGGGCGACGAGGCTGCCGATGGCGACCAGGTCCGGCTGACCCCCGAAGGTTTCGAACCGATCGACGGCGTCGTGGACTACGTTTCGCCGTCGTTCCTGGGCGTGCGCTCAGTCGATGCGCTCTATCGATTCATCTACGGCTTCGATGGATCGGTGATGGTCGGGCACCATCTCTTCGCCGACAACGTCGACGCGGAAGCAACCCGGCACGCATGGCAGACCTGGCTTATGCGGCTGTTCGACGCCTCGCTCGGCGCAGTCGCCCCGGGATAGCCGGCCGTGGCGAGCGCGCGATCGAGGCCGGCCGGCCAACGCGACCGAGACCGAGCTCGCGTTGCACGCCTGCTGAAGCCCCATGCTCCTCCCGACTGGGAGCAGCGGTTCCGGAAGATGGACCTGTTGGATTCCGTCATCGACGGCGAGCCGATCCAGATGTTCGTGATGGCGGCCGACATCCGGGAATCGACGACCCTCATGAAGGAGGCCGTGCGGTTCGAACGGTTCGCGCTGGTGATGGACAAGTTCGTGACGTCCGTTCGCCGAGGGATCCGGAGCTCGGGGGGTTGGTTCGACAAGTTCACGGGCGACGGGTTCCTCGCGTATTGGATCGTCCAACCCGCGCCGCCCGACGAGTACGAGGAGCGGTTCGTCCAAACGACCGGCGACGTCGCGCACACCGCACACAGCCTCATCGAGCTCTTCCATCGTCGCGTCCTGGAGGACTTCCGGAGCAACTCGAGGAACCTCTCGGCCGGGGTGGGCCTCGCGATGGGCCTGGACGCCGGACCGGGCCATCTCGTCAAGATCGCCGATGAGCTGACGATCGTCGGATCGCCCGTCGTCGGGGCGGTGCGCATGGTGACGGCCGCGGTCCTGCCCCAGGAGATCGTCGCCAACGTCTACCTCGGCGAACGGCTGCGCGACGAGCAAGCGGGCGTCTACGAGGCGCTCGGTGTGTCCGTGTCCAGAGAGCTCCGCCCCACGAAGGAATACCCGAGGGGTCAAGAGGTCTACGCGTTGACCTTCGCCGGGGATGGCGAGGATCCGGTCTCGGCCGACGAACCGTCGGCCGAGACCGGATCCCCCGCCATCTAACCTTCGCCGTCCGCTGGTTCCTCGAACAAGGGACTCCGCGGGTCGAAGAACCCGCCGGCCGGTCGAGCGTGGGCATGCCAATGGTCGGGGATCCGGCGCCGCTCGGGATCGACCCAGAATCCGTCCTCCCCGTACCGCTCCGCGGCGACCTGCTCGAGCCGTCCGATCAACGCGCGTTCCCTATGGGGATCGGGCAAGCCATGGGTTCGCCACACGATCATCGGCGTCATGCACACGATGCAGTCCGCCACCCAACAGTCCTCGTCCTCGAACCGCCACTCGGTCAAGCGATCGCCGGAGCAGAGCAAGCACGACTCATCCATCGGCCGGCTCCAGCCGAGCCGTGCTACCGATGCTCACGTGGTGGTCCCGGAACCACCCGAGGTTCGCCTCGACCGCCATCGTGTACGGCCCCGATGCCGGGTACGTCGGACACGGCTCGGCCGTGCAAGGGTCCATGTCACTCAAGGAGATGACCCGCCCGTCTTCGCCGACGAACGCCACCGACAGCGGGATCAGCGTGTCCTTCATCCAGAACCGGTCCGTGACCGGTTGGTTGAACACGAACGCCATCCCGTCATCCGGGGCCAGCGCCATGACGTGCATGAGCCCTGCCGCTCGCTCCGCCTCTGTCTCCGCGATGCGCACGCGCAGTCGATCGCCTCCACCGAACACGATCGCACCCTGCCGCATGGACGCTGGCTGGACCGATGCAGGGGACGAGCAGGCCGCGAGCCCCATGAGCAGTGGCAGGAGCAGTATCCGGCGTAGCACCGAACCATCATCCCGCAGGTCTACGCGTGCGCAGGGCGGGGGCGGTACCACCGCGAGTCGCGAGGCCATCCGTGAGGCGATACGGGCCGCGCGCAGCTGCGCTGCTCCTCGTGCTCCTCTTCGTGTTCGCCGCCCGTCCCCTACCTCGAGGGCCGAGCCGACCATCGCCGCCTGTCGGAGCCCCGATGTGCCTCGATCGTTCCACCGGCGTCTCGTCACCGCTATCGAGGCGTCGGCTCCACCGGCGACGCGCGTACGACCCATGATCACTTCGAGGGCACCCGTGGAACATCCCGCGAACGCTGCATGTGGCGCCGTCCGGGTGCAGCTGCATCCTCGACGGGATCGACCCGTTCCCGTTCTTCAACCAGGTCTGCAGGATCTGATCTCAGCCACGGCACTCAACCGAATGCGGCATGGAACGCCCACAGGAGCAGTGCGCCGGTCACGCCGAGTACGCAGAGCATCACGGCCGTCACCGCGAGGACGACACCGCCGATCTTCGTGAGCGTCGAAGGGATCGAGCACGCAGGGTCGCGCCCATCGAAGAACCCCATGCTCGCCGACCGCAGGATCTCTTGGATCGGGAACGGTATCCGGGAAGGCGCACCGAAGGTGAAGACGTCCCTCGGCCTCGGGTCCAAGCCCGGCGGTGAGGTGTGTGCCGTCTGAGGCCTCACGGGGGCTTCGGTCGCTGTTGCCATGGATGCCGAGATACCCGGATAGCGTCCCGGAGAAACGGACGCGGCCGAACAGGGCACAGGGCTTTCGCGGGCTCGGGTTCCCGCTGGTAGCGTGGTCGGGTCGCCGCGATAGCTCAGTCGGCAGAGCACGGCCATGGTAGGGCCGGGGTCGTGGGTTCGATTCCCACTCGCGGCTCGAGTGAGTCGTGGCGCGACCCGTTCCCGCAGGTAGACTGACGAGCTGCCGGGGCGGGGTAGCTCAGAGGTAGAGCAAGCGGCTCATAATCGCTGTGTCGCGGGTTCGAGTCCCGCCCCCGCTACGACGAGGATGTAACTCGCCACCTCGCTGGTGTCGTCCACCGGCTACCGCGTTCCAGACCGCGACAGGGTGAGCGGGGGAAGCCCCTATGGGCCTCCGCTCGCCGCCCGGATCTCGACACCGATCGCCACGGCCTGGGCGGTGCTCGTTGCCCACGTGCCACCCATCGCGCCGCTCGTCCATCCTGAGAGATCGTTCGTCTCGATCCCTGGGACGAAAGACGCATTCGT
>VAYU01000071.1 GCA_005884925.1 Actinomycetota bacterium | reverse complement strand
GCCGATATGCCCGGGACTGTGGGAGGGTGGGGGCCGAGGACGGCCGGGACCGGATGGTCCGGCCCGGGAGGGAGGAAGAACCATGAACCAGAAGATCGACCCGTTCCTGTGGTTCGAGAAGGACGCCGAGGCGGCCGTGGACTTCTACGTGTCCGTCTTCGACGACGCGTCGATCGCCAGGAAGACCTACTACCAGGAGGGGTGGCCCGGCCCCGTCGGTCAGGTGATGACGGTCGACTTCACGATCGCCGGGCAGCGGTTCATCGCTCTGAACGGCGGACCGGAGCCGGGCTTCACGTTCACGTCGGCGGTCTCGTTCGTCGTGAACTGCGACACGCAGGAAGAGATCGACCGGCTCTGGGACCAGCTCTCGGAGGGTGGGTCGCAACAGCAGTGCGGGTGGCTCGTCGACCGCTTCGGCGTCACCTGGCAGGTCGTTCCGCGCGTGCTGGACGAGATGGTGAGCGACGGCGACCCCGAACGAGCCAACCGCGTCATGCAGGCGATGCTCCAGATGACGAAGCTCGAGATCAAGCCCCTGGAAGACGCCTACAACCAACGCTGATCCGCCATTCGCACGCGATGGACACCGCGGCGCTCGCATCGTTCGGCGGAGCTTTCCACGGCGAGATCGTGCCGCCGGGGAGCGCGAACTACGAGACGGCCCGGCTGGTGTGGAACGGGGTGATCGACAGGCGACCCGCGCTCATCGCGCGGGTCGCCGGCGTCGAGGACGTGATCTCGGCGATCCGGTTCGCGCGAGACCAAGCCCTGGTCGTCGCCGTGCGGAGCGGTGGGCACAGCGTCGGCGGCTTCTCCACGTGCGACGACGGGATCGTGATCAACCTCTCGCTGATGCAAGGGGTGCGGGTCGATCCGGAAGCTCGCACGGCGCGCGTGGCCGGCGGCAGCCTCCTGCGTGACCTGGACGCGGCGGCGCAGGCCTTCGGGCTCGCGTGCCGGGTGGGGGGTCGTCGGCCACACCGGCGTGGCGGGGCTGACCCTGGGCGGTGGGATGGGCCGGCTCCAGCGGCATTGGGGCTTCTCGATCGACAACATGCTCGCCGTCGAGCTCGTGACGGCCGAGGGGAAGCAGCTCCGCGCGAGCGCGGAGGAGAACGCCGACCTGTTCTGGGGGATGCGCGGCGCCGGGCCGAACTTCGGCATCGTGACGGCGTTCGAGTTCCGCCTCCACGAGCTCGGCCAGACGGTCACGCAGAGAGTGCTGCTCTTCCCTCCCGAGCGCGCGCCCCAGGTGGCGGCGCGCGTCCGCGAGTGGGCACCGACCGCACCGGATGCGGTGATGACGTCGTTCGGGTTCGGTCTGGCTCCGGGCGACCCGCCGTTCCCGGCCGAGCTGGCCGGCCGACCGGTCGTCTGGATGGCCGCCACGCACTCGGGCTCGCCCGACGATGCCGTCGAGGCGTTGCGCTCGCTGCGCGACCTGGGTCCGCTGGTCGACACGATCGAGCCGCGGCGGTACCTGGACGTGCAGACGATGGTCGACGAGGAGATGGCCTGGGGCAAGCGCTTCTACATGAAGGGCGGCTTCCTCGCGGAGCTCTCCGACCGGTACCTCGACGCCGGGCTCCGGTGCCTGGCGGCGGCGCCCACGCCGGGCTGCACGATCACGCTGTGGCTCCAGGGCGGCGCGATCTCGCGGATCGACCCCGACGCGATGGCGTTCACCGGGCGAGAGGCGCCGTTCTGGCTCGGTGTCGAGGCCGAATGGGACGACCGGGCGCTCGACGATGCGCACGTCGAGTGGGGTCGGACGACGATGGCGGCGCTCCAGCCGTTCACGGCCGCGGGTCACTACGTGAACGACATGGTCGAGTCCGGCGATGATGTCGTCCGCTCGATCTACGGGGACGCGAAGTACCGCCGCCTCGTCGACCTGAAGCGAACATACGACCCCGACAACGTGTTCCGGATGAACCAGAACGTCAAACCCTGATCCGTCGAACGACCTGATCTGAGGGCGCGGACCGCATCGACCGACGCCGCTTGCACCCGTCCGCTGCCTCGGCCGAGGATGGACCCCGGAGGGATCCGATGAGCTCGGCGAGAGAGCAGCGGACGGTAGGCAGGCGCCGGCGTCCTTCGGGTGAGCCGCCGCCCCTCCCCCGTTCCCTCGGCACGAGCGGTCACGTGCTCGTGCTGCTGACCCTGGCACTCGGAGCCATCGTCATCCTGGCACTCGGCCACGTGACCGTCGGAGCTTGGTTCGACCGCCGGAACACGTCGATCCTTCGGGCGTTGGCGGTGGTCCGCGCCGGACGCCTCACCTCGATCGTGCTCTGGATCAACCGCTTCCTGGCATCACGAGCCACCGTCGGGATCCTCCGACTGGCCACCCTGGTCGCTCTGATCGGGTTCCGACGCTGGCGCCACCTCTTGGCGTTCCTCGTCAGCGTCGTCGCTCTAGAAGCCGGCGTCTACGAGCTGTCGATCTTCGTCGCCGTGGCGCGTCCCGTCGGCGTTCGGATCCTGGGTTCATGGAGCGGGTTCTCGTTCCCTTCCGCGCCGGTGGCCGCGCTCACGGTGACGCTCGTCGCGATGGCCTGCGGGTTGCTGCCGGCGGGACACCCCAGGTCGAGGGGCATGTGGGTCGCAGGTGCGAGCATCGCGCTCTTCGCAGCGAGCCGCCTCTACCTCGCGCTCGACAATCCCACCGACGTCATCGGCGCCGTGATCCTCGGGGTCACGATCCCTGTCGTGGCGTTCCGTCTGGTGGCGCCGAACAACGTCTTCCCTGTGACCTACCGGCGTGGGCGGACGGCCCACCTGGATGTCGGCGGCCAGCGCGGCGACGCGATCAGGGCGGCGGTGCACGACCAGCTCGGCATGACGGTCCTGGATGTGCGCCCCGTCGGGCTGGAAGGTTCCGGGGGGTCGACGCCGCTTCGCCTCTCGGTGACGACCGGCGGTGACACTCCCCCTCGAGCGGTGTTCGCGAAGCTCTACGCGACCAACCACGTGCGAGCCGACCGTTGGTACAAGCTCGGTCGCACGATCCTCTACGGGGCACTCGAGGACGAGTCACCGTTCCAGACGGTTCGTCGGTTCGTGGAGTACGAGGACTACACGCTGCTCCTGTTGCGCCACCATGGCGTCGCCGTGCCCGAGCCCTTCGGCATCGTCGAGATCACGCCCGAACGCGAGTTCTTGATCGTCATGGAGTTCTTCGAAGGCGCGAGAGAGATCAGCGATGCGGACGTCGACGAGAGCGTGATCGAGGAGGGCCTCATGCTCATCCGCCGTCTCTGGGACGCCGGTGTCGCGCATCGCGACATCAAGCCGGCCAACCTCATGGTGCGCGACGGAAAGGTGCTGCTCATCGATGTCTTCTTCGTGCAGGTCCGGCCTTCGCCGTGGCGCCAAGCGGTCGACCTCGCGAACATGATGCTGGTCCTCGCGCTCGGGAGCGACGCCGAGCGCGTGTACCGGGCGGCGCGACGCTTCTTCACGGACGACGAGATCGCCGAAGCGTTCGCCGCCACGCGCGGTGTCGCGACCCCCACCCAGCTCCGGATCGCAACGAAACGCGACGGACGCGATCTTCCCCGTCGATTCCGGGCGCTCGCCCCCGAGCGCGAGCCGGTCGGGATCCAGCGATGGAGCGCGCGTCGGGTGAGTCTCTCGTTGGGTGCGTGTGTCACCGCCCTCGTCGTGATCGCCCTGGTCGCCGCGAACTGGCGGGTGGTCCTGTGAGGCGGTCCCGGACCGGTGCACTGGGACTCGTGGCGGCCCTCGCGCTCGGCGTGACGGCCTGTACCGCCAGCCACTACGAGCAGGTCTCGTGCGAAGGGACGTATCGCCAGTCGATCTTCATCCTGGCAGCGGAGGCCGTGCCCTCTGCGACTTTCATCCCGTGCATCGAGCCACTCCCGGCGGGATGGACCTACGCCGGATCGGAGGTGGGCTCGGGCCTGGTTCGATTCTGGCTCGACTCGGACCGCGTCGGGAAACGGGCGATCGAGGTCACCATGAGCGCTGACTGCGATCTCGCGGGTTCCGTCGAGGTCCCACCGGGTAACGGACCGATCGGGTTGCGGCTCTACGAGGGTTCGGGGATGAACCATCCGGATGAGACGGTCCTCTACTACGTGTTCCCTGGCGGATGCGTCACCTCCAGGCTGTCGTTCACACGGTCCAGCGCGCCCTCGATCTTCGACGAAGCCGATCGTTTGCTCGGCTTCACCCCCCGGTCGGTCTATACCGAAGGCGTCCAGAACGATGAGGGGCTCACGCTGTGTGGGGCGGACGCACCGCCGTGCCCGGGGTGAGGGAGCACACCCGTTCCCTGCGACTCGGTTCTGAGTTCGCTTGCCGCCGGCCCCCGGCCGATCCATCCCTGAAGCGCCCCGGGTTCATCGGAGGCTCGGTTCCTTGGGTCTGTCACTGTATGAGGGATCCTCCTTCTCCGAGAAGACCGCTTCGAACTCCGCCGGTGGGACGAAGCCGATCGGCGCCATCAGACGGCGGTGGTTGAACCAATCGACCCACTCCAACGTCGCGTACTCCACGTCGTCGGTGCCCTTCCACGGGCCGCGACGGTGGATGAGCTCGGTTTTGTAGAGGCCGATGATGGTCTCGGCGAGCGCGTTGTCGTATGAATCGCCCACTGAGCCGACCGATGGGGCGATCTGTGCCTCCACGAGGCGCTCGGTGTAGCGGATCGCGGTGTATTGGGTGCCGCGATCGGAGTGATGCACCAAGCCGGTGAGGTCACGCCGACGCGACCAGATCGCCATCTCCAAGGCATCGAGCGCGAGGTCGGTGCGAAGGGAACGCGACGTCCGCCACCCGACGATCGAGCGGCTGAACGCGTCGATCACGAACGCGACGTAGGTGAACCCCGACCAGGTCGCGACGTAGGTAAGATCGGCCACCCATAGCTCGTTCGGCCTCGTCGTGGCGAAGACCCGTGCCACGAGGTCCGCCGGCCTCGGGGCGGTCTCGTCTGCGACCGTCGTCTTCCGCGCCCTCCCACGTCGCACACCCTGCAAGTGGAGCTCACGCATCAGCCGCTCGACAGTGCAGCGGGCGACCGGGATGCCCTCGCGGTGCAGCTGGTGCCAGACTTTGCGGGCGCCGTAGACCTCGAGGTTCGCCGCGTGGATGCGGCTGATCCGTGCCTTCAGCTCCTGGTCACGGTGCCTGCGGGCCGACGGGGGTCGCGTCTTGGCCGCGTAGTAGGTCGACGGGGCGATCGGCAGACGCCGGCAGATCGGCTCGACCCCGAATCGATCCCTGTGGGCATCGATGAAGGCGATCATCTCTGAGGTTGGCGGTCGAGCTCCGCCGCGAAGAAAGCTGAGGCGCTCTTCAGGATCTCGTTGGCCCGATGCAGCTCACGGTTCTCGCGCTCGAGCTCCTTCAGCCGCGCAGGATCGTCCGTGGTCGTGCCGGGCCGCGACCCTCCGTCGATCTCCGCGCGGCGGACCCATGTGCGGACGGTCTCATAGGAGATCCCGAACTTCTCTCCGATCGAGATGATCGCCGCCCACTGGGAGTCGTATTCCTCCCGATGTTCGAAGACCATCCGCACAACGCGCTCTCGCAGCTCTGGTGGATAGCTCTTCCTTCCCATGGCTCCAACCTCTCATGAGTCGGAGCCTCCAGGAAACCCGGGGCGCTTCACCCCGACCTCAGGCCTGGGTTCGCGGCGACCGGTAACGTAGCGCGCATGGAGACCTGGGACGCGATCCGAGCCCGTCGAAACGTCCGCGCTTACGAGGATCGGCCGATCCCGCCCGAGCACCTCGAGCGGATCCTCGAGGCGGCATGGCGGACGCCCTCGTCCATGAACGAGCAACCGTGGGACTTCGTCGTCTGCACCGATCGCGAGGCGCTCCGGCAGCTGGGCGAGACGTGGCGCTACGCGAAGCACGTGGGCGGCTCGGCCGCGACCGTCGTCCTCGTCGCACCCGTCCCCGGCGATCAGGACACCCGCGACTGGATCTTCTACGACATGGGCCAGGCAACGATGCAGATGATGCTGGCCGCGGCGGATCTCGGCATCGGCAGCTCGCACGCGGCCCTCGAGGATCAGGCGCTCGCGCGTCAGGTCCTCGGCATCCCCGAGGACCGGTTCTGCGTTGGACTGGTGGCCTTCGGGTACCCGGCCGACCGGCCGCTCCAACCGATCGAGCGACCGGACCGGCGGCCGCTGGACCAGGTCATCCACCGGGAACGGTGGTGATCGACGACCCGATCCGCTGGGGCATCCTCGGCACGGCGGGGATCGCCGAGAGCTCCTTCCTCCCGGCCCTCCGCCAGGCGGGCGACGGCCTCGCCGTCTCGGTCGCCAGTCGCGACGGCGAGCGCGCCCGGAGCTGGGCCGCCGAGCACGACGTCGCCCGCGGTGTCGCCGGCTACGAGGACGTCGTCGCCGACCCGGAGGTCGAGGCGATCTACGTGCCGCTGCCGAACGGCCTGCACGCCGAATGGACGATCGCGGCGCTCGAAGCGGGCAAGGCGGTCCTGTGCGAGAAGCCGCTCTGCGTGACGCCGGATGAGACCGGCAGGGTGCTCGCAACGGCGGATGCGGCGTCGGTCCCGTTGTGGGAGGCGTTCGTGTTCCCGTTCCATCATCAGATCGAGCGCGTGCGCGACGCGCTCGCGGGCGGGCGGATCGGCGAGGTGCGCGAGATCGCGTCCCGGTTCCACTTCGTGTTGGACGATCCGCAGGACATCCGGCTGTCCGCCGAGCTCGGCGGAGGTTCGCTCTACGACGTCGGGTGCTACCCGATCCGCCTCGCTCGGCTGCTCTTCGACGCCGAGCCCGACCTCGATCGGGCGATCGCCGATGCGGTGTGGACGGGGTCCCGGGTCGACACCGAGCTCTGGGGTGCGCTCACGTTCCCCGGCGATCGCCGCCTCGTGTTCTCGTGCGGGTTCGTGGCGGCGTACGACACGTTCAGCCGTGTGCTGGGGACCGAGGGCGAGATCCGCATGACGAACCCCTTCCACCCGGAGGCGGACGACACGTTCGCGATCGTGCGAGGCGAGGACGTGCAGGAGCACGCGGCCGCACCGGCCGGCGAGCACTCGTTCACGGCCGCGATCCGACACATCCACGGCGTGCTCCGCGGGCGCGAACAGCCGCGCAACCTGGCGGTGGACGAGGCGATGGGCAACGCCACGGCGATCGAGGCGCTACTCGCCGCGGCCAGTCGCCCGACCGCCTGAGAGAGCGCGCGCCGGGACCCTCAGCGGCCGACTTGCCCAATACCCGCAGGGGGTGGCACGCTGAGGTCCTGAAACGACGGGACCCGTTCCCTCGGAGCGCGGAACGGGTGGGGAGGAGGTGCCGTTCGACAGGACACTCTTGCCGGAAGCGGCGGCGGGCGACGACCCCACGGATCGGAGCGCTCGTCCCGCGTACCCCCGTCTGGAGGAGGGTCGAATGAGGAAAGCACTCGCGATACTCGGCGGGATCATGCTGCTGGCGACGGTCGGCGCGCCGGCGTCGGCATCCTCACCGAGCGGACAACGTCCCGAGAAGCTTCTCTGCAACGAAGGCAGCCCGATCTGCGCCGAAGCGGTCGACGCGCTCGGGTACCAAGGCGAGTACACCGGCCACGACGAGCCTTCGTTGCTGTTCTATTCCAACACCCCGGGCGCGGGGAACAACCAGCGGTATCGGATGGTCGTGCCGCGCGACCCGCCCATCTTGCCCACCCAGGACGGCACCGGCGGCACGTTCAATTTCCAGGACCGGATCGCGTTCTGGTTCGGGATGGATCTCTGCGACAACCAGTCGGCGCCCGAGTTCACGCACGCTGCCTGCACGCCCAACAGCGACACCAACATCTTCGACGGGGCGGACCCGACGCAGGCCAACTACATCGGCCATCATCCCGGGACGGCGTTCCTGGAGCTCCAGTTCTACCCGCCGGGATGGGTCCCCTTCCTGAACGCGATCAGCTGCGACCCTACGAAGTGGTGCGCGGCGATGGCGATCTTCAGCTTCAACCGCAACCAGAACACGTTCGTCGACAACAACGCGGCCTGTTCATCACGCTGAACGGGGAGCCGCAGGCACCTCCCGGTCCGCTCGACCTCACGGCAGGATCGTTCACCCCCGACCCGACGGCGGACCTGTTCATGAACGCCGGCGACCGGCTGAACGTCTCGATCCACGACTCCACCGATGGACTCGTGACCGAGATCCGCGACCTCACGTCCGGACAGACCGGATCGATGACGGCGAGCGCCGCCAACGGGTTCGCGCAGGTGAACTACGAGCCGACCGCCGCCACGTGCAGCGAAACGCCCTACTCGTTCCACCCGATGTATGCCACGTCGAGCGAGCACACCCGCGTGCCGTGGGCGGCGCACTCCTACAACGTCTCCTTCGCCGACGAGATCGGCCACTTCGAGTACTGCAACCACGCGAACGTGCACGGGACGTGTGTCAATCCGGGGGTGACCGACCAGAAGAAGGACGGCGATGACACCTTCTGCTTCAACGCGGACGCATCCCTCAGGATCTTGATCGGGGGCTGTTTCGCGACCGACAACGACTTCGACGGGGTCTCGTACCAGAACACCTGGCCGGGATCGTTGTCGGACCCCCGACTGGATGCGGCCCGAAATCCGGGCTCGATCCGATTCACGAGTCCCACGTTCAACGGCGGTGTGAACTACAGCCGCGTGGGGTTCGAGGCGGACCTGCCACGGATCGAGGCGGCGGACTTCGGCGGGATCTGCGATCGGAACACCGGTGTCGGGTGCACGAACCCACCGCCGGGTTCGAATTTCTACCCGTTCTTCAGCACCCGGAACAACTCCTCGGTGGGCTGCTTCTGGCAGCTCGGCGGCGCGCACATCCCGGGGACGACGAACACGTTCGGCGGGAGCTCGGCCGCGGAGTTCGGCCCGCTCCTGTTCCTGGACTACCCGGGGCCGGGGTTCACCCCGATCCACCGGACGAACGACTTCAGACAGGTGTTGGCCAGCAACCCCTGCCTGCGAGCCTGACGTTCGTAGGTCGGGGGCGAGGGCACCGTCGGTGCCCTCGCCCCCGCCCCCCGACCTGACGGGACTCAGGCGTCGCGCCTGATCCTGTAGATCAGGTGCGTCACCGCGTTGCCCTCGATCACGCGTGGGTCATCGAACAACACGGGCGGTTTCGCCACGTCGCCGAAGAACCGGATCCCGTCGCCGAGCAGCACGGGCACCAGCTCGACCCAGACCTCGTCCAGCAACCCCGCATCCAACGCCTGCCCGGCGATCGACCCCGGGTTGATGCCGACGACCTTGTCCCCCGCCACCGCCCGCGCCTGTGCGATGGCGCTCTCGATGCCGTCGGTCACGAAGGTGAAGGGCGCCTCCTTCGACTCCGGTGTCTCAGGGAACGGCCACTCGGCCGGCGGCCGGTGCGTGAGGACGAACATCGGCACGCCGAGGGGATGGAGACCTCCCCAGGCGCGCGTCTTGTCGAACTCACCACGACCGACCACGAGCGCTCCCGCGCTGTTCCAGATCTCTCGCAGGTGGAGCGCGCTCGCCTCCGACGTCTTGAACACCCAGCGACCGCCGCCGGTCGGGAACTCGACGTCGCCGTTGAAGTACCAGTCGAAGAGCGGACCGACCTCGCCGGACGGGTCCGCGACGAACCCGTCGGGCGACATCGCGGCCCCTGCGTTGACCGTCCCCATCGTGCTCGCCTCGCGTGGCTTACGAGGCCGTCCGGTGCTGGGTGACGTACTCGACCAGCTTGTCCATGTTCTGCTCGAGGCCCTCCGCGGCTCCGTACTCGCGGATCGCACGCTCACGGTCGGCCGCCGACGGGAACAGCGCCCTGATCGTGACGCCCGTCTTGCCGCCCTCGTCGGCGAAGTCCACCGTCGTGAAGAAGTGGTCCGGCTCACCGGGGTCACCGTGCAGGTACGCGATGAACTCGGGCTCCCTGATGTCCAGGAACACCACCGAGTTCGGGTAGTCGGTCCCGTCGGGGCCGTGCATCGTGTGCCGCCACGTGCCACCCGGACGCACGTCCATCTCGTGGATCGTGGTGGTGAATCCCCTCGGGCCCCACCACTCCGCGATGTGCGCGGGATCCGTCCACACCTTCCAGACCCTCTCGCGCGGCGCGTCCAGCAACCGCGTCGCGACGATCTGGCGCTCGGAGCTGTCGACCTCGCGGCCGGTGAGGAACCCGTCGAGCTTCTCGAGGCTCTGGAGCCATCCCTCTTCCATCCCCGCGAGCGGCGCCACCATCTCCGGGGAGGCCTTCGTGACCACGGCGTGCAGCGTCAGCTCGGTCTTGTCGCCCAGGTCGGCGAACGTTGCGATGTTGAGGACCTCGAGGAGCGGCACGCCGTCCGGACCGTCGAACCCGGTCGTCGTGAACACGAGCCGCGCCGGCGGATCGATCTCTTTGAACTCGCCGCCGGTCGGGGACTCGGTGCCGTCCGGACCGCGCACCGTCATGCGGAACGCGCCGCCCGGCCGAAGGTCCACCTCGCACGCGGGTACCGTGAACCCGTGCGGCATGAACCACCGCTTCAGCTGTTCCGCCTCGGTCCAGGCACGCCACACCAGCTCGCGCGGCGCGGCGAAGATGCGGGTGATGCTGATCTCGCGAACCATCGCGTCGTCCATCACTGCTCCCCTTCCCTTCTCGTGGCCTTCCTCGAGGCCTTCTTCTTTCCCTTCGGTCTGCCCTCGTCGGGCTGGGCTCCCTGGATCACACGCAGGTACTCGTCGAACCGGTCCAGCCGCTCCTCCCAGAACCGGCGGTAGTCGGCGAGCCACTCCGAGACCTCGTGCAGGGGCTCGGGCTGCAGCTCGGCCGGCCGCCACTGCGCGCGGCGACCGCGCGCGACCAAGCCCGCCCGCTCCAGCACCTTGAGGTGCTTGGACACGGCCGGAAGACTCATCGAGAACGGCGCCGCGAGCTCCGTCACGGTCGCCTGACCGGTGCTGAGGCGCGCCAGGATCGCCCGCCGGGTGGGATCGGCGAGCGCCGCGAACGTCCTGTCGAGCGTCTCGGTCGTGCTCATGGCTCCTCGTATTCAACCCCTCGGTTATTTAGCCTCTCGGTTATATACCCGGGCCGGCTCGCTCTGTCAAGTGAACAGGTGTAGGGTCCGCGCAAAGGTATTTGGACTAGACATTCGACCATTGAGCAGGTGCGCGTCTGGACCTCGATGAGCTCGACGCCGCGATCACCGAGCGGGCGGAGTCCGCCTTCTCGTTCCTGGAGCGTCTCGTGGCGACCCCGAGCACGGTCGGAGAGGAACACGAAGCTCAGCTCATCGTCGAGCAGGAACTGAAGCGCCTCGGCTTCGAGGTCGAGCGCATCTCGATCCCGGAGGGGATCGGCGACGACCCCCTCGCGGGCGTCCCGCAGGCCTCGTACGCGGGCCGGTACGACGTCGTCGGTCGCACCGGAGAGGGCAGCGGTCCGTCGCTGCTGCTCAACGGTCACGTCGATGTCGTCCCCGCCGAGCAGCCGGATCTGTGGGCCTCCCCGCCCTTCGAACCCCGCCGCCGCGATGATCTCCTCTTCGGGCGAGGCGCCGGAGACATGAAGGGCGGGTTCGCGATGGCGATGCTCGCCGTGGACGCGCTCACGGCCGTCGACCCTCGGGCGATCGACGGATCGCTGCTGTTCGCGTCGGTGATCGAGGAGGAATGCACCGGCAACGGCACGCTCGCGGCCGCCCGAGCGGGCGTCCTGGCCGACGCAGTCCTCCTTCCGGAGCCGACCGGGCTCGACCTGTTGCTGGCCGGGGTCGGGATCCTGTGGCTGGACGTCGTCGTCACCGGATGGTCCGCGCACGCCGAGGCGGCGGATCGTGCGGTCAACCCGGTGGATCTGGCCCTGCGGATCGTGGAACGGCTCCGCGGGTTCGAGCGCGA
>VAYU01000003.1 GCA_005884925.1 Actinomycetota bacterium | reverse complement strand
AAGGCCGAGACCGGCATCATCTACATCGATGAGATCGACAAGATCGCCCGCAAGTCCGAGAACCCGTCGATCACGCGCGACGTGAGCGGCGAGGGTGTCCAGCAGGCGCTGCTCAAGATCCTGGAGGGGACCACCGCGAGCGTCCCGCCGCAGGGAGGCCGCAAGCATCCCCACCAGGAGTTCATCCAGATCGACACCACGAACATCCTGTTCATCTGCGGCGGAGCGTTCGCGGGGCTCGACAAGATCATCGAGAGCCGGATCGGACGCAAAGGGGTCGGCTTCGGGGCGGAGATCGTGTCGCGGGAAGACAAGGACCTGGGTGAGCTGTTCGGTCAGGTGCTTCCCGAAGACCTGTTGAAGTACGGCTTGATCCCCGAGTTCGTTGGACGGCTGCCCGTGCTGACCCACGTCAACAACCTCGATGAGGACGCGCTCGTCGACATCTTGACCAAGCCGAAGAACGCGCTCGTGCGCCAATACATGAAGTTCTTCGAGTTCGACGGCGTGGAGCTCGAGTTCACGGATGACGCGATGCGGGCGATCGCCGAGCAAGCGATCCAGCGCGGGACGGGTGCCCGCGGACTCCGGGCGATCATGGAGGAGGTCCTGCTCAACGTGATGTACGAGCTGCCCTCCCGCGAGGACGTGACGCGGTGCCTCGTGGATCGCGATGTGGTCCTGACCGGGGTGAATCCCACGCTGATCCCTCGCGAGCAGCACGCCGCCAAGAAGCGCGGCGAGCGGCACGAGCGCACCGCCTAGCGGAGGCGATCAGGGGATCTCACTCCCCGCGGGTGATTCGACGGGAGCTCCCATCTGGGACTATCCCGCCGGACGACGGATGCGAAGGGGGCTGCTCATGGAGCAGATGGAGTCGCGCGGCGAGCCCGGTCCGGTGGTCGATTTCCCCTGGTGGGTCTTCCTGATCACGGGTATCGCGTGGATGATCATCGCGGTCATCGTGCTCCGGTTCGAAGCAGACCCTTCGACATCGGTCGCGACCGTCGGGTTCCTGATCGGCGCGTTGTTCGTGTTCGCGGCCATCAACGAGTTCGTCACGGCCAGCATGGTCGATGAGTGGAAGTGGCTGCACTGGCTCATGGGCGTCCTGTTCGTGCTGGGAGCGCTCTACGGCTTCATCCGCCCGTACGACACGTTCTTCGCGCTCGCCTCGGTGCTCGGGTTCTTGCTCGTGTTCATGGGGACGCTCGAGATCATCCGGGCCACCATGTCCCGCGACTTGAACCCGCTCTGGGGACTCGGGCTCGTGAACGGGATCCTCTTGCTGCTGCTCGGCATCTGGGCCTCGCAGCGGTACTACCCTGCGAGCGCCGTGCTGCTGCTGATCTGGGTGGGCTTCATGGCCCTGTTCCGAGGGATCGGGCAGATCGTGCTGGCCTTCGGGATCCGCCGGCTGATCCGCGGGTAGGCCGGCTACGTCCGGTCGAGGACCTGGTGGGCGACCGCCAGGTCCTTGGCGGCACGGAGCCCCTCGAACGTGTCGACCGCCGGCGCGATGATCGCGCGCGCCTCGTCCTGTCGGTCGACGCTGGCGACCGCGCGAGCGAGGTCGACCTCGGTGAGCGCACGTTCCCACGTCGCCTCGAGCCGATCGAACCGTTCGATCGCCGCGCGGAGCGACGCTTCGGCGCGGGCGGCGTCGCCTGCGGCGACCGCCGCCCGCCCCTCAAGCCGATCGGCGAAGGCGACGAGCGCCGTCGTTCCGGTCCGAGCCTCGTGCCGCCGCATCGCTTCGACCAGCTGTGGGGCCTCGTGCCACGTGCCCACCGTCGCGAGGAGCTCCGCCTCGGCCTCGTAGAGGTCGTTCGCATGGATGCGCCAGTTGCGCGGCCGCTCGAAGGAATGCGTCGCGGCTGCGTCGCCCCGCATCGCCAACAGGCGCAGCAAGAAGGCCTGCACACGACTGCTGCCCGAGGCGATGCGGACGAGCGTTCCGGCGAGCCGGTCGCTCTCAACCCGGTCCCCACGGGATTCATGGATCATCGCGGACGCGCCCGTCGCTTGTCCGACGAAGTACGGGGGATCGTCGCGCCGCTCGTCCAGCAATCGACGGATGAGATAGTGTTCCGCCAGCGCCTCGTCCCACCTGGCCATCCGATGCAGGATCGCGACGCGCCATGAGCGAACGTGCAGCTCCACATTGGGACCCTTCCCCGCGATCTGGTCCAGGCCGTCGTCGGCGACGCGCAGGGCCTCCGGATACCTCCCCAGCTCGAAGAGGCTCCACGCGCCCATCGCATAGCAATCCCCGATCTCGAGCGGATCCGTGAGGATCGGGAGGAGCTCGGCCCGTCGCTCCCAGAGCGGGAACGTGAGGTTGTAGTACCCGTGCGAGGTCCACGCTGCGTTCGCCGCGTCGAGCGCTCCCGACGCGAGGTCCGGTCGGCCCATACGCAGCGCTACGTCTGCCGCTTCGATCCCTTCTGCCTCGAAGGGACGGAGGTCCTCCTCGGTCGCGTCCTCAGACAGGGGGTATCCGAACGGCCAGCCGGCGCGGACACCGAGGAGCCGGATCCTCGCCTCGCTGTCGCCCGGCGGTAGCGCGGCCCGCCCGAGCTCGTACACCTCGGTCGCCTCCGCCTCGTCCGGAGGCGTGCCTCGGATCGAGCCGGGCCACCGTTGTGGCACCTCGCAGGCGCGGGCGGCGAGGTACGCGATCCGCTCGCCCGCATCCGGCTCCGAGCGGCTGAGCACCTGCGCCGCCTCACGGAAGTACCGCCACGCGAGGTCGCCTTCGTAGGCGTCGAAACACGCTTCGGCCATCGCCTCGAGCGCGTCGACACGCTCCCCATCGCTCGCGGCGAGCTCCATCGCCTGTTCGGCGAACCGCTGCGCCTTGCGGATCCCGAGACGCCGCAACGAGTCGTGCGACGCGCGCAGGAGCCAACGCATCGCCGAGGATCGGAGCTCGTCGGGCGCCGACCCATGTGTCTCCCGTGCCAGACCGGCGGCCGTCACGTAGTGGTACGCCAACAGCTCGGCGAACTCGGCCGTGCGCTCACCCGCGGTGCGTTCGAGCCACGCGGCGACGCTCCCGTGGGCGTCGATCCGATCGCGCCGCGGCAGCGATTCGTACGCGACGTCGCGCGTCAGGACGTGCTTGAAGATGTACTCGTGCTGGCCGGCGAGCGTCGATCCGGGCCGGGAAAGGACGAGCTCCCGATCCTCTAGCCGGCGGAGCGATCCGTCCGCGTCGGGTGCCGACACGTCCGTCAGCTCGACCACCGGTCCCGACCAGAATACCCGCCCGACCACCGACGCTGCCTGGAGCGATCGCTTGTCGTCCGGCTCGAGCAGATCGATCCGTGACGCCAGGACGGCCTGGACGGTATCGGGGATCTCGACGTCCTGGATGCCGGATGCCGCGCGCCAACGATCGTCCTCGCGGACGAGGAGCCCGCCGTCGATCAGCCTCCTGACGATCTCCTCGAGGAAGAACGGGTTCCCCTCGGCACGCTCGAGGATCTTCCGGTGGGTTGAGGCGGGCAGGTCGTCGACGGTCAACAGCAGTCGCACCAGCCGCTCGGCATCGTCGCTGGAAAGCGGGTCCAAGGCGATCGACGACATGTTCCGCCGCCCACCACCCCAGCTGGGATGCTTCGCCGTCAGGTCGGGCCGAGCAGGACAGAGGAAGACGACCGAGCCCTCGACGTGCTCCGCGAGCAATGGATGTCCTCGATCACGACGATGATCGGAACGCTCCGCCCGAGCGCGGTGAAGAACGACCGCCACGCGGCATGGAGCTCGTCGCGCACCTCGCGCGGGTCGGCACGGGCGAAGGACACCTCCGGGTCCTCGAGACCCACCGTGTACGCAAGAGCGGCCATCGAGCGGGCAGGGTCGGTCGCGACCTCCTGGGTCAGGAGGTCGCGACCGGTCTTTCGGACCTTCTCGACGGCCAGGTCTGGCGGATCAGAATCCAGGATCCCCGCGTAGCCCTTCAGGATCTCGGCGAGCGGCCAATAGGTGATGCCGTCGCCGTAGGGGAGGCAGCGCCCGCGCAGGACGGTCGGCGGCGGCTCGGTCGACTCCGCCCATCGCAGGAACTCCGCGGTCAGGCGGGACTTCCCGACCCCCGCATCGCCGTACACCGTGACGAGGTGCGGGCGTCGCTCTCGAACGACCCGGTCGAGGATGCTCCGCAGGAGGTCGAGCTCCGAGGCTCGTCCGACCATGGGCGCGAACAGTCCCGGCACGCCTCGCGATCCGATCCCCGTCTCCTCGAGCAGACGAAGCGCACGCACCCGATCGCGCTTGCCCTTCAGCTCGTGGAAGCCTCGATCTTCGAAGGAGAAGCCGCGGACGGCGTCGGCGGTGCGCTGGGCGACGAAGATCGCTCCCGGGTCGGCGATCGCCTGGAACCTGGCAGCCGCGTTCACCGCATCGCCGGTCACCATCGCCTCGCCGGGCCCTGGCGCAGTCGCGGCGAGGACCTCCCCCGTATTGATCCCCACCCGGATCTGCAGCGAGACCTCGTGCGTGCGCTCGAGGTCGCCGTTCAGCTCCTCGAGCCGACGCATCATGCGGAGCGCGGCTCGGAGGGCGCGCTCGGGATCGTCCTCGTGGGCGAACGGTACGCCGAACGCCGCCATCACCGCGTCGCCGATGAACTTCTCAACGGTTCCGCCCTCCGCCTCGATCTCCTCGCGCATCGCGCTCCCGTAGGACTGCATCACTTCCCGGAACCGCTCCGGATCCAGTCGTTCGCCGAGCGCCGTGGACCCCGTGACATCGGCGAACAGGACCGTCACGACCTTCCGTTCTTGACCGGCGTTCGGGGGGGTCGTGGGCGTTCCGCAGGCAGGACAGAAGCGGGCGTCGGCGGGGAGCGGGGAGCCGCAGGAGACGCATGCGGTCATGAGCGCGCTGCCGCATGTCGCGCAGAAGCGAGCACCGGCAGCGTTCTCGGACCCGCACGCGAGGCAAGCCGCCACGAGCGGGAGTCTATGGCGGTGCACCGTCCGCTGCTCGCTACACTCGCGCGCATGGAGGTCCCGGAGAAGCCGTCCCTCGATGGTCTGGAGGCGAAGTGGGGGGAATGGTGGGAGACCGCCGGCACCTATCGCTTCGACCGGTCGAAGACGCGCGGGGAGATCTTCGCGATCGACACGCCGCCTCCGACCGTGAGCGGCACGCTGCACGTCGGTTCGGTGTGTTCGTACACGCACACCGACCTGGTGGCGCGCTACCAGCGGATGCGTGGCAAGGAGGTCTTCTACCCGATCGGCTGGGACGACAATGGCCTGGCAACCGAGCGGCGGGTCCAGAACTACTTCGGGGTCCGGTGTGACCCGTCAGTCCCGTACGACCCCGGCTTCGACATCGGCGCACTCGAGCGGCCGGATGACGCCGCGCCGATCGCGGTCAGCCGGCGGAACTTCATCGAGCTCTGCGGTCGGCTCACATCCGAGGATGAGAAGGCGTTCGAGTCGCTGTTCCGCACGCTCGGCCTCTCGGTCGACTGGACCCACATCTATACGACGATCGGCGAGCTTTCGCGGCGCGTTTCGCAGCGCGGGTTCCTGCGACTGGTGGCCAAAGGCGTCGCGTACACGACCGATGCCCCCACCATGTGGGACGTCGACTTCAACACCGCCGTCGCGCAAGCGGAGATCGAGGATCGCGAGCAAGACGGCCTCTACCACCGGATCGCGTTCGATCGGGAGGACGGCGAGACGGTGGAGGTCGAGACCTCGCGGCCGGAGCTACTCCCGGCATGCGTCGCCCTCGTGGCCCATCCGTCCGACGAACGCTACGCGTCGTTGACCGGTGCCACCGTGACGACGCCGCTGTTCAACGTGCCGGTGCCGATCGTCGCCCACGAACTCGCGGAGCCCGACAAAGGCACCGGCATAGCGATGATCTGTACGTTCGGCGATCTCACCGACGTGACGTGGTGGAGGGAGCTCCATCTGCCCTTGCGAGTCGTCATCGAGAAGGACGGCACGATCGGGTCGCGCGCGTTCGGGACGCCCGGGTGGGAGTCGCGCGATCCCACGTCGGCGGATGCGGTGATGAAGGAACTCGAGGGGCTCACGGTCAAGAAGGCGAGGACGAAGATCGTCGAGATGCTCCGAGATGCAGGCGGTCTCGTCGGCGAACCCGTGCCCGTTCGACACGCTGTCAAGTTCTACGAGAACGGTTCCCGACCCCTCGAGGTCGTCACCAGCCGCCAATGGTTCGTCCCGATCCTGCGGTTCCGCGACCAGCTCCTGCGCCGCGGCGAGGAACTCTCGTGGCATCCGCCTCACATGGGAGCGCGGTACCGGTCGTGGGTGGAGAACCTCAACCAGGACTGGTGCATCAGCCGTCAGCGGTTCTTCGGAGTGCCGTTCCCGGTCTGGTACCGCTTGGACGATGACGGCCGCCCCACATTCGACGACCCCATCTACGCGGACGAGTCGACCTTGCCGATCGATCCTCAGGAGGCTGTTCCCCCGGGGTACACCGCAGACCAGCGCGGCGTTCCCGGCGGCTTCGTGGGCGATCCCGATGTGATGGACACCTGGGCGACCTCGTCCCTGACACCGCAGATCGCAGCGCGGTGGGAAGAGGACCCGGATCTGTTCGGGCGGTTGTTCCCGATGGACCTGCGCCCGCAAGCCCACGACATCATCCGGACCTGGCTCTTCTACACGGTCTTCCGTTCGGAGATCGAGCACGGGTCGCTGCCGTGGACGAACGCGGCGATCAGCGGGTTCGTGCTGGATCCGGACCGCAAGAAGATGTCGAAGTCCAAGGGCAACGTGGTCGTGCCGACCGAGGTCTTCGAGCGGCACTCGGCCGATGCCGTCCGGTACTGGGCCGGCCGGGCCCGCCTCGGGATCGATGCCGCCTTCGACGAGAAGCAGATGAAGGACGGTCGCCGCCTGGCGATCAAGGTGCTGAACGCGTCGAAGTTCGCGTTGGGGATGGAGGCTGCGGGCACGTTGGTCAGCGATCCCTTGGACCTCGCGATGCTCGCGGCGCTCCGACGGGTGGTCGATGCGGCGACCGAGGCGTTCGACGCGTACGAGCACGCGAAGGCCCTCGAGGTCACCGAACGGTTCTTCTGGGGGTTCACCGACGACTACCTCGAGCTCGTCAAGCAGCGCGCCTACGGCGTGCGGGGTGCGGAAGCCGCCGGCTCTGCGGTCGGGGCGCTCCGCGCCGCCCTGGATGCCCTGCTGCGCGCGTTCGCACCCTTCCTGCCGTACGCGACCGAGGAAGTCTGGTCCTGGTGGCGCGAGGGCTCCGTGCACGGTAGCCCGTGGCCGGTGCCGGGCGATCTTCCGGAGGGAGGCGATCCCGAGGTCTACGGGATCGCCGCCGACATCCTGACGGCGGTCCGCAGGACGAAGGCGCTCGCCAAGCTGTCGCTCCGGACCCCTGTGCGGCGTGTCGTCGTGCGCGACACGCGCGAACGGCTGGCGAAGCTGGCGCCGGCGGAGGCCGACCTGCGTGAAGCAGGGAACATCGAGAAGATCGAGCCGGTCGAGTCGGACGAAGCGTCGATCGAGGTCGAGCTCGATACCGGCGGATCCTGATGCGGTTCGCGGAGGCGCTCCGGCGGCTGGACGCCCGCCAACCCGAACACATGCCCGGCCCCTCGTTGGAGCGGATCCGGGAGATCGCCGGGCTGCTGGATCAACCGCAGCTGACGTATCCCTCCATCCACATCACGGGCACGAACGGCAAGACCACGGCGGCCCGGGTCGCAGCGTCGGTCGCGTGCGCGCACGGGATCACGGTGGGTCTCTATACGTCTCCCCACCTGCTGTCGGTCACCGAGCGCCTCTCGGTCTGCGGTAGCGACATCACCGAGGAGGAGTTCGCCCAGGAATGGGAGCACCTGGAGCCGTTCCTTCAGCTCGTCGATGGTCGTGGGTTCGGCGAGGTCACGTACTTCGAGGCTGTCACCGCCCTCGCCTTCCTCTGGTTCGCCGACAAGCCCGTGGGGCTCGGAGTGTTCGAGGTCGGGATGGGCGGGACGTGGGATGCGACCAACCTCGTGGACGGCGAGGTCGCCGTCGTCACCCCGATCGGGATGGACCACGTCGCTGAGCTGGGGCCGACGCTCGAGGACATCGCGGGGGAGAAGGCGGGCATCCTCAAACCCGGTGCGACGGCGGTGTTCCGCGAGCAGGAACCGGCCGCGGCATCCATCCTGGCGGGGCGTGCGGCCGAGGTCGGCAGCACGCCCCGGTGGGAGGGTCAGGACTGGGAGGTCGAGGAACGCCTGCTCGCCGTCGGCGGGCAAGCGTTCCGCCTCCGCGGGCTCCACGCGACCTACGACGATCTCTACCTGCCGCTGTTCGGTGACTATGCCGTCCACAACGCGGCAGCCGGGATCGTCGCGATGGAGGCGTTGACCGGTCAGCCGCTGCACGCCGACACGTTGCGCGAAGGTTTGGCCGTGGTGCAGAGCCCCGGACGGCTCGAGATCGTGGCGCTCGAGCCCTCGGTGATCCTGGATGGCGCGCATAACCCGGCGGGTGCGGCCGCGCTCGCCGAGGCGATGCGTGAGTCCTTCCGGTGGGAGCGCCTGCATCTGGTGCTCGCCGTCAGCGCGAACAAGGATCTCGCAGGCATCTGCGCCGCGCTCGCCCCGCTCGCCGACGAAGCGTACGTGGCCAGGAACGACAGCGTTCGGAGCGCCGACCCGGCCGAGGTCGCCGCCACGCTCGGCCGTCCGGCCTTGCGGTTCGCCTCGGTCGCGGAGGCGCTTGCCGCCGCACGAGCCGCGGCCGAACCTCGCGACGTCGTGCTCGTGACGGGATCCCTGTTCACGGTCGCCGACGCCAAGCGAGCGCTGGCCGCGCGATGACCTGCCGCTAGACTGACGCGACCATGGTGATCGAGTCGACCCTGCTGATCGTGAAACCCGACGGCGTTCGGCGCGGTCTGGTCGGCGAGATCCTGCGACGGGCCGAGGCGAAGGGCCTCACGATCGAAGCGCTCGAGCTCCGCGTGATCGAGCGAGCGACCGCCGAAGAGCATTACGGCGAGCACCGCGACAAGCCGTTCTTCGGCGAGCTCGTCGACTTCATCATCGGGGGACCGGTCGTGGTCGGGAAGCTCTCGGGCGAATCGGCGATCACCTGCTGGCGGACGCTGATGGGCCCGACCGATCCCGTGGACGCTCCGCCGGGCTCGATCCGCGGCGACTACGCGACCGTGATCGGCGAGAACATCGTGCACGGGTCGGACTCGCCGGAGTCCGCGGCACGGGAGCTGAAGCTCTTCTTCGGCGGCTGAGTCCGTTGAGCGGACTCGAGGAAGCGTTCGAGCGGATCGGGCGCGCCGCGGAGCTCGATCTGCCGCTCACGCACGCGCCCGGTCTCGCGCTCGCCGTCACCGACGGGAACGACACGCTCGGCGCGGTCGTCCGCGGCTTCGCCGACGTCGCGTCGGGTCGTCCGATCAGACCCGACACGCGGTTCCAGATCGGGTCGATCTCGAAATCCTTCGCGGCGCTCTGCATCCTGCAGGAAGAGGCGAGGGGGACGATCGCGCTTGACGTCTCGGTGAACGAGCTTCTCCCGTGGCTGGAGCTCCCCGAGCCGTTCGGTCCGATCACCCTCCATCACCTCCTGACGCACACCAGTGGATTGATGACCGGGATCGAGCAGGGGCCGTGGGGGATCGGCGACGCGCTGCTCGCACGCTCGTATCCGCCGACGTTCGCGCCCGGCGATCGCTTCTCGTACTCGAACCTCGGCTACAAGCTGGTGGGGCACGTGCTCGAGCGGGTCACCCGGATGCCCGTCCACGAGCTGCTCCAACAGCGGGTCCTCGGGCCGCTCGAGATGACCCGGTCCGTCGGCGCGATCCTCGAGGAGGATCGCGCCGACGCCGCCGTCGGCTATGAGCCGCTCCTGTCGGACCGGCCTCCTCACCTCCAGAGCCAACTGGCGCCCGCCGTCTGGCAGGTCTCGAACGTTGCAGACGGCTCTATCGTTTCGACCGTCGCGGACCTCTGCGCGTACGCCCGGATCGTGCTCGCGGGCGGGCGAGGCCCCTCGGGAGCCCTCCTCGAGCCGGATCGGTTCGAACGCTGGATCGGGCCGTACGTGGACGCCGAGGAGCGCGGCACCCGCTACGGGTACGGGTGGAACGTCGTCGACCTCGACGGGCGCAGGATGATCCGGCACAGCGGCGGCACATTGGGGTTCGAGTCGCTCCTCGTGATCTGGCCGGACGATGGTCTCGCGGTCGCGCTCGGCCAGAACGGGTACGGGCTGCGGGATACGCTCGGCTCGTATGCGCTGAGCGTCGTTTCGGCCGCGGTGGGGGCGCGGCCGCTGCCCGACCCCGTGGAACCGGAGCCGGTCGCCGACGCCGCGTCCATCGCCGGGCGCTTCGTCGGCGGCGACCGAACGATCGAGCTGGAGGTGGCCGACGGGGGGCTCGTGCTTCGATCCGGCCCGCTCGCGATCCTGCTCGAGCGATGGCCCGACGAGCCCGACACCTTCGCCGTTCCGCATCCGGCCTTCGACCGGCATCTGCTGCGGGTTGCGCGCGACCAGACCGGATCGGTCGTCGGGGTGAGCCACGGTCCCCGGTGGTACGGCCGCGAGGGCATCCTCGACGAGGAGCCGTCGATGACGCCCGGCTGGGACGTGTTCGCCGGTCTCTACCGGTCGGACGCGCCGTGGGTGAGAGCGATCAGGGTGTACGAACGACGTGGTCGGCTGCTCGCGACGTTGCCCTCGAGCGGCGAGGAGCACGGGCTGACCCCCCTCCCACAGGGCTGGTTCGCGGTCGGCGATCCCGCGCTCCCGCGCCGAGCCCGGTTCCTCGACATCGTCGACGGTCGCGCGCAGACGATGGAGTACAACGGGGCGATCCTCACGCGTTCCTTCGATGGCTGATCGGTCGGCGGCCTGATCAGCCGATCGCCCGGAACGCGATGCACGCGTTCTGACCGCCGAACCCGAAGGAGTTCGAGAGCGCGAGCCTCACGTCCATCGTCCGAGCCTCGTTCGGGACGACATCCAGGTCGCAGTCCGGATCCGGGGTCGTGTAGTGGATCGTCGGGGGGATCATCCCGTTCGTGATCGCCAGCGCGCAGACCGCGCCTTCGACGGCGCCCGCGGCCCCGAGCATGTGGCCGGTCATCGACTTCGTCGATGACACGGCCACGCGGTTGGCGACGTCCTCGCCGAGGGCCGCCTTGATCGCCACCGTCTCCGCGGCGTCGTTGAGCGGGGTCGAGGTCCCGTGGGCGTTGATGTAGGAGACGTCCTCGGGCCGAGCGCCGGCGTCCCGGAGCGCCCAGCGCATCGCGAGCGTCGCTCCGCCGCCCTTGGGGTCGGGGGCGGTGATGTGATAGGCGTCGTCCGACGCGCCGTACCCGGCCACCTCGCAGTAGACCCGCGCCCCACGGGTCTTCGCGTGCACCTCGGATTCGAGGATCAACGTCGCCGCGCCCTCCGACAGCACGAACCCGTTGCGTGCGGCGTCGAAGGGCCGTGACGCGGTCTCGGGATCGGGGTTCTTCGTGAGCGCCGTCATCTGCGCGAACGCGGCGACGGTCAACGGGACGGTGGCGGCCTCCGAGCCACCGACCACGCAGAGGTCGAGGTATCCATCGCGGATCAGACGCATCCCTTCACCGATCGCGTTGTTCGATGACGCGCACGCCGAGAGGGTGGCCATGTTGTGTCCGGTGAGTCCGTACCGCATCGCGATGTGCCCGGCGGCCGCGTTCGCCATGAGCATCGGGACCATGAAGGGTGAGACGCGTCCCGGCCCCCTGTCGAGCAGCACGGAATGCTGCGTGAGCAGGGTCTGGATCCCGCCGATCCCGGTCCCGTAGATGCAGCCTCCGCGCTCGGAGACGATCTCCGGCGCAGCCGCGTCCGCCCAGGCGAGCGAGGCTGACGCCAGCGCGAACTGCACATAGCGATCCGAGCGGCGGGCTTCCTTCGTCTCCAGGTACGCGGCCGGATCGAACCCGTCGACCTCGCCCGCCACCTTGACCGGCAGGTCCTCCGTCGGGAACTGCGTGATCCGTCGGACACCGTTGCGTCCCGAGGTCATCCCCTTCCAGAAGTCGTCTACGCCGGTTCCGACCGGCGTGACGGCGCCGATGCCGGTGACGACGACTCGCGGGCGTTGGCTCATCGTTCGGCTCCTGGGCCCCCGGCGCTCAGCTGACGCCGAGCTTGGTCGCGACGAGGTCGATCGCCTGACCGACCGTCTTCACCGATTCCATCTCGTTCTCGGGGATCTCGATGCTCCACTCCTCCTCAAGCGCGAGCACGGCCTCCACGAGGTCGAGCGAATCGGCGTTCAGGTCTTCCTGGAACCGGGCGTCGGGGATGACTTGAACCTCGTCCACCGCGAGCTGCTCGGCGAGCACCTTCTTCACCCGGGTCTCGATCTCCGCACGATCGGTCATCGGTACCTTTCCTCCTGGTTGGTGGCTGGGTCGTGGCTGGTCAGCCTATCCGCTAGGCGGTCAATCCGCCGTCGACGGGGATCACCGTGCCGTTCACGTACGAGGCCTCCTCGGACATCAGGAACCGGACCACCGCGGCCACCTCTTCGAAGCGAGCGGCGCGGTGCAGGGGTGTCTGATCGATGTAATAGGCGCGCATCTCGTCCGTGAGATGCGAGGTCATATCCGTGTCGAGCAACCCGGGGCACAGCGCGTTGACGGTGACGCCCTTGGCCGCCATCTCGCGTGCGAGCGACTTCGTGAGGCCGACGAGGCCGGACTTGGTGGCGGCGTAGACGGTCTGACCGGCGTTGCCGTGGATGGCGACTGCGCTCGACATGTTGACGATCCGCCCCCACTTCTCGCGCAGCATCCCGCGGAGCGCGGCCTGAGAGCAGAGGAAGGAACCGCGGAGGTTCGTCGCCATCGTCTGCTCGTACACGTCCATCGGGTACTTGATCAATAGACCGTCTCGTGACATCCCGGCGTTGTTCACGAGGCCCGTGACGTTCCCGACCTCGTTGGTCACGCGACGGAACGCCTCCTGCACGCTGGGCCCGTCGGTGACGTCGAGGGCGACCGCCAATCCCTCCGTGCCGGCGGCCGTGAGCGCCTCGACCGATTCCTTCGCGTCCTTCTCGCTCGATCGGTATCCGATCGCGACGGTCCACCCCGCCTGCGCGAGCGCGACCGCGCACGCGCGACCGATCCCGCGCGATCCGCCGGTGACGACGGCGACCTTCCCCGTCACGGCATGATCCCGGGCATCGTCCAACGCATCGCCGTCGCGCCCCACGTGAGTCCGGCGCCGAACGAGGTGAACAGCACGAGGTCGCCTTCCTTCATGCGGCCGGCGCGGTAGGCACGGTCGAGCGCGATCGGGATGGAGGCGGCGCTCGTGTTCCCGACCTCCGCGACGTCGACGACCGCACGCTCGAGGGGGATCCCAAGGCGTTCGGCGACGGCGACCATGATGCGCGCGTTCGCCTGATGCGGGATGAGGAGGTCGACGTCGTCGGGGGAATGTCCGTTCTTCTCGAGGACCTCCCGGCACGCCGCGGCCATCTCGGTCACGGCGCGCTTGAACACCTCGCGGCCGTTCGGCATCTGGATCCGGTGACGTGATGCCGCCACGGTCTCGGCGGATGCCGGCTCTCGCGAGCCGCCGCCGGGCAAGAGCAGGATCTCGGCGGCGGTGCCGTCGGCGCCGAGCACGGTCCCCTCGATGCCGGGTCGTTCGCTGGCTTGGATCACGGTCGCCCCGGCTCCGTCCCCGAACAGCACGCTTGTCTGCCGGTCGCTGATATCGAGGATCCGGCTGAACACCTCGGCGCCGATCAGCAGGACCGTGTCGGCCATCCCGGCCTCCACGAAAGCCGTGGCGGCGGCCAGCCCGTAGGAGAAGCCCGCGCACGCGGCGTTCACGTCGAACGCCGGGCACGAGAGCCCGAGCTTCTCCTGGACCCAGACGGCGGTCGCCGGGAACGGTGTATCCCCGGTCACGCTCGCGCATACGATCATGTCGAGCTGCTCCGCCGGGATCCCGGCCGTTCGAAGCGCGATCTGTGCAGCATCCACGGCCAGATCCGACGTCACGACGTCGTCGTCGGCGAAATGGCGTGCCTCGATGCCGGTCCGGCTCCGGATCCACTCGTCGGTCGTGTCGATCTGTGCCTCGAACCAGGTGTTGGGGACGAGGCGGGGAGGGAGCGACGAGCCAACGCCGGTGATGGTGGCGTGTCTGGTCACGGCCATCGAGGATATCGGAAGGGCAGCACCGTGGCTCCCGCGCTCAGGCGGCCGCGACGGCGTTGCGGGCATCGTCGGGGGAGCCGGCTGCGACCGCTCGCGCCGTCCCATCGATGCGCTTCATCAGCTTGGTGAGGACCTCGCCGGGTCCTGCCTCGATGAAGGTCTTCGCTCCGGCCCGGGCTAGCGACCGGATCCCGGTGTCCCATCGGACCGGCGACACGAGCTGCCTCGGCAGGAGCTCCCGCAGGCGTCCGCCCTCGGTGACGAGCTCGCCTGTGACGTTCTCGGCGATCGGCATCCGGGGATCCCGGATGCCGATCGCGTCGAGCGCCTCGGTCACGGCCGGCAGGGCCGGTCGCATCAGCTCGCTGTGGAACGCTCCGGCGACCCCCAGCCGAACGGCCCGGATCGTGCGTTCGGCGGCGAGCGCCTCGAGCCGCTCGATCGCGGGGATCGAGCCGCTCACCACCACCTGCACGGGGGAGTTCTCGTTCGCGACCACCAGGACGCCGTCCCTGCGGACCTGGTCGCAGAGCTGCTCGGCATCGGCTCCGCCGATGCCGAGCAGCGCCGTCATCCCGCCCGGCTGGTCCTCACCCGCGCGCTGCATCGCGACCCCGCGGATGACGACGAGTTCGAGCGCGTCGCGGAGCGACATCGCGCCCGCCGCGACCACCGCTGCGAACTCCCCGAGCGAGTGCCCCGCCACGCCAACGGGTTCGTCTACCGGTTGCTTCCGCATCACCTCGAACGCTGCGACGTCGCACGCGAGCAGCGCGGGCTGCACGAACTCCGTCGTCGCGAGCGCGGCTTCGTCATGACACCCCAGGACGACGTCCCGGCCCAAGGCCTCCGATGCTTCATCGAGCACCGTCTTCCCGGCCGGATCCGACGCCCAGGGATCCGCCATCCCTGGGAACTGCGATCCCTGTCCGGGGAATAGGACGGCGTACGTCATGCCCAGCAGGGTAATGGGAGGGCCGCACCGACGGAGGGCGACGGGTTCCGCCGTCGCCGTTGCGTTGTGGGAGGGCTGCGGGTCGCGCGCCTGACGACGCGAGGTGGAGGCTGCTGGTCGCGCGCCTGACGACGCGCCGCGAGCGGGGTTGCATCGACGCGCGAGCGGTGCCGATCGCGGGGACGGCGCCAGCGCGACCCGCAGCCCGACCTATGGCACCCCTATGCTTTCCCCTCCCCGCGGTTGCCAGGCTCTGTCCCGGTCCTGTTGAATGAGCCCGCGCAAAAACCCATGGCCGAAAGGGTTCAGCATCCGCCTTCCCCCACGTCCCGTTCCCAGGGAACGGAGGGGGTTCTCGGGTTCCTTGGTCGCGATATGGCGGTCGACCTCGGGACCGCGAACACGCTCGTCTACGTTCGCGGTCGCGGGGTTGTTCTGAACGAGCCCTCCGTCGTGGCGATCAACACCCTGACCGGCGCCATCCTGGCCGTGGGTGCCGAGGCGAAACGGATGATCGGGCGCACCCCGAGCCACATCCAGGCCGTGCGACCGCTGAAGGACGGCGTGATCGCCGACTTCGACGTCACGGAGAAGATGCTGCGGTACTTCATCCAACGGGTGCACAAGCGCCGACTGCTCGCGAAACCGCGCGTGGTCGTCTGCGTCCCGTCGGGGATCACCGGCGTTGAACAACGGGCGGTCGAGGAAGCGACGATCGCCGCCGGGAGCCGGCGCGCGTACATCATCGAGGAACCGATGGCTGCAGCGATCGGTGCCGGCCTCCCGATCCACGAGCCGACGGGGAACATGATCGTCGACATCGGTGGTGGCACGACCGAGGTGGCAGTGATCTCGCTCGGCGGCATCGTCACGTCGACCAGCATCCGCATCGGGGGAGATGAGCTGGACGAGGCGATCATCCAGCACGTCAAGAAGGAGTACTCGCTCCTGCTCGGCGAACGTACCTCCGAGGCGATCAAGCTCGCGATCGCATCGGTCTTCCCCTCACCGGACGAGCTGGTCGCCGAGATCAAGGGGCGCGACCTCGTGTCGGGTCTTCCGAAGACGATCACGATCAGCGCGGAGGAGGTTCGCCGCGCGATCGAGGAACCCGTCAACGCCATCATCGACGCGATCAAGACGACGCTCGACCGGACGCCGCCCGAGCTTGCAGCAGACATCATGGATCGCGGGATCGTCCTCACGGGGGGTGGCGCGCTGCTGCGGGGTCTCGACAAGCGGCTCCGCCACGAGACCGGGATGCCGGTTCGGATCTCCGACACGCCGCTGCAGGCGGTGGTGCTCGGCTCGGGGAAGTGCCTCGAGGAGTTCGAGGTCCTGCAGCGCGTCCTGGTGAGCCCGAGCAGCCGGCGGTAGACCCGCGTGGTCACGCGCTCACGCCCCCGCAGCACGCGGCTGCTCGTCATCGCGCTCGTTTCGATCTCGCTCGCGATCATCACGCTCGACTATCGGGAAGGAGACGCCGGCCCGTTGGCCGAGGCGGGTCGGTGGACCCAAACGGTGATGGCTCCTCTGCAGCAGGGTGTCTCAACGGTCACGCGCCCGATCGGCGACTTCTTCTCCGGCCTTGCACACCTGCCCTCGCTCGAGCGCAACAACGCCGATCTGCGAGGACAGGTCGCAGACCTGCAGACGCAGATCGCCGGCGCGGCCGACATCCAGGACCGGCTCCGAACGCTCACCGACCTGTTGGGGCTGAAGCAGACCCTCGATCCTGCCGGCATCCCGGCCGTCGTGATCGGCAACGGTGTTTCGAACTTCGAGTGGACGATCACGATCAGCGCCGGGTCGGACGATGGCGTGAGGGTCGGCCAGCCGGTCGTCGCCGGGTCGGCCACGACCCCCCGTCTGGTGGGCCGGGTCGTCTCCGTCACGCCGGTCTCCGCCGATGTGGAGCTCCTGATCGATCAGAACTTCGCCGTGGCGGGACGGCTCAGCACGACCCGGGCGACGGGGCTCGTCCGGGGACGGGGTGAGCAGGATCCCAGGATGGACGGCATCCCCCAGGACACGGAGATCTCGCTCAACGGCGATCAGCCCGTCCAGGTGTTCACCGTCAGCTACGAGATCAACGGCCAGCAGGGTCGATATCCACCGGGGATCTTGATCGGCGAGGTCTCGAGCGTGATCCAGAGCACGAACGCCCTCGAGACCGCCGTCACCCTGCGGCCGGCGGTGGACTTCTCCGCGCTCGAATACGTTCTCGTCTACAAGACCGATCAGAGCCAGGAAGGCTCGACGGGGTGATCCGCAGGGTCCTTGCGATCGCCGCGGTGGTGGTGACGGCGCTGCTCTTGCAGTCGACCGTCTTCGGACAGCTCCGCCTGTTGGGCGTTCGTCCTGAACTCCTGTATCTCTTGACGATCGCGATCGCACTGCTCGAGGGCCCGAACGAGGGCGCCACCGTCGGGTTCGCGAGCGGCCTGGCACAAGACTTCCTGATGAACGAACCGAAGGGGCTGACCGCACTCACGCTCACCCTCCTCGGATACTCGGTCGGGATGTTCCGTCAGTTCATCGTGTCGCCGTCTCCACTGGTACCCACGATCGTCGTGGCGGTCGGTACCGCGGCGGGCGTGGCCTTCTACGAGGTCGTGTCGGTCCTGCTCGGGAACTTCCACGAGCAAGCGACGTACGGCGTTCGGGTCGCGGTGTTGACCGCCCTGTACAACGCCGTCCTCACACCGATCCTCTACCCCGTCCTGCGACGCATCACCGAGGGATCCCGACCTCGAAGGGTGGTGCGGTTCTAGATGGACAAGATGTCGTCCCGGATCAAGGTGCTCGCGCTCTTGGTGGCGCTGATGTTCGTCGCGCTCTCGACCCGGCTGTGGTTCCTGCAGGTCCTCGCGACGACGCAGTTCCAGCAGCAGGCCCGGGACAACAGCGTCCGATTCGTCTACACGGAACCGTTGCGTGGCTTGATGTACGACGATCGGGGACGCCCGCTCGTCGGGAACCAGGAGAGCCTGGAGGTCCGCGTCAACCGCGACGCGATGGGGACGCAAGCCGAGGCCGTCGTCTACCGTTTGGCGCACCTCCTGAACGTCCCCGTCCGGATGCTCGTGGCTCGCCTTCAGACCAATCGGTACTACTCGTTCCAGCCGATCCCCGTCGCGGAGTTCGTTCCACCGCATGTCCGCGACTACATCGCCGAGTATCAGGAGCTGTTCCCGGGCGTCGACGTGGTCCCGACGTCGGTGCGCGCGTACCCGCAGGGACGCACCGCAGCGCACATCTTGGGATACGTCAGCCCGATCTTCGCCGGCGAGTACGACCGGCTGAAAAACAAGGGGTACCAGCAGTCCGATGTGATCGGACACTCCGGCCTCGAGCAGGTGTACGAGCGGTTCCTGCGCGGCAGCCAAGGGATCCAGAAGTTCATCGTCAATTCCAATGGCGAGACGATCCGGGCCCTCGGCGTGAAGGCCCCGACGGCCGGCGACGATCTCCATCTCACCATCGATCTGCGGATCCAGCGGGCTGCCGAGCGTGAGCTGGCAGACGAGCTCGCGCGCGCTCGCTCCGGTCACGACATCAACGGCCTGCCCCTGAAAGCCAACGCCGGCGCGGTGATCGTGATGGATGCACAGACCGGTGCGATCAAGGCGATGGCGTCGCTCCCGAGCTACGACCCGCGCTGGTTGGTGCGGGGGCTCACGAAGAGCGAAGCCGATTACCTGTACAAGAGCGCCGCGGCTCCATCACTCAACCGGGCGATCCAACTGGGGTACGTGCCCGGTTCGACGTTCAAGCCCATCACCGCACTCGCGGCATTGAAGGAAGGATTCGCGACGCTCGGGGGGTACTACACGTGTGATGCGACGTACACGCATCCGGGCGACACGTCCGGCACCGTCTTCCATAACTGGACGACGGCGAACCTCGGGACGATGAGCCTCGCCAAGGCGATCACCATCTCGTGCGACACGGTGTTCGACGGCTTCGGGTCGAAGTTCTACTTCAGCTACGTCCAGAACCAGCTCTCCGACAGTGGGCTGCTGCTTCAGAACGACCTGCGCGAGTTGGGCTTCGGAGCGCCGACAGGTATCGATCTGCCGTCGGAGGGATCCGGCCTGATCCCCGATCCCGCCTGGGCGAAGACCCGCCCCGACCTGTTCCCGGACGGTTGGGTCCCCGGCGGCGACATCCTAACGATGATCGGCTCCACGTACATGATGGCGACCCCCTTGCAGCTCGCGCAGGCGTACTCGGCGATCGCCAATGGCGGGCACCTGTGCCGGCCCCACGTGGTCGACCAGGTGGTCGCCCCCGATGGGACCGTCGTCAAGCGAGCCGAGGATCGCTGCAACCGCACGATCCCGTATCCGCCGACCGACCTGGCCTACATCCGAGGGGCGCTGGGCTCGGTGATCACGTCGGGGACCGCACAGTGCTCGTTCAGCGGATTCCCCACCTCCCAGGTGTGGGTCGGCGGGAAGACGGGCACGGCCGAGCGGCCGCCCCACCAGGACACATCATGGTTCGCGGCGATGGCCGGGCACAACCCGAACGCGCCGAAATACGTCGTGATCGCGATGGTCGAGCAGGGCGGATTCGGTGCGGAGGCGGCGGCCCCGATCGCCCGGCACGTGATCGAGGACATCTACCATCTGCCGAACAACGGTCAGGGCGGCTGCGCTGTGGGGGACCGCTGATGGACATGGTCGCGGGGCGCGTGTGGGCGGACGAGCGCCGGCCGGTCCGTCACATCGACTGGGTGCTCCTGCTCCTGACCGTCGTGCTAACCATCGTCGGTCTCGTGCTGCTCCATTCGATCAGTGCGACGACCCCCGACGAGGCGGCCTTCTGGCTGGTGCGCGTCATGAAGCAGGGCGCGACCGCAGGATTGGGATCGCTCGTCGTCGTGCTGATCGCATCGTTCGATTACCGGTTCTTCAAGGTCTATGCGGGGTTCATCTACCTCGGGGCGCTCGTCGCGCTCGTGCTCGTCAAGATCCCCGGGATCGGCGCAACTGACCCGAGCGGCGTCGCACAGCGCTGGTTCGCGATCGCCGGTATCCAGATCACACCGTCGGAGATCACGAAAGTGTGTGCGATCGTGATGCTCGCCGCCATCTTGTCGGAGATCCGCGCACCGGAGCCTGCTCTCGGCGACCTCGTCAGGGTTCTCGCGGTTGCTGCTGTCCCGTTGGTGCTCGTGTTCATCCAGCCGGATATCGGTACGTCCATCGTACTCGCGGCGATCGTCGTCGGGATGCTGATCGTCGCCGGGACTCGTCTCAAGCACCTCCTCGTCTTGACTGCGACGGGGTTGGTCCTCATCGGTCTTGCGTTCCAGCTCGGTGTGATCCAGGACTTCCAGCGAGAACGCCTCACAGCGTTCCTCGACCGGGCGAACGTGTCGGAGGACGCTCGCTACAACCTGGATCAGTCGTTGATCGCGGTCGGGTCGGGTGGGTTGTTCGGGCGCGGATACCTGAAGGGAACGCAAACGAACCTCGACTACGTGCCGAGGCAGCACACCGATTTCATCTTCACCGTTGCGGGGGAGGAGTTCGGGTTCGTCGGCGCGATGTTCGTCCTGCTCCTCTACGCCCTGATCCTCTGGCGCGCGATCCGGATCGCGACCTTATCGAAGGACCCGTTCGGCACGCTCGTGGCGGCCGGGATCGCATCGATGTTCGCGATCCAGATGTTCGTCAACGTCGGGATGGTGATCGGGATCATGCCCATCACCGGGATCCCGTTGCCGTTCCTGTCCTATGGGGGATCGTCGATCCTCGTGAGCTTCGCCGCGATCGGGATGCTCGAGAGCATCCACATGCGCCGGCTCAGCTAGCTGATCGCGGCGACCCGCCGGGGAAGCTCGGTGAGCGTGCTCGGCCCACCGGCGACGGACCACAGGAACGTGGTGCCGCCGAGGCCGGTCGATTCGAGGGTGACGTCGCCGTCCATCGCCCGTGCCGAGAGCCGAGCGAGGCTGAGCCCCAGCCCGATCCCCGGGTGGGTGCGCGTGTGGAGCTCCTGAGCCTGTTCGAGCGGCTCGAAGATACGAGGGATCGCTTCGGGCTCGATGCCGTGTCCGTGGTCGATCACCCGCACCTGGGGGGAGCCGTCATCGTTGGAGACCCGGATCACCACCTGCGTCGTCTCCGCTGAGAACGCGAGCGCGTTCTCGACCAGCTCCTCGAGGATCCGGATACCGGCGGTCCGGTTCAGCGCCGTCATCACGGGCGCCAGGGGGGCCTCGACACGGATCCGCGGGTCACGTGTCCCGACCTCCTTCGCGAGCTCCGTCACGTTCGCCCACTCCGTCAGCCCCGCCTCGATCGCGGCCTCGAACCGGCGGACGAGGCGGGCGAGGCCCTCGGTGCGGAGCACGAGCGTGTCGAGGACTTCGTCCAGCTGCTCGTCGTCGAGTCCCCCACGGCGGAGCGTCTGTGCGAGGCCGAGGACGACCGTGACGGGCGTCCGCAGCTCATGCCCGACGCGGCCGATCAGCTGTTGCCGGCGGGCACCGCGCTCGAGCAAGGCCTCCTGCGCGATCTCCAGCTGTCGCGTACGCCGCCGCTCGCGCTCGAGCGCCTCGAGCAGCTGCTCGATCACGGTCGGCGTGACGTCGGGTGAAAGGAGCGCGCCTCCGCTCGCGGCACGGCGAACCGCATGGATGATCTCGTCACCCTCGGAATCCTTGAGCACATAGCCCGAAGCGCCAGCCACCAACATCTCGCGTACCGCTCGCTCCTCCTCGAGTCCGGTGAGCGCCACGACCTCGAGCGAGGGATGCAGGGCTTTGAGGCGGCGCGTGGTCTCGATGCCGTCCATCTGTGGCATCCGGATGTCCATCAGCACGACGTCGGGCGCCAGCTCGTTGACGAGCTCGATCGCCTCGATGCCGTTCGCGGCCTCGCCGACGACCTCGAGGTCTTCGCCGCCCAGCAGGGCGGCGAGCGAACCACGGAAGCCGTCGTTGTCGTCCACGACGAGGACACGCACGCGACCGGACAGGGGAAGGGTGCCCGCGGTCATGGAGGTAGGGTGCGCCGCCCGACGGCCTCCCGGTATCCGACCGACGTAGGGTTCCTTCGAGGGACAGGCCTGTGGGCCGGATGGCCCACGGTCCCGTCCAGGGGGGCCAAGGGAGATAGCCCGCCGGCTCCGAGCTACGGGCCGGACCCGCTGCTATCCTGAACGCAGACGTGCCCGCCCGCGACCGGATCCAACCGGTCATCGGGTGGGATCCAAGGAAGTCGAGGAGGCGCGCGACCGCGCCCGAGCGGCCCAAACGAGGCCGCCGCGTAGGGCCGCAGCGCCGGGAGAAGGAACGTACCGGGTGCACGACGTCATCCGCAGCACGCGCGATGGATGCGTGAGCGGAGCCATAACAACGTCTTGCGACGCAGCCAGTTGGCTGTGCTCCGATATGAACCTTCCAGGCGCACGCCCCCTCGCATCGAGCGAAGGGAGCACCACGTGGACCACGACATCGATGTCGAGGGCCGAGAGGCGTCCGTGACGCCCACCCCCGATGGGGGGAGCACCACCGCATCGCCTGCCGAGCAGGCACCCGGCCGAACCTCCGCGTCGCGACGCCGTCGCCGCGGCGGACGGGGACGGGGCAGGGGCCGGTCAGGAACCGCGGCGACAGCCGCCGCGAACGACGGATCGGGCGATCCGTCGACTCCAGCATCCGAAGGATCGGGCGACGCCCCGGTCACTGCGGGTGTCTCGTCCGAGACGGAAGGCGCAGCGATACCGAAGACGACCCAGCGGTCAGGGCAACCGCGCAGGCGCAAGCCTGCCGTGGCGGGCTCGGCCACGGTGACATCCGGCGAGCCCTCGGAGGCCGCGCGCCCCGAGGAGGCGCCGGGCCCCGAGCCCGGACACGAGTCGGCGCAGACCGGGGCCTCGGCGGATGGAGTTGCGACCACACCCGCGAAGAAGCGGAGGCGGCGGCGTGGCGGCCGCGGCCGAAGCCGGAGGCCGGCCGCGGCCGCCACGGCCGAGGTCGAGGGTGACGAGGAGCCGGTGATCGATCCGGTCGACGCCCAGCGCGACGACGCCGAACCCGATGCCGACGCGGCCGCGAAGCCACCGGCGCGACGCCGTCGCCGCTCCTCCTCGTCGCGCGCCGACGACGCTCACCGCGCAACGACGGCACCCACTGCCCCGACGGCTCCGACGGCCCCGACCGAGCCGGTCGCACCGCAGCCGGCCCGCTCCCGCCCCGGGAGGGCGAAGACGGTCGAGGAGCAGGTGGCGGCCGGCGGGCCGACCCGTGGGATCCGCACGACGCGGAGCCGCACGGGTCGCGACGGCCGGCGCCGGCGGGAGCCGCTGCCGACGCCGCCACGCGTGACCGACAAGCTCATGGTCATCACGGAGCACGGCGACCGCGACCAGATCGCGGTGCTCGAGGAAGACGTCCTCGTCCAGCATTACGTGACGCGCGCCGGAGCCACCTCGATGGTCGGGAACATCTACCTCGGCCGCGTGCAGAACGTGCTCCCGGGCATGGAGGCAGCCTTCGTCGATGTAGGTCGGGGTAGGAACGGCGTCCTGTACGCCGGAGAGGTCAATTACGCGCCGGAAGACATCGAGGGGCCCGCGCCGCGGATCGAACAGCTCTTGAAGCCGGGACAGGCTGTCATGGTCCAGGTGACGAAGGATCCGATGGGCGGCAAGGGCGCCCGGCTCACCGCGAACCTGAGCCTCGCGGGACGCTACCTCGTCCTCGCGCCGAACCAGGATCTCCAGGGGATCAGCCGACGTCTTCCGGACGAGGCGCGCAAGCGTCTCAAGACCCTCCTCAAGCGGGTGAAGCCGCCGCAGCACGGCGTGATCGTCCGCACGGCGGCCGAGTCCGCGACCGAAGAAGCGCTCGAGGCGGATCTCCGCCGGCTCCTGGCGATCTGGGACCAGATCCAGGCCACTGCGACGAAAGGCAAGGCGCCCACGGTGCTCTACGAGGAGCCGGAGCTCACGGTCCGGGTCGTCCGCGACCTGTTCACCGACGAGGAGTACCGGGGGCTCGTCACCGACTCGAAGCGGGTGCACGGGCTCGTCGTGAACTACCTCCGCGAGGTCGCCCCCGACCTGGCCGACAAGGCCACGCTCCACACGGGTGCGCTCCCCGCGTTCGAGGCGTTCCGCATCGTCGAGCAGATCCACAAGGCGCTCGATCGGAAGGTGTGGCTGCCCTCCGGCGGGTACCTCATCATCGAGCGCACGGAGGCCATGACGATCATCGACGTCAATACGGGCAAGAGCGTCGGCAAGACGAACCTCGAGGCGACGGTCGTCAATACGAACCTCGAGGCGGCCCGGGAGGTCGCCCGTCAGCTCCGCCTTCGCGATATCGGCGGCATCATCGTGATCGACTTCATCGACATGCTCCTCGAGAAGAACAAGAAGCAGGTCGAGGACACGATGCGCGACGCGCTGGCGATCGACAAGACACGTTCGCAGGTGTTCGAGATCGGTCCGCTCGGCTTGATGCAGGTCACGCGAAAGCGGGTATCCTCGGGCCTCGTCGAATCGTTCTCCCAGATCTGCCCCACCTGCGAAGGTCGGGGGATCATCCTCACCTACGACGTTGACTGAGAGGATCGTCTGACGATGTATGCGGTGATCAAGACCGGCGGGAAGCAACACAAGGTCCAGGCCGGGGACGTGATCGAGGTCGAGAAGTTGGTCGGCGCGGACGAGACCGTCACGTTCACGCCGTTGCTCGTCGTGGACGACGACGGCAAGACCCACGCCGGCCCCGCCGCTTCCAAGGCGACGGTCACGGCCAAGCCTCTCGGCGACAAGAAGGGCGACAAGGTCAAGGTCTTCAAGTACCGACCCAAGAGTGGGTACGCGAAGAAGACCGGACATCGCCAGCAGCTCACGCTGCTGCAGATCGAGACCGTCGAGCTCAGCTAGGACCGCACCACCGACGGCTGGTAGCCTGGAGATCCTATGGCGCACAAGAAGGGCGGCGGCTCATCCCGCAACGGCCGCGACTCCAATTCGAAGCGGCTCGGCGTGAAGGTCTACGGTGGCCAGACGGTGACCGCGGGCTCGATCATCGTGCGCCAGCGGGGCACCAAGATCCACCCCGGAGATGGCGTCGGCAAGGGCGGTGACGACACGTTGTTCGCCACCCGCGAGGGTGTGGTGGACTACCGACAGTCCCGCGGCCGGCGGTACGCGACCGTCACGGCCGCGCAGGTCTAAGACGCCTCGCCGCGTGCCCGCTTCATCGCCGCCCGGATCTGAGCAACCAACGCGTCGCGGCTGTCCTTGAGCGACACCGCCGTCGCGGCGAGGTAGCGCGTGTTCTCCCGCCGCTGGCGCCACCGGCCGCCCCGGTGCGATGACGTCGCGGCTCTGATGTCGGGGACGTCGGGCGGTCCTCCTTGCGGACCGAGGGTTCCCAACGGGGGCGGCCGTGTCAGGTAGAACGCGGTCTGGCGCCGTTCATCGTCGTGGCGCCAACCGACGGTGAAGACCGGCGAGCCGATCACGCGCTTGACGCTCACGATGTCGACGAACGGGAAGCGCGTCGTCTCCCGTGTAGCGGCGTCCACGAAGACGAGCTCCCAGTCGTCGGCGGACAAGGTCCCTTGCGTCTCGTCGGCGGACCCGCGGTCGAGGTGCACCATCCACACGGTGGTCGGTTCGATCACGGCTCCATCTTCGCGGCGGTGGCGTCGGGCGACCACCTACGCTATCGGGCATGTTCACCGACGAGTGCACGGTCTTCGTGGAGGCGGGGCGAGGTGGGAACGGGTCCGCATCCTTGCATTCGGAGCCGTACAAGCCTCGCGGTGGCCCGGACGGGGGGAACGGAGGCCGGGGCGGATCGGTCGTCTTCGAGGTCGGCCGCGGGATCCATGACCTCTCCTGGCTGGGGGATCACCCGCACCAGCGGGCGCGGCCGGGCGGATCGGGTCGATCCGCCCGGCGCGACGGGGCCTCGGCCAAGGACCTGGTGATCCAGGTTCCCGACGGCACGATCGTGTTCGACGATGACGGGTTGCTCGCCGACCTGGTGGGAGAGGGGGCTCGCGTGGTCGTCGCGCGCGGAGGCCGGGGCGGTCGCGGGAACGCACGGCTCGCCAACCCGCGGAACCGGGTCCCGCGGGTCGCCGAGCCGGGCGAGCCGGGGGAGACCAGGCGGCTGGGGGTCGAGCTGCGGACCGTGGCCGATATCGGCCTCGTGGGGCTCCCGAACGCGGGCAAGTCGACCCTGCTCTCGCGGCTCACGGCCGCGACGCCGAAGATCGCCGACTATCCGTTCACGACCCTCACGCCCAACCTCGGCGTTGCCGAGACCGGCGACGGGCGGGCGGTGGTCGCCGACGTCCCGGGGTTGATCGAGGGCGCACACGAGGGCAAGGGCCTCGGACACCGGTTCCTCCGACACATCGTCCGATGTCGCGCCTTGGTGCTCGTGGTCGATCTCTCGAGCGCAGACCCTGCCTCGGACCTGGCCGTGCTGCGCACGGAGCTCGAGAGCTACGACGAGACGCTCATCACCCGGCCGTCGATCGTCGTCGGGACGAAGGCGGACCTCGTGCAAGATCCCGCGACGGCCGCTGCCGCGTTGCCGTCCGACGCGCTCGCCGTCTCCGCCCTCACCGGCGCTGGGATCGATGAGCTTTGGGACCGCGTGCACGCTCTCGCGAGCGTGGCCGCCGCTTCCGAACCCGAGCGGAGCGCGCACGTCGTGCTCCGTCCCGGCCGCCCGCGGTTCGCCGTCAAACGCGATGCACGCGGCACGTGGCACGTGGAGGGCAGGAGCGTCGAGCGTTGGGTCCTCGAGACCGATCTCGACGACGAGGACGAACTCGCCAAGCTCCAGCGCAACCTCCGGCGGGAAGGGGTGTTCCGGGTGCTCGAGGCATCGGGTGTCGTCGAAGGAGATGACGTCGAGATCCGTGGTCTCGTCTTCGCGTTCGTCCCCGACGCGGAGGGCGGACCGGACGGCGGCCGATGAACGATCCCCATCTCGAGTCGATGCTCCTCGAGGAGGATCAGGGATGGCGTCGGCTCCACGTGCTGCTGCGGAGCATCCCCACGAACCGGCTGGACGAGCCGACGGTGACCACGGACGGATGGTCGCCCAAGGACGTGATGTTCCACATCGGCGCGTGGCTCGCGGAGGCGGCGCGTCAGCTCGAACGGATACGCGGGGGCACGTACCGGCCGCAGGAAGCCACGGTCGACGAGCTGAATCGCGCCTGGTTCGCGTTGTCGCGCACGCTCGATGTTCCGACCGCACGCGCGGAGCTCGAGTCCGCGCGCGTGATCGCGCGCGAGGCGTTGGGCTCGCTCCCGACCTTGACGGCCGACGCACGCGGATGGTTCGAGGAGTCGGCGTGGCTCCATTACGCGGAACACGTCATCGACCTCGAACGATGGCTCGGCGCCTGACCGATCGGGCGCGAGGCCGGCGGTAGGATTCCGCTCGATGGGGAAACGGCTCGGCGTCATGGGCGGCACGTTCGACCCCATCCACTACGGCCACCTCGTGACGGCAGAGGAAGCGCTGCACCAGTTCGAGCTGGATGAGGTCGTCTTCGTCCCGACCGGCCAGCCCTGGATGAAGGAGCACGAGGTCGTCTCCCCACCGGAAGATCGCTATCTGATGACGGTGATCGCGACCGCGTCGAACCCGCGCTTCTCGGTGTCGCGCGTGGAGGTCGATCGCGAAGGCCCGACCTACACGATCGACACCTTGCGGGCGATGAAGGAGCTTTCCGGTGGCGACCTGTTCTTCATCACCGGCGCCGACGCCGTGCTCGAGATCTTCCAATGGAAAGATCCCTCCGAGCTGTTCGAGATGGCTCACTTCATCGCCGCGACCCGGCCCGGCTACGACATCGCAGCGCTCGAGGAGCAGGTGCCCGGACACGACGGGATCAGCAACATGAGCATCCCGGCACTCGCCATCTCTTCGACCGACATCCGCGCACGGGTCGCGCGCGGGCAGCCGATCCGCTACCTCGTCCCCGAGGGAGTCGTCAGCTATGTCGGGAAGGTGGGGCTCTACCGGTGAGCCTGGGTCTCGGCGACGGCCCGGGGCGGCCGTCGCGAAGCACGAGAGCCGACGCGTCGCTCCGCAGGCGTCGGCTGTACGCCATCGTTGCCGTGTTGGTCGTCGTCGCCCTCGGGTTGGCCTGGACGCGTCTGCGGGATGGAGGAGCGTCCGCCGGGTCGTCACCGAGCGCGAGCGGCTCGACGGGTCGGCAGGGCAGCGGACCATCGGAGCTGCTGGCCTTCTCTGTCACGGGCGCACCGAACGCCCTGCTCGCGGTGGTCGGGACCGGAGGCGGACAGCCTCCGGCAGGACTGGTGCTCCCGCCGGGGATGACCGTGATCGTCCCGGGCCAAGGGGAGACACCCACCGAGCAGGTGCAGGCGCTCCCTGGCGACTCGATGCGGATCAGCGTCTCGAACGCGGTGGGGGTGTGGGCTCCCCACTACGCGGTGATGAACCTCAACGGGTTCGGCGACACCATCGACCGGGTCGGAGGCCTCACCGTGAACCTAGCGGACATCTACACCGTTGGAGGGTCGGTTCTCGGTCCGGGCCGAACGCGCATGTCGGGCAACCAGGTCGTGACGTTCCTCTACGAGAACGCCGAGGATACGGCGATCCGCTGGGCATCCGTCCTCGAGGCATTCCTGAAGGCGGCGCCGGCCGTCTCGCAGAGCGACCTCGCGGAGACCGATGACGCGGCCGGCGCCGCCGCCGTCCTCGGCGCCGCGAGCGGCGCCGAGGTGCAGGTGGCGCCCACGAAGGTCGTGGGCGCCACCGCGATCGTTCCGGCGCAGCCGGATCTCGATGACCTCGTGAAGAGGCTGTTCGGCACGCCCACCCCGGTCCGCGCCTTCGTTCAGAACGGGAACGGCAACCCGGGGATCGGCGAGGCGGTGGCGCGTCACCTCTTGCCGCAGGGATTCCGCATCGTCTTGACCGGGAATGCCGAGTCGTTCACCCACGACACGACCATCATCACGGCGATCGGCGCCGATCATCTGGATGACGCGAACCGAGCGAAGAACGCACTGGGGGTCGGAACGGTTCGGGTGAGCCAGGTACCATCGGGGCTCGCAGATGTGACGATCGTGGTGGGGAGAGACTTCAAGGGATGACGATGGCCGGGCAGGGGAGCGAGGTGCTTCCCGCGAGCAGGGATGTCGCGATCGCGGCCGCCCGAGCGTCATCGGATAAACAAGCCGACGACATCGTCATCCTGGACGTTCACGAGCTGATCGTGATCACCGACTTCTTCGTGATCTGTTCGGCGGGCACGCAGCGCCAGGTGAAGACGGTTATCGAGAGCATCGAAGATCGGGTTCGCGAACGGCTCGGCGTCCGTCCGGTCCGGCGTGAAGGTGAAGCAGGCGCGGGGTGGTGGCTCCTCGACTACGTCGACGTCGTCGTGCATGTGTTCGGGACCGAAGAGCGCGCGTACTACGACTTGGAGCGGCTGTGGCGCGACGCTCCGCGCGTTGGGTGGGAGGACGGATCCGAGGCCGCAACCGCCGGGTAGACTTCCCGGCTTCGGGCCCATAGCTCAGCTGGTAGAGCGCATGGCTGGCAGCCATGAGGTCGGGGGTTCGAATCCCCCTGGGTCCACTCCTCTGGAACTGACGGACATCGTGTACACATCGGGTTCTCTCGAGACAGGAGGAACCGATGACCGAGCGGGAGCTGTCACGGGCCGCAGCGAGGCGGCTGGCGATCATCCGCCATGCCGAGGAGGTGACCGGCAACGTCGCGCTGACGTGTCGGTACTTCGGGATCTCGCGGACGCTCTATT
>VAYU01000070.1 GCA_005884925.1 Actinomycetota bacterium | reverse complement strand
ACGAAGCTCGCGCTGGCGATCCTGGTCGCGGGCAGGAAGAACCTCCTGCTCCTGGACGAGCCCACGAACAACCTGGATCCGCCGTCGCGCACGGCGATCGCGCAGGCCCTGCAGGGATGGCCGGGCGCGATGCTGCTGGTGAGCCACGACCAGGAGTTCGTCGAAGCGATCGCGCCCGAGCGCATCCTGCTGATGCCGGACGGCGCCATGGATCGCTGGGGCGACGACTACCTGGACCTGGTGGCGCTCGCGTAGCTGGGTACACTCCCACGACCTCGAGGCGGGAGGAGCGGTGGGAGGCAACGGATCGGCGGCGGACCTGGTCTTCGTGAACGGTGCCGTCTACACGGTGGACGCGACGCGGTCCCGGGCGCAGGCGGTCGCGGTACGGGGCGGGCGCATCGCTCTCGTCGGCACGGATGACGACGTCCGCGCCGCCGTCGGCCCAGGCACCGAGGTGATCGACCTCGCGGGGCGGATGCTAGTGCCCGGGTTCCAGGATGCGCACGTCCATCCGGTGGCAGCCGGCATCGACATGCTCCAATGCGACCTCCACGACCTCGACTCGAAGGCCGGCTACGTGGCGGCGATCGCCGCGTACGCCGACGCCAACCCGGACGAGCCGTGGATCCTCGGGGGCGGATGGTCCATGGATGTGTTCCCCCGGGGATGCCCGTCGAAAGCCGATCTGGACGCGATCGTTCCGGACCGCCCGGTGTTCCTGCCCAACCGCGACGGGCACAGCGCCTGGGTCAACTCCGTCGCGCTGGAGCGCGCGGAGGTGTCGAGTGCCACGCTCGATCCGGCCGACGGCCGGATCGAGCGTGGCGCCGACGGCGCTCCTTCCGGAACCCTGCACGAAGGCGCGATGCGATCCGTGGGGGACCTCGTTCCCCCTCCTCGGCCGGACCTGGTCGCTCGCGGTCTACTGGAAGGCCAGGCGTACCTCCATTCGCTCGGGATCACCGCCTGGCAGGATGCCATCGTCGAAGCAGGATCCGCCGATCGGACGGGCTCGTTCGAGGCGTACGTGGAAGCCGCCGAGCGGGGGACGCTGACGGCCCGCGTGATCGGAGCGCTCTGGTGGAACCGCAACGCAGGCCTCGACCAGATCGAGGGTCTCGTCGCGCTCCGGGAGCGGGGGGTCACGGGACGTTTCGCCGCGACGTCCGTCAAGATCATGCAGGACGGCGTGTGTGAGAACTTCACCGCCGCGGTCCTGGATCCCTACTTGGATGAGAAGGGTCAGGCGACGGACAACCGGGGGATCTCGTTCGTCGACCCCGAGCTCCTCAAGGAGGCCGTGACCCGGCTGGACGCGTTGCAGTTCCAGGTCCACGTCCATGCTTTGGCGGATCGAGCGGTCCGGGAGGCGCTCGATGCCGTGGAGGCCGCCCGACGTGCCAACGGGCTGTCCGACACCCGCCCCCACCTCGCACACCTCCAGGTGGTCCACCCGGACGATCTCCCACGGTTCCGGTCCCTCGGGGCCGTCGCGAACGTGCAGCCGCTCTGGGCCGCCCACGAGACGCAGATGGACGAACTCACGATCCCGTTCCTGGGGGAGCCTCGATGGACGTGGCAGTACCCGTTCGCGAGCCTCGTTCGGAACGGCGCGATGCTGGCGATGGGGAGCGACTGGTCGGTCTCGAGCCCCAACCCTTTGGAGGAGATCCACGTGGCGGTCAACCGCGTGATGCCGCCGAACTACCCGTATGGAGCGAACCGCGACCAGGTGTTCCTCCCCGAGGAGCGGCTCGACCTCGAGACGTCGATCGCCGCCTTCACGATCGGTTCGGCCTTCGTGAACCACCTCGACCGGGAGACGGGCTCGATCGAGGTCGGAAAGCTCGCGGATCTAGCCGTGATCGACCGCGACGTGTTCGCGCACCCGCCCGGGGAGATCGCCGAGGCTCGGTGCCAGATGACGTTCGTCGAGGGTGAGGGGGTCTTCGCCGCGGCCGACGCGTGAGCCGGTGCCCGCCCCTGACCCGGGGTCGACGGTCGTCGTTGCGAAGCGGTCGGCCGCCCCGCACGATGGCTCCTCGCACCGCCTGAGATCGAAGGAGGATCCGATGACCGAGCCGTTCGACATGAGCCTCGTCCAGCGTGGCGCACGCAACCGCCGCACGCCCTACTACGAGGCCACGCAGAAGTACGGCCCCGCCGGCTTCACCGTCTACAACCACATGTACTTCCCGATCCGGTTCGACTCCTTCGAGGCGGAGTTCGACGCGTTGCTGAATGACGTCACGCTGTGGGACGTCGCGGTGGAGCGATGCCTCGAGATCTCGGGGCCGGACGGGTTCCGGTTCGCACAGCTCCTGACGCCGCGCGACCTTTCGACGTGCGCCGTCGGTCAGGCCAAGTACGTGCTGATCTGCGACGCCGACGGCGGCATCGTCAACGATCCGGTGATGACGCGGATGGACGAGAACACGTTCTGGTTCGCGCTCGCCTCCTCCGACGCGCTGCTGTTCGCGAGAGGCCTGAAGAACGCGTACCCGGATCTGGACGTCACGATCCAGGAGGCGGACGTCGCGCCGCTGCAGGTCCAGGGGCCGCGGTCCAAGGACCTGCTGGTCAAGCTCCTCGGCGAGGACATCTTGGACCTCCGGTACTACTTCTGGACCGACGCGAAGATCGCGGGGGTCCCGGTGGTCGTGACGCGAACCGGATGGACCTCCGAGATCGGGTACGAGGTCTACACGACCGACACCGCGCGTGGGAACGATGTGTACGAGGCGATCATGGAAGCCGGACAGGCGTTCGGCATCAAGCCGACGGGTCCGTCGGACATCCGCAGGATCGAGGGTGCGATCTTCAACTGGGGCGCCGACATGACGTACCAGAACAACGCCTTCGAGCTGGGCCTGGACCGGCTGGTCGACCTCGACACCGTCTCGCCCGAGGCGAGCATCTCGATCGGAGCGTACCGAGCGATCCGCGATGCGGGGGTCGACACGAAGGTCAACGGCGTCGTGTTCGACGGCGACCCGTTCCCGGCACTGAACGCGGTGAAGTGGCCGGCGTCGATCGACGATCAGCAGGTCGGCAAGGTCACCTCGGCGATCTACTCGCCGCGTCTGGAGCGGAACATCGGCTACTGCTGGCTCCCGGCGGGGAGCAGCCACGAGGGTCAGACCGTGACCGTCCAGACCGAGTGGGGGACCCGGGCCGCCACCGTGACCCCGATGCCGTTCGTCGATCCGTCGAAGCAGATCCCCGTTTCCTGAAGGCTCGTTCAACGCGTCAGCCCTGGACGCGGCCCCGTGCGGACTTGCATCCCGGCCATCCCCTGAACCATGCTTCAAGGTGGTAGCCGGGGTCCGAAGCTCTCAGGAGGGTGTCCGATGGTGAACGAACGTGAGGAGATGCTCGCGAAGAGCGCCACGCTGTACTTCGGTCCGTGGTACCGGCAGTCGCCGTTCTTCAAAGCGACGCTTCGGGCCGGATGCACCGCCTACGACATCTACAACCACATGTACCTCCCGGGCTACTACGACGACCCGGAGACCGAATACAAGCTGCTGAACGAAGGTGTCACGCTGTGGGATGTCGGCGTCGAGCGGACCGTGCAGGTGAGCGGCCCCGATGCGGACGTATTGATCGACCGCATCACGTGCCGGGACCTCACGAAGTGCGCGGTGAAGCAGGGCAAGTACATGCTGGTGATCGCGCCCGACGGCGGGATCGTCAACGACCCCGTCCTGTTGCATCCCGAGCCGACCGTCTGGTGGATGCAGCTGGCGGACTCGGACGCCGGCCTGTACGCATTGGGGGTCGCGGCGCAGTCCGATCTCGACGTCGAGGTCTCCTTCCCCGACGTGCACCCGGTCCAGGTGCAGGGCCCGCAGTCGGCCAAGGCGCTCGAGAAGCTCGTGGGTGCGGGGATCTACGACCTGAAGTACTACTGGTGCGACCGGTTCGATGCGCGCGGGATCCCCGTTGTGATCTCGCGGACCGGGTGGACCGCGATCCCGGGCTTCGAGGTCAACCTGCTGGACGGCGCTCGCGGGGACGACCTCTGGAACGCGATCCTGGAGACGGGCGATGAGTTCGGGGTCCGGCCGACCGCACCGAGCGAGGCGCGAAGGATCGAGGCTGGCATCTTCAACTACGGATCGGACATGCGCCTGACCGACACCCCGTTCCACGTGATGGGGCTCGAGCGACTCGTCGAGGAGCAGCCGCAGGACTACGTCGGCAAGGACGCTCTGGAGAAGATCCGCCGCCAAGGGGTCGATCGGAAACTGGTGGGCATCGAGCTGTTGGGCGCCGAGCTCCGCGCCGAGATGTCCGAGTACTGGAACGCCTACGAGGCCGGTCAGAAGATCGGCTACCTGACCGACGCCGTCTGGTCACCGGGACTCGAGAGGAACATCGGGTACGTGTGGGTCCCCATCCGGCTCGCCGAACCCGGCAACCGGCTGGACGTCGAGACCGAGGATGGCGATCACATCGAGGGCATCACCGCGGCCATCCCGTTCGTCGATCCCCGCAAGGAGCGTCCCGCCGGGTCGTTGACGTAGGTGTCTCGGGATGGGGGAGGCGCGCCGGGCCGGGCGGCGAACCGCCCGGCCCGGCGCGCCGTATCACGAAGCGTATCCACCGGCACGTATCGGAGGTTCTCGCATGCGCAGGAGCCTGCTTGGCGCCGTGGCGCTCGCGTTCCTCGCCACGGCTTGCTCGGTTGACCTGACCGGTCATTCGGCGAGTGCGGCGGATCCCTCGTCCAACGGCGGAGCTCTGAACGGCGCGGCCGAGCCGATCGCCGCCGTGGTGCGACAGGCGCTCCCCGCCGTGGTGAACGTCACGACCGACGTGTTCCAGCCGGACCCGTTCGGCAACGTCCAGCAGGGTAAGGGGGTGGGCACCGGGTTCATCGTTCGTCAGGACGGCATCATCGTGACCAACTGCCACGTCGTGGAGGGCGGCTCGAAGATCACGGTCTCCACGTCCGAGCAGACGCCCCAGCAGTACGACGCTCGGGTGATCGGAGGCGACTGTCAGCACGATCTGGCGGTGCTGAAGGTGGACGCCAGCGGTCTGCCGACCGTTCCGCTGGGCGACTCGGGCGCGCTGGTCCTCGGGCAGCGCGTCGTCGCGATCGGATACGCCCTCGCCCTCGAAGGTGGTCCGACGGTGACGGCGGGGATCGTCTCGTCGCTCGACCGGACGATCACGGTCCAGGATCCGAGCTGCAGGGTGTGCAAGAACGGCGCCCGTGTGTACTCGAACGTGATCCAGACCGACGCCGCGATCAACCATGGCAACTCGGGCGGGCCGCTGCTCAACATGGCCGGGCAGGTCGTCGGGATCAACTCGGCCGGCGCGGCCACCGCCGAGAACATCGGGTTCGCGATCGCGATCGACTCCGCGAAAGACACGATCCAACAGGCGATCGCCGATCCGTTGGCCGCGGCGGCCTACCTCGGCGTCTCATCCCAGACCGTGACCCCTGCCCTGGCGGTCCAGCTCGGGCTCCCGGTCCATAGCGGTGCCTACGTGATCGCGACCACGGGCGACGGACCCGCGCAGCACGCGGGGATCGGGGGCGGTGACGTGATCGTGGCGATCGATGGCACGACCGTGACGACCGCGGATGCCGTGGGAAGCATCCTCGCCGGACTTCGGCCGGGCCAGACCGTCACCGTGGACCTCGTCTCGCCATCCGGAGTCCGCCGATCCGTCGACGTGACCCTGGGGGCGCGCCCGCTCCCGACGCGGTTCCCGTAAGCGGCCGACATCGGTGCGCTAGCCTTCCCGGCGTGGGTGCACCGTTCGAAGCGGGGGAGCGAGCCTTGCTGATCGACCAGCGCGGGCGTTCCTACGTGGTCGTCCTCCAGCCGGGCGGGATCTATCACACCCATTCCGGCGCGCTCCGGCACGACCTGCTGTTGGGTCAGCCGGAAGGCGTCCGGTTGGAGACGGCGGCCGGCATGGTCGTCACCGCGTTCCGTCCACGGTTCGCGGACTACGCCCTGAAGATGAAGCGCGGCGCCCAGGTCGTCTACCCGAAGGACCTCGGCCCGATCGTGACGTACGCTGACGTGTACCCCGGTGCGAGGGTCCTCGAAGCCGGGACGGGTTCGGGTGCGCTCTCGATCGCGTTGTGTCGTGCGGTGGGGATGGACGGGACCATCGTCTCCTACGAGCTGCGGGACGAACACCATGCCCAGGCCGTGCTCAACATCGAGGGGATGTTCGGCAAGATCCCGGATCAGCTCGATCTGCGCCACGGTGACGTCACCGATGTCGGCCGAACGGGTGACCGGTTCGACCGATGCGTTCTCGACCTCCCGGAACCGTGGGCGACGCTCGAGACGCTCCGGGGGGCGCTGGAGCCCGGGGCGGTCCTCTGCGCCTACCTTCCCACGACGGTCCAGGTCCAACAGCTGGTCCTTGCTCTTCCGTCAGATGGGTTCCTGCACATCGAGACCTTCGAGGTGCTCCGGCGTGGATGGCACGTGACGGAGCGAAGCGTCCGACCGGAGCACCGGATGATCGGCCACACCGGGTTCCTCACGATCGCGCGCCGGACCTCCTGACCCGCACGGACCATTTCCGCTCTGGGTCCTAAGCCGTTCGACCGCTCGTGCCGTAGATACTGAACAGGATGGACACGACCGGGGCCTTCCCGATCGCGTCGGTCCGCAGGTGTACATTCCAGATGCGCGGAGGAGGCGCAGATGCCCGGACACGGTGAGCAGGTCGACGAGCTGCGATCCCAGGTCAAATTCCTGGAGGAAGAGGTCGGGCTCCTGCGCCGCCGGCTGACCAATGCGCCCCGCCAGGTCTCCATCCTCGAAGAGAAGCTCGTCGAGACGCGTGAGCAGCTCGCCAAGGCGATGGGCCAGAACCAGAAGCTCGCCGACGCGCTGCGTGATGAACGGGACAAGATCGAGGCCCTCGCTGAAGAGGTCGAGAAACTCAGCCAGCCGCCGGCATCGTTCGGTGTGTTCCTCCGGGCCAACGACGACGGCTCGCTCGACGTCGTGACCGCCGGCCGCAAGATGCGCGTGATGCCCGCGCCGGATATCGAGGTCGTCAAGGTCGTTCCGGGTTCGCAGGTCGTCCTCAACGAGTCGCTGAACGCGGTAGAGGTCCTCGACCCGGATCGCGCCGGCGAGGTCGTCAAGGTGAAGGATCGACTGGGTGACGACCGGGCGCTGGTCTTCGGTCGCGGCGACGAGGTGCACGTCGCGTACCTCGCGGGAGACCTCCTCCAGAGCTCCGTCCGCGCTGGCGACAACGTGTTG
>VAYU01000028.1 GCA_005884925.1 Actinomycetota bacterium | reverse complement strand
CGTGATCGTGGACGCGTCGGTCGACTACTCCGACTCGGCGCTCGTGTGCTTCGACCTCTCGGACATGATCTGCCTCGTGACGAGCCTGGACGTCGTCGGTGTGAAGCACCTGTCGAAGGCGCTGGACACGCTGCTCACGATCGGGCTCCCGCGTGAACGGTTCCGGGTGGTGTTGAACCGGGCGGACTCGAAGGTCGGCCTGGACGCGTCCGACGTGGAACGCGTCATGAAGATCCGTGTCGACGCCATGATCCCGTCCAGCCGACTGGTTCCGACGTCCCTCAACAAGGGCCGTCCGGTCGTGCTCGAGGAGCCGAGCTCCGAGGTGGCCGAAGCGATCCGCAACCTGGCGTCGCGGTTCGCCGGCAGCGCGGACCAGGTCGGCGAGCTCGGCGGGACCGAGGCCGTCGACGATAGGAAGCAGCAGAAGAAGAAGGGCCTGTTCGCCCGCTCCGGGAAGAGCTAAGGATCGAAGGAGGCATCCCCCCATGTCGCTTGCAGATCGCCTCGCGAAGGCACAACAGCGAGACCGGATCTCGGAGGTCCGGGCGCGGGTTCAGGAGCGCCTGGTCGAGTCACTGGGTCCGCGCTTGTACGACGCCACGCTGTCGGACACCGAGCTCGAGGGTCTGGTCCACCAGCGCCTCCGAGAGCTCCTGGATGACGAAGAGGGTCCGCTCTCCGCGCAAGAGAAGCTGCTCATCGTTCGACAGATCGGTGACAGCGTCCTGGGCCTCGGCCCGCTGGAGCCGTTCGTCCGTGACCCGGAGGTCACGGAGATCATGGTCAACAACTGGGACACGATCTACGTTGAGCGCGCGGGGAAGCTCTACTGGACGGGCACGAAGTTCCACGATGAGCAGCAGCTCCGGCGGACGATCGACAAGATCGTCGGGAAGGTCGGACGCCGCGTGGATGAGGCGTCACCGTACGTCGACGCACGTCTGCCCGACGGCTCCCGTGTGAACGCCGTGATCCCGCCGCTCGCGATCGACGGGCCGGCGCTGACGGTCCGGAAGTTCGCTGCCGATCCCTACCAAGCGGACGACCTGATCGAGTTCGGGACCATGACATCGCCGGTCGCGCAGTTCCTCGAGGCATGTGTCCGCGGCCGCATCAACGTCTTGGTCGCGGGCGGGACGGGCGCCGGGAAGACCACGACGCTCAATGTCATCTCGTCGTTCATCCCCGACGACGAGCGGATCCTCACGATCGAGGATGCTGCGGAGCTCAAGCTGCAGCAGCCGCACGTGATCCGACTGGAGTCGCGCCCGCCGAACATCGAGGGGAAGGGGCAGATCACGATCCGCGACCTGGTCCGGAACTCCCTCCGGATGCGCCCCGACCGCATCGTGGTCGGGGAGGTTCGTGGCGCCGAAGCCCTCGACATGCTCCAGGCGATGAACACCGGTCACGACGGGTCGGTCAGCACGATCCACTGCAACAGCCCGCGCGACGCGCTCAGCCGTCTGGAGACGATCACGATGATGGCCGGGATGGAGCTGTCCAACAGGGCGATCCGCGAGCAGATCGCCTCGGCGATCCAGCTGATCGTGTACCAGCAGCGCTTGAAGGATGGCACCCGGCGTTTCACGCACGTGACCGAGGTCGCCGGCATGGAGGGCGAGGTCATCACGTTGCAGGACATCTTCCTGTTCGACTTCTCCTCGGGTATCGATGAAGAAGGCCGGTTCCGAGGCCGCCTGAAGTCGACGGGCCTGCGACCCAAGTTCCTGGACAAGCTGGCCGAGCGCGGTGTGTACGTCGAGCCCGAGCTCTTCGCACTGGAGTCGAGGGAGGTCTGATGGTTCTGGCCGATACCTTCTGGACGTCCTCCGCCGCGCAGACCCTGATCGCGGTGGTGGTCGGTCTGGTCGCGTTCCTCCTAGCGTGGTTCCTGCTGGGGAGCGCGGCGAGGGCGAAGAAGGACCGCGAGGTCGAGGCGCGGATGCGCGCGGTGATCGCGCCTGCACAGCAACCGATGGCTGCGGGCGGGGTGCAGGTCGTTCCGGGGACGGGCTGGATCCCGGACAACGTGACCCGGTTCGGGAAGCGGTTCGCCGAGTCGCGCGGGTTCAGCGATCGGCTGGACGCCGAGCTCGAAGCGGCGGGTGTGTCGCTCCGGTCCGGAGAGTTCGTCGTCGCGTCGGTCGTGGCGGCGCTCGTGTTCGGCGTACTGGGTGCCGCATTGCTGCGGAACGCGATCCTCGCGCTGGTCGTTGCGGGGGTCGGAGCCGCTTTCCCGACGTTCCTGCTCCGCAGCGCGCTCAATAAGCGCTCCGAACACCTGCGGGATCAGCTCCCCGATGTGCTGACGATCATGGCCTCGTCGCTTCGCGCCGGGCACAGTTTCCTCCAGTGCCTCGACACGACCGCGAAGGAGGTCGCCCAGCCCGCAGCGTCTGAGTTCCAGCGGGTCGTCGCCGAGATCCGCTTGGGCCGACCCGCGGAGGACGCGTTGGAGGCGCTCGCCGAGCGTGTCGGGAGCGCGGACTTCAAATGGGCGGTTCTGGCCGTCAACATCCAGCGCGAGGTCGGCGGGAACCTCGCCGAGATCCTGGACACCGTCGCCGAAACGCTCCGCGAACGCGCGATGCTCCGGCGGCAGATCAGGGTGCTCACCGCGGAGGGCCGTCTCTCGGCGTGGGTCCTCGCCTTGCTACCGATCGGGATCGCGCTCTACATGGCGGCGGTCAACCCCAGCTACATCGGGTTGCTCGTCACGACGACCGTTGGTCTCGTGATGACGGGCTCCGCGATCGCACTCATGTTCCTCGGGATCCTCTGGATGAGAAAGATCGTGAACATCGATGTCTGAGGTCTGGCTGTTCCTCGCGATCGGGTCGCTCTTCTTGGCGATCGTGCTGGTGGGCGTGTTCATCGACCAGACGATCGCGGAGCGTCACCGCGCCGTCCGGCTGTTGGAGTCGCAGGTCACGGGTGCGGGTGGTCAGGCCCCGCCCAGGGTCGACCTGCGTGAAGAAGAGCTCAAGGAGAACTTCGGCTCGCGCGTGTTCGTCCCGATCGTCAGCAAGGCCGGAGCGATCGCGCGACGGTTCACGCCGCTCGATACCCGGGATCGCATCACGAAGAAGCTTCTGGTCGCGGGGAGTCCCGCCGGTTGGGACGCCGAGCGGGTGCTCGCGTTCAAGATCATCGGGGCCGTCGCCGGCTTCATCGGATCCGTTGTCCTGCTCCAGGTCATCTCCTTCTCGCCGTTCCTCCAGATCGTCATCATCGGGTTGCTGACCTTCGTCGGGTTCATCGTTCCCGATTCGATCCTGAACAGCCGTGTCGAGGATCGGAAGAAGGAGATCCTGCGGACCCTCTCCGATACGCTCGACCTGTTGACGATCAGCGTGGAAGCGGGGCTCTCGCTCAACGCGGCCATCGCCCAGGTGGTTCGGAACGTGCCGGGGGTGCTCTCGTCCGAGTTCGCGCGGATGCTCCAGGAGATCCAGCTGGGTGTGCCCCGGTCGGATGCGTTCCGGCACCTGGCCGAGCGGACCGACGTTGACGAGCTGAACGCGTTCGCGCTGGCGATGATCCAAGCGGACATCTTCGGCGTCTCGATCGCGAGCGTCCTGCGGACGCAAGCGGCGCAGCTCCGGATCAAGCGCCGTCAAGCGATCGAGGCGAAGGCGCAGCAGACCCCGGTGAAGATCGTGTTCCCGTTGGTGCTCTGCGTCCTTCCCGCCCTGTTCGTCGTGATCGTTGGTCCGGGCGCGATCCAGATCTTCAACAGCTTCATCAACCTGAAGAGCTAGGTCCCTGCGCGGACGGGACGCGCTCGGCAGACCCGTTGCTACGCTCTGCGGCCATGAAGGTGGCCTATCAGGGGGAGCCCGGCGCATACAGCGAGCGTGCGGTTCGCAGCGCCTTCCCGGATGCCGACCCGCTCCCCTGCGACACCGTCCGCCTGGTCTTCTCGCGGGTCACCAGCCGCGAGGCGCCCTTCGGGGTGGTCCCGCTCGAGAACTCCCAGGCGGGCTCGGTCAACGAGACCTACGACCTGCTCCAGCACACGTCGCTTCTCCGAGTCGTCGGCCAGGTCCTCGTCCGGGTCGATCACGCGTTGCTCGGGGTCCCCGGCGCACGGCTCGAGGACGTCCGGCGGGCGCGCTCCCACTGGCAAGCCCTCGCGCAGTGCGAGGAGTTCCTCTCCTCGCTCCGGATCGAGCCGGTCCCCGTGCACGACACCGCCGGTGCGGCTCGCGTGATCGCGGAGTCCGGCTCGCCCGAAGATGCCGCGATCGCGAGCGTCGACGCCGCGTCCATCTTCGGGCTCGCCGTGCTCGCCGAACGGATCCAGACCGAGAAGGAGAACTTCACGAAGTTCGCGGTGCTGGGCACGGAGGATCCGGGGCTCGGCGAGCCGGACACCACGTCGCTGGTGATGGCGGTGCTGGATCGGCCCGGCTCGCTCCTGGGCGCGTTGCAGCCGTTCGCGGACCGTGGGATCAACCTGCACAAGCTTGAGTCGCGCCCGCGGCGCGGCAAGGCCTTCGAATACCTGATGTACGTCGACGTGATGGCGCCCGCGGGCTCGCCCGAGCTCGACGCCGCGTTGAAGGAGGTCGAGGACCACACCTCGATGCTCCGGGTCCTCGGGACCTTCCGCTCGGCGGGCGAGCCGATCTGACGCGTCGATGACGGCCACCGCGCGTCGCACGACACCGGGTCCACTGCCCGTCTGGCTGGCGGTGCTGGTCACGATCGTGGGTGTGCTCTCGGTGATCCACACGGCGCGCGGCCTCGCGGCCGCGAGCGAGCCCGGGTTCGCGCGGCCGAACGGGCCCGTCGTAACACCCGAACCGATCAACACGACGTTCCCCGGTCTCACGACCTTCCGTGGGAACGCGAGCCGGAGCTACTACGGCGAGGGACCGGTGCCTTCCGCGCCGATGAAGCGGTGGGTCTATCCGTCCTACGGTTCGAAGATGTGCGCGATGTCTGCGGAGACGCAGACCGGACCGCAGAAGCAGTGGTGCGGGACCGGGTGGACCGGGCAGCCGAACGTCGTGCCGTGGCAGGGAGCGATGCAGGTCCGCGAGGGCGCATACGACGACGGCTATCACTTCCTCGACGCCGGAACGGGCACCCCGCAGCTGCCGGTCTTCCAGACCGGTGACCTGGCGAAGGGCTCCGCCACGACGGACGCCGACGGCTATCCGCTCTACTACGCCGGCTCGCGTGACAACCAGCTTCGCGTGATCGCGACGGATCGGCCGGTCCCCACCCAGCTCTGGTCGGTGGATGCGAACACGTCGGTCCCGCACCCCACGTGGAACAACGACTGGGACGGCGCGCCCCTGCAGGTGGGGGATTACCTGATCGAGGGCGGGGAGAACAGCTACCTGTACGTGATCCGCCTGCACCGCGGGACGGGATCCGATGGTCTGGTGCGGGTCGACCCGAAGATCGTCGCCACGATCCAGGGCTGGGACGACCAGCTCCTCACCGACCTCGGGCAGCCCGACGGCCCTGCATCGAGCGGTCCGCTCGACACGCGGTGGGACGTCTCGATCGAGAACTCGGTCGCGTTCCGCGACGGCGTCGTGTACTTCGCCAACTCGGGCGGGCTCGTCCAGGGTTGGGACATCTCGGACATCCTCAACGGCGGCACGGTGGCAACCGAGGTCTTCCGGTTCTGGACCGGAGACGACACGGATGCGTCGGTCGTGATCGACGACCAGGGCTTCCTCTACGTCGCCAGCGAGTATCAACGGTTCGACGACCGGTCGAAGCAGGTCGGTCAGCTGATGAAGCTGGACCCACGGAACCCGACGGATCCGCTCGTGTGGAGCATCCCCGCGACGGAGATCGGGTTCGAGGGGGCCGGAGGGAGCTGGTCCACCCCGGCGCTCTACGGTGACTACGTGTACTTCACCACGGCGGCGGGCCGGGTGCTCGAGGTGGAACGAACGACCGGCCGGATCGTCTGGCAGCTCCAGATCGGAGCGCCCGCGATCGCGTCGCCGGTCGTCGTGGACGGGACGCTGCTCCAAGGAGACTGCTCGGGGCACCTGTACGCGTGGGACGTCCACGACCCGACGATCCCGCCGCCGCTCCGCTGGAACCTGGATCTGGGCGACTGCATCGAGTCGACCCCCGCGGTGTGGCAAGGCTGGCTCTACGTGGGGACGCGGGAAGGGTTCCTCTACGGGATCGCCGACCAGGGCACGCCGGCTCCCCAGCCGGCTCCCTTGGCGGCCCCGTAGGTCAGCCGAACACCTGAGGGAACTGCGACCGGATGACGGCCGTCCGCCAGACGGTCACGGCGACCGCGAGCAGGGCGAGCGCGACCATCGTCGCCACGAAGACCTGGGTGCGCGACGTGCGCCGCCCGAAGCCGTCGACGGCGAGCCCACCGATGATCCCGGTGGTCAACCCACCGAGGTGGCCCCGCCAGTCGATCCCGGGGAACGTGAACGTGAGCACCAGGTTGATCAGGATCAACGTCCCCATGCTCCGCATCCGCGCCGCGTAGAACACGAGATGTCGCCGCTGGTAGTTGTAGGCGAAGAAGACCCCGAACAGGCCGAAGATCGCTCCCGAGGCGCCGACGGACGGGACGAGCGGTGCGCCGATCGCGTAGCTCGCGACCGACGCACAGAACCCTGTCACGGCATACAGCACCGCGAACCGCCAGCGACCGAGCTCCTGTTCGACGACGCCGCCCACGATGTACAGGGCGTAGCCGTTGAACGCGATGTGGAGCAGCCCCGCGTGCAGGAACATCGCCGAGATCAAGCGCCACCACTCGCCCGTGGCCACGCCGACGATCTCGCCTCGCGTCTGGAAGAGGCCGACGTTGGCACCCAGCCGCACGAGCGTGGGCGTGGTCGGTCCGCCGACGAGCGAGCTCGGACCGCCGGCGGCGACCTCCAGGACGTACACCCCGATGAGCGAGAGCAGGATCAGGTTCGTGAGCGTGAGGCCGCGACCGGTCGAGGCGGTAGGTCGGCGCGCGGGCCGGTGGAACTCCTGCCGCGCCTCCTTCACGCACTCAGGGCACTGATGTCCAACCGCAGCCGGGTACATGCAATCGGTGCAGATCGGCCGCCCGCAGCGCGTGCAATGCACGCCGGTCTCGACGTCGGGGTGCCGGTAGCAATGCTCGATGACCGGTGGCGGGGGCGGGACGGGCGTCGGATCCACGTGGGCAATCGTACGGGCGGGGCGGAGATGCGCCCTGTGGATCAGCCGTGCGGTTCGTGGTCGTGCGGATCGACGTGGACCATGACGTCGGCGAGCCGGGGGACCTCGTGGAGCAGGGCCTGATGGACGTCGTCCGCGATCGCGTGGCCCTCGTGGACCGTGAGCGTCGGCAGGACCGCGACGTTGAGCTCGGCGAGCAGCCGGTGGCCGCTCCAGCGGGCGCGCGCCTCCGTGACGTGTTCGACGCCGTCGACCGCGCCCGCGACCGCCTCGATAAGGGCCAGGGTGGTCTCATCGGTCCCGTCAAGCGCACGGTGCAGCACCGCGCGGGCCGCGCGCCAGAGCGTGATGAGGATCGCGATCGTGATCGCGAGCCCGACGATCGCGTCGGCCCGGTCGAACCCGAGGATGACGCCGATCGTGGCGACGACGACCCCGAGGGACGCGAGCCCGTCGACCCGCGCGTGCAGACCGTCGGCCACGAGGGCCGCCGACCCGATCCGGCGTCCTACGCGGATGCGGTAGGCGGCTACGGCTTCGTTGCCGGCGAACCCCACGAACCCGGCGACCAGCACCAGTCCGACCGAGGTCATGCCCTGGGGGTGGATCAACCGGCGGATCGCCTCGATGCCCGCCACGACCGCCGACGAGAGGATGAACGCGACGATCACGAGACCCGCGACATCTTCCGCGCGGTGGTAGCCGTACGGGTAGCGCCGGTTCGGCGGCTCGCGGGCGAGCCGGAACGCGATCAGCAACGGGATCGCCGTCAGCGCATCCGTCAGGTTGTGGATCGTGTCGGCGAGCAGTGCGACGGACCCCGACAGCATCGCGACGACGAGCTGGACCGCGGCAGTGACCGCGAGACCACCCAGCGACATCCACGTGGCGCGGGTTCCGGCCCGGGTCGCCACCAGAGCCGCATCCGCCGGCCCGAAGTGCTCGTGGTCCTGGACGGGCATCGCGCGAGCACCGTAACAGCCGATGGGCGCGCAGAGCCGAAGGCCGGCCTCAGCCGGCGACGCGACGGAGCTCGGCCATGACCTGGCTCGGGTCGAACAGCGGCCCCCAGCGATCGGCGATCATGCCGTTCGGAGCGATCAGGTACAGCCACGGCTCCGTGAGATCGTTGTTGCGCAGGAGCCACTGGGCGGCGGCGTGGTTGATCTGGTGCTTGTCGTAGTTCGCGTAGATCTCGACGTGGATGTAGTCGGCGTTCCTCGGACCGGTCTTCGCGATCTGCTCCAGCGCGTCCGTGGACGGACCGCAGAACTGGCTCCGGCAATAGACCGGGGTCGAGAACAGCACGAGGGCGGCGCGGTGAGCGGCGATCGCGGCGGCGATCGTGTCCCGGTGGAGCTCGGGGTCCGGAACCGGGGCGCCACCCTGGGCGCGGGAGTCGATCGCCGCTGGATCGACGTGGGAGCTCATCGTGAGGTTCTTGGATGGAAGGGCGCGCTCGCCCGGCGCGGGCAGGATCGGCTTCGCGCCGACCTGGAACTCCGTGGAGAGGGACTGATGCGTGCCGTCGACGTCGAAGCCGACGTCGGCCTGCCAGACCCCTGCGGTATCGAACGTCCCGTCGAATTCGTAGACGCCACGAGCCGCGCTCGGGTCGGTGAGCTCCGGGGTGCCCGTGTCCGCTCCGGTCCCGGGGGCGCCGACGTAGTGCGCCTTCCCCTGCAGCGGTGTCCCCGGACCACCCTGGAAGGGAGTGAGCTGGAGGTCGATCGCTCCCGAGGTGAGCAGCTGCACGCCCTGGTCGGACGAACGGAAGACGCCGATCTGGAACCGCTGCGGCGCTTTCGCGTAGAGATCCGTGCTGCCGACCTCGGCGGAGTAGTTGCCGCCGCTCGCTGCCGACGTGGTCCCGCCCGAGCCGCATCCCACGAGCACGATCGCGCCGGCGAGCAGCGCGACCGTCAGCCGAGACATGCCCACATGTTCTCGTACGCGCCCAAGAACGTCCGGGTTCGTCAGATCGCCCCTTCGAGACGCAGGAGGAACTCGCGGCGCTCCGGATGTCCTCCGTAGGTCCCGAAGCCCGGGCCGGCCGGAACCACCCGGTGGCACGGGATCCACAGCTCGATGGGGCAGACGCGGAGGGCGTGGCCGGCCGCGCGCCATGCGCGCGGCCGGCCGGCGGCCCCGGCGACGTCGCCGTACGTGCGGAGCTCGCCGTAGGGGACCGCGATCGTCACCTCGTAGACGGCCCGGGAGAACGGCGTGCCGGCCGACCGCAGGTCCACCGGCACGCCGAAGGCCCGGACGCTCCGCGCGAAGTACGCGCGGACGTCCTCGCGAGCCGCGGCCAGCGCGCGGTCCGCGCGCGCCGCCCGTGCCTCCAGGCGTTGCTCGACTTGGGCCAGCAACGACCCCCGGTCGGCGGGGAACCCCGCGGCCACGATCCCGACGTCCGTCGCGACGATCGTGAGCTCGCCGAGGGGGGTGGTGACCGACGTGAAGCCGAGGCTCAGATCGGGGGCCATGGGAACGGCCGGACCCCCGGGTCGGGCTCCGGGAACCGTCCGAGCGCCAGCAACCGCCCCAGCCTGTCGGCCGTCGCCGCCACCTCGGGTTCGGCAAGCAGCTTCCGGAGCTCCGCGCGGGCGTGGCCTCCCGGCTCGAGCGCGGTCGCGAGCCCCGTCAGATCGGCGCAGAGCTCGTCCGGGATCGGCTCGCCCACGAACTCCCAGATCACCGTTCGTAGCTTCGGCTCGTCCGAGAAGCTCACGCCGTGATCGATCAGCCAGATCTTCCCGTCATCGCCCAGCAGGCAGTGCCCTGCTTTCCGGTCCGCGTTGTTGATGATCACATCGAACAGGGCCACGCGGCGGAAGTCATCCGCCCGTTCGGTCCCGAGGGTGAAGTAGTGCTGGCTCGAGTCGAACCGAACGAACAGCTGGAGCGACCCGGGGCCCTCGGGTCCATCGCGAAGCACCGTGGGCGGGACGTTCGGCCACCGGAGGGCGTCGGCGACGACGTAGGCGGCCACCTCGCGGCGATGGAGGGTCCCCTCGGGGAAATCCCACAGCGGCGTCTCGCCGCGCTCGGGCTTATAGATCGCGAAGCACTCCTCGCCCTCGACGTGACAGCGCGCGAGCAAGGTGTCGTTCGATGAGTCGGGCATCAGTCCGAGGACCTCGATCTCGCCCTCCGCGAGCGCGCGCGGGATCACGCGCGAGCCGCGCGGTGCCCGTTCGTTGCCGGACACACGTGGCCCTCCGGGTCGATCGGGTTGCCGCAGAACCGGCAGGTGGGGCGGCCGCGCTGGGCGACCTCGGCACCGTGACGGGACAACGCGAGCATCTGCTCGCGAGAGGCCCACAGCCGGATCGTCTCCGGCTCGCCTTCCAGAGCGAGCGCGAGAGGATCGTCGTCGACGAGCCCCGAGCCCTCGTCTCCAGCGTCCTCCTCGTCTTCGTCGTCCGGTTCGACCTCGGTCACCTCCAGCAGGAACCGGTCATCGTCCGGGTCGTAGCCGATCGACAGTCGCCCCGCATGGAACAGCGGATCAACGGGCTCTTCCAGCGCGAGCTCGGTCTCATCGAGCGGCGCGGTCTCGAGCGGCACCTCGGCGAGCAGCTCGAGGACCGACTGCGAAAGGAGCACCACCTGCTCCTTCTCGACGACCACGGTGACGAGCTCGTCACCGGCACGGGCCTGCAGGTAGAAGGTCCGCATCCCCGGCTCGCCGAGCGCATCCGCGGTGATCCGATCCACGGGTCCGAGCTCCACGATGGTTATCCTCGCAGCTTCCCCCGGCGGCGGCGCCCGCCGTCGGCCGCAGCCTCCCACGGGGCGACGGCCGGTTCCCCGAACCGCTCGAGCCCACCGGTGTCGTTCGCCAGCACGACCCGGCGGTGGCTCCCGTCGATCACGACCACGGAGACGGACGCCGTATCGACGACGATCCGCTGGAAGTCGTCCAGCGGCGTTCCCAGCAGGTGGGCGAGCACGATGCGGACGATGTCCCCATGCGTGGCGACGGCGACCCGTCCGCGCGGGTGCCTGCGTGCGATGCGGTCGACGGCGGCGACGGCGCGCGCTTCGGCCTCGACGAAGCCCTCGCCGCCGGGGAACCGGAACCGTGAGGGCTCCGCCTGGACGACCCGCCACAGTTTGGTCCGGCGCACCTGCGCCAGCGTCCGTCCGGTCCACGACCCCGTGTCCATCTCGATCAGGGCGGGAGCGAGCGAGACGCGCAGCCGCTTGACGGCCGCGAGCGGCTCCACGGTCTGGGTGCATCGATCGAGCGGGCTCGAGTAGATGGCGGTCAGCCGCACCGAGGCGAACCGCTCGGCGAGCCTCGCAGCCTCGGCTCGCCCACGGTCATCGAGGTCGATGCCGGGGGCCTGCCCATAGAGGACCCGGCCGGTTTGGGCCGTGAGGGCGTGCCGGATCAGGAAGAGGGTGGCCATCACGGCGTCAGCCTAATGGGCGTCGGCTACGGGGCCTCGGCTCGCGACGTGCCGGCGACCGGCAGCCGGACGACGAAGGTCGATCCGGCCGACAGCTCGCTCGTCACCCTGACCTCGCCCCCGTGGTTCTCGGCGACGTGACGAACGATGGAGAGCCCGAGACCGGTGCCACCGGTCTCGCGCGAACGTGCGCGGTCGACACGGTAGAACCGCTCGAAGATCCGAGGGAGATCCCGTTGGGGGATGCCCACCCCGGTATCCACGACCTGCAGGATGACCTTCCCGTCCTCCGCGGAGACCGATACATCCACCCGCCCGCCCGATGGCGTGGAGCGGACCGCGTTGTCGATCAGGTTGCGCACGAGCAGCGCGAGGTCACGGCCCGATCCCGGGAACGAAGGCACACCGTCGGCATGCAGCTCGATCGCGACCCCGGCTTCCGCCGCGCGATCACTCAGTCGCTCGACCTCGTCGGTCGCGATCACGTCGAGCCGAACGCGCTCGGCGAGGTCGCTCCCGCCCTCCAGGCGCGACAGGTCGAGCAGGTCGGACACGATGCGCGACAGCCGCATCGCGTCTCGCTGCAACTGCTCCGTGAACCGGCGCGCGGCGGGCGGGTCTTCGAGCGCACCGTTGAGCAGGGTTTCCGCCGCGGCGCGGATCGACGCCGCAGGCGTCTTCAGTTCGTGCGACGCGTTCGCGACGAAGTCACGTCGGACCGCGTCGAGCCTCCGTGCCTCCGTCACATCGTGCACGACCACCAGGACCGATCCCCCGTCATCGATCGGCTGGGAACTGGCGCGAAGCCAGCGCGACGGCACCCCGGTCTCCACCTCGACGGCGTTCGCGGCCCCGGTGTAGCCGGCGCGTCTCGCGGCGTGTCGGATCTCGGTGGGGAAGAGCTCGTCGAGGGAGGCTGGTGATCCTCCCAGATGCCTGACGAGCGCATCGTTCGCGAAGACGCAACGGCCTTCCCGATCGACCAACAACACGCCTTCACGCATCGACGAAAGGATCGTGTCGCGGATCCGGCGTTCCTCCATCGAGGCTCGTTCGATCGCCTCGAGGGACGTCTGTGCCGTGAGGGTTTGGTCGCGCATCCGCGCGAGGCGCCTTCGGGCCGTCACTCCCGCGGCGGCGACTCCAACCGCGACCGCCCCGGCGGCGATCCCGGCGACCAGCAGCGCATCCGCCATCGAGCCCGAGTGTACGGGCGTCTCCGAGTACTTCATCGGGCGTTCACCAAGGCTTCGGTCGCCGTTCCCCGTGGTGCGAGCCGGCGCCCCTTCACCGTAGGAAGCGTCCGGCTTCGATGGATGCGTTCATCGTCCGTTCATCGAGGGGCCCCGCTCGTGCCATGTGGGCTTCCTAGCCTCGGGTCGCGGAGGTCCGATCGTCGAGCTCGAGGAGGGGAAGCGGGATGAGGAAGACACGGAGGCTCGCGGGAGCGGGGGCGTTCGCGCTTGCGATCGCGCTCGTCGCGGTCGCGTGCAGCAGCAGCTCCAGCAGCAGCGGGTCGAGTGGCGGGGGGTTCGAGGGAACGGCATTGACCGGCGCCGGGGCGACCTTCCCCGATCCGATCTACGAGCAGTGGTTCAAGGACTTCCAACAGATCGAGTCGGGCGCGAAGATCAACTACCAGGCGATCGGCTCGGGGGGTGGGGTCGAGCAGTTCACCGCCAAGACCGTGGACTTCGGTGCTTCGGACGCGCCGTTGCAGGCCGATGAGATCAAGGCGCTGCCGACGGGCTCCATCGAGCTGCCGACCGTGCTCGGCGGGGTCGTGATCGCGTACAACGTCTCCGGGCTCGACACGGGGTTGAAGCTCGATGGCACGACCGCTGCCAAGATCTTCCTGGGTGACATCAAGACCTGGAACGACCCGGCCATCGCGGCGCTGAATCCGGGCGTCGGTCTGCCGAGCACGCCGATATCCGTCGTCCATCGCTCCGATGAATCGGGAACGACGTTCGTGTACACGTCGTGGCTCTCCTCCCAGAGTAAGGACTGGGACACGAAGGTCGGGGCCGACAAGGCCGTCCAATGGCCGACGGGCACCGGCGGCGACGGGAACGACGGCGTCGCGGCGGCGATCGGCCAGACCGACGGCTCGATCGGGTACCTCTCGTTCGACTTCGCCGTGTCGGCGAACCTAGGGATCGGCGCCATCAAGGCCGCCGACGGCTCGTTCATCGCGCCGTCGATCGATTCGATCAGCAAAGCGGGCGGCGGCCTCACGTTCCCGATCCAGCCGACGACCAACATCCTCGATCCATCCGCGACGGGCGCCTACCCCATCGCCACCACCACCTATCTGCTCCTGTACGAGGACGGAACGGACGCGAACAAGGCCCAGACGATCTTCGACTTCGTCACGTGGGCGCTCACGAAGGGACAGTCGACGGTGCAGCAGCTGAACTACTCGCCGCTCCCGCCGGACGTCGCGTCGAAGGCGCTCGCCGCCCTGGCGGCGATGACGGCGAGCGGTCAAGCGCTCACCGCCTCGCCGGCCGTCACCGGGTGAGCGAACCGACCGTCGTCCTGGGTGCAGGTGCGCCGGCGCGCGTGCGCCGGTCGCGCCTGATCGATCGAGGGTTCCGCGGCACCACGCTGGTGGTCGGGCTCGGCCTGATCGCGCTCCTCGCGCTGTTGCTGGTCGAGTTGACCACCGGGGCGTGGCGCACGTTCGACAGGTTCGGGCTGCACTTCTTCGTGGGAACCTCGTGGAACCCCGTAGCGGGGCGCGAGGCGTTCGGCGCGCTGCCGTTCATCTTCGGCTCGCTCGTCACGTCGGGCGTGGCGATCGTGATCGGGGTGCCGATCGCGGTGGGGCTCGCCCTGTTGCTCAACCAGGTGCGTGGGGCCATCGCCAACCCGCTCGCCGTCTTCGTGGACATCCTCGCCGCGATCCCGAGCGTCGTGTATGGCCTCTGGGCGCTGTTCGTGCTGAAGCCGATCCTCGATTCGTCCGTCGAACCGTTCCTGATCGGCACGCTCGGGAAGGTGCCGGCGATCGGAGCCGTCTTCCACGGCAAGGCCCAGGGCCCGGACCTGTTCACGGCCGGCGTGATCCTCGCGATCATGATCCTGCCGATCGTGACGGCCGTGAGCCGCGAGGTGATCGCCGTCGTGCCGCGGGATCTCCGCGAGGCCGCCCTCGCGCTCGGAGCGACGCGGTACGAGTCGGTGCGCCTCGCGGTCTTGCCGTACGCGCGGAGCGGGATCGTCGGGGCCTCGATGCTCGGGCTGGGCCGGGCCCTCGGAGAGACGATCGCGGTGTCCCTGGTCGTCGGGAACACGCCGCGGATCGGTTGGTCGCTCATGGATCCGGGCGCCACGATCCCGTCGTGGATCGCGAGCAGCTTCCGTGAGGCGACGAGCGTCGGACTGCACCGGTCGGCGTTGCTCGCACTCGCCGTGACGCTCGTGGTGATGGCGTTCATCCTGGCGCTGTTGTCTCGCCTGCTGGTGCGTCGCACGGCCGAGCTGGTCAGCGGTCCCTCGGCGAACGTGCCGGTCACCCAAGGCGTCTTGCCGACGGCCGGATGAGCGCCGCCGCGGGAACCGTCTCGCTGGGCCCGGTGCGGGGCATCCGTCGAGTGAAAGACACGGGGTTCACGGTCTTCCTGTGGACCTGTGCGGGGTTGGCGCTGGTCCCCCTTACCTGGATCGCCGTCTACGTCGTCTCGAAGGGCGTCGGCGCCCTCTCGTGGAACTTCTTCACGAAGGAGCCGGCGGGTCCGCTGAACCCGCAGCAGGGCGGGATCGTGCAGTCGTTCGTGGGGACCGGCCTGATCGTCGGGATCGCGACGGTGATCGCCGTGCCGCTCGGGATCCTCGCAGGGATCTACCTGGCCGAGTACGGGAAGGGCCGGACCGCGTCGGGGATCCGACTGGTCGCGTACGTGCTGCTGTCCACGCCCTCGATCGTCGCGGGAGCGTTCATCTGGGCGCTCGTCGTCGTCGCGCTGGGCAACTTCTCCGCGCTCGCCGGCGGACTGTCCCTCGTCGTGTTGATGTGGCCGATCGTCGCGATCGCGAGCGAGGCGGTGCTGCGGCTCGTCCCCCAGGAGCTGCGCGAGGGCGCCCTGGCGCTGGGCCTTCCCCGGTGGAAGACGATCGTCAGGGTCGTGATGCCGACCGCGGGCGCCGGACTCCTGACGGCCGTCATGCTCGCGGTCGCGCGAGCGCTGGGAGAGACCGCGCCGATCCTGTTGACCGCCCTCGGCAACGACCACATCAACACCGACATCCGGGCGCCGACCGACGCGGTGCCGCTGCGGGTCTACGACTACGCCCGGACCCCCGTCGAGGCGCTCCACAGCATCGCCTGGGGTGGGGCGCTCGTGCTGCTGGCCGCGGTACTCTTCCTGGCCATCTCGGCGCGGATCCTGTCCAACCGTCAGCAGAAGAGGATCGCGTGAGGAAAGTGGAGACCGTCGACCTCGATGCGTGGTTCGGCTCGAACCATGTGTTGCACGACGTCAGCCTGACCGCGAGACCGGGATCCGTCACCGCCATCATCGGGCCATCCGGCTGCGGGAAATCGACGCTGATCCGATGCCTGAACCGGATGCACGAGGAGGTCCGCGGCGCGCGCGTGGAGGGGAAGGTGCTGTTCGACGGGACCGACATCTACGGGACGGACGTCGACCCGGTGGCGGTGCGTCGGAGGATCGGCATGGTGTTCCAACGGCCGAACCCGTTCCCGACGATGAGCATCCTCGACAACGCGACCGCGGGGCTCCGGCTCTCGGGCGAGCGGATCCCGCGATCGAAGCTGACGGAGCGGGGCGAGCGTGCCCTCCGGGCCGCCGGGCTCTGGGACGAGGTCAAGGACCGGCTGGATGAGCCGGGCGGACGCCTGTCGGGCGGGCAGCAGCAGCGGTTGTGCATCGCGCGGGCGCTGGCGGTGGAGCCCGAGGTCATCCTGCTGGACGAGCCCGCGTCCGCGCTCGACCCGGCGTCCACGCTCCGGATCGAGGAGCTCGTCGGCGACCTCAAGGAGCGATACACGATCGTGATCGTGACCCACAACATGCAGCAGGCCGCCCGGGTCTCGGACTGGACCCTCTTCATGCTCTTCGGGGAGGTCGTGGAGTTCGGACCCACCGAGAAGGTGTTCACCACCCCGGACGACAAACGGACCGAGGACTACGTGACGGGGCGGTTCGGCTGATGACCGAGACGCGGCGGAGCTTCCACGGCGAGCTCGACGATCTGCAACGCGAGATCCTGGAGATGGGCGAGCTGGCGGGCACCGCCGTCCAGGGGGCCGTGCACGCGATCACGCACGGCGACGCGGATCAGGCCCAGCGCGTGATCGACCTGGACGATTCGATCGACCATCGGTACCTCGACATCGAACAGCGGACGTTGCGGACGCTCGCGCTCCAGACCCCCGTCGCCGCCGATCTGCGGCTGATCTCGGCGATCATCCATTCCAGCCTGCATCTGGAGCGGATCGGGGATCAGGCCGTGAACATCGCCAAGCTGTACCTGATCGCGAAGGATCTCCCGGGGAGCGACGCGATGCGGGGACAGATCCGCGAGATGGGCGACCTGGTCGTGCAGATGCTCCGCACGGCGTTGGAGGCGCTCGCGACGCGGAACCTCGAGCTCGCGCTCCGGCTGCCCACGATGGATGACCCCGTCGACCGCCTCAACCGAGCAACGCATCTGGAGGCGTTGAAGCTCGCGGACGATCCCGCGGCGCTCGATTGGGGGCTGCACATGAACCTCGCAGCGCGCGCGCTCGAGCGCGTGGGCGACAACGCGGTGGACATCGCCGAGCAGGTCAGCTTCTTGATCACGGGCGAGTTCCGTGAGTTCACCGACGCTTCGCACGAGGTGCAGGCGTGAGCGACACGCAACGCCGGATCCTCCTCGTGGAAGACGAGGAGTCGCTCGCCGGATCGATCCGGTACTCGCTCGAGCAGGAGGGGTTCACCGTCACGCTGGCGGTCGACGGGCGCAAGGCGATCGAGCGGTTCCGCAACGACGATCCCGATCTGGTGATCCTGGACCTCATGCTGCCCGAGCTGTCGGGGCTCGATGTCTGTCGGCTGATCCGCCAGGAGTCCAACGTGCCGATCGTCATGGTGACCGCGAAGGACTCCGAGGCGGACAAGGTGGCGGGCCTCGAGCTCGGCGCCGACGATTACGTCACGAAGCCGTTCTCGATCCGCGAGCTCGTCTCCCGCGTGCGTGCGCACCTGCGGCGCGCGCGGATGCAGGCACCGGCGGCGGCGGAGGAGATGCTCAACGGGGGCCCGATCGAGATGGACGTCGCGAAGCATGAGGTCCGGGTCGGCGAAGGGCTGGTGGCCTTCCCCCCGAAGGAGTTCGAGCTGCTCGAGGCGTTCCTGCGACGCCGCGGCCGCCTGCTGACCCGCGAGTTCCTGATCGAGGAGATCTGGGGTCACGACTACGTGGGGGATACGAAGACGCTCGACGTTCACGTGAAGCGGATCCGTCAGAAGATCGAGCAGGATCCGCACGACCCGGAGCTGCTGCTCACGGTCCGCGGGCTCGGGTACAAGTTCGTCGGCTGAGGCAGCCTCCGACCTCGTCGTTCATCTTTCGTCCACCCGCTGGACACCCGGGGTGGCACCCGGTACCTTCCGCAGGCCGCAGGCCGCAGGCCGCAGGCCGCAGGCCGCAGGCCGAAGACCGGAGACATCGGACACGAGGAGCCACGACCGTGCCGTTCCAGGTGATCCCGCGCGAGCTCGTCTTCTACGATCTTCTCGACGCGGCCGCGCGCAACGTCGCCGAGGCGTCCGGGGAGCTGCTCGCGCTCGTTGACGACCTGCCGCACGCAGCCGAGCACGCAGCCGAGATCCGCCGGCTGGAGCACGATGGCGATGCACTCACGCACCGCATCATCGGGACCTTGAACACGACGTTCGTGGTGCCGATCGACCGGCACGACATCTACCGGTTGGCGACCGCGCTCGATGACGTGCTCGACTACCAGCACGGCGTCGCGGACCTGATCGAGCTCCTCCCGATCGACGAGCCGTTCCCGTGGTTCCGCAAGCAGGTCGAGACGCTCGCGCGGACGTGTGGAGCGATGGTGGGCGCGGTCGGGCACCTCCAACAGATCCGGAAGGTTCCCTCGGACGTCTCGGTGATCAAGCGGGAGGAGCGCGAGGGGGACTGGATCAACCGGCGCGCGGTGGCCGACCTCTACTCCGGTGACTACCGGGCATTGGAGGTCCTGATGTGGAAGGACCTACTTGCCCAGGTCGAGGCGGCGATCGATCGCTGCGAGGATGTTGCCAACCAGATCGAGTCGGTGGTGGCCAAGTTCGCATGACGATCACCATCGCGCTGATCGTCCTGGTCGCGCTGTCGTTCGACTTCTTCAACGGTTTCCACGACGCCGCGAACTCGATCGCCACGGTCGTTTCGACGCGCGTCCTGACGCCGAGGCAAGCCGTGGTATGGGCCGCGTTCTTCAACTTCGTGGCGTTCCTCATCTTCGGTACCAAGGTGGCCGACACGATCTCCAAAGTCGTCCACCCGGGCACGCTCACGAATGCCGGGATCTTCGCCGCCCTGGTTGGGGCGATCCTTTGGGACATCGTGACGTGGATCCTGGGACTCCCGACCAGCTCCTCGCACGCGCTGGTAGGCGGTCTGGCGGGCGCCGCGGTCGCGACGGCCGGCTGGGGAACGCTCGTCGCGTCCGAATACCAGAAGATCTTCGTGTTCATCGTGCTTTCGCCGATCGTGGGGATCCTCCTCGCGTTCACGTTCATGACCGGCGTCTACTGGGTGTTCCATCGCTATCGGAAGGTCGAGAAGCTCAATCGTGGCTTCCGACGAGGCCAGCTGTTCTCCGCCGCAGCGTTCAGCCTGGGGCACGGCGGGAATGACGCGCAGAAGACGATGGGGGTGATCCTGGCGCTGTTGATCGCGAACGGTCTGCTGGCCAAGGGGTCCGATGTCCCGCTGTGGGTCGTGCTCTCCGCGCATGCGGCGATCGCGCTCGGCACGCTCTTCGGTGGGTGGCGGATCGTCCACACGATGGGATCGAAGATCACGAAACTCCAGCCGGTCGGCGGTATGGCTGCGGAGGCCGCCGCCGCGACCGCGATCTGGGGGGTGACGCTCGCGGGGATCCCGGTCTCCACGACGCACACGATCGCCGGAGCGATCGTCGGCGTCGGCACGACGCAACGCCTGTCGGCGGTCCGCTGGGGGGTCGCCGGGCGCGTCGTCTGGGCGTGGGTCCTCACGATCCCGGGCGCCTTCGTCATGGCGTGGCTCGCCTACCTGCCGTTCAGGGGGCTGCGGTGAGGCTCTCGAGGCGGTCCTGGTTCTTCCTGGCCATGTCGGCCACCTGCCTCCTGCTGCTGGCGCCGACACCCGAGAAGTATCGGTGGGTCAACCTGTCGATGGGCGCACTCTCCCTGATGTGGTTCATCTTGCTCGCGACCGAGGAGATCCTCGCGCGACGTGACGAGAATCGACCTCGCGCCGGAAGGAGTCACCGATGAGGCTGAAGATCTCGCAGCGCACGGATGCCTTCTTCGAGCTGTTCTCGAAGAGCGCAGTGAACATCCGCGAAGCAGTGGCATTGCTCCGTGACCTCGTGGATGACTACCGAGACGTGGAGCTGAAGGCACGTCGGATCCAGGAGCGGGAGCACGACGGAGACGAGATCACCCACGATGTGATCCGGCGCTTGAACACGACGTTCATCACACCGATGGACCGCGAGGACATCTACACGTTGGCCACGGCGCTCGATGACGTCCTGGATGCCGTGGAGGAGGCGGCCGACGTCTTCGTGCTGCACAACATCGTCGAACCGAAGCCGTGGATGATCCAACAGATCGAGGTTCTCCTTCATGCGGCCGAACAGACCGAGCACGCTCTCGCGGCCCTTCCGTCGCTCGACCGGACCCGGCTGGAGCCGTATTGGATCGAGATCAACCGGCTCGAGAACGAGGGCGACCGGGTCTTCCGGCGCGCGGTTGCGGAGATGTTCTCTGGCGACTACAAGGCGATGGACGTCCTGAAATGGAAGGAAGTCACCGAGACGCTCGAGGAAGCGCTCGACGGCCTCGAGAACGTCGCGAACGTCGTCGAGAGCGTCGTGCTCAAGTACGCCTGATGACCGCGCCGCCCACGTAAGGGAAGGGCGGAACATCCCGAGGACGGGGCTGCCGGGTAGCATCGGTCCAGATGGAACCCCTCCCCGCAGCCACCGAGGATCTCGTCACCCACTACCTCAACCGGGAGCTGTCGTGGCTGGATTTCAACGAACGGGTCCTGACGCTCGCCGAGGATCCGGGGAGACCGATCCTCGCGAGGCTGAAGTTCATCGCGATCTGCTCGCAAGGCCTCGACGAGTTCTTCCAGATCCGCGTATCCGGGCTGCTCGATCAGGTGGAGGCCGGGGTCACCGCGACGACCCCGGACGGGATGCGCCCGGAGGAGCAGCTCGCTGAGATCCGGGAGCGGGTGTTGGCGACCTCTGCCCGCATCGAGCGTCTGTTCGCCGACGAGCTCCGGCCGGCGCTGGACAAAGAGGGGATCCGCCTGGTCGACACCGCGGACCTCACCGACGAAGATCGCGCGTGGTCCACGAACTCATTCGTCGAGCGGATCTTCCCGGTCCTCACGCCGCTCGCGGTCGATCCGGCGCACCCCTTCCCCTACATCTCGAACCTGTCGCTCAACCTCGCCGTGCTGGTGCGCGACCCCGTCACCGGGGTTCGCCGCTTCGCGCGGCTCAAGATGCCGCCGTTGCTGCCTCGGTTCCTCCCGCTCCCCGACGGCGAGCGGTTCGTCCCCATCGAACAGGTGGTCGCCGACCACCTCGATCGTCTGTTCCCGGGGATGGAGATCGTGACCCACCACGTCTTCCGAGTGACCCGCGATGCCGACCTCGAGGTCGAGGAGGACGAGGCGGAGGATCTGCTCGCGGCGGTCGAGCTGGTGTTGTCTCGACGCCGCCGCGGGGCGATGTCCGTGCGCCTCGAGATCGAGCGGTCGATGACCGCCGAGGTTCGGTCGCTCTTGATGCGCGAGCTCGAGCTGAACCTGGATCAGATCTACGAGACCGACGGCCCACTCGACCTCGGCGCCCTCACGGGCCTGGTCGCTCTCGACCGGCCGGAGCTCAGGGAGCCGCCGTGGACCCCCGTGACCCCGTCCCGGCTCGTGTCCGAGGACGGACCGCCGGACGTCTTCCGGGTCCTCCGCGACGGTGGCGACATCTTGGTGCACCACCCGTACGACTCGTTCTCGTCCTCGGTCGAGGCCTTCGTGGAGGAAGCCGCTCGCGACCCGAACGTGCTGGCGATCAAGCAGACGCTCTACCGCACCTCGGCGGACACGCCCATCGTCCGAGCGCTGATCCGCGCGGCGGAAGCCGGCAAGCAGGTGGTGGCGCTCGTGGAGCTCCAAGCCCGGTTCGACGAGCAGGCGAACATCACGTGGGCGAGGACGCTCGAGCAGGCGGGGGTTCACGTCGTGTACGGCGTGGTCGGGCTGAAGACCCACGCGAAGGTGTGTCTGGTCGTGCGCCGCGAGGGGACCGGCATCCGGCGCTACGCGCACCTCGGCACCGGCAACTACAACTCGGACACGGCCCGGATCTATGAGGACCTCGGCCTGCTGACGGCCGACCAGCAGCTCGGCAACGACGTGGCGGACCTGTTCAACCTCCTGACCGGTTACAGCCGCCAACGGGGCTACGGGCGGTTGCTCGTCGCACCGATCGCGTTGCGGTCGCAGATCATCGAGCTGATCCGTCAACAGAGGGCCGCCGGCGACGAAGGTCGGATCGCTCTGAAGCTCAATTCGCTCGTCGATCCGCAGACGATCGACGCGTTGTACGACGCGTCGTCGGCCGGTGTGCGGATCGATCTCGCGGTCCGCGGGATCTGCTGCCTCCGTCCGCAGGTGCCCGGGCTGTCGGAGACGATCCGCGTGCGATCGGTCGTGGGCCGGTTCCTCGAGCATTCTCGGATCTACCGGTTCGGCGATCCGGAACGGGAGGCCCGCTACTACATCAGCTCGGCAGACCTGATGCCGCGCAACCTGGATCGCAGGGTGGAGGTGGCAGTGCCGGTCGACGATCCGGCGCTCCGGCAGCGATTGGACGACATCATCGAGATCACCTTCGCCGACGACGTGCTGTCGTGGGAGCTCCGGGCCGACGGCGGCTGGTCGAAGGTGGCCACCGAGCAAGGCGTCGACGTTCAGGACACGATGATGAGGCTCGCGACGGAGAGGGCCCGAGAACGTCGATGACGATGGGCGCCGCGAGACCGGGGGCTGCTCCGTCGCATCTCGTCGTACTGGGTGAACCCGCAGCGATCGTCAAGACGACGCTGGTCATCGCGGTCGAGCGGATGATGCTGCACGACGCGGAGATCCGCCGCGGGACGGACGACCCGGAGGCGATCCACGATGCCCGGGTCGCCGTCAGGCGGTTCCGGTCGCATACCGCCTCCCTGTCCTCGGTGCTCGACGTCGACGTGATCTCGTCGCAGGTCGAGCACCTCGGTGCGTTCGTGCGAGCGCTCGGTGCGGTCCGCGACCGGGACGTGTTCCTGGAGAACCTGGCTGCGGAGACCGCGGGCGTGCCCGAGGCGATCCGCGCGGATGCCGCGCGGATCGCCTCGGCGGTCGCGCTCGAGCGCGGGGCCGCGCTCGAGCGGCTCCGGCGCTCGATGGATGCGCCGGAGCACGGGCAGCTGCTGAGGACATTGATGTCGATCGCCGTCGATCCTCCGCTGCGACGACCCGCGTATGCCCCCGATCCTGCAGTGGTGATGTCCTCCGTGTGGAAGGCGCTTGCGCGCCGGGCCAAAGCGGCCGGCCGATCCTCACCGGACCCGGTCCTACACGCGTTGCGGATCCGCGCCAAGCGTGTGCGCTACGCGGCCGAGGCGCTCGCGCCGTTCGTCGGCGATCGCGCCTCAGCCTTCGCGAAGGCCGCGGGACGTCTGCAGGACGTGCTCGGCCGGCACCAGGACGCCGTGGTCGCGATCGACAAGCTGGCCGCCGTGGCCGCGACCGATCCCACGCTCGCGTTCGCGGCGGGGTGGATCGGCGCCGGCCGCGAACGCGTGCGGGTCGAGACCCGTGCGGCGTGGCCGGAGGCCTGGCGCTCGCTCGCGAAGAAGAAGCGGCGGTTCTGGTGAGCGCCAACGTCATCCGTGCGGCGGGTGGCGTGATCTTCCGACGGCGGGCCGGCATCCTCGAGACGTTGGTCGTCCACCGGCCCCGGTACGACGATCTCACGCTGCCGAAGGGGAAGGCGCTCGACGGAGAGTCGCTCCAGGTGACCGCGCTGCGCGAGGTCCACGAGGAGACCGGGGTGACGGGAGAGCTCGGACCCGAGCTGCAGAGCGTGAGCTACACGGACCCGCTCGGCCGTCCGAAGGTGGTGCGGTACTGGTTGGTGAAGGCCGACGGGACCGAGGCCTTCCAACCGGGTCACGAGGTCGACGCACTGTCGTGGGTCCCGGTGGAGGCGGCTCCGGCCATCCTCACGAACGAACGCGACCGAGAGGTGCTCGCCGAGGCGGCTCTGCTGACGGAGCCCGTGTACCTGATCCGCCACGCGAAAGCGGGCTCGCGCGTGCAGTGGCGGGGAGACGACAGCCACCGGCCGCTCTCGTTGAAGGGCGAGCGGCAGGCGAACGGGCTCGTGGCCTCGTTCCGCGGCCGGCCGGTCGAGCGGATCCTTTCGAGCCCTGCGGATCGGTGCATCCAGACGGTCGAGCCGCTCGCTCGGGATCGTGGTCTTCGGATCGAGGAGGTTCCGTGGCTCTTCGAGGGGGCCGACGCCGTCCTCGAGACGATCCGCTCGCTTCCCGGTCCCGCGGTCCTCTGCACCCACGGCGACGTGATCCCGAAGGTCGTGCTCCCGCTCGTCGAGGATGGGGTGCCCGCCCAGGGGCCGATGGCATGGAAGAAGGGGTCCACCTGGGTGCTGGAGCGCGACGTCGGCTTCCCATCCAGGCTCCGGTACGAGCCGCCGCCGCGCGACCGCGCCAGATAGGCTCCGGGCCGTGCGCGTGGCTGTCTTCGATCTCGGCAGCACCTCGTTCCAGCTGCTCGTCGGTGACGTCGAGCCCGACGGGGGGTTGACCCCCGTGGTGCGCGACCGCGTCGTGCTGAACCTCGGGGCCGACGTCGCGGCGACCGGGCGCGTGCCGCCCGGCGCGCTGGATCGCGCCTCCCAGGTGGTCCGCCGGTTCCGCGATCTCGCGGATCGGGCGGCCGTGGACGAGGTGATCCCGGTCGCGACCGCGGCCTTCCGCGAGGCGGTCAACCGGCCGGAGCTCGCTTCCACGATCGAGTCGGCGATCGGCACACCGCTGCGGATCCTCTCCGGCGACCTGGAGGCCCGCGCGACGGTCGCCGGGATCCGTGCCAGCATCACGATCGCCTCCGATCCCTGGATCGCGATCGATCTGGGCGGCGGGAGCCTCGAGGTGGCGCTCGTCGACGGTGGCCGGGTGCGATGGACCGAGACGTTCCCGCTGGGCGCCGCGTGGATCACGGCCACGCTCGTGCGGACCGATCCGATGTCCAGGAGCGAGCGGCGGTCGATCAAGGCCGAGGTCAAGGAGCTGCTCTCGCCCGCGCGCGAGCGCTCCGGCGCGCCCGAAGGTGCGCTCTGCATCGCCGCGGGGGGGACGGCGGGGGCGCTCGCCCGGCTCCTGGCTGCCGAGCGGTGGCCCTCGCCGCCGGCCTCGTTGAACCAGTTCGAGCTGCGGCTCGACGCGCTCGACGACCTCGCTCGCGAGCTGGCCGACCTCGACCAGTCCGAGCGACTTGCCCTTCCCGGGATCGACGAGCGACGCGCCGAGCTGCTGCCGGCCGGCGCCGTGGTGCTCGCCACCGCGCTCGCCGTGTTCGGCGCGGACGGCGCGGTGCACTCCGAGTGGGGGCTCCGCGAGGGCGTGATCCTCGACGAGATCGGCGCTCCGGCGCCGGCCTCGCCGGGCGACGTCCGCGAAGCGGCCGTCGCCCGGCTCGCCCGTCGCTGGGGACCGGAGGGTGAGCACGAGGGCGCGGTGCGCACGCACGCCCTGGACCTGTTCGACGAGACGAAGGAGCTGCACGGCCTGGGAGACCACGAGCGCGAGCTGCTGTCGCACGCCGCCCGCCTGCACGACATCGGGGTTCGGATCTCGCCCGACAAGAGCCATCGCCACGGCGCCTATCTCGTGGAGCACGGTGGGCTCCGCGGCTTCTCGCCGCAGGAGGTGGCGATGATGGCCTCGATGATCCGCTTCCACCGTGGCGCCGGTTGGCCGAAGCCGTCGTACGGGCCGTTCGCGGGTCTGGATCAGGAGGAACGGGCGGCCTGCCAGGTCCTCACCGGGATCCTCCGGATCGCCCACGGTCTGGGCCGGGCGGACGAGTCCGACGTGGTCGAGATCGGCGCGAAGATCCGTCGCGGTGAGCTGCGGATCCTCGTGTCGGGCTCGGCGAACCCGGAGGGAGCCGTCGCCGAGGCCGAGGAGCGCGCGGCCGTGCTGGAGCGGGCGATCGGGCGCCGGATCCGGTTCGAGATCGTGCCCGAGGGCACGCTCGTCACGCGACCGGCATAGGTCCTTTCGTCGAGGCGAGGAACCCGGCAGGCGCGAACCCACGCCGCTCGTAGAACCGGACGACGTCGGTCGAGCCCGGATCGGTCAGCAGGAACGGCCCGGCCGCGCCGGCCCCACGGCTCTCCTCAGAGATCCGGGTCACGATGGCGCCGGCGTAGCCGCGTCCGCGCGCGGCGGGATCCGTGGCCACGTTGTCGATGTAGCCCGTTCCCGCGCGCACCAGCAGCGTGCCGAGCGAGACCGGTCGGCCATCGTGGTCCCGCACGGCGAACCATCGTTTGCCGGCGGGGGCGAGGATCGTTCGCTCGAGCGTCACGAGCTGTTCGACGGCCGCCGCCGGCTCAACCCCGAACACGTCGCGCATCGAGCCGGTGGCGGCCGTCCACAGCTCGTCGCCGGGGAGGAGCTCGTCGACCGCGATGTCCTCCTCGCGGCGCCCGGCCCGCCCGGGGGTCCCGTCGAGGACCATCGCGAGGTCCCAGGAGATCCGGTGCCCGCGGGAGGAGAGCTCCGCCAGCAGATCGCCGTGCGCCTCGTGGTGGAACGAGACCACATGCTCGACCTCGACCCTGGCGCGCCGGAGCGCGGGGAGCAGCTCGGCCTCGACCTGTGCGACCGAGACCTCGGCCGCGACGTCGACGCGGGCGTAGTTCGTGTCCCAGACGGCGGGGAACCGGGCGTCGGTGACGACCGCGCCCCACGTCGTCGGCAGGACGTCTGCGAACAGCTCGTCGAGCGAGATCCAGAATCGGTGGAGCGGTTCGGGCAGCAGCACGATGCGCGAGGCTATCGCTGGGGGCTGGGGTACGCTCGCCGCCATGATCCAGGCGCATGCGTTCCGCGACGGCATCCCGATGGAGGGCGAGCTGCTGCTCGGTGACGCGGAACGGCTCCTCGAGGACGAGCACGTGTTCGTGTGGATCGACGCCGAACAACCGAGCGGGGAAGAGATCGACGCGCTCGGGTCGATCTTCGGGCTCCATCCGGTGACGATCGAAGACGCGCATCACCTGCACCAACGACCGAAGGTCGAGCTCTTCGAGGGGTACGCCTTCGCGGTCGTGCACCCGCTCGAGCTCGGGTCCGGGACGGGCGACGAGGAGTTGATCGACCAGGAGCTCCATGCGTTCGTCGGCCGCGGCTTCCTCGCCACGCTTCGCTACGGCCCCGGCCCCTTCTCGCTCGAGGTCGTCATGCGCCGGTGGCGCGCGCAGCCGGAGTTGCTCGCGAGCGAGGGAGGCGGCTTCGCCGTGTACGTGCTGATCGACGAGGTCGTCGACGGCTACCTCTCGATCATCGAAGCGTTCGAGGATCGCGCGGACGATCTGGAGGACGACGTCTTCAGCCAGGGAGCCGCCGAGGACGGCGGGATCGCGCTGCAGGAGCAGATCTTCCTGTTGAAACGCGAGGTCGTCCGGCTCCGTCGCTTCGCGGCGCCGCTCCGCCAGGCGCTCGACCTGCTCCAGGAGGAGCCGAAGCTCACCGGACCACCGCTCGCCCCCTACTACCGCGACGTGACCGAGCACGTGATCCGCGTGACCGAGCTGGCCGACAACATCCGAGACCTCCTCACCTCGCTCCTCGAGGTCCGCGTGAGCCAGGTCGCGAACCGCTCCAACGAGATCATGAAGAAGCTGTCCGCGTGGGCGGGGATCATCCTCGTGCCGACGTTGATCGCCGGCATCTACGGGATGAACTTCGACGGGATGCCCGAGCTTCGCTGGTCACTCGGGTACCCGGCCGCCCTGGGGACGATGCTCCTTTCCGGCGGCGTCCTGTACGTGATGTTCAAGCGCCGGGGCTGGCTGTAACTCGTGTGTCGCGCCGTGAAGGTGCTCTGCGTGGCGACCGACGAGGACGCGCTGATCCGGCTACGGCGCGCGTCGGTCGGCGCGGAGTGGGAGTTGGTCCCGGGGGCGGTCGACCTCCGCGGGGCGCTGGATCAGCTCGACGTCGAGCGACCGCACGCGCTCGTGGTCTTCGGTCCGTTCGCCGAGCTCGTGGCGCTCGCGGCGGAGCGTTTCCCGGGGATACGGATCATCACGGACCGGGACACACCCGGGGCGAGCGCGGTCGCGGCGTCCCTGGAGGACGTCCGAGGGCTGCTCGCCGAGCAGCCTCGCCCGGGCGGTCCCGTCCGGTGACCGGGGTCAGCTCCAGGGCGCCCACCCGTACCGGCGAACCATCTTCATCGTCACGATGATGTTGGCGCGGGCGTTGAAGGCCGACCAGCCCTTGAATCCGTAGTCGTACGCGCGACCCGGCCAGTACCTACACAGGTGCTGGTAGATGCCCTCCGCGCAGCTCCATGCGTTATAGGCATCGGGGTGGAAGAGGGACTCCCGATGGGCGATCGTCACCGCCTTGTCGGGGTTGACTCCGTAGTAGCGCGCAGCGCACCGGATCAACCTCTTCACCTGCAGGGTCCCGTCTCGCCACTGGATGGCGCAGATCTTGGCAGGCGTGAAGCTGTACGAAGCGTCGGTCGTCATCGCCGAAACTTGCGCTCCGGGGGAAGCGATGATGAGTGCGGTCAGGATCAGCGTCGCGGCGAGTGCGCGACGCGGCCGGATCGCGTTCTTCATGGGCATCTTCACCCCCGCGGTGGGCGGAGCTGGCAGCTGCGCCCGCATGGACCGGCCCGGCGAACCGTTCGCCGCTCTCTCCGGCCGACCCGCGGTAGGTCGTGGGTGTCCGCATCACCTCCTGCGTCCGTCGCTCTTCACGTGTGACCTATCCCGCCCCGCGGTCATCCCCCGTTCCAACGTCCCGGCCACGTGGCGTGCGCGAACCGACCCTGGGAAGGCGGAAGCGCACGCACGGTGCCGGGAAGGGAACGGACGGGGGATGTCCGTAGGAAGGTCGTCCTACCCTAACGACGGAGCGAACGTTACGGCAACCGACCTCCGTATGACCGGCGGTCACGACGGCTCGTGCGTAGCATGCAGGGTATGGAGCCCGTGAGGGTGAGCAACCGACCGAGCCACCGTGTGGTGCTGCTGGCCGCCCCGCGCGGTTACTGCGCGGGGGTCGAGCGTGCGGTGGAGGCGGTCGAGCGGGCGCTCGACAAGCACGGCGCCCCCGTCTACGTCCGCAAGCAGATCGTGCACAACCTGCACGTGGTCCGCGACCTGGAGGCGAAGGGCGCGATCTTCGTCGACGAGATCGACCAGGTCCCTGTCGGAGCGGTCACGGTCCTTTCGGCCCACGGGTCGCCGCCATCGGTCTACGAGGAGGCCGGCCTGCGTGAGCTCCGGCTGATCGATGCCACCTGTCCGCTCGTGACGAAGGTCCACGTGGAGGCCCGGCGCTTCGCCGGCGAAGGCCGGACGATCGTGCTGATCGGTCATGCAGGGCACGAAGAGGTCGAGGGGACCAGCGGGCAGGCCCCGGAGCGAACCGTGCTGGTGCAGGATCTCGAGGACGCGGCGCAGGTGGAGCTCCCGACGGGACCGATCGCCTACCTGACGCAGACCACCCTGTCGGTCGACGAGACCGGCCAGATCGTCGAGGCGCTCAAGGGCCGGTATCCGGAGCTCCAACCGCCGCCGCGCGAGGACATCTGCTACGCCACGCAGAACCGTCAGGACGCCGTGAAGGCGATCGCGCCCCGCGCCGACGTCGTGCTGGTGATCGGCTCGAAGAACTCATCGAACTCGAACCGGCTCGCGGAGGTTGCCCGGGAGCTCGGCGCGGCGGCCTACCTCGTCGACGACGAGACCGAGGTCGATCCCGCCTGGGTGGCCGATGCCGCGACCGTCGGGGTCACCTCCGGGGCGAGCGCGCCGGAGCACCTCGTGACGCGGATGCTGGCGTGGCTCGCGGAGCACGGCTTCGACGACGTCGAGTCGGTCCCGATCGTCGAGGAGGGGGTCCGGTTCTCGTTGCCCGCGGGGGTACGCGAGTCGGCCCGATGAGCGCCCCGGCGTGCGGTGCGCTCAGCTCCAGGCGCTGAACTGGTCGCGATCCTCTTCGCCCTCGTCGAACGTGATCGAGACCAGCGTGCTCGTCGAGAGCACGCCGGGGATCGCGTGGACCTGCTCGAGGATGATGCCGCACCCCGTCTCCCACGGTTGGGCGATGCAGGCGAGGATGTCCCATCGGCCCGCGAGCAGGGCAACCCCGTCGACCTCTTCCATCCCCGCGAGCGCCTCGCCGATGTCTACCGCCTTGCCGATCGCGGCCTTGATGTGGACGTAGCAGGCGTTGGGGAGGATCTGCGGCGGCGACACGGCGATGCCGAACAACCCTGCGCGATCAGGGGGAACGACGGGAGCGGTGATCGTCTGCACGACGCCGGGGATCTGATGGACCTCGGCGAGCACGCCGTTGCCGATCTCATCGAGCGTCGCACCCCGCGCGTAGAGCAGGAGGTCCCACTCGCCGACCGTGGGCACGACGCGCTTGATCCCCGGCTTCGCCGTGAGCCCGGCGAGCACGTCCGCCATGGACCCCGAGGCGATCCGGATGTAGACGTACGCATCCATCCACCCGCAGGGTAGGCCCCGCCACGAAGGGGCTCAAGCAGCGCGCGGCTCACGTCTCGACGGGAACGGGCTGCTCGCCACACAGGGCGATCAGCTCCTCCTCGCCCTCCTCGGGGCCGATCGAGATCAGCCGGTCGCCCCCACGGAGCACCGAGGTTCCGCGCGGCCGGTAGACCCACCTCGACCCGCGCTGGATCGCGAGCACGAACATCCCGGTCTCGGTCTCGACCTGCAGCTCCTTCAGCGACCTCCCGTCGGCGGGCGACCCGGGCTGGACCACCGTTTCGACGCTCGTCTCCTCCGTCTCCTCGAGGGCCATCTGAACGACGGGATGCAACGGTTCCCCGTGCTCGACGTACCACGTCATGTCTCGCGCCGCATCGCAGATCGACTCGGATGCGCTCGCGAGCCGGAACAGCCCGCGGAGCTCGTCGACGTTGCGCGCTTCCGGCGCCGCCCGCAGCACCCAGGACTCGAGCTCGTCCTGCAACACGTCGGACCGACCCTCGAGCACGCCCACCTCGGCGGCGAGCGTGCGGTTGTTGAACAGGATCGACGCGTAGGCGAGGGCGACGGCCGCCTCCGCCAGGTCCTTCATCTCCACGAGGATGTCGACCGCACGATCGAGCTCCGACAGCGGTGGGGCGTCGCTCTCCGGCGCCTGTGGGATCGGCGGGGCGCCGGCGAGCTCGCGGACGAGGTTGACGCCCTCTTCCGGACCGCTCACGAGCAGAACATCGCCGGCGACGACCATCTCGTCCGGGCCGGGGTCGAACTCCCATCGCATGTCCGAGCGGATCGCCATCACCCACATCCCGGTCTCGGTCGGGAGCGAGAGCTCCCGAAGGGTGTGGCCGGCCGCGGCCGACCCGTCGCGGACACGGACCCGGGCGGTCATCTCGTCCGCATGCCGGAGGTCCGGCCGGAGGGCGTCGGGGATCCCGAGGCGGGCGGCGATCACGCGGGCGATGTCGGAAGCGGCGTCGCCCACCTTCTGGATCGCGTCGGCGATCCAGAGCACGCCGGCCATCCCCTCGGCATCCTCGGGGCTCCGGGCCGCGAGCATCGCGATCGTCCGCAACCTGCGCAGGTACAGGGTCGATCGCTCCTCCAGCCGGCCGACCTCCTCGGCCAGCTTCTCCTCGTTGAAGAAGACGGCCGCGTACGCGAGGTCGACCATCAGCTCGGAGGCGTCCTTCAGCTCGACGAGCAGGTCTTTGACGGTGTTCGGCTCGTGTTCATCCATGGAGCACTCCGGATGATGTCATGACGATCAGGACCACCGCCACGCCGGCCAGGTCCATCACGCTCGTGATGATGGGAACGCCCTGGTTGTCGGGGTCGAGCCCGAACCGATAGGTGACGACGGCGAGGTAGTACCCCGCGAGCACGGTGAGCGGGGTGACCAGCAGCCCCGCCAGGAGCGTCGCCCCGATCAGCGTCCACGCGCCGGGCATCCCGGGCAGCCCGGTCGCGGCTCCGAGCGCCCACGAGATGGCGCCGATCATCGTGAAGACGACGATGGACAGCCCGAGCACGATCGATCCGTCGACGATCGCGGGCGTGTCGGGACGGCCCGAAGGAGTGATCACGCCGATCTGGAGCTTGGAGGTGATCCGGGAGGAGAAGATGCCGCCCAGCGCTCCGGCCTGCGAGACGAACGGGGGGATCAACGACAGCAGGACGGGGACGGCCGCGAGCTCCGCGAGGCGGGCCTGCTGCAGGCCACCGGACAGGATGTCGAGGATCGGGGTGAGCAGGATCGTCGCCGTCATCTCGAGCACGATGCGACGGACGTGTGGGTCGCGGGCGACGTACGAGCGGACCGCAGCGAACACCGACACCCCGGTCGCCACGACGCCGATCGCCACGGCGACCGCCTCGTTGCGCACCAGGAAGGTGGCGAGGAACAGGCTCGGGAGGGTCGTCATGTCGCCGAGCGCGGTCACGATGGGCGTCGAGACGGAATCCAGGTCCCACTCCAGCCGATAGGAGAGCGCGGACAGACCGATCGTGATCGTGAGCACCAGGACCGAGCCGATCGCCCCGCCGACGATCGAGATCACGGCCAGATCCCACAGGGAGATCGACGGCTGGCCGAACAGGGCACCGGCGAACCGCGCGAGCAGGGCGAGCCATAGGGACGACGAGAAGGTGGTGAGGATCGCGACGTCGACGTTCTGACGCAGGACGCCGCCCGGCTCCAGGTTGATCTCCAGCACGCCGGCCGCGTTCGCCGTGCCCAGGCGTGCGCCGATCGCGCCGAAGATCGTGCCCTTCATCCCGACCGCGGCCGGGATCAGGATCAGCAACCCGGGAAGGTCCGCAAGGGTGCCGGTGATGTGGGCGAGCGTCAGCCCTGCGACGAATCCCGCGGCCGTGCTGATGACGAGCGCGACCAAGCCCTGGCGGAGCGTCCGGGTCTCCGACCGCCAGTAGCCGAGGAGCCGGCGGGCGCGGCGAACGAGGGCTGGGCGCGGCCCGGCCATCGACACTCCTTCATCTCGCTCGCACCTCCGGACATCGGTCGTGAGGGGGGCTCGAACCGCTCAGCTCGAACCGCTCAGCTCGAACCTCTCAGCTCGAGCTCGGGCAGTATGGCCGCGTTCCTGCCTCCGGGGCAACCCTTTCAAAGCGCCCGGGAGAGGTATCGGCCCAGCAGGACGACGACACCCGTGGCCATCAACGCCGCGGTTCCCCACCCGAGGACCGAAGCGAGCGGGCCGTTCGCTTCCCGACCCATCAGCTTCGAGTCCGAGGAGATCAGCATGACGAGGATCAGGAAGGGTGCCGCCGCGAGACCGTTGACGAAGGCGCTGATCACGAGCAATCGGATCACGTTGACCGGCAACACCGTGAGGACGGTCCCACCCACCAGACCGATCGCCACCATGACGTAGAAGAACGGGGCTTGGTGAGGGGTCCGCTCGAACCCCCACCGCTTGTGCAGCAGCCCCGAGAGACCGACGGCCCCTGATGCAGCGAGGATCGGGACGGCGAGCAAGCCTGAACCGATGAACCCCAGCGCGAAGATGATGGATGCGGACCGTCCGGCGAGGGGAGCGAGGGCGGCGGCCGCTTGCTCCGCCGTCTGGATGTTCGCTCCGCCGCTGGCCCCGATGGTCAGAGCCGTCGAGAGGATGATCGCCCACATGACCACGTTCGATAAGACCATGCCGGTCAGGACATCGCGCCGGTCCTTGCGGAGCGTCTTCGCCTCCAAGATCGGCGACGCGGTCTTCAGGGGAACAGCGCTCGAGCCCCGGGTGTTCTCATCGCGACGCTCTTCCACACGGTGGGCGCTCTGCCAGAAGAACAGGTATGGAGAGATGGTCGTTCCGAAGATCGCCACGAGCATCGCCACGTATCCCTGCGAGGGTCGGAGCTGCGGAGCGAACGTGCTCACCGCCACGACCGGCCAGTCGGGATGCAGGAGGAACACCACGATGACGTAGGCGAGCAGCGCGATCGTCAGCACCTTGAAGACCTGAGCGACGATGGAGAAGGATCCGAAGACGACGAGGGCGGTGAGGCCGAGCCCGGCGACCACCGCCCAGACGTTCTGGCCTGGCAACAGGAGTTCGACGCCCGCGCCGACGGCGGCCAGGTCGGCCGCGATGTTGAGCGCGTTGGCGGCGATCAGTGCCGCGATGAGAACGCCCACGACGATCCGTCCGCCTCGCGAGAATCGCGACGCCGCGAGCTCCCCCAAGGTCTTCCCCGTCGCGAGCGCCGTCCGGTCGCAGATCTCCTGGACGGCGGACATCAGCGGCAAGGTGAGGAGAGCCGTCCACAGGAGTCCGAGCTGATATCGCGCTCCCGCCTGCGCGTAGGTTGCGATGCCCGAGGGGTCGTCGTCGGACGCGCCCGTCACGAGACCTGCGCCGAGGGAGCTCAGATATCGCCGGAGTGGTCCGCCGCGGGGCGAGGTTCGGCGCGATGCCTTCTGGCGCGTGCCATGACCGCGCGGGCGCGTCGGCATGGCGCTCAGTGTCCCGGTGACGACCGTCGGATGTGCCCATCGCGGACGGGCCTGACGCTGAGCGCAGCCGTGATCATGGGCAAGCGATACCCGATCCGACGCGTCCCACCCAGGAGCGAGGAGCGGTTGGAGCTGCGGCTCCCCTCGGGCCACTCCTCAGGTGGCCCAGTGCTTCGTCACGAACAGCCAGAAGGCGAGCCCTGCGTCGTTGCCGTAGCGACGGAAGCGCCGCTCGATCTGGGTGTCCGAGGGCAGCTTCCGGCGCCCGGCGGCGCGGACGTATGCGGGACGGGACCACGAGTCGAGGATCAACCTCGAGCTCCGGCCGAGCGTCATCATCACGTTGGCCGCCGCGTACGGTCCGATGCCGGGCAGCGAGCGGAGGAGCGCCTCGACCTCCCCGTCGGGGAGGTCGAGGCGCGACGCGTCAGCCAGGGCCTCCAGGTCGACCCCGCCGCCCGCGACCAGCTCGGCGAGCCGGACGAAGTACGGAGCCCGGTACCCCGATCGCACCACCTCGCGGTAGAAGCGCTCGTCGCGACCGGCCATCGCGACCGGCGTCGGGAACGCGTTCGCCAGCGGGTCGTCCGCGAACCCGGCCGCCGGCTCGCCCAGCTCTCGCACCAATGCGTTCACCATCGTGGTCGTGAGGCTCCACGAGCAGTTCGTCGTGCAGAGCGTCTTGACGACGTCTTCCCATACGGTGGGGGAGCGGAGCATGCGTCCGGCTCCCGCCGTGACCCACGCCAGGTCGGGATCGCCGGCCGCCAGGGCGTAGAACGCCGAGAGGTCCTGATCGAGCCGAAGGACGCGCGCGGCGCCCCGAGCGATCGCATCGCGGCTGGCGGCCGATGTCGCTGGGCGGCCCAGGATCTCGACCCGGGCATGGCCCCGCCTGCCGTCGGCCGCGGCGATCCGCACCCTGCGCGGCATCCCGCGCGGCGTGCGGAGCGTGAGGTCGAGCGACCGGTCGACCTCGTCGATCGCCATCGGCGCCAGGTCGTGGAAGCCGTGCGAGATCAGCGTCCGCCACAGGTCGACCCGCTCGCCCCCCGGACCGCGGAGCGCCAGTTCGATGGGATCGCCCGACGTCACGCCGACGTGCGCTCCCGCTCGCGGTACGCGCGAACCTTCGCTCGGTTGCCGCAGTCCTTCATCGTGCACCAGCGACCGGAGCGGTTCTTCGAACGATCCCAGAACACCGCGCGGCAGGTGGGGCTGGAACACTCCTTGAATCGGTCCCACGAGCCGTCGAGCTCGGCGAGGAACGCGACCGCCACGATCCGCCCGACCGCGCCCCGGACGCCGGACGCCCCCGCTCGGAGCGCCTTTCCGCCGAAATCGACGCTCAGCTCGGTCTCGCGAGCCGCCCGGTCGAGCGCGTCGATCGATCCGGGGTCTGGCGGCTGGCCCATGTTCTCGTGCACCCGTGAGCGGAGGGCCTCAAGGATCCCGGTTGTCCAGCGGAGATCCCCCTCGGTCGGAGCCTCGTCGAACGCGAGCAAGCCGCGGTCGCGGAGCCACCACGTGATCGTCTCCGAGCTGGGAGGCAAGGAATCCCGCGTGCCTTCGACATGATCGTGTAGGGAGAGGAAGCCGCGAACGAGCTCCAGGTCGCCCGGTGCGGGCGGGGTCGTATCGACATCGGTGTTGGGGGGTTTCGGGTTGGTGTCCACGCCTACAAGGATACGCCTCGACACCGGAGATAACCACTTGACCGGTTACGCGTGAACCGGTATCCTTCGGGTAACCGGTTACATCATCTGGTCGGTTACGAGAAGGGAGGATGCGATGCGACCCAACATCGTCGAAGAGCTGGAGCTGCCCCGGCAGCGGGAGATCGAGGCGCGTGGTTCGCGCCCGGCGAAGCGGTCCCGCCGGCACGTGAAGCGAGCGCTCAGGAAGGCCCGCAGAGCACTGGAGCGCGGCGCCGAGCGGAACCCGGACGAGCGCCCGGCCATGGATTCGCTGGATGACTGGATCCTGTTCGGCCCACGGATGCACTGAGGTCGAAGCACGCGGGCCGCGCGTAGCATCCCGGCCATGGTGGAGCTCACGCCCCGCGCGCAGGACGCGCTGCTGATCTCACAGGCCGCCGCTCGCCGCTTCGATCCGGAGGCACACATCCGGCTCACCGCCGACGGGGCAACGGTGCGGGCGGTGCTTGCCTCCCGACCGGAGCCCGGCGACGCCGTCCTCGAGGTCGGCGCGTTGACGATCTTCGTCGCCCCCGGCGTCACGGGGACCGTCGACGCCGGCGAGCACAACGAGCTCACCGCGAGCTGACACGATGGACACCGCGACGATCCGCGACACGCTGGAGGAACGACGTTCGGCGCTCGACGCGGAGCTGCGTGAGCTCACGGCGATCCCACGCGACCCTGCCGCTGCGGTGTCGTTCGGCAAACGGATCGGCGACGGAACGACGGAGGCCGTCGATCGCTTGGCCAAGGTGGGGGCGGCCGAACAGCTCGCGGCGATGCGTGCGGATGTCGTTCGGGCCCTTGAGAAGCTGGACGACGGAACCTACGGGCTCTGCGACCGGTGTGGCGGCCCGATCCCCGACGAGCGGCTGGATGCGAGGCCCTGGTCGGTGCTGTGCGTCCGCTGCGCATCGCTCCGTTCGCGACACACCTAGATGTGGTGGCGACCCGCCTACCGATGGATGTACCGCACCGGTCGCACGCCGTGGGATACCGGCATCACTCCGCCCGAGGTGGTCGAGCTGATCGAGGGACCCGTCCCGATGGCTCCGGGGCGCGCGATCGATCTCGGCTGCGGCACGGGGACGAACGTCCGGTACCTCGCCGAGCACGGCTGGGAGGCCACGGGGGTCGACGCCGTGCCGGCCGCGATCGACCGCGCGACCGACAAGCTCGCCGGCGTCTCGAACGCCCGCGTGCTCCTGGGCGACGTGACCGAGCTCGACCAGCTCGACCTCGCAGCTCCTTTCGATCTGGTGCTCGACATCGGGTGCTTCCACTCGATCGAGCGCCGCCGGCGCCCCGCGTACGCGGCCGGTGTCGCGTCGCACACCCGCGCGGGATCCCGGCTCTTCGTCTTCGCCTTCGCTCGGCGCACCCGACCCGTTCCCCTGGGGGTGACTCCGGGGGAGATGGCGACCCGGTTCGCGCCGTGGTTCGAGCCAGTGGGGAGGATCCGCGGTTCGAACCCGCCGGGGGCGGCCTGGTACCTGCTGCGGAGGGTCGCGGCGACGCCGTTGGGGTGACCTCAGGCCGAGAGGCGCCCGGGCTCGCGCGGCGCGACCCACCCACCATCGCCGGCGACGAGCTCATCGCACGACTCCGGGCCCCACGAGCCCGGCGCGTAGGGCTCCACCGGCGGCGGGTCTTCCAGCAACGGCTGGACGATCCGCCACGTCTCCTCGATCACGTCCTGTCGCGGGAACAGCGTGCCGTCGCCCGCGAGCGCGTCCTTGAGCAGTCGCTCGTACGGGCCCGGGGCCTCGCCGAGCTGCTGGTCGAACGACAGATCCAGATGCACCGACTGGGTCGCGGGCGCTCCCGGCTTCTTGAGCAGCAGCCCGATGCTCGCACCCGCGTCATCGCCGATCCGGAGCTTCACGTGGTTGTGGTGACGCATGGCGCGCACGCCATCCGCGAGCATGATCGCGGGCGGTCTGCGGAACCGGATATCCACCTCGGTCGCCGTCATCGCGAGCGCCTTGCCGGCCCGCAGGAAGAACGGGACGCCCGACCATCGCCAGTTCTCGATCAGCAGCCGCAGGGCGGCGAACGTCTCGGTCGTCGATCCCGGCGCGACGCCTTCGACCTTGTGGTACCCCTCGTACTGCCCCCGGACGTAGTGCGCCGGGTCCGCGCCCGGCATCGCGCGGAAGACGTCGAGGCGGCGGTCGGCCAGGGCCTCCGAACCCCCCGAGAGAGGCTCCATCGCAACGAGAGCAAGCACCTGCAGCAGATGGTTCTGGACCACGTCGCGCAGGCATCCGACCTCGTCGTAGAACCGGCCTCGCCCATCCACCCCGAAGCGCTCCGCCATCGTGATCTGCACCGACTCGATGTGATCACGGTTCCAGAGGGGCTCGAACATCTCGTTGGCGAACCGGAGGTACACGATGTCCTGGACCGGCTCCTTCCCCAGGAAATGGTCGATCCGGAAGATCTGGTCCTCCCCGAGCACCGAGAGCAGCTCGCGGTTGAGCTCGCGCGCCGACGCGAGGTCGTGTCCGAACGGCTTCTCGATCACCACCCGGGCCCCGTCGGTGAGCTTCGTTTCCGCGAGTCCGCGAACGATGGTCGCGAACAACGACGGCGGGGTCTCGAGGTAGAACAACGGATGCTCGGCTGCCGCCAGCGCCTCGCGGATCCGGTCGAACGTCGTGGGCTCGTTCGTGTCGCCACCGACGTATCGCAGGCGCGCCAGGAATCGGCCGAGGGCCTCGTGGTCCGGGGGGCCCAGTTCCTCGATCGCGGCGCGGGCGTGCGCGCGCAGGTCGGCATCGGTCCATTCGGTGCGCCCGGACCCGATCACCGGCACCTCGAGCAACATGTGACGCTCCAGCCGGTAGAGCGCGGGGAACGTCTTGTGGTGCGCGAGATCGCCCGTGATCCCGAAGATCACCAGGGCGTCGGATGGGCCTCCGTCGGTCATGTCGCTCGCGATCCCCCCGGCGCCGTGACAGCGACGCCAACCCGAGGATACGGTCCGACGCACGATGAGTGACGGGAGGGTCCGATGACGACGGCGTCGCCGACGCAGCTCGGGATGGTGGGGCTCGGTCGGATGGGCGCTAACATCGTCCGGCGCCTGATGCGCGACGGTCATCCCTGTGTGGTGCACGACCTCTCTTCCGACGCGGTCGCCGCGCTCGCCTCCGAGGGTGCCACCGGCGCCGACACGATGGGAGCGTTCGTCGCGGCCCTCTCGCCGCCGCGCACGGTGTGGGTGATGGTTCCCGCGGGCGAGCCGACCGAGGACGCGGTCGGATCGCTCGCGGGCGCGCTCGAGTCGGGTGACGTCGTGATCGACGGCGGCAACACCTACTACCGCGACGATCTGCGGCGAGCGAAGGAGCTCGCCGGTCGCGGGATCGCCTACGTCGACTGCGGCACGTCCGGGGGGGTGTTCGGCCTCGACCGCGGCTTCTGTCTGATGGTCGGGTGTGACGACGATGCCGTTTGGGACCGGCTCGAACCGATCTTCCGGTCGCTCGCGCCGGGCGTCGCGGCTGCGCCGCGGACGCCCGGCGCGCCCCCCGAGGTCAGTCCGCAGGAACAGGGCTACCTCCGGGTGGGTCCGGTGGGCGCCGGGCACTTCGTCAAGATGGTCCACAACGGGATCGAGTACGCCTTGATGGAGGCGTACGCCGAGGGGATGAACGTCCTGCACCACGCGAACATCGGCGCGCAGGCACAGGCCCACGACGCCGAGACCGCGCCGCTCGGTGATCCGGCCTTCTACCGGTACGACATCGATCTCGCGTCCGTCGCGGAGCTCTGGCGACGGGGGAGCGTCGTGTCGTCGTGGCTGCTGGATCTTGCGGCGGCGGCGTTGCACGACTCGCCGACGCTCGAGGGGTTCGCCGGACGCGTCGCCGACTCCGGGGAGGGGCGCTGGACCGCGATCGCGGCGATCGAGGAGGGCGTCCCGGCCGATGTGCTCACCGCCGCGCTGACCGCGCGGTTCACCTCCCGCGGACAGGCGGAGATGGCGAACCGGCTGCTATCCGCGATGCGGTGGCGGTTCGGGGGGCACGTCGAACCGCCGGCGTGACCATCTCCCGTCGAGGATTCAGGCGTTCGCTGGCGGCCGCGCGCTCGCGTCGTACCGTCGAAGCTCCGGGTAGCGGACTGCGCACGCGAACGCGCCGACGACGCACGCGAGTCCGCCCGACACGACGCTGAAGGTCGGCGAGACCGCCGCGGCCACGAGCCCCGCCTCCAGGTCGCCGATCCTGGGCCCGCCGGAGACGACGAGCAGGAAGATGCCGCCCAGCCGCCCGCGGAGCGCATCGGGGATGCTCACCTGAAGGATCGTCGAGCGGAAGATCGCGCTCACGACGTCGGCGGCTCCCGCGGCCGCGAGGAACAGCAGGGCCCATCCCAGATGGGCCCCCACGAGCCCGAAGGCCGCGATCGCCGCACCCCACCCAGCGACCGCCCAGATCACGGCCTCCCCCTGCCGGCGGATCTTCGTGACCGACCCTGCGACGAGCAGCTGCGCCAGGGCGCCGACGGCCGGCGCCGCGAAGAGGAGCCCCACCACCTCGGGTCCGCGATGGAACTGCTCGACGGCGAGGACCGGGAACAGCGCCGCCGGCATGCCGAAGATCATGGCGATCAGATCGATCACGAAGGTGGATCGGATCAGACGGTGGTGTCCGACGTACCGGAGGCCCTCCCGGACGGCACGCACGCCGACCGGCCGCTCACCTTCGAGGCTCGGTAGGGGCGGGAGCGGCTGGATCGCGATCGCGGCGAAGAGCAGCCCCAGGTAGCTGACGAGGTCGACGGCGTACGCGGCGGTCGGGCTCGTCCTCGCGATCAGCACGCCGGCGAGCGCGGGTCCCACGATCCCGGTCGTCTGCCACAGGACCTGGTTGAGCGCGACGGCCGCGGGCATCAGCTCGGTGCCCACCAATCGCGGCGTCGCCGCCTGGCGCGCCGCGCCGTCGATCGCGCCCAGGCCCCACGTGAGCAGGTTCGCGACGTGCAGCAACAGGAGCAGGGGGTGGCCGCCGATCGCGCCCGCGACGAGCCAGCCGGAGACCGCCACGTGCCCGACCTGCGTCCAGATCAGGACCCGCCGTCGATCGTGAGCATCGATGAACGACCCACCGATGAACGTCCCGGCCACGTTGCCGACGAGCGCCGAGACACCGAGCAGCCCCACCTGCGCCGGCGATCCCGTGAGCGCGAAGACCTGGATGTAGAGCCCGACTCGGACGAACTGCGAACCGAGCGCCGAGATCAACGAGCCGCCCCACAGCAAGCGGAAGTCGTGTGAGACGCGGAGCGGCGTCACATCGAGCGCGATGCGACGGAGACGCCCGGACATGGATGGACGCTAGCAGGGCGTCCGAGAGCGCCGCCTATCCCAACGCCGCGTCGACCGCTTCCTCGAGCACGTCGAGGCCGTCCGCCAGCAGGAGCTCCTCGATCGTGAGCGGCGGGAGCAACCGGATGACGTTGCCGTACGTGCCGGCGGTCAGCACGATCACCCCGCCTTCGAGCGCCCCCCCGGCGATCCGGTTCATCGTGTCGGCGACGAGCGGCTCTTTCGTGTCCGGGTCCTCGACCAGCTCCATCGCGCACATCGCTCCGCGGCCGCGGACCTCGCCGATCTGCGGATGGCGCTCCTCGAGCGCGCGGAGCCGGGCCATGATCGTGTCGCCGACGACGTTCGCCCGGTCCAGGAGCGCGTCACGCTCGATCAGGTCGAGCACGGCGAGCGCCGCCGCCGCCGCGACCGGGTTGCCGCCGTACGTGCCGCCGAGACCTCCGACGTGCACCGCGTCCATGAGATCGGCTCGCCCGCTGATGGCGCTGATCGGCAGTCCGCCACCGAGGGATTTCGCGCTCGTGACGATGTCGGGGTGCACGTCCTCGGCCTCGATCGCGAACCACCGTCCGGCCCGGCCCATCCCGCTCTGGATCTCGTCGGCGACGAACACGATGCCGTTCGTCGCACAGAACTCGGCGATGCCTTCGACGAAGCCCGGTGCCGGCACGATGAAACCGCCCTCACCCTGGATCGGTTCGAGCACGACGCAGGCGATGTTGTCCTCGCCGATGTGCTTGTGCATCTCGTCGACCGCGTAGGCGAGCGCTTCCTCGGCGCACCGCTCGGGGCCTCCCGGCCACCGGTACGCGTAGGCGAACGGGAGCCGGTACACCTCGGGGGCGAACGGTCCCATCCCTTGCTTGTACGGCATGACCTTCGCGGTGAGCGACATGCCCATCAACGTCCTGCCGTGGAACGCGTGATCGAACGCGACCACCGCCGAGCGCCCGGTGGCCTTGCGCGCGATCTTGACCGCGTTCTCGACCGCCTCCGCGCCCGAGTTGGCGAACATCGTCTTCACCGGGCCGTCGATCGGGACGAGCGCGTTCAGCCGCTCGGCGAGCTCGATGTACGGCTCGTTCGCGGTGACGTGGAAACACGTGTGCGTGTCCAACTCCAGCTGCCGCTGGGCGGCCGCGACGACCTCGGGCGGGGTGTGCCCGACGTTCAGCACCGAGATACCCGTGGCGAGGTCGATCAGACGGTTCCCGTCGACGTCCTCGACGATCGCGCCGGACGCGCGCGCCGTCACGATCGGATGGAGGTTGGCGACCCCGAGTGGGATCGCCGCGGCGCGACGTTCGAACAAGGCGCGGCTCTTGGGCCCCGGGACCTCGGTGATGAGCTTGCGTTCCTGAGGGATGTCCATCATGTCCATGATGTCGATGGAGACAGTGTGCCGGTCCGCCGGCCCGGAGTCACCTCGGTCACCCCGAGCCGGCTGCCGCCGGCTCTGGGTGACCGATCACGTGGATCACGCGCAGCCCGGTCTTGCCCTCGAGCCGGTGCGGGAGGTCGAGGCGCAGCCACCGTGATGGGCCCGGCGGGAGCGTCGAGAGCACGATCGCGTCGAAGGTTTCGCCGCGAAGCAGGACGTCCTCGACGGCGAGGGCAGGGTCGGCGTCGCCCACCTCGCCATCGACGTCGGCATCGAGCGCCGCGAACCGCGCGAGCGCCTGCTCCAGCCGGGCGGCCGCGATCGACCGCGCCTCGGTCTCGGTCCAGGCGTGGTCCCTCGGGGGCTCGGCCGGGACGACCACGCGGAACGAGCATCGATCGTGCCGCGTGAGCTCGGTGAGTTGCTCGAACAGGTGGGCGCCCGCCAGCGTCCGGTTCGCGACGACCAGGTACCGGTGCATCGGATCACCTCCCGAACTGACCTCCATGGTCCGTCCGGCACGTCCGAGGGTCAAGCCGACCCCGGTTGTCCAGGGCGTCAACGCGAGGCAGCCGGGCCGTCCCCTCGGGTGGTACGCCAACGACGAGACGCGAGATACTGGCGAACGGTCTGCGATCGCGCGGGCCTGCGAAGAACGAACAGGAGGGGCGATGGCCGACACCAAGACCTGGCAGATGTTCATCGGCGGGCGCTGGGCAGACTCCTCCAGAGGAGAGACCGAGCCGGACATCAACCCCGCGACCGGCGAGTCCGTGGCGACGATCCAGGTCGGCACGCGCGAAGACGCCGACCGGGCGGTTGCCGCTGCTCAGAAGGCCTACGAAGAGGTGTGGTCCGACACGCCTCCCAAGGAACGAGCGGCCATGATGTTGAAGCTTGCGGACGCGCTGGACGCCGACGCCGACAACCTGGCGCTGCTCGAGGCGGAAGACGTCGGCAAACCGATCTCTGTGTCCGCTGCGGACATCCCATTCATCACCGACAACATCCGGTTCTTCGCCGGGGCGGCCCGTGTCCAGGAGGGTAAGTCCGCCGGCGAATACGAGAAGGGCTTCACCAGCATGATCCGCCGCGAACCGCTCGGCGTCACGGCTGGGATCTGCCCCTGGAACTACCCCTTGATGATGGCGGCATGGAAGATCGGCCCCGCGCTCGCGGCGGGGAACACATCGGTCATCAAGCCGGCCGAGCTCACCCCGCGCACCGCCCTTCGGCTGGCCGAGCTCGCCGCGGACATCTTCCCGCCCGGCGTGATCAACGTGGTGACCGGCCACGGGTCCGAGGTCGGCGACCAACTGGTGCGTAACCCCGACGTCCGCCTCGTGTCGGTCACGGGCGACACATCCACTGGCAAGCAGATCCAAGCGACGGCCGCCGAAACCGTCAAGCGTGTCCACCTCGAGCTGGGCGGCAAGGCCCCGGTGGTCGTGTTCGACGATGCCGACGTCGAGAAACTGGTCGAGACGCTCAAGTTCGCCGGGTATACGAACACCGGCCAGGACTGCACGGCGTCATGCCGCGTCATCGCGGGGCCCCGGATCTTCGACGACCTCGTCTCCGACCTCGTGCCCGCCGTCGAATCGATCGTGGTCGGCGACATCACGGACGAAGCGGTCGAGATGGGACCGCTCGTGTCCGCGAAGCAACGCGAGAGCGTGGCGGGGTTCGTCGATCGCGCGCAGGAGGCCGGGGCGAAGGTCCTGACCGGCGGCGATGCGATCGACGGCGCCGGTGCGTACTACAAACCAACCGTCGTGACCGTTGAGGACCAGAAGGCGGAGATCGTGCAACAGGAGGTCTTCGGCCCCGTGATCACGGTGCAGCGGTTCAATGACGAGGATCAGGCGGTGACGTGGGCCAACGACGTCGTCTACGGACTCGCTTCGTCCGTGTGGACCCGCGACGCGGCGCGTGCAGCGCGCGTCGCCCGCCGGCTGCAGTTCGGGGCCGTCTGGGTCAACACGCATTTCATGATCACACCCGAGATGCCGCACGGCGGCTACAAGCAGAGCGGGTACGGCAAGGACATGTCCATGTACTCGCTGGAGGACTACACGCAGATCAAGCACGTGATGTGGTCGCTCGACTAGAGCGACAACAGGAACGAGGTGGAGGGCGGGGCGTCCCCGGTGGGCGCCCCGTCTCCGCGAGAGGTGGTGACCCGGAACGATGACTGTACGTCCCTACCTCGTGAACGGTGAGTGGCGCACCGGCGAGGGCACCTTCGAGGTGAAGAGCCCCTTCGACGACAGCGTGGTGGCCGAGGTCGCCGTCCCGACCCCGGCCGACGTCGAGGAAGCGATGGCGACCGCCGCCTCCACCTTCGAGGAGTCCAAGAAGCTGCCGGTGTGGGCGCGGTCAGAAGCCCTCGATCACATCTCGAAGCGGCTCGGCGAGACGGTGGACGAGAACGCCGAGCTGATCGCCCGCGAAGGCGGCAAGCCGGTCAAATGGGCGAAGGTCGAGGCGACGCGCGCGATCTCCACGTTCCGCTGGGCCTCGGAGGTGATCCGCCACGGCGACGATGAGCTGATGCGGCTGGATACGGAACAGGCGCTCGGGTCGCGGGTCGGCGTGCTCCGTCGGTTCCCGCTGGGGCCCGTGCTGGGGATCACCCCATTCAACTTCCCGCTCAACCTGGTGGCCCACAAGGTGGCCCCCGCGCTCGGCGTCGGCGCCCCGATCACCGTGAAGCCGGCGTCGGCCACGCCGATCGGGTCGCTCCGCCTGGCGGAGTTCTTCCACGAGACGGATCTGCCCAAGGGCATGTATCAGGTCCTGCCCGTCAGCTCGAAGGTCGCGGACGGCATGGCCCGCGACGAGCGGTTCCGCAAGATCAGCTTCACGGGCTCCTCCGAGATCGGCTGGTACCTGAAGGGTCTCGACCCGAAGAAGCGCGTCACGCTCGAGCTGGGCGGGAACGCCGGCGTGATCGTGCATTCCGACGCCGATCTGGACTTCGCCGCCCAGCGGATCGCGTTCGGCGGGTACTACCAGGCCGGACAGAGCTGCATCAGCGTCCAGCGCGTCTACGTCGCGAGCGACGTCTACGACCGGTTCGCCGAGCTCCTGACGAAGCAGGTGCAGCAACTCAAGGTCGGCGATCCTCTCGACCCGACGGTCGACGTCGGGCCGGTGATCCAGCGTTCCGAGGTCGACCGGATCGGCGGATGGGTCCAGGAGGCCGTCTCCCAGGGCGCGGAGATCCTCACCGGCGGGACCGGCGAAGGTCCGTTCTTCCAACCGACGCTCCTGTCCGACGTGACGCCCGAGATGAAGGTCTGCCGTGAGGAGATCTTCGGTCCCGTCGTGACGATCAGTCCGTACGAGACCTTCGAGGACGCGCTGAAGCTCGTGAACGACTCGCGGTTCGGGCTGCAGGCCGGGGTGTTCACGAACGACATCGATCGCGCCTTCGAGGCGCATCGCACGATCGAGGTCGGTGGCGTCATCATCAACGACGTCTCGGCGTTCCGCGCGGACCAGATGCCGTACGGAGGCTCGAAGGACTCGGGCTTCGGCCGCGAGGGCCTGCGATTCGCGATGGAGGAGATGACCGAGCCGCGCATCATGGTGCTGTCGCACGTGCCGCTGTAGGACGCGGTTCCACGTCGTCCCGGTGGATCCGGGCGGCGGTGGTATCGATGGCCGTGGCGTCGGCGTGCGCGCCGCCATCGTCCCCCCGGGCGTCACCGGCACGCGTCTCGTTCACCGCGGGCAGCCGGAGCTCGGCCCTGCCGTCCGCATCGCGTGCCCGCCCCGCGCCGGTGGTCCTGATCCTGATGGAGAACCACAGCTATGGGCAGATCGCGGGGAACGCCTCGGCTCCGTACCTGAACGGGTTCGCGCATCGGGGGACGTTGTTCACGAACATGAACGCGGTGAGTCACCCGTCGCTCCCGAACTACCTGGCCATCACGTCGGGCTCGACCCTGGGGTGCACGAGCGACGCGTGTCCGCCCCGTTCCTTCGGGGCCACGAACCTCTTCCACCAGCTGGGGGTCGCGGGTCGGACGTGGCGGTCGTGGGTGGAGTCGATGCCCGGACGATGCGTCCTGCAGGACGCGAGCCCGTACGCCGTGCGGCACAACCCGGCGGCGTACTACCGCGATCTGTTCCCGACCGGGTGCCCGCGCAACGACGATCCCTATCCCAGAACGCTTCCCCGGCGCCTCTCCGACCTGACGTTCGTCACGCCCAACCTGTGCCACGACATGCACGGTTGTTCGGTGGCGACCGGAGACACCTGGTTGCGCGCACACGTTCCGCCGCTCCTCGCGCTCGGCGCCATCGTGGTGATCACCTTCGACGAGGGTGAGGGGAGCAACCACATCTTCTGTGCGGCGCGAGGACCGGGACTCGGTCACGGTGTGCGGCGGGGCGCAGTGTTCACCCACTACGGGCTCCTCGGAGGGATCGAGCGCCATCTCGGACTGCGCCGGCTCGGCAGGGCCGCGACCGCGAGGCCGGTCCCGCTGTAGCGCGTCCGAGCCGCGCGTCGGCGGTAGCCTCGGGGTGTGAACGCGATCATCGCCGAGGATCAACCGTGGGTCTACGCGGTCCTGCCGTTCATCACGATCGCTGTGCTCGGCGCCGGCTTCCTCGTCGTGTTCCGTCAGCGAGCGGCCGCACGACGGGCCTCGGCCCCTCGGTTACGCGGGTCCGTCGCGTCCGCCGGCCGCCCCGATGGCCCTGCGGTCGTCATCGGGCGGCCGTGGTGGGGGAACCCGCTCCTCTGGGTCGCGGTGTGCGCGGTCTCGCTCGTGCTCGGGTTCGTCGTGTGGCGGGGGCTCTTCGGTGGGGTGTTCATCGTGCTGCCGTTCGTCTGGATCTGGCGCCCCCGGCGCGAGCCGAGGATGGATCCGCGGACGAACGGTCATACCACCCGGGACGCCGGCTCCTTCACGGGCGACTGAGGATCCGATCGGCGAACGCGCCGATCACCGACGCGGCCTCCTTCTCACGACGCCAGAAGTAGTGATCGGTCCCCGGCACGATGACGACCTCGGCCTGCGGGAACAGCGCGCCGAAGGCGCGCAGATCCTCCGGAGGTGCGTACTCATCGTGCTCGCCGGCGAGGAGCACGGCGGGTCGTGCGAAGAGCCGGAGATCCGTCCGATCGGGGAGCGGAGGCATCTCCACGTCGCCCGGGCGAAGCGGGATGCCCACCAGCGCGAGCGCGCTCACCCGCGCGTCGTCTAACGCTTCGCGGAGGGCGACGCTCGCGCCGAAGGACCACCCGACGACGATCGTCGGGGGGTCCGGCAGCCCGGCGCGCGACCGGGCCGCCTCGATCGCTGCACGGGTATCGCGGAGCTCGTCGCGTCCCCCGCCGTAGGTGCCGGATGAGCCCATGACGCCTCGGAAGTTGAACGCGAGGACCGCAAGCCCGCGCGCCGCGGCGAGGTCGTTGCGGATCGCCCACAGGAGGGGATGGTCCTTCGACCCGCCGTGTCGGGGGTGCGGGTGACAGATCACCGCCGCGCCGCGAGGGGTGCCGTCGGGCAACCGCAGCTCCCCCTCCAAGCGGATCCCATCCTCGGTCGTGAAGGTCACCGTCTCCATCGCTCTGTCACCATCCGAGCATATGGCGGCCTTCGCTCCGACCACCGGCACCGCGTTCGCGCTCCGCGACCCCTATCCGTGGGTCCAGCTATCCGGGCTGGCACGGATCGGGGAGTTGCTCGGGTATCGCGCGATGTTCATGCCGGAGGTGGGATCGCGCGATGTGCTCGCCGCGCTCACGGGCATCGCCGGGGAGACCGGCGGCCTGATGCTCGGCAGCGGCGTCCTCCCGGTCCCCGCGCGCTCGCCGCGACTGCTCGCGCAGGCCGGCGCGACCGTCCAGGAGCGGTCGAACGGGAGGCTGATCCTCGGGATCGGGACCGGCCCGTCGGTGCCGGGGGCCCTCGATCGGCTGCGGGCGACCGTCGTGATGCTCCGAGCGGCCTTCGCCGGTGAGAGGGCCACGACGCACGAGGGCGAGCCGTTCCGGCTCGCCCTCGTGCCCGACCCGCCACCGCCGATCTGGATCGCTGCCCTCGGCCCAAAGGCGATGCGTCTCGCGGGAGCGATCGGCGACGGGGTGCTCCTGAACTGGTGCACCCCGGAGCGCGTGGCCCGGGCGCGGGAGGAGCTCGCCGAGGGCGCGGCCGCGGCCGGCCGCGATCCCGGCGAGATCACCGTCGGCGTCTACGTGCGCGCGTGCGTGCACGGAGACGCCGCGGCCGCCCGACTCGCGGTGAGCACGGCGGCGGCCGAGTACGCGAGCTATCCGGCTTACGCGCGCCAGTTCGCGCGGATGGGACTGGGGGAGGAGGCGGGGCGGGCCGCGGCGGCCCGCCCCGCCGACGTCCCGGAGGGCTTCGTTCGTGCGGTCGCCGCGCTCGGCGACCGCGCGGACGCCCGCGCTCGCATCGAGGAGTACCGGTCGGCCGGGGCCGACCTGGTGGTCGTGTATCCGGTGGTCGTGCCCGGGACGCCCCTGGCGCGGAGCGCGCAGAGCACGCTCGAAGCGCTGGCCCCCAACGGTTGACGGCGCGCCGGTGGCCGGACCTCGCGCGCGGTCACCCGACTCAGGGGTTCCACGCGGTAGGATTTCACCGGTCCACACCGTCGAAAAGGTGAAAAGGGGAAGGCGATGACCTACACGATCTGCGAGCCGTGCATCGACGTGAAGGACCGCGCCTGCGTGGACGAGTGTCCGGTGGATTGCATCTACGAAGGCCCGCGCATGCTGTACATCCAGCCGGACGAATGCGTCGACTGCGGCGCGTGCGAGCCGGTGTGCCCCGTGACCGCGATCTTCTACGAGGACGACGTCCCGGGCGAGTGGAAGCAGTTCACCCCGATCAACGCGGAGTGGTTCGCCGACTCGGTCTCGGGTCTCGGTTCGCCGGGCGGGGCGGCGCAGGTGGGGCCGGCTGCCGTCGATCACCCGGTCGTGGCCGCCTGGGAGGCCGTCTAGCGTTCCGGTGATCCATCCGGCCGCGCCGGGAGGAACACCCGGAACGAAGCGCCGCCGCCCGCGCGCGCCTCGACCCACGCCCGGCCGCCGTGCAGCTCCGCGAACCGCCGCACGAGCGTCAGTCCGACCCCCACGCCCGGCGAGTGTTGGGGAGCGTCCGGCCCCTGCCGGAACGGTTCGAACAGCGCCTCGGTGAGTTCGGGTGCGATGCCCGGCCCGTCGTCTTCGACGAGCAGCAGGACGCCGTCGGCGGTTGCACGAACGCTGATCCAGATCGTGGAGGTCTTCGGAGTATGACGTACGGTGTTGGCGAGCAGGTTCTCGATGATCCGCTCGACCTTGGCGGCGTCCACGGCGATGGTGACCGACGCGATATCCGTCCGGAGGCGAGAGTCCGCGATCAGGTCGGATTCGGCAACCACCCGCCGAACCAGGGCGCCGACGTCGGTCGGCTGGAGCTTCGGTGTGACGATCCCGCGCGCGAGCCGGTCGAGATCGAGCAGGTTCGTAACCAGACGGTCGAGCCGTCGCGCGTTGTCGGCGATGCGGCGAGCCAGATCCTGCGCGTCGGACTCCTCCAGATGAACGTCGCCCCGCTCGAGCGTGATCGCGAGACCGAGGATGGCGGCGAGCGGCGTTCGCAGATCGTGAGACACCGCTTGGAGGAAGGTGTTCTTCATCTCGTCCAGCGCACGGAGCCGCCTCGACGCTTCGCGTTCGACCTCGAGCGCGCGCGCGAGCTGCTCCTCGGCCTGCTTCCGTTCGGTGATGTCCAGCAGGAACCCTTGCCAGAAGGGCGGCCGACCCTCGATCTCGACGCGCTGCGCCTGATCCTGGACCCAGACGATCCGCCCGTCCTTGGCGATCATCCGGTATTCCATGCTGATCTCGTCGACGCCGCTCGTGTTGTCTGCGACGTCCGCGGAGAGCACGCGCTCGCGGTCATCGGGATGGATCGTCCGGGTCCACAACGTGGGATCGCCGATCATCTCGTCGGTCGTGTACCCGAACAGAACGTCCTGCCGGGGTGAGACATAGGTCGTGCGGGAGAGCGTGGGCGAGTCCGGGTCGAACTCCTGCGTGTAGATCACGGCCGGGTTCTTCTCGACGATCGTGCGGAACTTCTCCTCGGCCTCTCGCAGCTGACGCTCGGCCTCATAGCGCTCCGAGATGTCGAGCATGAACCCCTGCCACCATCCCTCGAGCCCGACCTCCTCGACCCACGTGGCTTCGTCGTGGACCCACGTGAAGACACCGTCCGCCCGCAGGAGCCGGTAGTCGCAGGAGAACCGTTCCCGAGAGGCATTCGCGTGTTCGTTCGCGGTAACGACCCTGCCCACGTCATCGGGATGGATGTGTTCGAGCCAGAACTGCGGTGTCGCGGACCAGTCCTCCGGTCGGTAGCCGAAGACGCGCTCCAATTGTGGGCTGATGTAGAACCGGTCGCTCGACGGGTCGAGCGCCTCGCGATAGACGACGGCCGGGAGGTTCTCCACCGTCGCGCGGAAGAGGCGCTCGGTCTCGATCAGCCGCTCCTCAGCTTGCTTCTGGGCGGTGATGTCGAACAGGAAGCCCTGCCAGAACGCGTCGCCGTCGGTGGACGGGACGAGCACCGCCTCGTCGTGCACCCAGACGTACTCGCCGTCCGCTCGCCGGAACCGGTAGTCAGCCACGAACGGCTCGTGATCCTCGTTGGAGCGCTCGTCGTACGCGCGGATCGCCTCGCGGTCATAGGGGTGGACCCGATCCACCCAGAAATCCGGCGTCCAGATCCACTCCTCGGCCGTGTATCCGAAGACCTGCTCGACGGTAGGGCTGATGTACAGCTTCTCCGGGGTGTTATCCGTGGACTCGACGTAGACGACCGCCGGCATGTGATCAACCAGCGCCTGGAGGCGCTCCTGCGCTTGCCGGAGCCGCGCCTCGGTCTCCATGCGCTCGGTGACGTCGACCATGACCCCTTGCCAGACGAGTGGATCCCCGGCCGCGTCGCGGATCAGATGGCTCTCATCGTGGAACCAGACGGTCCTGCCGTCCGCCGCCACCATCCGGTACTCCTGCAGGTACGGCTCCCCGCTCTCGGCCGTTCGACGCGACTCCGCTAGGACCGCGCTCAGGTCATCCGGGTGGATCACATGCGTCCAGAAGCCCGGCTCCCCCCACCGCGCAGCGGGGTACCCGAGGAGCTGCTCGATCTGGGGACTGACGTAGGCGGTCGACGTGGCCTGATCGGAGCCGGACGGTTGTGGTGCCTCCTGGTAGGTGATGGCCGGGGTGTTCTCGACGATCGCCCGGTAGCGTTCCTCGGCGATACGGACCTGCTCCTCGGCTTCCTTCCGCTGCGTGACGTCGAACATGAATCCCTGGAAGAACGCCACGGTTCCGTCGTCGTGCAGCACGGTCGTCGAGGTGTCCTGCACCCACACCCAGTGGCCGTCCGCATGCCGCATCCGGTAGACCTCATCGAACGGGTCCAGGTCGTTGACGCTGAAGGCCTCGCGGGCACGAAGCGCCGCGAGGTCGTCCGGATGGATCAGCTCGAACCACAAGCCGGCGTTGCGGATGAACGGCTCGGGAGGGTACCCAAGCACCTGCTCGATCTGTGGACTCACGAACGTCATCGTCGCGCCCAGCCCGGGCCCGCCCTCCGTGGGCTCGTCGATGTAGGTCACCGCGGGGATCGCTTCCACCATGCTCCGGTACCGGCGCTCGGCATCCTGGAGCAGGCGTTCCGCTTCCTTGCGGGCGGTCACGTCGATCATGAATCCCTGGAAGTGCGAGATCGATCCATCCTCGCTCGGCACGGGCGAGGAGGTGTCGTGGACCCAGACCCAGTGACCGTCGATGTGATGCATCCGGTACTCCTCGTCGAAGGCGAGGCCCTCGTGCCCGGCCATGCTCGCGGCCGCCTCCATCCGGGCGCGGTCGTCCGGATGGACCAGGTCGAACCAGAAGTCGGCGTCGGCGAGGAACCGCTCGGACGGATACCCGAGGAGCGCTTCGATCTGCGGGCTGATGAACGCCACCTTCGCACCGGTTGGCTCCATCATGTCGACGTAGGTCACGGCGGGGATCCGCTCGACCACGCTGCGGTACCGGGACTCGGCCGAGAGGAGGCGTTCATCCTGACGGCGGCGTGCGATCGCGGCGCCCAGCAACGCGGCTGCCGTCCGGAGTCCTTCGAGGTCGGTCACCGACCAATCGCGGACACCGTCGCAATCGTCGAAGCCGATACAACCCCACCAGGCGCCTTCAACGGTGATCGGGAAGTACGCGAGCGACACGATCGATTGGCTGCGCAGGGCCGGGCGTTCCTGCTCGGGGAAGGTCTCGATCGCGCCGATGATCGACTCACCCGCGCGCATCCGCTCCACCCATCGTGCGTGGTTCGGTTCCCACCGCAAACCGTCCACGACGGGGTCACCCAGGTAGGAGCGGGTGCCGGGTGCACACCACTCCGCGGCGAGCTGCATCGCCAGGCCGCTGTCCCTGAGGTCGTTCCGAACGAGGTGGATGCGGGAGACGTCCGCGGCGACGCCCAGCCGTTCCAAGACCTCGACGGCGACGTCGTTCCAGTCGCTGGACAGCAGCAGGCGCTCCGCCGCGAAGGCGACGGCCTCCAGGACCGCGTCGCGGCGAAGAGGCGTCGCCTTCGCGGCGCGTGCCGTCTCCACCATCTCTGAGTGCCTCCTCGCTGCCCGGAGTGCAGCAGAGCGCGGCCCGAACGGGACCGCGCGTCCAATGGATTATCGGCGCAGGTCACATCGGGTGAAGTCGGGACCGCGGGGGGTCGTGCCTAGCACCGACGGACTACCGCGGACGAACCGCGATCAGTCGGTCTCGGGCTTCGGCGGGAGGAGGCCGGGGGTCGATCCGGCGGTCGCGAGCTCCTCGTGGCTCGGCCAGCGCTCGCGGGACTTCTCGGCCAGACGGAACATCAGCTCGACGGCTTTCGGATCCTCGTCCATCGCGCGGGTGACCTCGATCACCCCCTCCGCGATCGCGCGGTCCCAGATCTCCTGCCCCAGATCGGTGCGAACGATGGACAGCGTCCAGCCGCCCTCCTGGCCGAGGCCTCCGAAGGAGATGTCGGCATGCTCCGCAGCGAAATCTGGGCAGCGCAGGCACCCGGGTCGGGTGAACCGATGGGACTGCTTCAGCGAATACGTGATCTCATCGCCCGTGTCCGTGTAGAACAGCAGCTTCCCCTTGATGTTGACCCGAACCAGGTGGTCGAGGTCGATCCCCAGCTCGTTCTGCGCGATCTCGACCATCAGCCCGTCGTACGTGAACGACTTCGAGCAGAGCAGCCCGAACGTCCAGGCGATCTTCTTGCGCCACTTGTTGACCCTGCGGGCCTCCATGGCTCCGGTGACCGAGGTCTGGCAGCCCATCCCGACGAGGGCGACCTTCGAGAGCCCCATCTCCGCGGCCTTGAGGAGGGCCAGCGGGTTGGCGCTGTACGTGTATCGGCTGCCCGCGGACGCCAGGACCCCCGACCGATCGGTCACGATGGCCGGCTCGCAGTCCCACTGGCGCTCGTCCGAAAGGACGGACGTCGCGGCGCCGTCGATCATCCCGTTCTCGAGCCCCCAGATCAGCAGGGCCGAGACCACGCCGCCGTCCTGCCCCTGCATCAATGCTTCGGGCGACGTCGCGCGGGCCAAGTAGATCTCGCGGTACTTCCCGATCAACTCCTCGGGTCGACGCACCTGGCCGAACATGAGCTCGTCGATCTCGGATTCCCACTCCCGGAAGCGCGGGCACGCGAGCGTACAGAGCGAGCAGCCGCGGTCGCCGTGCGTGCAGACGTCGACCCCGTCCTCCTGAAGCTGGACCGGCTCGTTGTCCTCGTACCCGAGGACGTGGAACGGGCACGCCACGATGCAGGCGGTGCATCCGGTGCAGAGACCCGTCGCGACCACCTCGTGGAAGAGGTCCCGCCACTGGGTGGTGTCGGTCTTGGGCATCCTGCGCGCAGGATACTCGGGCTGCAGCGCTCAGATGCTGCGGCTCAGATGCTGTGGCTCAGATGCTGGGGGTCAGATGCTGAAGGACTCGCCGCAGGCGCATCCGTGGATCGCCTGGGGGTTGTCGACCTTGAGGCCGCCACCGAGGAGCGCCGTGTCGAAGTCCAGCGTGGAGCCCGTGACGATGGGGACGCTCTTCGGGTCGATCACGACGCGGACGTCCTCGGCGGCGTCAATCACGATGTCGTCCGGTTCGGGCGTCCCGGTGAAGCTCATCTCGTAGGCGAACCCCGAGCAGCCCCCCGCGACGACCCGGAGCCGCAGGACCGGCTCGGCCTGGCCTTCCTTGCCGGCGAGCTGTCGGATCTTGCGGGCGGCTCCGTCGGTGACGGTGATCGGCGTCGCGGTGGAGGTTGCGTCCATCACCCAGCAAGGATACCGCTCAACGGGGTCTTCCTACGCCCAGAACTTCCACCATGGTCGCTTCGGGGTCGCCGACTCGCCGAGCTCGGCACGCTCCTGCTCCGCCTCCGCATCGGCCCGCTCCGCGGCCTTGGCGAGTTGGTCCTTCTCTGCCTCGTCGAGGAACATCTCCTGCATGTCGTCGCCCATGCCACCCCCGGGGGTTTCGGGCGTGTTCGTGTCGGACATCGGCGCGGCCCCTTCCCGATCGTGAGACCCCGACGGTACTCCTTCTCCTGCCGGGGGGGCGGCCCTGCTCTCGTGAGAGGGCTGTCAGCGCCCCCTCGATGCGTGCCGAGGCAACGTCAGGGCTTCACGCTCCTGCATCGCGTGGCGGAGCTCGGAGACGATCGGTCGGTCCTCGATCTTCGCGCCCGAGAGCCGTGCGCGCAGACCGCTGTTGTCGTGGTGGCCGGCTCGGTAGCCCGCAACGTCGCGCCAGAGTTCATAGGTGCTCATCTGCTCTATCCCCTCGATCGGTGGAGGTGAGACGTTCTACTCCTTCGAGCGTAGCCCTCTCAGGCTGGCGGTGACGTCGGCCGGTCGGCCAGAAGCTCTGTGGCGAAGGTCGGTTCTCCCGGTGCTTCCCGCTCCCTCCTCATGCCGGGCCGAGGCAGGCCCGGAGGTGAGAAGATGGTTTCCGGCGACGAAGGAATGCTCGGGCATCGGCCCAGATGCGTCCTCCGGTCGAGGGAGGCAGGATGAGCGTGAAGGACTTCTACCGAACGGAATCGGGCACCATCTTCCGGGTGTCCAAGGATCCGGAAGGCCACCTATCGGTCGAGCTCCTCGAAGCATCCGCGTGGCGCTCTGCCCCCATCGGGATGGCGGGCCTGAGGATCGCCCGCGGCACCCGGCGACTCACCGAGCGTCAGATCAACGCTCTCCCCGGTCCCGCCTGAGGCAACTCCGCAAGGCAGATCTCGGCTCAGTCGTGAGCCAACGGGTGCCGGGTCGACGGCACCGTGTGGAGCCAGCAGGTGTCCGACGTGTTGTAGGTCGAGAGCAACGTCGTGCATCCGAACACGGAGCAGTGCCGCCCCTTCACCGCCTGCCGCGCCACATCCCGGAGTCGCGTCGGCGTTCCGAACAAGGCCTGTGTCCTGCCGGTCTTCATCTGGACTCCTTCCGGGATCCGTCCTGTCCCCGCTGTTCGCGGAAGAGATGTCCGCAATCGATGCACCGCATGTTGATGCGCGCTCCCGGTCCCGCATGCGTGAAGGGCTGTGTGTGCGCGGAGCCACACGACGGGCACGGCGGGCGCGGCGCGGGCTCCCTATCCGTCGCCTGATCAGCCACCGGTCGCCCGGCCCGAGCCGGCGGAGCCCGACGTCCCCTTCGACTTCTTGGCCTCGCGCTTCTGCTTGAGGGTCTTGCTGGCGGTCTTCTTGTTCTTCGCGCCGCCCTTGTCTTTGTTCGCCATACCGTCCTCCTTCTGCATCTGCCCTCCGACGCCTGCGAACGCTGCGTGTAGCTGGAGCTTCTTCGCGATCCGACCGACCTCGAAGCGCTGCTGCGGTGTTACGAACGTGACGCCCTCTCCGCCGCGACCCGCTCGAGCCGTGCGGCCCACACGGTGGATGTAGGCCTTCTCATCCGCCGGCGCGTCGAAGTTGATCACGTGGGTGATGTCGTCCAGATCCAGGCCACGAGCGGCGACGTCGGTGGCGACGAGCACGTCGTTCGCGCCGGACGCGAACCGGCCGAGCGCCCGCTCGCGCTGCGGTTGCGACATGCCGCCGTGGAGCTCGCCGGCGCGGAACCCTTCCCTGCGGAGGTTCCTCGCCAGACGGTCGGCGCCGAACTTCGTCCGGACGAAGACGAGCGTCAGCCCGCGATCGGCCGCCAGCTCGCGGATCAAGGCCTCTGTCTTGCGCGGCTGTTCCACCGCGATGAACCGGTGGGTCGCGTCGGTGAGGTGGAGCCCGCTGTCCCCGACCTCGTGCAGGACGGCGTCATGGGTGAACCGCGTCGCGAGCCTGCCCACCTCGCCGTCCAGCGTCGCGGAGAAGAGCATCGTCTGCCGGTCGGGGCGGAGCATCTGTAGGATCCGCGTGACGTCGGGCAGGAACCCCATGTCGAGCATGCGGTCGGCCTCATCGAGCACACAGATGCGCACCCGGTCCAGCCGGAGCAGCCTGCGCGTCACGAGGTCGAGCAGTCTCCCGGGCGTGGCCACGACGATGTCGGCATGCCGCGCGCGCTTGGCCTGCGGGCCGATGCCGACGCCGCCGTACACGGCAGCGATCTGGAGGCGCTTCACGTCGGCGATCACGCGGAACTCCTCGGTCACCTGACTGGCGAGCTCGCGGGTCGGTGCCAGGATCAGCGCCGACGGGCTCCGACCGCTCGGCGTCAGCAGCTCGACCAGCGGCGCCGCGAACGCGAGCGTCTTGCCCGACCCCGTCCGAGAGCGCGCGAGCACGTCGCGTCCGGCGAGGGCGTCGGGGATCACGGAGGTCTGGATCTCGAAGGGTCGTTCGGTCCCTCGCATCCTGAGGGCCTGTGTCACCGGTTCGGAGACGCCGAGCTCGATGAACGTCGGAGAGGTGGTGCGTCCGTGCTCTTGTGGCTCGGTCATCGCTCGTTGCAAGGCGTTCCTTCGCTTCCTGTGGATCGGCGGTCCTCGGGCGCGTCGAGAGCCCGGCGGTAGACCGCGCAGGGAGCGCCCGGGAACGGCGAAACGTGCGAGGGATCGCGAGACGTCGTCGCGGCGTGTCTCAGGTCGAGACTCGCAGGATGTGTCTCCGACAGCGTACCCGATATGGAAGGCCGGCGGGCGAGATGCTCATCGAGGATCGGGCCGGTCTAAGTTCCAATGTCGGATCGCCGAGCACAGCCATCGCTCCTTGCCCGGTGCGAGCAGGAACTCGGTGATCGCACGCTGAGCGCCCTCGTGATCGGTATACAGCAGCTCGATCCGGAACATCCGCGATGACCGAACGGCCTCGACGAGTGGGGCGTACTCCGGATCGTCATGATCGCGGATCGCTCCCTGCCAGAAGCTGATGTCGCCCCCGGGCACGTAGAGGTCTCGGAGCTGGGGACGGAACTCGTTGGGCTCGGCATGAGCGTGCTGGGCATGGAGGTCATGGAGTCCGAGGTGCCATCCGTGGATCACGCCGATACCCGAGCCCGAGTTCCGGAGCGACATCGCGAGGTAGACGTTGCCGTCGACGACCTCGACGGTGGCGCCGCCTCCCGGGAGCAAGGCCCAATGCTCGTCGCCCCACATGATCTTCTGGGCGACGTCCTCGAGTCGGGATGGCATGAGCAGCGGGCGGATCCCGATCTGCATCGAGTACTCGGCCAGACGAGCGGAGCGGTTCGCCGAACGAACGGACGCGAAGGTCGCGAGGGCAAGCACCAGGGTCCCGCCCGCCGTTGCCAGCGACGCGATCGTGGACCAGTCCGTCATCGCGCTGGACCCTACCGTCCCGTGAGCGAGAAGTGCATGCAGGCTTGGACGAAGGACACCCCTGGGACGCGTTTTCGGACTTACGCCCCTCGCGGGGATCGGATCGCGCGTCCAATGTCTCCGTCCAGTGGAGAGACCAGTCCATCTTGAGTGGCTTGCCTGGCGGAAGACCGTCGCCGCCTCCCCGTGAACGTCATCCCAACAGCCAGTCCGAGGACGAGCAGGGCAGGGAGGAGCCACAGAACTGGGGTCTCGCGACCGTCTGAACTTCCGGTCGATCGACTCGCTACGGGTCGCGGGATGCCGTAGCCCTCGAGCCTACCCGTGAGTGTCGACGAAGGGGCCTGGGACCAGCCAGCCAAGAAGACGGGGAACTCATCCATGAAGTTCATCTGGAAGGCCGCAGACCGCTGACCCTTCGGCGTATAGACCAACGGTCCACCCACGGCGAATGGGTACACGTACTGAGTGATCCGGTTCCCGCAACAGGGGTCAACGTAGTTGAAGATGTAGCGAGGACCAAGAGAGCCCGGAAGGGGTGTGCTCACGCCCGGGCCGGAAACAACGAGATGCGCCAACGCCCAGAAGGGGTCGCCCAGCGGGGCTCCCATGTTGCCCTTGACGACGATCGGCTGGGCGAGGCCGGGCCCCCGGATCCGCACGAAGACGCGTTCATCGCCCTTCGCCCACGCCGCACCCGAGGCGAGCATCAGCGTTGCGCTCAGCAGGCAGACCGCTGCGCCGAACCGCTTCATGACAAGACTCTCTCTCGGATCCGACGCTACGCCGGAGTCCCTCGTTAGACAAGTCGACACCGGTTGTCGCCCTCCGACATCGGTGTGTGATACGCCTGCCAGGTGCCCGTGCGTGTCGTGTCGGAGCTTCCTGGATCTGTAGGGGGCCTCATTCGGTCCGGCGCCCCAACCGCGCCGGGGCAGTTCGTGCCCGAGACGTGCCCAGGCACGCCTCCTGCCTGCTAGCTCCCGGTCAGGCTGAAGTGCATGTAGTCCGAGATGGTGCTCCAGTCTCCGCCCCAGCCCCATCCGATCGCGGCGAACGCTCGCACCACCACGTCGCCGGGATGGATCATGCCTGGCACTTGACGCGTCCGATCCAGGAACGGCTTCGCGGCTCGGCGCAGGACCTTCCCGTCCGGACCCACGTACGGGTTCTCCAACGGGTTCACGTCGATCGCCCAGCCGTAGGAATGCTGCGAGAGCGTGCCGGGGTTGTCCGTCGCCGGCCGGCAGTTGAAAGCGGCGGTCAGATCGCGCGTGTTGTACCAGTCCGATGGTCGCGGCGGCCGGTACCGCGGCGGGAGACCGATGCGGTGGATCGGGAACCGCGCCCGGAACAATCGATGGAAGACCCACATGACGTCGCGGGCGACGCGCTCGTTCACCACGAGCGGGCCCCGGCGGATCCCGCCCGTGAACGTCCGGTAGCTGACCCGTACCAGGCGGAGCTGATCGATCGGCACGGGGCAGCCGGGATGCCAGTCGCGGCCCACGAGCGTCGCGCGGAGCGTCGGCCCGATCGGCGCGACCGACCCTTCGAACCGTGCGTTCGCCGGGGGATCCGATACCCGGAGGTGGTCGCCGCCGCGTACCACGATCGATCCGCTCACGTGGTGTCCGTTCACGGTGGCGCCGCCGGCCGAAGGGCTCGCCGTCAGCGAGGTCAGACCGGTCGCGACCTGGACATGGATCAGGCCCGGTTCGGGGAACGGCTGTGGCTGCAACCCCCCGTAGTAGTAGCCGAGGATCCGGTCGGTGGACCACCCGAGGCGGGCTTTACCGTACGCACCCCACTGCACCATCCCGACGCCGTGGCCCCATCCGCGCCCGCTCACGACGGCCTGGCCGGCCGTGTGCGAGATCGTGTACCAGCCCGAGGGCACGGTCGTGGGGAGCGCGGACCCGTACCGGCTCGCGCCCGGGTACCGCCCCGGGTAGAGGCAGGGTGCCCACTGGTTGACGGCGCCGTCGAACGTTCCGACATCGATCGTCCGCGTGGTTCCCCCACCCGCGACGACGATCGAGCCACCGGTGCGTGCGACCGAGCCGATCGATGCGCCGGCCGGCCAGAGCTGGGCCCGGACGAGGAACAGCGCGAGATCCCTGAAGGGGATCGCCGCGCGCCAATGGGACTCGGGGGAAGCCCCGTCGTCGTGTTCGACGACGGGGCGGAGGTACGGCAACGGGGCACTTCCGAACACCTGATCGTTGCCGTACGTGTGACCGTTGGACGTCGAGAAGTACACGGCTTCGATCGGGCGTCCGGAGTCCTGGAGGACCTGGCCGGCGGTTCCGTTCACCGCGGCGTACCAGCGCCGGATGCCCGGCGTCGGTGAGACCGGGATCCCGCGGAACACCTGACACGACGTGGTCGAGCAGATCGGCGTCTGCAGCGTGGCCCCCTGCGGCCCGCTCCATCCCGTGGTGGCGAGGGCGTAGCTCCTCGCGGCGATCGCCTGCGCCTGCAGCGCGGCGGTCGGCCACGAGGGCGGGACCTCCGCGATCCCTTCGAGGTACCGCTCGAACGGCAGGGTGACCGTCAGGTCGAGCGTGCCGTCGCTCGCCCGATGCACCGCGAGGGTGCCGGGGTAGCGGGCGTCGAGCCGCGCCTGTTCGGGGTGCCGGCAGACCGTAGGGGCATGCGGATAGGCCCCGTCGACCCGGAGCGAGCCGTTCCCGCGCGGCCGGATCAGGACGACGTTGGGAGAGGGCGACGTGCTGGGGCTCGCCGACGTGCTCGCCGACGGTGAGACCGTGGCGGGGGCCGACGGCTGTGGGGACGGTGTCGCGGCCCCGGTGACCGTCGACGTGCACGCGGCGGCCGCGAACAGCAACGCCGTGATGCCGCGGGACCTGGGGCGGGAACCCACCGTCCGACGCTAACAGGGAAGATGTCGAGATGCGGCCGCGCCGAGGATCGCTGGTGGTGGTGGTCGTGCTCGTCGCCTGCACAGCGACGAGCACGACCACCTCGCCGACGTCCCCGTCGGCGAGCCCCACGCCCGCGTCCAGCACGAGCCCGGCGGCGACCACGGGTGGCCGGTGGACGACCTATCACGGCGACGTGACCCGGAGCGGGGTCGCGGCGGGGCCGTCGCTGGCCGACGTCCGATACGCCTGGACGTCGGCCGAGCTAGACGGCTCGATCTACGCCGAGCCGCTCGCGATCGGCGCCCGCGTCATCACCGCGACGGAGAACGACACCGTGTACGCGCTGGATGCCGCGACCGGGGCGGTGGTGTGGCGGAGGCACCTCGGTACGCCCGTGGATAGTTCCACGCTCCCGTGCGGCAACATCGCGCCGACGTCGGGGATCACGGCGACGCCCGTCGACGACCCCGCGACCGGCGTGCTGTACGTCGCCGCGTTCCTCAGCCCGGCACGACACGAGTTGTTCGCGCTTCGAGCGGCGAGCGGCGCGATCCTGTGGCGTCGCACGGTCGATCCGCCCGGTATGGATCCCCGAACGCAGCAGCTCCGGTCGGCCCTCACGCTCGCCAACGGCTCCGTGTACATCGCGTACGGAGGGCTGTTCGGCGACTGCGGGTCGTACCACGGGTGGGTCGCCGGCGTTTCGGTCGGCGGCTCGGGGCCGCTGCTCGACTACCGGGCCCCGACGACGAACGCGGGAGGCATCTGGGCTCCGTCGGGTCCTGCGGTGGACGGCGACGGACACCTATTCGTCGCGACCGGGAACACCTTCTCGGGCGACATCTTCGATCACGGCGACAGCGTGATCGAGCTCTCTCCGACGCTGAAGGAGCTCGGGTTCTTCGCCCCCGCGGATTGGGCCGCGCTCAACACCGGTGACGTCGACCTCGGCTCGGTCGGTCCCGCGCTGCTGCCGGGAGGACGCGTCTTCCAGATCGGGAAGGGAGGCGTCGGCTATCTGCTGGACGCGAACGACCTCGGTGGCATCGGGGGTGAACTTTCATCGGCGCCGGTGTGCGGCGGTTCGTTCGGTGGGACGGCGCACGTCGACCGGACGATCTACGTGCCATGCACCGACGGGCTGGTCGCGTTGCGCGTTGCCGACGATGGCCGAAGCTTCCACCAGGTCTGGCGGTCTCCCGCCTTCGATGCGGGCCCGCCGATCGTCGCGGGCGGCTTCGTGTGGACGGTCGATCTCTCCTCGTCCGCACTCATGGGGTTGGACCCCGGCGACGGACACGAGGTGGTTCGACACCCGATGGGTGAGGTCTCGCACTTCGCGAGCCCCTCGTCCGCGCCGGGGTGCCTGTTCGTGCCGACGTCTCGCACCATCACCGCGTTCTGCCGCCCTCACGATGCCTGAGGAACGGCTCACGCCAGCCAGGATTTGACCTCGTTGAGCTTTCGGGCATAACCTGGTTCCTTCGAACTGGCACGACGCTCGACCTGGGACTTCGCAGTGAGCAACACGCTCAAGTCCAGCGGGGATCGACGAGGCGTTGGGTGAGCGCAGCCATCTTGGGCCTCGTCATCGTTCAGCTCCTCGTCCTCGTGCTGCTGGCCGGCGTCGTGTATCAGCTGTTCCAGCAGCAAGGTCGGATCCTCCTGCAGATGGATGCGATCGAGCAGATGATCCCCGAAGCCGGCGAGGCGCACGGTTCCGAGGCTCCGCGCGGCATCCCCGTCGCGTTTCCGCTCCCGGCGTTCGAGCTGCCCGATGTCGATGACGCGTTGGTGCGGCTAGAGGACTTCGAAGGACGCCGGTTGCTGCTCGTGAACTGGTCGACGACCTGCGGTTTCTGTGAGGCGATAATCGAGGATCTGGCCAAGCTCCAGCCGCGCTTGGAGAAGCGTGGCGTCGACGTGGTCCTCGTGAGTCGGGGCGACCCCGAGGAGAATCGCACCATGGTGAACGGGCACGGGCTCGACGCGAGGATCCTCTTGCAGCCCGAAGGAGCCGGGATGATCGATGCGTTCGCGCGCACGGGGACGCCGGCCGCCTACCTGATCGACGAGCACGGACGCGTCGCGAAACCCATGGCCCTCGGCGCAGATCAGGTCCCCGAGTTGGCCCGCGAAGCCGCCGGGCGGCAGATCAAGCTCGCGACCGAACGGTCGCTCTCGGAAAGCAAGCTGATGCGCGACGGGCTTCCTCCCGGTTCACCCGCCCCGGCCTTCGAGCTCCCCACCCTCTCGGGGGACACGATCTCCCTCGAGCAGCTTCGCGGATCCGAAGCGCTCCTCGTTTTCAGCGATCCCGAGTGTGGCCCGTGCGAGGTGCTCGCTGCCGATCTGGGGCGCTGGCATGAAGCACAGGGTGACGACGCCCCGCCGGTCGTGATGATCAGTCGAGGCGATCGAGAGGAGAACAGTCGGAAGGTGAAGGAGTACGGGATCGATTTCCCAGTTGCGATCCAACCGGCGTGGAAGGTCTCGAAGGCGTACGGGATCTTCTCGACCCCTGTCGGATTCTTGATCGACGAGAACGGCGTGATCGTCAGGGAGGTCGCTCGCGGGCCCGAGGCAGTGATGGCCCTCGCCCACGACGCGCTGGAGCACAGGAAGGAGGCGGCCACGAGGTAGTTCGACCCTCCGATCGCAGCCCTGACGGATCGGAGGGAAGCAACATCGTTGAAAGGGGCGCGTCGATGTACGACGGCCGATTCGACGAACTCACCAAGCAGGTCGGCCAGCAGCCGTTGTCGCGGCGGAAGGCACTCAAGGCCTTCGTCGTCGGCGGCGCGACGGGTGCGGTCGCCTTGCTGCAAGCCCCCTCAGCAGAGGCGTTGTATCCCGGCAGGTGTCGCAAGGTGAAGGGGATCTGCCGACAGGACTACGAGTGCTGCAGCTTCTACTGCGATCCGGGGACGGGCCGGTGTGCCTGCCCTCCGGGGAGCAACTTCTGCTCGCTCAAGAAGCACACGCAGTGCGTGCGCTGCTTCGGGGGCGGGACCTTCGACCCGGCGACATGCACCTGCACGTGCCCGGAGGGCAAGGTCAACTGCGACCCCTTCACGTGCTGTGAGAAGCCGGAGCAGTGCGACAAGACCTGCTGCCAAGGGTATCGCGGCGGCTACTACTGCAACTACTACTCGTCGTACTACGGCGGCTACTGCTACTGCTGAGCTGTTCGACGGGGTGAGCCGGTCCGGGGACCGGTCTCACCCCGCGGGGTTCAGGAGGTCGATCGTGCGGAGGGTGTTGTGCATCGGCGTCGACGGCGGTGATCACGACCTCGTCCGCAACCTGATGTGGGAGGGCCGCCTCCCAACGCTCGCGGCGCTCGCTGGCTCCGGAACGTTCGGTCCCCTCCGCTCGACGTTGCCCGCGTTCACGCCTACGGCCTGGTCGTCGTTCCTCACAGGGATGAACCCCGCGGGACACGGGATCTTCGGATTCTCGACGAATCCGAACCGCGTGCAGAACCGGTTGGACAGCGCTGCTTCCCGGGCAGGCACGCCGCTTTGGCGGCTGCTCGGCGCCGGGGGGATCCGGTCGGCGTTCATCACCGTGCCGTTCACGTATCCGCCCGAGCCGATGGACGGCATCGTGGTGACGGGGTTCGGCGGTCCTCAGTATCCGGAGATCCTGCCCAGACCGGTCGGCAACAGGATCCTGACGTCGCATCCCGAGCTTATGACGGCCATCGCCCCCACGGGCTGGAAGGGGCGGTCGAAAGAGCTCGCGGAGTCGCTCATCGATCATGTCGGCCAGATCGCCGATGTGTGTGTCTTGGCGATGGAGATGGAAACCGACCTCGGCCTACTCTGCGTCGACTTCATGAGCTCCGATATCGCCGGGCACCTCCTATGGCACCGATACGACCACGAGCATCCGGCGCACCGCAGCGGGGATGACGGAGATGAGATCGTCCGGGTGTACGAGGCGGTCGATGCCGCGTGCGCACGATTGATCGACCAGGCTTCGTTCCTCTACGACGAGGATCTGACCGTCTTCGTGGTCTCCGACCACGGTTTGCGGCCGGCGTACTGGATGTTCAACGCGAACGCCTGGCTCGCGCAGGAAGGGTTCCTTCGCTTCGACCCGAGGGCGGTCGCGAGGGCCAAGCGGTTCCGGACGGCCGCTCGAGGCGTTCCGGATGACGAGCATCTCGGCCCGGGGCGTGTGAGGCGGCGCCGGGTGATCGATCGGTTGCGGCGCGATCGGGACCGGTCGGCGTTGCCACTGGTGGACTTCACCGCGACGAAGGCGTATTGCCACGGCTACGGGGGGCTCATCTACCTCAGCGAATCGAACCCATCCCGTCAAGACCCAAGGTTGCTCGACGAGTTGTGTACGGGCCTTGCGTCGGTGACGCACCCCACGACCGGGGCTCCCGTCTTCGAGGTCGTCCGCAAAGAAGAGGTCTACGCGGGACCGTTCATCGATCGAGCTCCCGAACTGATCGTGCTCCCGCGCGATGAGCGGATCCACGTCGCTTCGACGCCACGACCCGATGCTGAGCCCCTCCAGGTTCTGGATAACTTGGAGGAGGGAGGAAGCTGGTCGGGTCATCACGCCGTTAGCGGGTTCCTCGTCGCGAGCGGCTCCGGGATCATTCGAGGGGCCGAGCCCGACCCCGCCACGTTCGGCCAGATGGCGGCGACGCTCCTCGCCCTCCACGGTCTCGATGCGAATCTCGAACTGCCCGCGATCCGAGGGATCTTGGAGGAGGCGCCGGAACCCGTTCCGGTCGAAGCCGCGGCTCCCGACGCGTCGGCGGAGGACGTCTTCACGCCGGACCAAGAAGCCGCGATCGTGGCGCAGCTCCAGGCGCTGGGCTACGAGTGACCCTGAGTCGCGTCGGGTGATCCCGGCCCGGTCGTCGGTGAGATCTTCAAGAAGCTGTTCCGGACGGCAATCTTGCCCTCGCGGAACGTCCACAGATCGCAACCCCACAGTTCCGCACGCTCGCCGGTCCGCGTCGTTCCCACGATCATCCACTCGGAGACCCCGCGATCACCGGATCTCCAGTGCGAGTCGTCGACGAACCGAATCTCCTGGAACCTCCCGAGCTGTCGTTCGATCGTGGCGCGAACCTCTTGTTTGCCGGTGACGCTCCGCCCCCATGGGCGGCGCCCCCGAGGCAGCTGGTAGATGCAGTCGTCGACGAAGAAGGACATCGCCGTATCGAGGTCGTATCGATTGAACGCCGCGATCAACTCGCGCAGAAGCCGGACCGGATCAAGATCTTGCTCGATCGACATGGCTGTCAGCAGGTTCGGTGGACACGGTCGGGGGTCGAAGACGCTGTGGCTGACGGTACTACCATCCGTCGATGGCGGGGAGGCGTACGGAGAAGACATCCCGTGGCATCAGTGCAGGCATCCTGTTGTT
>VAYU01000078.1 GCA_005884925.1 Actinomycetota bacterium | reverse complement strand
TGACGACGTGCCGCCGCCACGATGAAGGTCGTCGCTTCGCCCGACGTCGAACCGTTCGTCCGTGCGCATGGTGGCCGACTCTTCGTCTGGACCGACGCGCATCGTTGCTGCGGCGGCGCGGTGACCTTTCTGCTCACGAGCGCCGTGCCGAAGGAGGACCGGGCGTTCGCCCGGGTCGACACCGATGGGTTCGAACTGTGGTTCGATGCCGGGCGGTTGCCGCCTCCCGAAGAACTACACCTCGAGATCAAGGGCCGCCGCCGGCCACACGTTGCGGCGTACTGGGAGGGCTGTGTGTTCGTGGCTTAGACCGCCGCTCCGGCGGCGTCCAACCACCCCGTCAGGCGTGGGTCGTCGGCATTCGCGAGCAACCTCGCGAAGTGGCGATCCGCGTAGCCGACGTAGTCGAAGTCGAGCGTCGAGATCGCCTGTTGCACGACCCCCCACATCGCCTCGCGCAGGTCGGAGACGATCCGCATCAGCGCCAGCCGCGCCCGGTGGACGTCACGCACGTCGCCGAAGTAGATCCGCAGCAGGAGCGCCTGCGCGTCCTCGTCCAGCCCGTTGTTGATCGACAGGTTGCCCAGGTCGAAGAACGGGTCGCCCATCCCGGCGTACTCGTAGTCGACGATCCACGTGTGGTCCCCGTCCAGGAGGAAGTTCGCGTTCAGGAGGTCGTTATGACACGTGGTGAGGGGCGCCGGCGCCTCGGCGAGGGCCTCCTCGATCCGTCCCGCCACCGCGTGCGCCGCCTCGTAGTCGGCGGGCACCTGGACACCGCGTGCGGCCGCGATGTCCCGGAACCCCTCGACGATGCGGAACACCGGGAAGCTCGCCCCGATCAGGCGGCTGCCGTGGATCGCACGGATCGACGCCACGACGGAGCGCATCACGGCCTCGTCCCCGAGCGCTTCCTCCGGGATCGGGCTTCCGCTCACGAACCGGGTCACGATGCAGCCAAGATCGGGCTCGAAGGCGACGATCTCGGGACCGACGCCGGCCTCGGCAGCGACCCGCCCGGCCTCGACCTCGGCGGCGCGATCGATCCCGAGCAGTTCCGTGTCGGTCCCCGCGAGCCGAAGGACGAAGGTCTCGCCGTCGACCTCGACGCGGTAGTTCCGGTTGGTGATCCCCGCCTCGATCGGAACGACGGCCGTTGCTCGACCGGGCCACACCGTCGCGAGTGCGGGCTCGAGCCTCGGGTCGTCCGACATCGCGGCGAACCGTAGCACCAGCAGGTAGCGTTGCACCCGTGGCGCTTCCGCTCGAGGACTACGCGATGATCGGTGACACGCACACCGCGGCGTTGGTGGGCAGGAACGGCTCGATCGATTGGCTCTGTCTCCCGAGGTTCGACTCCGGAGCGTGCTTCGCGGCGCTCGTCGGTGACGAGACGCGAGGGAGGTGGCTGCTGTCTCCGACCGGCAACTTCCGGACGCGGCGTCGCTACCGCGCGGATACGCTCGTCCTCGAGACGGAACACGAGACGGAGACCGGGTCCGTCCACGTCACGGACTTCATGACGCCTCGCCGGGCACAAGCTCGGGTCGTTCGTCTGGTCCGTGGCACGCGCGGGGTCGTGTCCATGCGCTCGGAGCTGCTCCTGCGCTTCGACTACGGGCTCGCCGTCCCGTGGCTCCGTCAGGGACGGCGGAGCGTCACGGCGGTCGCGGGGCCGGACGCGGTGGATCTTCGGACCGACGCCCCGCTCGACGTCGTCACGGGCAACGTCACGTCGGACTTCCGTGTCGCCGCCGGCGATCGGGTCGCGTTCACGATGACCTGGCACCGTTCGTTCGAGCCGCCGCCGCCGCGGATCGATCCGTGGGACGCGCTCAAGAGCACGATCCGGTACTGGACCGATTGGACCGCGCGGTGCACGTACCAGGGCGAATGGCGGGACGCGGTCAACCGGTCGCTCCTCACCCTCAAGGCGCTCTCCTACCGGCCGACCGGAGGGATCGTCGCCGCGCCGACGACGTCGCTGCCGGAGGAGATCGGTGGCGCGCGCAACTGGGACTACCGGTTCTGCTGGCTCCGCGACGCGACGTTCACGCTCTACGCCATGCTGATGGCCGGCTACGAGGACGAGGCCGAGGCGTGGCGGGAATGGCTGCTGCGCGCCGTCGCCGGCGACCCGCGCGACCTGCGCATCATGTACGGCCTGGCCGGCGAGCGGCGGATGCCGGAGCTCGAGCTCGAGTGGTTGCCGGGATACGAGGATTCGCTGCCGGTGCGGGTCGGGAACGACGCCTCGCGGCAGTTCCAGCTGGATGTCTACGGCGAGGTCCTCGACCTGCTCCACCAGGCCTCGCGCGAGGGGCTGCCGCACGAGGCCGCCGCGTGGGAGATGGAGCTCCGCATCCTCGACGTGTTGGAGTCGGCGTGGCGGGAGCCGGACGAGGGGATCTGGGAGGTTCGCGGCGGGCGGCAGCACTTCACGCACTCGAAGGTGATGGCGTGGGTCGGGGTCGACCGGGCGATCCGCGACGTTGAGCTGTTCGGGTTCCCCGGGCCGGTCGATCGCTGGCGGGCGCTCCGCGACGAGATCCAGCACGAGATCATGGCCGAGGCGTTCGACGAGGAGCTCGGGTCGTTCGTGCAGTCCTACGGATCGAACGAATTGGACGCGTCGCTCCTGATGTTGCCCTTCGTCGGGTTCATCGCTGCGGATGACCCGAAGATGGTCGGCACCGTTGCGGCGATCCAGGATCGGCTGATGGTCGACGGCTTCGTCCGGCGCTACGACACCGCATCGCGCGTCGATGGTCAGCCCGGTGGTGAGGGTGCGTTCATCCCGTGCACCTGCTGGCTCGCGGACTGCCTGTCGTTGCAAGGACACGACGAGCAGGCGCGGGAGCTCTTCGAACGCGTCCTCGCCGTCCGCAACGACGTCGGCCTCCTGTCGGAGGAGTACGACGTCGCCAACGGGCGGCTCATCGGCAACTTCCCGCAGGCCTTCTCGCACGTCTCGGTGATCGGCACGGCGCGGAACCTCTCCCGCGGCATGGTCGGACCGGCCGAGCGGCGGCTGCGACGTCCCCTCCGGATCGGTCGGGTGGCGCTGCGGGGCGTCCGGCGGTGAGCCTCGAGGAGGTGAAGGCGCGGCTCGCCCGCGCCGCCCTCCTGCTGGACTTCGACGGGACGCTCTCGCCCATCGTCGTGCGGTCCGAGGAAGCGCGGCCGGTCGACGGCGCGGAGGAGGTCCTCGCCGGGCTCGTCGAGCGAGCCGGGAGCGTCACGATCGTCACCGGACGACGATCCGGCTTCATCCGGAGCGTGCTGCGGGTCGACGGCCTCGAGGTGATCGGGCAGTTCGGGATGGAGGATTCCCCCGGTCTGCATCCGGAGGTCCTCGCCGAGGTCAACGCCGTCGTCGGCGGCGAGCAGGGCGTGCGGGTGGTGGACAAGAGCGCGAGCATCGCCGTCCACGTTCGAACGACACCCGACCCCGATGCGGCGACCACCCGGATCGCGGGGCCACTCACCGCGATCGCCGAGCGGTACGGGCTCGACGTCCTGCCGGGGAAGCGGGTGCTGGAGCTCGCTCCGAAGGGGAGCAGCAAGGCGGCGGTGGTCGCCGAGGTCGTCGCCCGGACCGGCGCCCAGGCGGCGCTCTACGCGGGCGACGACCTCAACGACGAGCCCGCGTTCGATGCGCTGGAGGCGCTCGCGAAGGACGGCATCGCGATCTGTCGGATCGCGGTCGTCGGTGGGGAGACGCCGGAGGAGCTGATCGCGAAGGCGGATCTCACCGTCGCCGGCCCCCAGGAGCTCCTGGCGCTCCTACGAGCGCTCTGATGGCCGCAGCTCGTAGCCGTCGCCGGTGCGCGCGACCGTGCCGCTGATCGACATGTGGGCTGCCGCGAGCAGGAGGTCGGCGGCGGCTGCTCGTTCGAGCAGCCGCCGCCTCGTCGCTTCGTTCGTCCGACCGTCCATGTCCGACAGCGACACCCATTCGGGATGCGGGATGTTGAGCTGGGACACGAAGGTGTCGCCTGCCCACAGCACCGCATCGTTCACGATGACCGCCAGATGTCCGGGCGTGTGTCCGGGGGCCTCGATCGCGTCGATCCCGGTGGCGACTGGTGCGTCGCCTTCGACCGTATCGAGCAGCTCGGCATCCAGCAGCGCCATGAGCGCGGTCCGGGCCGGAAGTCCGGCGGCGTTGGGCAGCGCCTGCGCCTCGGCCGAGGACCAGAACTCGGCCTCGATGCGGTGGATCACGTGGCGCGCATCCGGGAAGGCGGGCTCGTCGCGAGGCCCGACGAGCCCCCCGACGTGGTCGGCGTGCCCGTGCGTGATGATCACGCACCGGATATCCCACGGCGGGATCCCGAGGCTCGCGAGCTCCTCGTGCACGTGACCGACGTCCAGCTCGGGTGCGAACCGGCCGTTGCCGGCGTCGACCAGGACGAGCCCGTCGGCGGACTCGATGAGCATCGCCGCGACGCGGCCCGGCAGCTTCCCCTCCGTATCGAGGTACGGGCGCACGGACTCGCCCTGGACGTCGTCGTCGTACCCGTGAAAGACGAACCGAGGCGAGACCGTCCGCCATCCATCGATCAAGACATGGCAGGCGACGCCCTTCGCATCCAATCGGCGGTCGGGCTCGCGCACCGAGCGATGCTACGCGACGCTCAGGTCGGCCACGGCCTTCGGGATGTCGTCACCGAGGAGCTCCGCGCCCGACCACCCCGGCGGCTCGCTGAGCGTCCTCGAGGCGACGTACTTCGGCAGCGCGTTCAGCGGCCGGGCGATGACCTGCTCCTCCTCGGAGGCGTTGGGCCGATAGCTCGCGAGGAGCTCGTACGTCCGGCGCCCGAACACGAAGCCGCCGGCCGCTGCATAGCCCTCGACGACCCACGTCCGAGCGAGATCGTCGAAGCACTGCAGATGCCAGCCGCCGTATCGGAAGCCGCCACTCGTTCCTCGTCCGCTTGGCCCGGAGCCTGCACCACACCGTCCAACGTCATCCATCCGTTCGCGATCAGTTTGCGCATCTCGCCTCCTCCCGGACGTGACAGCGAACCTTCCCCTCGGCCGTTCCAGCGAACGGGGACCTAAGAGAGAGCATGGCGCGAGTCGATCATCAGGAGAGGTGGGCCCGCAGCAGGTGCACGGTTCCGGACACGCCTTTGAGCTCCACCGGTCCGATGTCCCCGAAGGCGATCCCCTGCTCCTGCGAGGCGGCGGCCACTGCCTGGCTGACCAGCACCTCGCCCTGCCGCGCGTAGTCAGCGATGCGAGCAGAGAGGTTCACGGTCTGGCCGAAGTAGTCGCCCTCCTGGAAGAGGACCGGCCCGGCGTGCAGGCCGACGTGGGCTGGCGGCAACCCAGCGGCGGCCAACCCGTCCACCATCTCGAGGGCGGCACGTACGCCCGGGCCCGGATCGCCGAAGTAGAACATCACCCCGTCGCCCAGCCACTTGATCGGCTTGCCACCGTGCCGCACGGAGCTGCGCTGCACCAGCCGCGCGACCGTCGTTGACAGATCGGCGGCCGCATCGTCGCCGCGTTCCTGGGTCAGCCGGGTGTATCCGCTGATATCGAGGAAGCAGATCGCCGGTAGTCGCTCGAGGCGGCTGTGGATCCCTGCTTTCGCCATCAGCACCTCGAAACCTTCGATGATGTTGGCGGTCCAAGCGCGAGCCTGCTGCGCGTGATACATGGCCAGGACGGCTTGCTCCGAAAGCGGGGCGATCCGGTCGGCCAGGTCGGTGTTCGCGATCTCCTCCGGCCCCTTGCCCGCCGCCATGGCTGGCTCGATCACCTCGGAGTTCCACCATGCGGCCTCCTGGTCGGTGATCCGCCGGGTGCTGTCGCCCTGGACTCGGAGCAGACGCTCGATGGCGGCCACCCGGAATCCCTCGGCAAGCTGGAGCTCGATGAACGGCACGATCGCCATCTCATCCTCGCGAAGTCGGTCATCGGGCGACGGTTGCGCCATGCCGATCGCTTCGCGGACGACCATCAGCAGCTCGAGCGGGATCCCCGTCCGGTCGCTGACCTGCCGGAACGTGTCGGCTGCGAGGGCAGCGAATCGCTCGTAACTGGGCGCGTCGAGGAAGGCAAGCGACAGGGCACCGCGCCGGATGGCAGCGGCAACGGCGTCGAGCGGGATCCCGGCATCCTCGAGCGACTCGGCCATCAGTACGCGGCGCACGTCGCCCGGTGAGAACCGATCTGGTTCCTCGGGGGCAAGGATGCCGAGATCCACCAGTCGAACGAGGTAGTAAGGCTCGACCCCGACCCGCTCAGCAGCGTTCTCGCGTGAGTACCAGGTCACGTGGCTAGCGTACTGGCGCGGCGATACCTATTCGCCACAACTGCGCCTGCGCCGTCTCACCCGGGCTACCGCGAACCGCGGGAGAGTAGCTATCGTGCCCGTCGTGGGCTTCCTCCTGGCAGCGATCCTGGGTCTCGTATTCGGCGCAGCTGACCAATACCTCGGGAGCATGTCGTGGATCGGGTCCTGGGCAGCGACCGCCGCGCAGGCTTCCGCGCCGTGGCTCATCCTGCCCTTCCTGATCGGGACCACCCAGCAACGCGCACCGAGGGCTGCGGCGCTCGGTCTCGTCGTCACGCTCTCGGCACTGCTCGGTTACTTCGCCATGACCTATAGCCCCATGGAGGTCCATCCGTGGTCCTTCGGCCGCTTCACTTCAGGCATGTTCGCGGTGACGACCAGAGGCTGGTACAACCCCACGTACATCCTCGGTGGTCTCGTGATGGGGCCATCGTTCGGGGTATTGGGCCAGCGTTGGCGCGTTCGCCGGTGGTGGGTGAGTGCCGCCATCGTTGCAGGAGTTCTCTTCATGGAGCCACTGGCCCGTTTGGCCACGGGCCAGCTCATGCCGCCCGCCCCTGTGTGGACGGTCGAGGCTACGTCGGGGGCCGTGGTTGCGGCACTCTTCGTTTACGCGCTGATGGATTCGCGGCGTGCGAGTCGAGTGTCGTCGACGTAGTCCCGGCGTCCACTTGACCTATCAGTTCCAGCCGGGCGTGGTGTCGGTCGTGTGGATCCTCCCTGCCCCTCGACATGCCTTCGGGGGTGTTTCACACTCGGTGGATGGGACGGCGGTCATCGACCGGCATCCTCGCGTTGCTCCTCGTTGCAGCTTGTACCTCGACGTCAACGACGAGCGACGCAGAGAACTCACCTTCTTCGACGCGAGCGACCCTCCTCGAGACAAGCGGGTACGTGCTCCTCTGCGGCGGCGCGTCATGCGATGTCCCTTCCGGGGGTGTCCCCAGCATGCTGTGGAGGCCGCTCAGCCTTCCGACGCTCGCTCCGGGCGCGACATGCCCAGTCGCGGTTGCCCGTCTCGTGTCCAACAGCTTCGGTCCAGCGGTCGGTGACGGGCCCGTCTTCGCCGTTGGGCTGGCGGCGAAGGCGGTCTTTCGCTTCGAGTACCCCCCGAGCAAGAGATCGATCTTCTACGGCAGCACGTGGGGAGGGAACAAGGTGCTCTGGATAGGAGATCCCTCCTACGCGGGGCCCGTGTTGGTCCGAGGCGCACAGCTCGACGGTCCCCACATCGTCGGATTCTCTGTCGGCGGCGGCTCGGCCGCGTACACGGACCTTCAGTTTCCGCCGGGGAAGCAGCAGGGCGACCACGGCTGGCGCAACTGGCCGAGTGAGACGCGGCTGCAGGCGTCGGGCTGTTACGCCTACCAGGTGGACGGGGCCACTTTCAGCGAGGTCATCGTGTTCCGAGCGATAGCGACTCATCCATGACTGCTTGCCGGATCTTTCGAGACTATGGGACCGGTCAGGATCCCGCCTGGGGTTGACACCTCATTCGATGCCCCTACACTGACTTGACCATGTCGACCATGGCTGTGACCGGACACAGCACCCTCGTACTTATCGCATAGGCGCGGGCGGGCGATAGCCCGACAGACCCCCGCGCCAGACGCCCCTCGCCACGCGAGGGGTTTTTTCTACCCCGGTTCGGATGAACGCCGAACGACCAGTCAGCCACAGGGAAGGAGTCACGATGAGGTACGAATTCGATCGGAACGGCACCGTCGTCGCGAGCGTGCTCTGGGAAGGCCCGGGACAGGTGACGGTCCAGACCGCGGACACCAGCACCCGCGCGGTGGTCCACCGGTACCTGTCCTCCGAGGTCGTGTACATGGGTGGTGGGTTCGGCCTCGACGAAGAGCAGGCTGCGGACGTCTTGCAGCTGCGCCGGCGTGACTGGACCCCGTGGGAGTTCGAGCGCGCGTGCAGGAACCTGGCGCACAGGCTGCAGGCGACCGTTCGCCGGGTCGAGACCGGACCCGTCGAGGATCGGGAGGCGGCCGCCCGATGAAGGTCACCGGGGCCCTCGCCCTCCTGCGGGCGCTCGAGCACGAGGGGGTCGAGGTGATCTTCGGCATCCCGGGCGGGGCGAGCATGCCGATCTACGACCCGCTGGTCGACGGCTCCTCGATCCGGCACATCCTGTGCCGCCACGAACAGGGCGCGGGTCATGCCGCGGAGGGCTACGCGTGGGCCACCGGGCGGGTCGGGGTGTGCATGGCGACGTCGGGTCCCGGCGGGACCAACCTCGTCACACCGATCGCCGACGCGAAGATGGACTCCGTCCCGATCGTCGCGATCACGGGACAGGTTCCGACGCCCGTGGTCGGCAACGACGCCTTCCAGGAGGCCGACATCACCGGCATCACGATGCCCATCACGAAGCACAACTTCCTGGTGAAGGACCCCGCGCTGATCGCCGAGACCGTGCGGGAGGCGTTCCACATCGCCTCGACCGGCCGCCCGGGCCCCGTCCTGATCGACCTCCCGAAGGACGTGCTCCTTGCGGAGACGACCTGGAGCTGGCCCGAGCGCATCAACCTGCCGGGGTACAAGCCCACGACGAAGGGCAACCAACGCCAGGTCGTGGAGGCCGTCAAGTTGATCATGGCGGCGGAGCGGCCCGTGCTCTACGTCGGCGGCGGGGTGATCAAGGCCGACGCGCACGCCGAGCTCGCGAAGCTCGCGACCGTCGGTCGCCTCCCGGTCGTCACCACGTTGATGGCGCGCGGGGCGTTCCCCGATTCCAACGAGCTCTGCCTGGGGATGCCCGGGATGCACGGCAACTACACGGCCGTCACCGCGATCCAGAAGTCGGACGTGCTCGTGGCGCTCGGGACCCGGTTCGACGACCGGGTGACGGGGAAGCTGGCGGCGTTCGCGCCGTACGCGAAGGTGATCCACGTCGATATCGATCCCGCGGAGATCGGGAAGAACCGCGCGGTCGAGGTGCCCATCGTTGGCGACTGCAAGGACGTGATCGCGAAGCTCGCCGCCGAGTTGGACGCACGTCAGCACGAGGCAGGTGGGGTGCCGGACCGCTCCGCCTGGCTCGGGCAGCTCACCGATTGGCAGCGGCGGTTCCCGTACCGCTACGACCAGCAACCGGACGGGCCGCTCAAGCCGCAGTACTGCGTCGAGCGCCTCCGGGCGTTGGCCGACGACGATACGATCGTCGTCGCGGGCGTCGGGCAGCACCAGATGTACGCGTCGCAGTACTGGCGCTTCGAACACCCGCGGCACTGGATCAACTCGGGCGGCCTGGGCACGATGGGCTTCGCGGTCCCGGCGGCGATGGGCGCGAAGGTCGGCCAACCGGGCAAGCGGGTGCTCGCGATCGACGGCGACGGCTGCTTCCAGATGACCGCGCAGGAGCTCGCCACCAGCACCACGGAGAAGATCCCGTTCATCACGGCGATCCTGAACAACGGGTACCTGGGCATGGTGCGCCAATGGCAGGAGCTGTTCTTCGCGGAACGGTACTCGGGTGTGTACCTCGATCCCGATGTGCCGGACTACGTGAAGCTCGCCGAGGCGTATGGGGCGGTCGGATTCCGTGCGGACGATCCCGGCGAGGTCGACGCGGTGATCGAGAAGGCCTTCTCGGTGGAGGACCGCAGCGTGGTGATCGACTTCCGGGTGGACCCGCGAGAGATGGTCTTCCCGATGGTCCCGGCCGGCGCCTCGAACGACGACATCATCCTGGACCCCGAGGGCGCGTCGCCGACGAGCGATCCATCGGAGGCTCCGATCCTATGAGCAACGCCACGGGCGGCGGCGGAACGCTCCACACGATCTCGGTCCTCGTCGAGGACAAGCCCGGCGTGCTCACGCGCGTCGCCGGCCTCTTCTCGGCGCGGGGGTTCAACATCGATTCGCTCGCGGTGGGACCCACGGAATCGTCGGGCCTGTCGCGGATGACGATCGTGATCAACGTCGATACGAAGCCGCTCGAGCAGATCACGAAGCAGCTCAACAAGCTGATCAACGTGATCAAGATCCTCGAGCACGAGCCCGGTTCGGCGGTCGAGCGCGAGCTGATGCTCGTCAAGGTCAGGGCATCGGGGGACGACCGCGCACGGGTGATGGAGATCGCCGAGGTGTTCCGGGTGAACATCGTCGACGTCACAGCGTCCACGCTCACCCTCGAGGCGACGGGCAAACCCGACAAGCTGGAGGCGCTGCTGTCGTTGCTGGACGACTTCGGCATCGTGGAGCTCTCGCGCACCGGGCGGATCGCGCTCGGGCGCGGCGACCGGGGCATCAAGGAGCGGGTCCTCCGAGCGGCGAACGACTGAGCGAAAGGCGAGCCAGATGGCCACGATCTACTACGAGAAGGACACCGACCCGGGCGTGCTGGCCGATCAGAAGATCGCCGTGCTCGGGTACGGCTCGCAAGGCCATGCCCACGCCCAGAACCTCAAGGACAGCGGGCTGGACGTGCGTGTGGGGCTGCGCGCCGGTTCGTCGAGCCGTTCCAAGGCCGAGGAGGCGGGGCTCCGCGTCCTCGAGATCGGTGACGCGGTCCGCGAAGCCGACGTCGTGATGGTCGTCCTGCCCGACACCTCGCACGGGGCGGTCTACGGATCGGAGATCGCTCCGAACCTGAAGGACGGCGACATGCTGATGTTCGCGCACGGGTTCTCGGTGCATTTCGGCACGGTGGTGCCACCGGCCGGGGTCGACGTCACGATGATCGCGCCGAAGGGGCCCGGACACCTCGTTCGCAGGACCTACGAGCAGGGGATCGGGACGCCGGCGCTGGTCGCGGTCCAGCAGGACGCGACCGGCAAGGCGCGCGCGCGCGCGCTCGCCTATGGCTCCGCCATCGGCGCCGCGCGCGCCGGCATCATCGAGACCACCTTCAAGGAGGAGACGGAGACCGACCTGTTCGGCGAGCAGACCGTGCTCTGCGGCGGGATCTCGGAGCTCGTCCGCAACGGCTTCGACACGCTGGTCGCAGCCGGCTACCAGCCGGAGATCGCGTACTTCGAGTGCCTGCACGAGCTCAAGCTGATCATCGACCTGATCTACGAGGGCGGGCTGTCCTGGATGCGCTACTCGGTGTCTGACACGGCCGAGTGGGGCGACTACCAGAGCGGCCCGAAGGTGGTCGACGGCCCGTCGCGTGAGGCGATGGAGCAGGTGCTGGCCGCGATCCAGGACGGTTCGTTCGCCAAGCGGTGGATCGCCGAAGCCGACGCCGGCTTCCCGGAGTTCCTCCGACTTCGGCAGCAGGCGCAAACGTCCCAGCTCGAGCAGGTGGGACGGCAGCTGCGCCAGATGATGCCCTGGTTGGAGTCCGAGAAGAAGGTGCCGAGCTGATGGATGCAGACCCCGATGTAGTACGGATCTTCGACACGACCCTGCGCGACGGCGAGCAGGCACCGGGCATCGCCCTGACCCAACCCGAGAAGCTCGAGATCGCCGAACAGCTCGCGCGGCTCAACGTCGACATCATCGAGGCCGGGTTCCCGATCTCCTCACCTGGCGAGTTCGACGCCGTCCGCCAGATCGCGAGCTCCGTGCGCGGGCCGGTGATCGCGGCGCTCGCGAGGACGGCCACCGGTGACGTCGAGCGCGCCGCCGAGGCGCTCAAGGGTGCCGAGCGGTGGCGGATCCACACGTTCATCTCCACCTCCGACGTCCAGCGCGAGTCGATGCTGCGGATGAGTCCCCAACAGGTCCTCCAGGCGATCGAGGACAACGTCCGGCTGGCGAAGAGCTACACCGAGGATGTCGAGTTCTCCGCGCAAGACGCGACCCGGACCGAGCTCGACTTCCTCTTGGAGTGCTTCCGCATCGCGGTCGCGTGCGGGGCCACCACGATCAACGTTCCGGACACGGTGGGCTACGCGACGCCGAGCGAGTTCGGCGAGTTGGTGCGGACCGTCCGCGAGGCCGTTCCCGACGACGTCGTGATCTCGACCCATTGTCACAACGACCTCGGTCTGGCGGTCGCGAACGCGCTGGCCGGGATCGAGAACGGCGCTCGGCAGATCGAGGTCGCCGTGAACGGGATCGGCGAGCGCGCGGGGAACTGCTCGCTCGAAGAGGTCGCGATGATCGTCCGCACGCGCGGCGAGCACCTTGGCATGCGACACGGACTGAACCTGAAGGAGATCATGCGAACATCCCGACTGGTCTCCATGACGACGGGCTATGGCGTCCAGCCGAACAAGGCGGTCGTGGGCTCCAGCGCATTCGCGCACGAGAGCGGGATCCATCAGCACGGCGTGCTCGCGAACCGGGCGACCTACGAGATCATGGATCCGCTGGACATCGGCCTGGAGGGGAACCGACTCGTCCTCGGCAAGCACAGCGGCCGGCACGCGTTCGTCGACGCCCTGCAGAAGCTCGGGATCACGCTGGAGGATGGGCAGCTCAACCGCGCGTTCGCCCGGTTCAAGGATCTGGCGGACCGCAAGATCACCCTCACGGACCACGATCTCGAGGCGATCGTGACGGAGGAGATCGGCAGCGGGAAGGAGGACCTTCTCGTCCTCGAGGCCGTCCAGGTCGGCGGGGGGACGCACCTGGCCCCGACGGCGACGGTCCGGCTCCGGCGCGGCGATGACCTGATCGAGGAGTCGGCGATGGGGGACGGCATGATCGACGCCGTGATGGGCGCGATCGGCCGCGCGGCGGGGATGGAGCCTCGGCTCGTGGCGTTCAACGTCTCCAGCGTCACCGGCGGCTCCGACGCGTTAGGCGACGTCGTCGTCCAGCTGGACGTCGACGGACGGCGGGTCGCCGGCCGCGGGGTCGCGACCGATGTGGTGGAGGCAAGCGCCCGGGCCTACCTGGCGGCGATCAATCGCGCCCTGCAGATGCAGGCCGGCGACGACGGACCGCCCGGCGAGGTCGCGTCTTGACCTACCGGATCGGCGTGATCCGTGGTGATGGGACGGGTCCGGAGGTGGTCGCCGAAGGGCTCAAG
>VAYU01000077.1 GCA_005884925.1 Actinomycetota bacterium | reverse complement strand
GGTGATCCCCAACTCGAGCGCCCGGCCGATCGTGGCCTCGGCTTCGTCCGTGTCGAACTGACCCCATTCCCCCCCGAACGACCAGGTTCCGAAGGCGATCGGTGAGACACGGAGCTCGGTCGTCCCCAGACGTACCCGTTCCATCGTCGGCCCCTCCCTCGCGAACGGTCGCTACACGCCGTTCGTGACCGTTCTACCTCCATCGCCTGCTTCTCGCTGGGCCAGGCGAGGCCTTGCGCGCCCCCGTCCGAGGACGAACACCGCCGTCGCGGCCCCGGCGATCGCGATGATCCCTTGCGCCGCGAAGTTGAGGTGACAGCGCGGAGGTCGCGACGCCGGCGGGTCGGATGCTGGAGCCGACCGCCGTGCCGCCGAGCGCCGTCACCCGCTCCGTGGTCATCGCCATCGCCGAGGCCACACCCTCGTTGCCCTCGGAATCGCACACACGCTGGTACGGCCTCGGTCGGTCGGGCGAATCCTCGTAGACACCGACCTTGGCCGAGGAGCGCGAAGTCCTGCTCGGGGACGACCCCGAACTGCTCCCAGCGATCGGTGGTATCGGCATGAGGAGGTCGAAGCTCAGCAGGCCGAGTCGCGGTGCGCTCGTTCACCCGATGGGGGCGATGCACAGGGCTGTGAGGTCGATGCCGTACCCGAACGGTGGGGAGACCCTGCACCCGATCCGGGGCGAGAGGTACTGACCGATCACCGGGACGCCGAAGCCGACGGCCGGGACGTCGTTGGTGGCCAGGCGGTCGGCGAGATCCGAGGCCGCCGCGACCCGGACACCTCCGCTCAACGTATCCAGGTGGGCGAGCGCCCGACGGACGCTCTTCGGCAACCACGACGTCGGCTCACTGTCTACGAGTAAGCCGTTGAGGAAGGTGACCGGGTCGGGGTAGTCGAGCCCGCTGAACGAGTTCAGGAGGTTGAAGTGACGCGATCGTGACTTCGCCAACCCGAGGACGTCGTCGACCTCGGACACGCGAACCCTGATCCCGATCCTCGCCAGGTTCGCCATCACGTTCTCGGCCCACCGCGTGCATTCCTCGCAACCCGGATACGTCGCTAACCGCACGGTGAAGCGCCGCCCGTGCATCAACGCCTTCGCCTGTGCAAGATTCGGAGCCGGCACAGGCTCGGAGGAGCGATACCCGGGCTGGCCGGATGGCAGCAGCTGCGATGTCGGCCGTTCGTTGAAAGGATCGGCCAAGGCGGCACGGTCGAGTGCGAGCGACGCCGCCTTTCGCACGGACGAGTCGGAGAACGGTGGCTCGCCGGCATTGAACGCGAGCGCATCCACGTACAACCCGGGCGCGGGGTAGTAGCGCTGGCCGCCGTTGGCGGCGGCCTCGCTTCCGGGGCCCCACGTGGTAGCCAGCGCACTCGCTGGCCCGAGCACCGGGTCATACGCCACGACACCGTCCCATCCGCCGGTCTGAACGCGGCCAACCGCGATCGAGGGGTCGACGCCCTCGCGAAGGGCTATCGCGTCGAGCGTCCGTGGCCGCGTTCCCCCGTAGTTCGGATTGGGTCTCAGGATGGTGTACTCATCCTCGAAGTAGTCCGCGACGTAGTAAGGACCGTCCGAGGGGATCGCGTAAGGCCCGTTACCGTTCCCGAGGTCCCGCTCCACGCTCCCGAACGAATCGGAGGCCGGCGGTGTGTCGGTCGGCACCGGGCAGAAGAAGGGCATGGCGAGGCGCTCGAGGAAGTTCGCGGACGGCTTCACGAGGCTGATCGAGAGCCGGTCGCCGACTGCCCGGAGGCCCGAGATGTTGCGCGCTTTGCCGTCGCGGAACGCCTGCTCGCCGGCGATGTCCCCGAGGAACTGAGGACCGGGTGCGTCGTCGACCTTCGCGGACAGGGCCCGCTCGATCGAGAAGACGAATGTCTCGGCTGTAACGTCCTGACCGGACGGGGGCGAGAAACGGAAGCCCGTCCGGACCGTGAAGGTGTAGGTCTTCCCGTCGGGGGAGACCTCCGGCATCACAGCCGCGACCTCCGGTTGGAGTTGCCAGCCGTCCGGGGCCGGGGCGTCCGGGTAGTTCAAGAGGTTCGCGCAGGTCGCGTACTCCACCTGGAAGGCGCCTCTGCCCCGAGCCACCGCGGGGTCGGCGGGGTGGAATTGACCGTCCACGAGGAGCTTCACGACCTTCCCCGTCAGCTGGTCGATCCGGTCCTCGTAGCTCTGACCCTGACCCAGTATCACCAGCAGGACACCGGGCCCCGCCGCGAGCGCCACGGTTGGATGGCCGAAGCGATAGGTGATCATGTGCCCGGTCACCGCGTCGATCCCGACGACGGTTCCGACGTCCTGGTTCGAGACCCATAGCGTGCCGTCGCTGAACGCCATGTCCTGCGCGCCCGGCCCCGTGTCGTACTCCTTGACCACCTGCCCACTCTGGTCGACCTGATAGACGACGCCCTTCCGATCGTCGGATGCCCATCCGAAGCCGCCGCCGGCGGCAACATGGAACACGCCGGGGAGGTGGATATGCGTGACCGAGTTCGTCTTCGGGTCGATCCGGTTCATGCCCGCTTCGTCGGCCGACCAGACGACCCCATCGCCGAACACGAGGCTCAGGTAGCCGCCGCGGAGGTCATCGAACACGTGTTGGACCCTCCCCGTCGCCGGATCGAGGCGAACGATCTGGCCCGATCCCACTTCGCGATCGACCCAGACGGATCCGGCACCCACCGCCAGCGAGCGCGTCGATTGCCCACCGCCAGACTCGCCTCCGACGATCTCATCGAGGTTCCAGCGGTCGATGACCTGCCCGTCGCGCGTGTCGATCTTGACGACACCTTCGCTGAACGCGGCGACCCAGAGCGTGTTTCCGTCGACGACCTCTTGGCCCGCATCCTGTACGGGCACGTCGATCTGCTTCTCGACGCTCCCGGTCTTCGCGTCGACCTCCACCTCAGAGGAAGCGGATAGCCAGAAGTGGCCGTCGCTGTAGGTCGCCCCACTCCCCGAGTAGGCCGGGCTGGACAGGGGGAACGACGCGAGTTGCCTCCCCGTCTTCGCGTCGATGATGACCGGGCCGGTAGGGAAGCTCGCCGCGGCTTCCCCCCCACCGCCGCTCACGATCCGGAGCGAGACGGCGATCAGGGCTAGCACCGAGACCAGGGCGACGATGATCGGGGTTCGCCTGCGCCGGCGTCCGTTGCCCGGCTCGATCGTCGCCAGGCGACCCGTCGCGTCCGCCGGCACGAGCACGGGGGCTCGCGGGTGACCGTCCACTGAGACGACGGCGGCGACACGCCATGGGTCTTCGACCCCCTTCAAGACGTGGGTGCCCCGGTCCTCCATCCCGAAGCCTGCTCCGCGTGCGAGCTCGGCTGCGGTGCTCGACACGAGGACGTCGCCGGCATCGCCGAGCGTCATGATCCGCGCGCCGACGACGACGGTGATGCCTCCCAGCTTCTTGCCGATCGGCTCGCATTCGCCGAAATGAACGCCGGAGCGGATCTCGATCCCCAGCTCGCGCACGGCATCCGCGGCAGCGCACGCACACGCGATCGCGCGCGTGGGCTCGCGGAAGCTCGCGAAGAACCCGTCACCGGCGGTGTCGAGCTCGCGCCCACCGAAGCGCTTCAGTTCCTGTCGCACGATCGCGTGGTGACGGTCGACGAGCGTCTTCCAACGCCGATCCCCGAGCTCCTCCGCGATCGCGGTCGAGTTCACCATGTCGGTGAAGAGAACCGCGGCGAGGATCCGACCCGAGGACGATGGCTGCACGATGAGGCGAGTCTGGCCGCCCGGGTCATCGAGGTAAAGCCGGACCGAATGGCGTTGGCGAAGGACGACTCCGGGCCGACTCCTGGGTTGGGATGGATCTGCCCGCGCTGCTCCGGCCCGCGCTGCTCCGGGGGTGGGACTCGAACCCACAACCTACGGATTAACAGTCCGCCGCTCTGCCAGTTGAGCTACCCCGGATCGGAGTGTCGCGAGTCTAGCAGCGGCCTTCCCCGCGACCGCGCTAGGCTAGATGCTCGCATCATCACGGGGGGGATACGCATGAGGCTCCGATCGCTCATCCTGTTCGGCGCCGGGATCATGGCCGGCCTCGCGATCGCTCGCAAGATGAGCGAAGACGATCCCGAAGTGCTTCACGGGCCGACGCGGGCCTCGGCGCCGACCGCCAATCCGGCGCTGCGCGCCGTGACATCCCAAGCGCAGCGGCTCGCGGATCGCGCCACCGTGGCCAGCCTCGAAGCGATCAAGCGAGCCCGTGGCGCGATCCGCGAGCGCATGGCCGAAGAGCCGTACGACGACGTCAACTGGAACTGAGCGTCACCAGCCCACCTGCCACGTCAACGAGCCGTTGTTCGCCGCGTAGCAGTCCGCCGACGTGCCGCCGGTGAGCGACGCGTACTGGGTGTCGTTGGGTGGATCGTCGGCCATGAAGAAGCACGTGCCGGACTGCGAGAAGGCGGCCAGGAACAGGACGCCGGTCGTCGAGTCCTTGCTGACCGTCGTCGGGTTCGTGCTGGACGTGGTCTCGTCGACCCAGTTGATCGAGCTCTCCACCCCCTGCAGCTCGGGGATCGTCGCGTCCAGGTAGCGGTCGTTGCGGTCGCGCGCCGAGGAGGTCGCGTAGATCACCCGCCCTGTGGTGAGCGCGACGCGGAGGGATGCCTTCGCCGCCGCCTCTTCGGCCCGGGTGCGAGCGCCGATGAAGGTGGGCAGCCCGATCGCGAGCAGGATCCCGAGGATGAGCACGACGACCATGAGCTCGATCAGCGTGAAGCCGCGCTCGTCCCACCTCAGGGCAGCCCAACGCGCCGTGAGGGGGACCCGGGTGGGACGGATCATGCTTGAGCATCGGCACAGGTCGAGGTCGGGTTGATCCCCGTCACCCGTTGAGCCGACGGGTCTACTCGAGGTAATCGCGCAGCTTCTGCGACCGCGACGGGTGGCGCAACTTCGAGAGCGTCTTGCTCTCGATCTGACGGATCCGCTCACGGGTGACGCCGAACTCCTTGCCCACCTCTTCGAGCGTGCGTGGGTGCCCATCGACGAGGCCGAACCGGAGCTGGATGACCTTCTTCTCCCGCTCCGACAAGGTGTGGAGGACGCCCTCGAGCTGCTCCTGGAGCAGGATGAAGCTGGCGGCGTCGACCGGGACCACCGCGTCGGCGTCCTCGATGAAGTCGCCGAGCTGAGAATCCTCTTCCTCGCCGATCGGCGTGTGGAGCGACACGGGCTCCTGCGAGACCTTCTGGATCTCACGGACCTTCTCCGCACCAACACCCATCACCTTGCCGATCTCGTCGGGGGTCGGTTCGCGACCGAGATCCTGGAGCAGCTGCCGCTGCACGCGGACGAGCTTGTTGATCGTCTCCACCATATGGACCGGGATCCGGATCGTGCGCGCCTGGTCCGCGATCGCCCGCGTGATCGCCTGGCGGATCCACCAGGTCGCGTACGTCGAGAACTTGTACCCCTTGGAGTAGTCGAACTTCTCGACCGCCCGGATGAGCCCCAGGTTGCCCTCCTGGATCAGATCCAGGAACAACATCCCCCGTCCGACGTAGCGCTTGGCGATCGAAACGACCAGACGGAGGTTCGCCTCGATCAGCTTCTTCTTGGCCAGCTGACCGTCCCGCTCGACGCGACGGCAGAAATCATCGAGCTCTTCCTCGGTCTTGGGGCGGAAGCTCTTCGGCATCTTGTCGCGGCCGATCCCCTCGACCTTGCCGAACGCCGAGAGCTGATGGTCGCGGATCTGCCACACCTTCTCGACGAGGAACTTCATGACCTTCGGCTCGGGCTTGACGTCATCGGCCACCTGATGCTGCAGAGCTGTCGACAGCTCGCCCGCCTCGATCCGGCGGGCCAGGTCCACCTCCTGGGCCGCGTTGAGCAGGGGGACCTTGCCGATCTCCTTCAGGTACATGCGCACCATGTCGTTCGTCGGTGCGCGGAGGAGGTCGACCTCGATCCGGACCTGGGTCGCGGCATCCGTGTCGTCACCGGGGACCTCGATGACCTCGATGCCCTCGGTCGTCAGATGCTCTTGGATCTGGGTGAGGAACTCCTCGACCTGTTCGGGCGAGAAGTCCTCGACCGGGACGGCCTCGAGGAGGTCCTCCGACGTGACGAATCCTCGCTCGCGCCCTCGGGCGACGATCTGTTCTTTGACCTCGTCGATCCCGAACGGCTCACGAGCAGCCGCAGGTTCGCTCACCAGGTGTCCTTCGCGATGTCGGGCACGACCGCAACAGTGTACGGAACGGCCCGGCCGGCGACCCGGCAGAGGAACGAAGGCCGTTCCGTCATGAGAGCTCGCCGTGCAGTCGCTGCCGTATGCGCCGGAGCTCGCCGTCCACCTCGGCCAGTTCGCGGAAGAGGTCGTCCCAGCCGGGATCGACCGTTGGATTCAGCTTCTGCAACCGCATGCGCATCTGATCGCTCCTCGACTTCAGCAAGAACTCGTTGAGGCGTGCGAGCACCCCGTCCGCGTACTCGGACGTGTCGTCACCCTCGAGCGGCTCGACGACGAGCGAGGCGACCTGACCTGCCAAGGATGGATCCGGTCCCGCGACGATCGACGAGACGTCGCCGTCGGCATCGCGAAGCGCCACGAACAGACGCCGGCTCGCGGCCGTGCGGAAGTGGTCCTCGGTCAGGCTCTCCATGGCGTCCCGGAAGGTATCGGCGTTCGCGGCGAGGAGTTTCAACATCTCTCGCTCGACACGTTCCTGGGCGGTGCTGCGCTTGATCGCCTTCGCGACCTCCGTGGGACGGCCCCCGAGGCGCCGCTCCAACGACTGCAGCACGCTCGACTCCGAGACGCCGGCGAGGTCGGCCAGCATCCCCGCGTACTCGCTTCGTCGCACAGGATCGGCGAGCTGCTGCAGGTACGGCAACGCCGCCGCCACCGCCGCCGACCGCCCTTCGACGGTGCTGAGATCGTGGCGCTCGACCGTCCTTCGGATCATGTACTCCACGAGCGGGCGAGCGTGCGTCGCGGCGTCGCGCACCCCCTGGGCCCCGTGCTTCGCGACGAACTCGGCGGGGTCGAGCCCTTCCGGGATCACCATGACGACGGCCTGGATCGGGAACGCCTCCTGGAACGCGGAGGCGCGCTCGGCGGCTCGCGCGCCGGCCTCATCCGAATCGAACGCGAGCACGGCACGCTCCGCGAACCGCGACAGCAACGCGAAGTGCTTCTCTCCGAGCGCGGTCCCGCACGTCGCGACCACGTTGTCGATCCCCGCCTGCGCCAGCCCGATCACGTCGGTGTAGCCCTCGACCACGAAGGCCTCCCCGGAGCGCGCGACCGTCGACCGAGCGCGATGGAGGTTGTAGAGGATCTCCTGCTTGCGATAGATGGGTGTCTCCGCGGTGTTGAGGTACTTGGCCTGTTCGCCCGCACGTGGATCGCTCGGCAACACACGAGCGCCGAAACCGATGTTGCGACCCTGCAGATCCTCGATGGGGAACGTGATCCTGCCGCGGAACCGGTCGCGGACCGTTCCGTCATCGCCCCGCGTCGCGAGCCCTGCCTCCAGGAGGATCTCCGGCGACAGACCGGAGGACCCGACGAGACGCCGGAGGAGGAAGTCGGGGTAGCCGGGCGCGTAGCCGATGCTGAACCGCTCGGCGGCGTCGGCGGTGATCCCTCGCTCTGTCACGTACGCGCGGGCATCCTCCGCCTCGCGGCCCCCCTCGAGCATGGCGCGGTAGAGGGCGGCGCCCTCCTCGTTGGCCCGGTAGAGAGCGGCTCGGCGCTCGGCCGCCCGGCGCTCCGCGAGCGAATCGCCCTCGTAGCGGAGGTGCACCCCCGCGGTCTGCGCCAGCCGTTCGATCGCCTCGACGTAGGAGAGATGCTCCAGCTCCCGCAGGAACGTGATGGCGTCCCCGCCCTTCCCGCACCCGAAGCAGTAGAAGACCTGCTTGGACGGCGACACGCTGAACGATGGGGTCTTCTCCTGGTGGAACGGGCACAACCCGCTCAGGGAATCGTGCCCGCTCTTCTTCAGGGTGAGGTAGTTCCCGACGAGTTGGACGATGTCCGTCCGCTCCTTGACCGCATCGATATCGTCCTGCCGGATCCGCGCCACGCCGCTCCTAATCGCGTTACAGGAGCCAACCCCGGGGAAGGAAGAGCCGCTCGTACGTCCGAAGAGCGTACCGGTCCGTCATGCCGGCGATGTGGTCGGCCACGCGGGTGGTCAGGTCTCCCGGGGCTCGCTGGTGCTCGGCGGGAAGCTCGTCCGGATGTTCCAGGTAGTACTGGAACAGATCCCGAAGCAGCTTGACGGCCTTGTCGTGATCCTCGTGCGCGCCTTCCCGGAGGTAGACCTCGGCGAACATGAAGTCGCGGAGATCGTCCAGCGCCCGGAACGCGGGCGACGACAGGCGGATGTCGGGCTTCCCGTCGCTCTGCTCGACCAGGTCGGTCACGAGGCTGTTGATGCGTGCCGAATGGGTCCGACCCAGGACCTCCAGGGGACCAACCGGCAGCTCGTCGGCTCGCAGGACGCCGGCCCGGATCGCGTC
>VAYU01000002.1 GCA_005884925.1 Actinomycetota bacterium | reverse complement strand
CGTGATGCAGTACCTCCGCGAGCAGTCCCGGACGGTGATCGCGGAGTGAGCTCCGGGGGGTCCCGGCTCGCGTACGACGGGCTCGCGGCATTCGTCGGACCCAAGCTGATCACCCAGGTTCCCGGACCCGAAGCGATGGCGTGGATCGAGCGGGACCGCAAGGTCACGTCGCCTTCCCTCCCGCGGGCGTACCCGTTCGTTCCGAAGCGGGGGGCGGGCTCCATCGTGAAAGACGTCGACGGCAACATCTTCCTCGATCTGAACGCGGGGATCGCCGTGACGTCGACCGGACACTGTCACCCGAAGGTGGTCGAGGCGATCGATCGTCAGGCGGCGGAGCTGCTGCACTACTCGGCGAGCGACTTCTTCCTCCCCGTCTATGCCGAGGTGTGCGAGCGGCTGGATCAGATGGCGCCGTTCGGCGACCGCCCGGCTCGATCGTTCCTAACGAACTCGGGGACCGAAGCGGTCGAAGCCTCGATCAAGCTCGCCCGGTTCGCCACCGGCCGCCAATACCTCATCGGCATGTTCCAATCGTTCCACGGACGCTCGATGGGAAGCGTCACCCTGACGGCCTCGAAGGCGAAGTACCGCACCAACTTCGGACCGATGCTGCCGAGCGTGTACCACACCTTCTACGGCGACTTCGAGTACCTCGACGAGGTGGTGTTCAAGCGGCTCGTCTCGCCCACCGAGGTGGCGGCGATCGTCGTGGAGTCGTGGCTCGGCGAGGGCGGCTACGTGCTGCCGCCGGACGGCTGGTTCAGCTACCTGCGGGAGCTGTGCGATCGGCACGGGATCTTGCTCGTCTGCGACGAGGTCCAAAGCGGCATGGGTCGGAGCGGCACGATGTGGGCGATCGAGCACGAGGGCGTGGAGCCGGACATCCTCATCTCGGGCAAGGGGATCGCCAGCGGCCTGCCCCTCGGGGCGATGATCGCGCGCGAGGATCTGATGGTCTGGGACCTGGGAGCGCACGGGTCGACGTACGGCGGCAGCCCGCTGTCGTGCGCGGCGGCGCTCGCCACCTTCGACGTGATCCGAGACGAGGATCTGCTGGGGAACGCTGATCGCGTCGGCTCTGTCCTGCTCGACGGCCTCCGCGACATGCAGGCGCGGCATCCCCTGATCCGGGAGGTGCGCGGGAAGGCCCTGTGGATCGGCCTCGGGTTCGCCGACCACGAGGTGGCCGAGGCGATCGAGCATGCCGCCTTCCGGCGCGGCCTGCTGATGCTCTCGTGTGGCGACGACGCCGTCCGGATCTCGCCCCCGCTCGTCTTCCGGGAGGATCAGGCCCAGGAGGCCTTGCGGATCTTCGAGGAGGTCGTCGCCGAGGTCGAGTTCGCGGGGGCGTGAGTGGCGCTCCAGCCATCGACCCTGACGTTCGACACTGAGGATCCCCTCCGGGTGGCCTCGTTCTGGGCGGCGGCGCTCGCGTTCGAGTTGGATCCCGACTCCGACGGCACCGGAGCGTATGTGGCCGACCCATCGAAGCGGACGCACGGTCTCTACTTCCAGGCGGTTCCCGAGCCGAAGGTCGTGAAGAACCGCGTCCACCTCGATCTGCGACCCATCACGAGCATGGAAGAGGACGTGGCGCGCCTCCGCGAGCTCGGGGCGACCGAGCTCCGGTTCGTGGACGAGGGTTCGTGTTGGACGGTGATGGCCGATCCTGAGGGGGACGAGTTCTGCGTGCTGCGCGGCGTCGCCGAAGGGGCCAAGCGAGATCGGTCGGGTGTCGATTCGGTGGTCCTTGACTGCGGCGACCCGTTCCGTGTTGCGGCTTTCTGGATCGATGCGCTCGCCTACCGTGAGCTCGAACGCAGCGACGTCGGGATCGAGATCGTTGGACCCCAGGACGGCGATCCCATGCTCTCCTTCGTGACCGTGCCCGAGCCGAAGACGGTGAAGAACCGCATCCATCTTGACGTGCGACCGACGGGCTCGATGGCGGCGGAGGTCGACCGCGTGACGCGGTTGGACGCCACGGTGCGCGGGTTCATCGAGGTTGATGGCAGCTTCTGGACGCAGATGCGCGATCCGGAGGGCAACGAGTTCTGCGTCCTGCGTGGACCCGAGGACGGCTGGGTGCCCGGCGAGGTTCTGGCGTAGCGGGGGGCCGGTTGGGATGAGCTCGAAGGTCACCACCATGCGGGACGCCGTCGCGGACCTCGTGCGCGACGGCGACACGGTCGCGATCGAGGGCTTCACCCATCTGATCTGCTTCGCGGCCGGGCACGAGATCATCCGTCAGCGCAAGCGCGACCTGACGCTCGCCAGGATGACCCCCGACGTGATCTACGATCAGATGGTCGCCGGAGGGGTTGCGAGCAAGCTGATCTTCAGCTGGCTCGGCAACCCCGGCGTCGGATCGCTCCACGCGATCCGACGCCGCATCGAGGATCACGACCCGGAGCCGCTCGAGATCGAGGAGTACTCGCACTTCGGGATGGTCTGCCGGTACGTCGCCGGTGCTTCGAACCTGCCGTTCTTCCCGATCCGCAGCTACTACGAGTCGGACATCCCCACGGTGAACCCGAAGATCCTCCCGATGACCTCGCCGTACGACGACGCGACCGAGGTGTACGTCGTCCCGCCACTTCGTCCCAACGTGTCGATCGTCCACGCACAACGCGCCGACGCGAGCGGCGACGCGCAGATCTGGGGATTGCTCGGGTGCCAGAAGGAGGCGGCGTTCGCCGGCGAGCGGGTCATGGTCGTCTGCGAGGAGGTCGTGGAGGAGTCGGTGATCCGTCAGGATCCGAACCGGACCGTGATCCCGGGGGTGGTCGTCGACGCGGTCGTCGAGGAGCCGTTCGCGTGTCATCCGAGCTTCGCCCAGGGCTACTACGACCGGGACAACGCCTTCTACCTTCAGTGGGATCGCATCGCCCGCGATCCGGAGACGCTCGCGACGTGGCTGAAGGAGTGGGTCTTCGACCTCGGGACGCATGCCGACTACCGCGAGAAGTGGGGCGCCGCGCACTGGGATGCCCTCCGGCCGGGCGACGCGATGTCGGGTGAGGTCAACTACGGGAGGTACGCGTGAGCGCCGTGGCCGAGCCCGACCTCGGGTATTCGAGGACGGAGATGATGATCGCCGCATCCGCCCGCGGGCTCGAAGGAGCGACGAACTGCTTCGTCGGTGTCGGTCTGCCGAACATCGTGTGCAACCTCGCCCAGCGGACGGTCGCGCTCGACCTGCAGCTCGTCTACGAATCGGGCGTGTTCGGCGCCAAGCCCGAGCGGCTCCCGCTGTCGATCGGCGATCCCACCCTGGCGACCGGGGCCACCGCGATCACCAGCATGTTCGAGCTCTTCGCGTTCTACCTCCAGGCCGGGTTGATCGACGTGGCCTTCCTGGGCGGGGCGCAGATCGATCGGTTCGGGAACCTGAACACGACGGTGATCGGCCCGTACGACGCGCCGAAGGTGCGGCTCCCCGGCAGCGGCGGAGCGTGCGAGATCGCGATCCACGCACGGCACATCCTGGTGATCATGCGGCAGGCGGAGCGATCGTTCGTGGACCGGCTGGACTTCCGGACCTCGCCGGGACACAGCGGCGACCCGGCGCACGACGCCGCGCGCGGCTGGCACGGGACCGGCCCGACGTCGGTCGTGACCGATCTCGGGACCTACGGGTTCGATGACGCGACCGGCGAGATGACGCTCATCACGCTGCACCCGGGCATGACCCTGGACGACGTTCGCGCGAACATGGGCTGGGAACCGAAGGTGTCGCCCGATCTCGGCGAGACGCCCGCGCCGACGCCCGAGGAGCTGCGGCTCATCCGCGAGGAGCTCGACCCGCGTGGGGTCTACGCGAAGTAAGACGATGCCAGACCGCGAGGATCCTTCCGAAGACGCGCCGATCCCGTCGGACGACGAGCCGGAGCCGGACTGGGCGGAGGAGATCCGCCGGCTCAGGGCCGAGCGCGGCAAGCGGCTGGCCGACCGGCTGGAGGAACCCGAACGGAAGGACCCCTGAGGGTTCCCATGAGTCACGTGTTCCCACGGGTCGTGACGCGCACCCTTCCGACGGCGGTCTCCGCCGAGGGCGCGTGGATCGTGGATGCCGATGGTCGTCGTTACCTGGATGGTTCCGGCGGCGCGATCGTCGTCGGGGTGGGCCACGGGGACGCGTCGCTGATCGCCGCCGCCGAGGAGCAGCTGCGCCGCACGCAGTACGTCCACGGGACGATGTTCACCACCGAGGCGGTCGAGGCCTACGCCGACGACGTCGCGCGGGTGCTCCCGCTCTCGGATGCCCGTGTCTACCCGGTGACCGGCGGCTCGGAGGCCGTCGAGACCGCACTCAAGATGGCGCGCGCGTATCACCTGGCGCGGGGCGATCCGGGGAGGGTCACCGTCATCGCCCGCCGTTCCAGCTACCACGGGAACACGATCGGCGCCTTGGACGCCTCCGGGAAGGAGTCGCTGCGCAAGCCGTACACGCCCTGGCTCGGCCGGTTCCTCCACGCGCCGCCCGCGTACGAGTACCGATGCGAGAACCCGGCGCACCCGGAAGGCTGTGGGGACTGGCACGCGGCCGAGCTCACGCGGATGATCGGATCGTACGGACCGGAGACGATCGCAGCGTTCATCGCCGAGCCGGTCGCCGGCGCCACGCTCGGTGCCGCCGTTCCGTGCGAGGACTATTGGTCGAAGATCGCCGAGGTCTGCCGCGCCCACGGCATCGTGCTGATCGCGGACGAGGTGATGACCGGGTTCGGGCGCACCGGTCGGTGGTTCGGCATCGATGCCTGGTCGGTCCGACCGGACATCGTCACGGCGGGCAAGGGAACGACCAGCGGCTACGTTCCGTTCGGTTTCGCGGCGTGCACCGGCGAGCTGTTCGACACGATCGCACCGAAAGGGTTCGTCCATGGGTTCACGTGGTCACACCACGCTTTGGGCGCAGCCGTCGCCCACGCGACGCTCCGTCGCCTGCGCGACGATGGATTGGTCGACCGCTCGCGCGAGCTCGGGACCGCCCTGCTCGGAGGGCTCCGGCAGGAACTGGAGACCGTCGAGCACGTCGGAGACGTACGCGGGGCGGGCACGATGATCGGGATCGAGCTGGTGCGCGATCGCGAGACGAAGGAGCCGTTCGCCCGCGAGCGTCAGATCACCGAGCGGATCGTCGCCGCGGCGCGCGAGGGCGGGCTCCTGCTCTACTCATCGACGGGGCACGTGGGCGGGAGGAACGGCGACCTCGTGATGCTGGGGCCGCCGTTCACGTTGACGGACGACGAGGCCGGGCTCCTCGTCGAGCGGACGGTCGCCGCGGTACGGTCCGTCGCGTGAGCGATCGCGTCGGCCTGGTCCGGTGCCCGGACGCCCGGATCTACGATCACGGCCCCGGACATCCGCTCCGACCCGACCGCGTGCTCCTGACCTGGGACCTCGTCCACGCGTACGGCCTCGATGAGCAAGCGAACGTCGCGACCCTCGACTGTGCCCCGGCAGATGACCCGACGCTGGAGCTCATCCATACACCGGCGTTCATCGATGCCACCCGGCGAGCGGGCCACGGTGAGCAGGGGGACTGGGCCCGTTTCGGATACGGGCCGGGAGACAACCCCATCTTCGACCGCATGCATGAGGCCGGGGCCTTGGTGGCGGGGGCGTCCGTCGCCGCGGCGCGGGCCGTGTGGACGAAGGGATCCGACCACGCCTTCAACGCGGCGGGCGGCCTGCATCATGCGATGCCAGACCGCGCCTCGGGGTTCTGTGTCTACAACGACCCCGCGATCGCGATCGCGTGGCTGCTCGCGAACGGCTGCGAGCGGATCGCGTACGTCGACGTCGATGTCCACCACGGCGACGGGGTCCAGTTCGCGTTCTGGAACGAGGCGCGCGTTCTGACGATCTCGTTGCATCAGTTCGGCTCGTGGTTCTTCCCCGGAACGGGGTCGGCCGGCGAACGCGGGGGACCGGACGCGCCCGGCAGCGCGATCAACGTGCCGCTTCCCGCCTTCACGAGCGACGAAGCGTGGCTCGAAGCCTTCCGCGCCGTCGTTCCGCCGGCCGTGACGGCGTTCGCACCGGACGTGCTGGTCACCCAGCTCGGCTGCGATACCCATCACAGCGACCCGCTCGCGCAGCTCCTGCTCACGACGGCCGCGTATCGGGCGACGGCGGCGGAGCTCCACCGACTGGCGCATGCCGCCGCCGGTGGCCACTGGGTGGCCACCGGCGGCGGCGGCTACCAGTGGGCCCGGGTCGTGCCGCGCGCGTGGACCCTGTACTTCGCGGAGATGTGCGACGCCGACCTTCCCGACGAGCTCCCCGAGCCCTGGATCGAGGAGGCCGAGCGCCGGCTCCGGGCCGAGGTCCCTGCGACCCTGTCGGAGCCGGCGCTCGGCCCGGGCGAGGGCGATGGGGCCGCCCGCGCGGTGGTCCGGTCGCTGGAGGAGGTGCTGGCGTCGTGACGGCCCGGACGAAGCTGGTGTGCACGCTCGGTCCGGCGAGTTCCACCCCGAAGATGGTCCAGCGCCTCGTCCGCGCCGGCGCCTCCGTCTTCCGGATCAACTTCTCGCACGGCACGCCGCAGGACCACGAGCGGATGGTCACGCTGGTGCGAGAGGCCGAAGCGGGGGTCGGACGGCCGCTCGCCGTCCTGGTCGATCTGCCCGGGCCGAAGGTCCGGCTCGGGCAGCTCGACCCCGACCCGATCGTCTTCAAACCCGGCCAGCGGTTCGAGCTGCGCCCCGACGGTCCGGGGAACGAGACCGGCGCGGCCACCACGTACCCGGGTCTTGCCGGCGACCTGCGGTCCGGCGACCGTGTCCTGCTCGCCGACGGCGCGGTCGAGCTCTCCGTCGAGGCGGTTGAAGGCGGCGCGGTCCGGACGCGCTGCATCGCCGGGGGCGCCGCGCGATCGGGTCAGGGCGTGAACGTCCCGCAGAGCGTCTCGGCTTGCCCGCCGTCACGCCGCGAGACCGGGAGGGGCTCGAACGCGCCTTCGAACTGGAGGTCGATCTGATCGCCCAGTCCTTCGTCCGCGGGCCCGAGGACGTTCGCGAGCTGCGCTCGCTGATGGGTTCGCGCAGGCTTCCGATCATCGCGAAGATCGAGACGCGACCGGCCGTCGAAGACGTCAACGGCATCCTCGAGGAAGCGGACGCGATCATGATCGCCCGAGGTGACCTCGGCGTGGAGCTCCCGATGGAGGAGATCCCCCTGATCCAGAAGGAGCTCGTTCGCGCGGCGCGCGTAGCGGGTCGTCCTTCGATCGTTGCGACCCAGATGCTCGAATCGATGATCCACGCTCCGCGACCGACGCGCGCCGAGGCGACCGACGTGGCGAACGCCGTGCTCGATGGCGCCGATGCCGTCATGCTCTCCGGCGAGACGGCGATCGGCGACCATCCGTTCGAGGCGGCCGCGACCGCGACGACGATCGCTTCCTACGTCGGATCGCGGGGCCAGCCGTTCCGTGCGATCCCGGCCCCTCGCCACCACACGACCGCGGGCGCTGCCATCGCACACGCCGCGGCGTCCATCGGATCCGGTGAGCTCGGCGTGGTCGCGATCACCTGCTACACGGAGACGGGTCGCACCGCGAAGCTGCTCTCGGCCGAACGACCGGGCGTGCCCGTCTATGCGTTCATCCCACCCGTCGACGTCCGGCGGGCGGTGTGCTTGCTGTGGGGGGTGGAGCCCCTGCCCGCGGTGGTCCCTGAAGACACCGACGGGATGATCGCGTTGATGGACGAAGGCTTGCAAACCCGTGGGTTGGCGCGCAACGGCGAAACGGTCGTGATGGCCGCCGCCTCGCCCGCAGGTCGGACGACCACGAACATGCTGAAGATCCATCGGGTGGGGTCGCCGGTGCGCTGAGCCATCTGCGCCCTGGCGCAACCCCGGATAGCCTCGGTGGATGGCCTATCTCGGAGCACCCGGTCGGAACCCCGAAGAGAACGAACAACTCGTCGAGGAACAACATCGGATCGAACGAGAGCGTGCGGCCGAGGCGCGCTTGGCCGACCAGGCGCATCCGACCTGGTGGCAGCGCCTCCTCCGCCGGATGAGACACCGAACACCCGGGTCCGAGGACTGATCGGCCTCACGGGCCCGAGCCGCTCATCGCGTCGATCAGCGACTCGAGCAACCAGCTGAGGTACGCGTACAGCTCGAACGTCGAGCGTCGCTCGGGATCTCCGGCGAATTCCGATGGATCGGAGTCCTCTCGCACATCCAGACGGGTTCCCAACACGAGCCGAAGGTCGTTCACGGCACGCATGCAGGCGAGCACGTCCTCCTCGGTCAGCACGCGTGATCCCACACATCGCTCCAGGATGGTGAGCTGTTCGAGCTTCGCGGCGAGGAGACCGTCGCCGACCTTCCGCTCGTACTCGAGCTCCTCGATGGGGTCGTCGGTCCGGGCCGGTGGGAAGAGACGTTGCAGGCTCGGGTCCGACGACGGCGTCTCGGCGGTGAGCAGCGCGCGGAAGTCCTTCGCCACATGCGTCAGCACGTCGCGTTCGTTCTTCGCGAGGTTCCACCCGAACGTGCCGTCGGACCGACGACGGAGCGACCCTCGATCGCCCACGTCTCACCGATCCTTCTGCATCGTCGCCCAGAGACCGTAGCCGTGCAGCGCCGAGACATGGATCTCGCACTGCTCCTTCTCACCCGACGCGACGACGGCCTTGCCCTTCGTATGGACATCCCACATCAGCTTCTCGGCTTTGGCCTTCGGATAGCCGAACAGCTTCTGGAAGACCCAGGTCACGTACGACATCAGGTTGATCGGGTCGTTCCAGACGATGACGATCCACGGGATGTCGGGCTCGACGACCTCCTCCGATATCGGCCGTCGGACCTGCGCGGGCGCCGCACCGCCGCTCACGGACGCATGTCCTCGTGGCTCGCCGCGGTCGGCGGCGCGGACGGGGTCGGCGGGGTTCGACCGCGTGCCCGCCGGACGCCCCAACGGTAGAGCGGTGGCGTGAGCACCCGGAACACCTGGAACGGGCTGATCCAGCGGGGGATCGAGTACTCGGGCGCGATGCCGTTCCGCACGACTTTGACGACGGCCTCGGCGACGCGGTCGGCCTCGAGGAGCACGGGTGACGGGACGTTCGCGTGCGGGAACCCCTCGGTGACGATGAAGGCGGGGTTGACGCTCGTCACCAGGACGCCGTGGGGCGCCGTATCGTAGTTGAGGGATTCGCCGAACGCGACGACCGCGTGCTTGGTCGCCGTGTACACCGCCGATCCGGGCGTGGCGAACCTGCCGGCGAGCGACGCCATGTTCACGATATGCCCGCGGCCCTGCGAGAGCATGCCCGGGAGGAACGCGCGGGTCCCGTACATGACCGCGAGCAGGTTCACCCGAACGACCGCATCGATCTGCTCGTACGAGAGCGATGCGAACGAGCCGCCGCCGGGGATGCCGGCGTTGTTGATGAGCACGTCGGTGGACCCGAAGGCTTGTTGGATCACACCCGGGAGGCGTCGGATCTGCTCGGGGTCCCCGACATCGCACGGGAGCGCGAGCGCCGTCCCTCCGGCGCGATCGATCCGGTCCGCGAGGGCTTCCAGGCGATCGCGCCGCCGTGCGGCGAGTACCAACCTGGCACCCCGTCTGGCGAAGGCCACCGCGGTCGCCTCGCCGATGCCCGCCGAGGCACCGGTGACGACGACCACCTTGCCCCGAAGCTCCACACGACCTCCCTCGCCTACGCTGATACCCAGTGCCTTCCGACGTTATCGAAGCCCACGTCAGCCGTCTGCCGCCCCTCACGGATGACGACTGGGTTCCTCGCGTCGTCGACCGGGCGGACCTCGAACGCGCCCTCTTGGCAGGCGGTATCGCCGGCACCGCGACCCATCCGGTCGAGAACGTCCGCGGGAATATCCAGATGCTCCTGGAGCACGATCCGGACAAGGAGTTCGGGCTCACGAGGCTCCAAGAGGGGATGACGCTCGACCGCGTGCTCGGACTCGTGGAACGTGCCGCCGGTGCCCCGATCGATCGTGCCGCTCGGTTCGGTCCCGTCGAGATCCGTTCCGGTCCGGTCCTCGACGCGTGTCTCGCGGCGGGGAGACGGCTCGCGCGTGCCGGCGAACACGGCGAGTCCGTGGTGCTTGCGACCGGTCATCCGACGGGACTCGCGTACCTGTACCACGAGCTCGCCATCGAGTTGGCCAGACGAGGTGCCCAGATCCGGCTCCTCGGACGAGGAGCGCGGTGGCGTGACGCCGGTTCGGATCACGACTGGCAGATCGAGCACTACGACGGCGTCGCGATGCTCAGTGACGGGCGTGTGCCTCGGCACACGCACCGGCCGGACGCGATGCATCGGATGCTCGACGAGGGCAGGCCTGACCTCGTCTTCGCGGACCACGGGTTCGCCGGGGCGGCGATCGAGGCAGGCGTCGAGACGATCTCGATCGCCGACGTGAACGACACCGCGCTCCTGGTGGCGAAGGCGCAGGGCCGGACCGAGCACGTGCTGGTCTTCGATGATCACGTGGATCCGAACGCTTACTGGCCCGTGTTCATCGCGCTGACCGCGTAGGCTGCCGGGTTCGCCTCGAAGGATGCCAGGCACGCAGCCGAGCAGAAGTAGTAGGTGCGGCCTTCGTGCGTCGCGCGGAACCGCGCATCCGCGACATCGACCGTCATCCCGCACACGGGGTCGATCTCCTCGTGTCGTGACGTCGGCTCCTCGGCCACGACGGGGAGCCTCCCTTCCGCTCGGAGTTGCACGAGTTCCGCGAGGATCGCGACGGCGATCTCCTTCGGTTCGACCCTTCCCAGATCCAGCCCCGCAGGCGCGCGGACGCGTGCGAGATCGTCGTCCGACACACCGCGGTCACGGAGATATCCGAGCACGGACTCGGTACGCTTGCGAGACGCAACCAAGCCGACGTACGCGGCCGGTGTCGCGAGCGCCGCGCGGAGCGCGTCTTCGTCATAGTGGCCCTGCGTCGCGACGACCACCATCGACGTTGGTCCGACCACCGCTTCCTCGAGCATCGGATCGACGCCCCGCGCACCGCCGGGCGAGGCCTCGGCGTCGTACACGGTCGAACGCCATCCGAGCGCGAGCGCCATGGTGCCGAGCGCCTCGGCTGCAGGCGATCGACCGATCACGATGACCTGGGGGGAAGGGAGCACCGGCTCAACGTACACCTCGAGCGCACCCTCACTCTGGCACGCGATCGGGACGGTCACGACGCCATCGCGCTGGTGCTCTGCGAGCTCGTCGGCGGTCCCCAAGAAGAGCAGCCGGGCGGTCCCGTCTTCGAGCGTCCGGAGGGCCTCGCGGATCACGGTCGGTTCGGCACAGGCGCCTCCGATCCAGCCGGTCACCTTCCGGTCGGCCGTGATCAGCGCCGTCGCGCCGGGCTTTCCCGACGAGGGCGCCCTCGCCCATACCACCGTCGCTAGGGCGAACGGCTCGCCCGCTTCCGCGAGGCGATCCGCGAGGGCGAGGATCTCCGGTTTCACGCCGGAGCTTTCGCTGCTTCGATCGCTTCCCAGACCTTCGCGGACGTCAGCGGCATGTCGATGTTCCGCACCCCGAGCGGCCATAAGGCGTCGATCACGGCGTTCACGTAGGCGGCCGGCGAGCCCACGGTGGCCGACTCGCCGACCCCCTTCGCGCCGATCGGATGGTGCGGTGAGGGCGTGACGGTCTCGCCGAGCTCGAACCGAGGGGTCTCCACCGCCGTGGGGAGCAGGTAGTCGATGAAGTTCGAGCCGATGCAGTTGCCCGTCTCGTCGAAGGTGATCTGCTCCATCGCCGCGATCCCGTAGCCCTCGGTGAGACCGCCGTGGATCTGCCCTTCCACGATCATGGGGTTGATCCGCACGCCGCAGTCGTCCACGGCGACCATCCTCGTGACCTGCCAAACGCCGGTCTCCCGGTCGACCTCCACCGCGACGGCGTACGTCCCGAACGGGAACGTGAGGTTCGGCGGGTCGTAGTAATACGCGGCCTCGAGCCCGGACTCCATCCCGTCCGGGAAGTTCGTGTATGCGGCGAACGCGACGTCCTGGATCGTCACGGCTTTGTCCGGCGCGCCGCGGACGGAGAAGGTCGGCCGGGTGAACTCCACGTCCTCCTCGGCGACCTCGAGCAGGTGCGCGGCGATCTTTCGCGCCTTCTCGATGACCCGGCGTGACACCATCGCCGTTGCGGCGCCAACGGTCGGGGTCGAGCGCGAGGCGTACGTCCCCAATCCGTAGGGCGTGTTGTCCGTGTCGCCGTGCTGGACCTTGATGTCTTCCGGCTGGATCCCGATCTCTTCGGCGACGATCTGCGCGAACGTCGTTTCGTGGCCCTGGCCCTGTGTCTTCGAGCTGATCTTCAGGATCCCCTTGCCGGTGGGGTGGATCCGCAGCTCGGCTCCGTCGTTCATCTTCAGGCCGAGGATGTCGTAATCCTTGTGCGGCCCGGCGCCGACCGCCTCGGTGAACGATGCCAGGCCGATGCCCCACAGCTTGCCTTCGGCCCGCTTCCGCTCCTGTTCCTCGCGCAGCTCGGCGTAACCGATCTTCTCGAGCGCCAGATCCATCGCGCCGTGGTAGTCGCCCGAGTCATAGACGAACCCGGTCGGCGTCTCGTACGGGAACTGGTCCTTCCGGATGAAGTTCTTCTTCCGGAGGTCGGCCGGATCCATGCCCAGCTCGTAGGCGGCGTTCTGCACGAGGCGCTCGATGAGGTAGGACGCCTCGGTCACCCGGAACGAGCATCGGTACGCCACGCCTCCTGGCGCCTTGTTCGTGTAGTAGCCGTCGGCGACGACATGTGCCGCCGACATGTCGTAGGACCCGGTGACGACGTGGAAGAGCCCAACCTTGAACTTCGAGGGCTGCGCGTCGGCGTGGAACGCTCCCTCGTCCGCGAGCAAGGAGGTCCGGAGTCCCAGCATCGTCCCGTCGTTCTTGAGGGCGAGCTCGCCGTGCATATGGAAGTCGCGCGCGAAGCCGGTGCTGATGAGGTTCTCCGAGCGGTCCTCGATCCATTTGACCGGGCGACCGAGCAGGAGCGACGCCGCCGTCGCGACCACGTACCCCGGGTACACGGGCACCTTGTTCCCGAACCCCCCGCCGAGGTCCGGTGACACGATGCGGATGTTCTCCTCCGGCAGCCCGGCGACCAGTGCGAACACGGTTCGGATCGCGTGTGGGGCTTGCGAGGTCATGTAGATCGTCGCCTGACCCGTAGCCCCGTCCACGTCCGCGATACAACCGCAGGTCTCGAGCGGCGCTGGGTGCGACCGCGGATAGAACGTGTCGAGGCTGACCACGCGATCTGCGTCGGCGAACGCTCGGTCCGTCGCGTCCGCGTCCCCTGACTCCCAGTGGTAGATGTGGTTGTCGGTCTGCCCGTCCTTCTCGTCCCGGATCACGGGTGCGTCCGATGCCAGCGCCTGTTGTGGGGAGACCACGACATCGAGCGCGTCGTAATCGACGTCGATCAGTTCGACCGCGTCCTTCGCGACGTACGGGTCCTCCGCGATGACTGCCGCCACCTCCTGGCCCTGGAAACGGACCTTGTCGGTGACGAGGACGGCCTGCGTGTCGCCGGACATCGTGGGCATCCACGCGAGGTTGTGCTGAGCCATCAGCTCACCGGTGACCACCGCGACCACGCCGGGAACGGCCTGCGCTCGCGAGGCGTCGATCCCGTTGAGCTTCGCGTGGGCGAACGGGCTCCGCAGGATCGCCATATACAGCATGCCGGGGAGATGGATGTCGTCGATGTAGTTGCCCTTGCCGCGGATGAAGCGGGCGTCCTCTTTCCGCTTGACGCTATGGCCGATCCCGCGGATCTCCGCCTGGTCTTCGTGGGCTTCGGTGGCCATGCTGAGGGCTCCCTTCCCGCCTCAGGCGGTCGCCGCGGCCGGCGCCGCGGCCTTCGCCTTCGCGGCGGTCTGGATCGCTTTCACGATGTTCATGTAGCCCGTGCAGCGACAGATGTTGCCCGAGATCGCCCAGCGGATGTCGTCGTCCGTCGGGTCGGGGTTGCGTTCCAGGAGCGCCGCGCCGACCAGCATCATCCCGGGCGTGCAGTAGCCGCATTGGAGCCCGTGCTCTTCCTGGAACGCGACCTGCACCGGATGCAGGCCGTCCGCACCTGCCAGGCCCTCCACGGTCGTCACCTCGTGACCGTCGGCCTGCACGCCGAACATCGTGCAGGACTTCACCGGTGAGCCGTCCAACAGCACCGTGCATGCGCCACAGCTCGTCGTGTCACACCCGACGTGCGTCCCCGTCAGACCGAACTCTTCCCGGATCACATGCGCCAGCAACATCCGGGGCTCGACGTCGGCGGTACGCGCGGTGCCGTTCATCGTGACCGAGATCTCCATGCCTCGCCTCCTCAACCCGCGGCCATCGCCGACGCGGTGGCGAGACCGCGACGCGTGTAGACCTCGACCATATGTCGCTTGTAGGTGTCGGTGCCGCGGACGTCGGTCACGGGGTTCGAGGCCGCGGCGGCCAAACGTCCCGCTTCCGCGAAGGCCTCATCCGTCGGAGCCGTCCCGTGAAGGGATGCCGCCGCCTCGGCCGCTTCGATGTTCTTCAGCCCGACGCCGGTGAGCGCGATCCCCGCGCTGCCGACCGTGCCGTCCTGGAGCGAGAGGGTCACGGCGACGGCCACCGTCGCGAAGTCGCCGACCTTGCGCTCCAGCTTCAGGTAGCTCCCCCCGGACCTCGGCGGCGGCGTCGGGATCCGGATCTCCGTGAGGAGTTCATTCGGGGTGATCGATGTGGTGAACGTGTCAACCAGGAACTCACCGATCGGAACGACCCGCTCGCCGGAGCTGCTCCGAAGCACGACGTTCGCGCCCATCGAGAGCATCACCGACCCGAGGTCACCTGCGGGGTCGGCATGCGCAAGTGACCCACCGATCGTCCCGAGGTTCCTGACGATGGGATCGGCGATCTGCGGCGCGGCCGCCGCCAGCGTGGGGTATCCGTTCGTGATGATCTCCGAGCTCGCGAGCTGGTTATGTCGCACCAATGCTCCGAGAGCGAGCGACCCTTCCCGTTCCTCGATGCCGTCGAGCCCCGGGATCGGATCGATGTCGATCAGGTGGCCAGGCGATACGAACCGAAGCTTCATCAGGGGGATCAGGCTCTGGCCGCCGGCGAGGACCTTCGCATCTTCGCCGTAGTCGTCGAGCAGCGAGAGGGCCTCTTCGACCGACGACGCCCGGTGGTAGTCGAACCGCGAAGGCAACATCGAGGCTCCCCTTCCAGGCTCGATGATCCGCGTTGCCGCGGATGAGGCTCCGATCATCGCGCTGCTCGCCGGAACGGGCAACTCAGCGGCGCCTGACCTGCGGCGATGCCCTCGGGTCTAGACGCCGTCTCCCATCAGCCCCTACCATCCCGACACACCATGAGAGCACCCTTCACCGAGGCTCGGCTGTTGACCGTGAACGAGGTCGCTGGCCTCCTTCGCGTATCCAGGATGACCGTCTACCGGCTGATCAAGGAAGGGCAGATGCCCGCGCTGCGAGTCGGCCGGAGCTACCGCCTCCGCGAGGACGACGTCGACGACTACCTGAGCAAGCGCTACACCGAAGCGATGTAGCGACTGTCACCCACAGCCGGGACCTCCGGATCGTACGGAGGACCCACGATGAACGAGCACGAGCAGCTCGTCGATCAGGCAGCGCGGCACGCCCGCTCGGTCCTGTTCCTCGGCGGGCTCGACGCCGGCAAGAGCACGCTCGCGCGGGCGACGGCCGCGTTCGCGTTGCGGATCGGCAGACGCGTCGCCTACATCGATGCGGACGTGGCCCAGAAAACGGTCGGTCCACCCGCGACGGTGGGCATGAAGCACATCCGGGAACCGGACGACCTGATCCCGGAGCGGATGTCGGAGGCCGACGCGCTCGGCTTCGTCGGGTCGATCTCACCGCAGGATCACCTGGTCCCGTTGGTGGGCGCGCTCGGTCGCCTCCGCGACCGAGCGCGCAACGAGGGCGCGGAGCTGCTGATCGTGGATACCGGCGGAGAGGTCTCCGGGATCCGGGGCCAGCTCGTGAAGTACTACAAGGTCGACGTGCTGGAGCCCGACCTCGTGGTCGGGCTCCAGCGCGGCGAGGAGCTCGAGCCGATCCTCGGCGTGGTCGACCGGTTCTTCGGGATCGAGTCGGTGACGGCGCCGATCCACCCGGACGTGAAGCCGAGCAGCGTGGAGGACCGGATGGCGATGCGTGAGAAGGCGATGGGGCGCTACTTCGAGAGCGCCCCGTTGCAGCGGTTCCGCGTCCGGCCGACGGTGTTCATGCCGACGCTTCCACCGATGTTCGACCTCCAGACGCTCGACCGCCTCCTGGTCGGGCTGTCCGACGGCCACGGAGGGTTCACGGGGCTCGGCGTCCTCGAGCACGTGGCCGACGACGGTGGTCTCCGGCTGCTCTCGCCCGTGGCAGAGCCCCCCAAAGCGCTTAGACTGGGATCCGTTCGCCTGGAGGACACCTACCGCGTCAAGCGGGTGGACCTCCGGAACCTCTTCGGGACCGAGTGAAAGGCGTGATGGGTTGCCGTCCCTGATCAAGAAGCGCAGGAAGAAGATGCGCAAGAAGAAGCACAAGAAGCTCCTGAAGCGCACCCGGCACCAGCGCATGAAGCTGGGCAAGTAGCGCACGGAGCCCACGTGGGCGTCCGGACCCGCCCCGGCCTGTTGCCGTTAGTCGCGGTCTCGCTCTCGGTCCTCCTCTCGTCCTGCTCCGCGCAGCCGTCGACCACATCCGGCTCCACGTTCGGATCCACGCCGGTTTCGTTCACGACCTCGGACGGCGTTCGACTCTCCGGTCGGGTCTTCGGACCCGCGGCGGCCGGCGCGGGCATCGTCCTCGCACACATGCTCCCGGCGGATCAGACCTCCTGGTTCGCGGAGGCGGCACATCTCGCGGGAGCGGGCTACCGTGTGCTGACGTTCGATCTCCGCGGGTATTGCCCGGGCGGTGATGGAGGGTGTTCGGAGGGCCAGAAGGACGTGAACGCGGCACCGACCGACCTCACCGCGGCGCTCGCGTTCCTTCGATCCGACGGCCCGGCCCGCGTGGCCCTGATCGGTGCCAGCGTCGGGGGAACCGCGTCGTTGGTGGTCGCCTCGCAACAACGAGACGTCCCGGCGGTGATCACCTTGTCCGCGCCGGAAGTGCTGGATTCGCTCGCGGCGGGCCCGGACGTGCTCACGAACATCACGGGTGCGAAGCTCTTCATCGCCGGTCTCGGTGACCCCTCGGGAGCGGCGGGGGCGGCGCAGTACTTCTACGACCAGAGTCCCCAGCCGAAGCGCCTCGAGATCGTCACGGCAGACGATCACGGGACGGACCTGCTCTCCGGCAGCCAGGGGACCCACGTCGGAGAGCTGATCGACGCGTGGCTCGCGACGTACCTGCATCCTGCGGAGGCCTCGTGACCCGACCGATCGTGTTCTGCACGGATTACGGGCTGCGCGATGAATTCGTCGGCGTATGTCACGGCGTGATGCTGAAGATCGCCCCCGATGCGTCCGTGATCGACCTTTCGCATGCGGTCCCGCGACAAGACGTGATGCGGGGAGCGCTCGTCCTGTCCCGAGCGGCGCCGTACCTCCCCGACGACGCGGTCTATTGCGCCGTGGTCGACCCCGGTGTCGGCTCCGAACGTCGCGCCGTCGCGATCCGCGCCGGGACCGGCGCGCTGTTGGTCGGTCCGGACAATGGCCTGCTCTCCCTCGCGTGGGCCGTGCTCGGCGGTGCCGAGGACGCGTTCGAGATCTCGTCCCCCGGCATCGTGCTCCACCCGATGTCCAACACCTTCCACGGCCGAGATGTGTTCGCACCCGCCGCCGCGCACCTCGCGATCGGTACGCCGCTCGAGACGATCGGTCCGCCACTGGACCCCGGCCGCCTGACGGTGCTCGAGGTGCCGGGGCCGATGGTCGCCCCCGGCGCGATCGGTGCGCGGGTGATCGGCGTGGACGGCTTCGGGAACGTGCAGCTCAACGTCACGCGCGAGCATCTGATCGATGCCGGCATCGAGGGCACGGTCGGGGTCGCGGGTTCGCGCGTTCCGCTCGTCGAGACGTTCACCGATCTTCCCGTGCACGGGTTGGGGGTCATCGTCGACTCGCAGGGGTTCGTCGCCCTCGTCGTGAACAAGGGCAGCGCTGCGGAAGTGCTCCATCTGGGCGAAGGCTCGACCGTGGTCCTCGAATAGCTCAGCCTGACGTAGGGACCGAGGGGAGCTCTGTTCCGCTCGCCGGGCCCGGGTACGGCTGCGTCGGGGCACGCTGGTGGAGCTGTGCGATCAACGCCGCGGCGAGCAGCACGAACAGTACGATCAACGTGATGGCGGTGCCGCGGCGCACGGCCCGAGGATATCGGGCCGTGCGCCGCTACCCCGCCGAGCCGGCCAGCCTCGCTTCGACCTCCTCGCGCATGCGGATGAGGATGGCGCTCAGCTCCTTCGGTTCCGTGAGGTAGCGGCGCAGATCGACCTCGAGCGAGACGGTTCCCGTGTAGCCGCAAGCCACAAGGTCGTCGAGGAAGTCGTCGAGGGCCAGGACGCCCTGGCCGGGCGGCAGATGCGAGTCCCACCCGCGCCCGGCGTTGTCCGACAGGTGGACGTGGCGGAGTCGGTCCCCGAACCGCCGGCGCACGTCGATCAGGTCGTGCTTCGCGACGGCCGCATGCGACGTGTCCAGCACGAGGTGCTGGATGCCTTCGAGCTCGTCCAGATCCTGGTTCGCGTGGAGCATGAGCGGGCGCGATCCCACGTGCACCGGGAACATGTTCTCGATGCCGACCGTCACGCCGGTGCGCGCCTCCACCGCGGGAAGCGTCTCGTGCAGGCGTCGTCGGTAGCCGCGCTGCCATCGGTACGGTGGATGGGTCGCGACGGTCGGGACGCCCGCGTCCGCCGCGACCTCGGCCGCCCGTTCGGTCTTGTCGATCGGATCCGTCCCCCAGATCCGACGCGTGAGCAGCAGCGACGGCGCGTGGATGGCCCCGATCTCCAACCCGTGCTCGGCTGCCAGCTTCCGCATGACCGTGGCGTCCTGGCTGGCGGGATCCCTCGTGACCATCACCTCGACACCGGTGTATCCGCACCCGGCGACGAGCCCGAACGTGTCGCCGAGGGGACGCGCGAAGAAGGCGGCGGTGGAGAACAGCAGGCGTGGCCCGGCCATAGGTGAGCCCAGGCTAGTCGCCCGCGACCCGCCTCGGGCGGTCGTGCCCGAGCCACGTATCCTTCCCAACATGTGGGTCTTCCCGCTGGTCGCGGCGATCGTCGCGTTCGTGTTCGCGGCGATGCTCGGCAAGCAGTTCGCGATCAGACGCGGTCAGGCGCAGCTGCTGTGGGCGATCGCCCTGGCGATGTACGGCCTCGCGTCGATCGCCGTGACGGCCGGGGTCCTGTCGGGCTGGACGCGGACCTGGTTCGTCGTGTACTGGGCGTTCGGCGCCGTGCTCAACGTCGCGTTCCTGGCGGGGGGCGAGCTCGTGCTGCTCTTCCGTCGCCGGTGGGTGCTCTGGGCGGTCTGGCTCGTGCTCGTGTTCGTGACCGCCTACACGTTCACGGTGCTCCGCGGAGCGAACGTGAACCCTGCCGCCTTCGCGAACCGGCTTCCCCTCGGTCGTGACGTGTTCGGGTCCGGGACGCCCGCCCATCGGCTCGCGCAGCTCGTCGCGTACCCCGCGTACGTGATCCTGCTGCTCGGGACGTTGTGGTCGGCGTGGAAGATGCGCGGGCGTCCGGAGCTCAAGGATCGGTTCGTCGGCACGCTCCTGATCGCGGTGGGCGCGACGATCGTCGCGGGCGGGGCCGCCTTCGCGGCCGCGGGCGTGCTGCCCGGATTCATCCTCACGATCGTGGCCGGGATCTGCGTGATGTTCGCGGGGTTCATCCGCGCCTCGCGTCGCGCCCCGTTGCCCCAGCCGATCCAGACGTCCTGACGGCCACAGATCGGCGGGCTCGTCCTCGAGTCATCCGATCGGCCGAGGAGCGCGAAGCAGCCAGGCGCTCACCGTCGTAACGGCGGTCGCCTCGATGCATTCGGCGGCCGTGATCGCGCTCGGCCTCGCCGTCGTCGGGCTCCCGCAGAGCTTCCGTCCCGAGGTGCTCTACCCGTGGCTCGGCACGCTCTCCGGCGTCGCCGTGGTCGCGCTCGGTGCGTACCTGGTGTGGACCCGATCGAGCGTCTGGCGTCACCGCCACCACCACGCCGATGGGCACGACCATCCCCATCGACGCGATGGACACGAGCACGACGGGCACCGCCTCGTGATGCACCCCGACGGACGATCGTCGAGGAAGGGGATCCTCACGCTCGCCTTCGCGGGCGGGCTCCTTCCGGCGCCGAGCGCGTTGCTCGCCATGCTGGCGGCGATCCAGTCGCACCGCGTCGTCTACGGGTTGGCGCTCGTCGCAGCGTTCAGCGCCGGGTTGGCAGGCGCGCTGCTGGGGGTCGGGATCGGTGCCCTTCGCGCGCGCGACGCGATCGCCCGCAGGGCGTCCGATCGCGTCGCCCTCGCGCTCCCGCTCCTCTCGGCGGTCGCGATCGTGATCGCCGGCGTGGCGATCGCCGTCCGAGCCGCGTCGGCGCTCTGAGCCGGCGCTTCAGCCGGCTTCCGGCCATGCGGGGTCGCCCGGTTCCGACGGCTGCGAGCCTGCGGGTTCCACGGTCACCAGCAGGTGATCGAAGGACGACGGGTCGACCGCGAGGCGGACGAGCACCGTCCCATCCGGATACGGGAGGAAGTCATGGAGGTGCGTGGCATGGTGCCTCGACACCGCCCACAGGCGGTACACGAGGCCCGGCCCGGGGAACGGAACGCCCCTGCCGTACACGAAGAGCTCTTGGACGCCGGGCGCGGAGAGCTCCTGCGCGTTCCCTCCGAGGGGTTGCTGCTGGATGGGATGGTGCTGGATGACGTAATCGGCGAGTTCCTGCACGTCGGCGGTCGGGACCTGCGGCGTCGAGGGACCACCGTGTTGGGCGAGTGCCAACCCGCCGACGCCGACCACCAGCGCGACGCTCGCCACCGCTGCGACGAGCCGCCCGGGGGTCGAGCGGGCGCCCCATCGACCTCGCGGCTCCATCTCACGATGGATCCTGGGAAGGAGGGGATCGGGAGGCCTGACCGGGTCTGCATCCAACGAGAGCTCGCCGGTCACGGCTTGGAAGGCGTCGAGCATCATCCGGCACTCCGAGCAGCCGGGGACGTGCTCGGTGAGCAGGCGGTCGGCTTCGGCGGCATCCTCGCTCGAAAGGCTCTGCAGCACGTAGCCGGCGAGAAGCTCCTGCGTCTCGCCGTGGCGGTCGATCACGAGATCTCCTCCAACGCCGCGCGGAGCTTCCGCATCGCCGCGAAGGTCCTGGTCTTCACGGTCCCGAGCGGGATCCCCAGCTCCTCGGCGATCTGCACCTGGGTCTTTCCGCCGAAGTACGCCATCTCGAGCACCTGTCGCTGTTCGGAAGGGAGGCTGGCGAGGGCCTCTCGGACCTCTTTCCGCCGCACGCCGAGGTAGGACTCCTCGGCGATAGCATCCGCAGGGTCTTCGCCGACCAGCGGTTCGAGGTTCGCCGCCCGCTCCGATCTGGCTCGCAGGCGGGATTCGCGTCTGACCAGATCGACCGCCCGATGGTGCACGAGCGCCAGGAAGAACGTTCGGAAAGGTCCTCGTGCCGGGTCGAAGGCTTCGGGTGTTCGCCAGAGCGCCATGAAGGCATCGTGGACGACGTCCTGCGCCAGGATCTGCTGTCCCGTCACGCGGTAGGCGAGCCCGTAGGCGGCCCCGGCGTACCGCCGATAGAGCTCATCGAACGCGCCGCGGTCGCCCTCGGAGAGTCGCCGGTGGAACTCGAGATCGTCTCGGTCGCCGTCGCGCACGAACCGTATCCTCCCAGCCGATGCGAAGCGTCGTCCTCTACACGCGCCGCGACTGTCACCTGTGCGACGAAGCCCGGAGCGCGATCCTGTCCGTCCTCGCTCGCGAATCGTTCTCCTTCGACGAGGTGGATATCGACACCGACGACGATCTGGTGCGCGACTACGGGATCAGGATCCCCGTCGTGACCGTGGACGGCGAGGAGCGCTTCGAGATCGCCGTCGACCCCCACGAGTTGGAGGGCCTCGTCCGGATACGCTAGGCCCATGGCCGAGCGAGGCTCTTCCGGGTGACCACGCGGCCCGTCCCAGACGCCACGGTGTCCCGCCTCCCGCTCTACCTGCGGGTGCTCGTCGAGCTGGCCGATCAGGGAGAGGCGACGGTGTCGTCGGACGTCCTGGCCGAGGCGGCCGGGGTCACCAGCGCCAACGTTCGGAAGGATCTTTCCCACCTCGGCTCCTACGGCACGCGCGGGATCGGCTATGACGTGGCCCATCTGATCCATGAGATCCGCCTGGCGCTCGGGCTGACGCAACATTGGTCCATCCTGATCGCCGGGGTCGGGAACCTGGGACAGGCGCTCGCACGGTACAAGGGGTTCGCCGAGCGCGGGTTCCGAGTGGCGGCGCTGATCGATGTGGATCCCGCGAAGGTCGGCACTCGCCTCGACGGCATGGAGGTGCGACACCTCGACGATCTGCCGAAGCTCGTTCGCGCCGAACGGGTCGCGATCGGCGTGATCGCGACACCCGCGACGGACGCGCAGGACGTCGCGGACCGCATGGTGCAGGCGGGGATCCGTTCGATCTTGAATTTCGCGCCGGCGATGCTCACGGTTCCCGAAGGGGTCACGATCCGGAAGGTCGACCTCGCGATCGAGCTGCAGATCCTTTCGTACTACGACCAGCGCGACGCGCTCCGCGATCTCAGGGGACCGGTCGGCAAGCAGGGCGGCGCTATCGCGGGATCGTGATCCAGATCACGACCGCGACGATCACCAGCATGACCACCAGGATCATGAACTGGATGCTGCCCTGATCCGGGAGCGGCGTCGGGATCGCGAGCATCGTTCCTTGCCTCCTTCCTATGCCGGCCCGTACCAGGGAGGAGCGCTCCCTCCCGTCAGGAACGCCTTCCGCGAACGCTCGGCTCGATCGAGCAGCGGCAGATGGATCGCGAACAACAGGATCGAGCCGACGAGGAACATCAGCGAATAGCGGGGGACGCTTCCTTGGTTGTACTTCATCGACAGCACCGTCTCAGGACCGCCCCCGATGAAATGCGCTTGGACGACGGCGATCGGCGTGCCGTTTCCGGCCTTGGCGAACTCGAGCGAATCGACCGCGAACTGCGTCGTCTGGATCGCATCGAGCGCCGTCGCCGCTCGGCCCAACGTGGCGTTCGCCTGGTTCGCGAGGAAGCTGGTCGCGGCTCCCTGCACCGATTGGATGTCGGCGGCCTGCGTGACCGCGTTCGGTGGGCTCCACGTCGGTGGGTTGGGGTACTGGGAGAACTCCGTATAGGTTTCGGCCCCGGGGGACAGGCCGGCGTCGATCACCTGCCACGCGGGCTCCGACCCTCGGGGACCGAGGTTGGTCTTGGTGTCCGGGCCCTGCGACCAGAACCCGAACATCCAGATCGACGATTGGATGATCATCCAACCGGAGAACGCGATCATCAGGACGAGGTACCCCATCCACCGTCCGAACACCGCGGCGAGCAGGACGTACACGCTGCCGACGAACAGGATGAAACCGGCGAGCACCACGCCGCCACCCTTGAACAGGGTCCCGCACGCGACGTTGAACCCGAGGCAGGTGTCGGCGAGCATCAGGGTTTCTCCGTGACGACCTGATCCTTCTGCGCGAGGGCCAGGGCCTTGGCCTGCGCATCCGGGTTCGTGCAGATGTTGAGGTCGTTGGGCACGACCTGGGAGCTGATGTTGATGAGGTAGGTCACGATGTCGTTGATCTGCTGATCGTCCAGGGCGCCGGCGTACCGGATGCTCCACGACGGCATATCGCCGCGTCCCTGCTGGATCACCTGGTAGATGTCGTTGACGCTGACGATGGTCGGATGGCCCCCCGTCGGGTCAAGGATCCCCTCGCAGATCGTGGTCAGGTTCGGGGGATACCCGTAGCCGGGAACGCCGGTCGTCGGGTCGGTGTACGGGACCACGCCGCCTTTCAGCTCGTTGCCGTGGCAGCGGGTACAGCCGACCCCGAGCTGGTTGTCTGCCGAGTAGGGCAGCACGGCTTGGGCGCCACGTCCGATGGCGAGCGTCCGGAGCTCGTTCTCCTGACCGAGGTTCCGCGACGGCTCGAAGAGCCACTGCAACGGGAACCAGATGACGAAGAACGTCATCAGCACCACGCCCCAGCCCTGCAGCCGGTTGAGCAAGGGGGTCTCGAGCGCCGCGTCGGCGGGTCCGGGACGGAGCGCGTTCGGCACCTCGGCTTTCCTGCCACGCGCCCTGTTCCGAAGGACGAACGCGGCGATCGACAGGGCGAACGCGAGGGCACCGAGCCCCACCAGGATGATCCCGGTGGTGTTCGTCTGGGCCAGCATCGTCCGCCCCCTCAGCCCGGCGCGACGCAGAAGGGGCCTTGCGCGGGCTCGTTGATCGTGTTCGTTCCGCGCGGCGGCCCGAGGATGACCCCGGACGTGTCGACCATCACCTGGTCGCCCTCGATCGTGAGCATGAAACGGTCCATCCCGCGTGGTGCGGGCCCCAGCTGATATTCGCCGGCGTCGTTGTACTTGGACCCGTGACACGGGCATTCGAACCACTGAGACTGCTGGCAGAACGGCACCCGGCACCCGAGATGGACGCAGCGCTGGTAGAGCGGCATGATCCCCTGCGCGGTCACCTGGAGCGACGGATAGTTCGCCTGGCCCGATCCCGGATTGCCCTTCCACTCGACGACGTAGAAGCGACCCTGCCCGACGTAGTACGGCTGCTTGTTGCCCTCGATGAACGACTTGATGTCGTTGACCGAGCCCGCGTTGATCTTCGACCCGAACCCTCCGCGCAGGTTCGGCCACAGGAAGGCGACCGTTCCGAGCCCGAACTCGGCAGAGAACAGCAGCACCGAGGAGATCAGCGCGCGCCGCTGGAAATCGCGGCGCGACACGACGGGGACGGGTCTGGCGGCCGGTTCGGCTTGCCGACCCGCCTGCCGGCTGGCACGGAGCAGCGACAGGCTGAAGAACAGGGCGAACAGGATGATGCCGACCAACACGAGGATGACGGCGACCGTGGCGGTGGACAGCCCGAGCGCGGTCACAGCTCGAAGAACACCCCCTGTGCCCACGGCCAGATCCAGTTGTAGCCCTCACCTCGGAAGAACGATCCGATGATCGTGAGGACCGCCCCGAACATGAACAGGACCGTGAACAGGGTGATCGCGATCTTCCGGTCGCCGGGCAAGACGCTCGGGTTCCGGTCGACGAAGGGGACGGCCGCGAGCCCGACGAGGATGAACGTCGGGATCGAGATGCCGGCGACCATCGGGTGGAAGTAGCGCAGCAGCTCCTGCAGGCTGAGGAAGTACCACGGCGCCTTCGACGGGTTCGGGGTCAGGTTCGGGTTCGCGACCTCCCGTAGCGGCGCGTTCAGGAACGTCGAGAAGACGAGGAGACCCGCGAAGAGGATGAGCATCGCGATGAACTCTTCGAGCAGCAGGTGGGGCCACACGTTGACGCGGTCGCCCTGCTGCCGCTCGACCCGTTGGATCCCTTCGGGCGGGACGAGCGCGAGCAGCCGGTGCTTCTCTGGAGCCCCCTTCTTGGGGGTCGGGACCCCGCCGGTGGGCAGCGGCGCATCGCGCCGCGGCACGGTGGCGGGCGCGGCCGCGAAGGCGGTCGCCGCCGGAGCTGCGGCCGCCGGAGCTGCGGCCGCCGGAGCTGCGGCCGCCGGGGCTGCCGCCGCGGAGGCCGCTGCGGCCGCAGGAACCGCGGCCGGCCTCGTCGCCGCGGCGCCGTCGCCGCCCGCTGCTGCCGCGGCGGCCGGCGCCCGTGCAGGATGCGCTTCGGCCTCGTCGGGGTGACCCTCTTGGTACGCGCGGATGGCCTTCGATCGGGCGCGTCCCTCGGCGACCCGTCGGTCGGTGCCCGCGGCGAGCTGGGCGTCCAGCGTCTGCTGGTACACGCCCATGTCCTTCTGGACTTCCTCCCAGGTCACCGTGGCCTCCCTACAGCGGCCCCGAGATGCCGCCGTCCTTGCGGATCCGCCAGAAATGAACCGAGAGGAACAGGACCAGCACGAAGGGCAGGGCAAGGACGTGGAGCACGTACCAGCGGAGCAACGTATTGGGGCTCACGATCGCGCCCCCGAGCAGCAGGAAGTTGGCCTGTTTCGCGATGAAGGGCGAGTAGCCCGCGAGCGAGGTTCCGACCGTGATCGCCCAGATCGCCAGCTGATCCCACGGCAGGAGATAGCCCGTGAACGACAGGCCGAGCGTCAGGAACAGCAGGACGACGCCGACCACCCAGTTGAACTCCCGGGGAGGCTTGTACGCGCCGGTGTAGAAGACCCGCGCCATGTGGAGGGTCACCGAGAGCACCATCAGGTGCGCCCCCCAACGGTGCAGGTTGCGGACGAGGTCGCCGAAGAACACCGACGTGCGGATGGATTGCATGTCCGTGTACGCGGTGGCGCCGCCGATGTCGGCCATGGGGCGGTAGAAGAACATCAGGAAGATCCCGGTCAGCGTCAGCAGCACGAACAGGAAGAACGACAGCCCGCCCAGGCAGAACGTGTACGTCAGCTTGAGACCGTGGCGCTTCACCTTCGTCGGGTGAAGGTGCCAGAGCACGTTGTTCATGGTTGCGAGGGCGCGGTCGCGCGAGGTGTCCTTGTAGCCCTTCCGGTAGATCGAGCCCGGGCGGAACATCGACTTCCAAACCTCGGACTCGCGGAGATCCGGCAGCTTGATCTTCGCCACGCTTCCCCTTCTACCTTCCTCGGGAGATCCTCACGACATCATTCCGGGGCCGCCTGCGAGGCAGGGACCTCAGCCATCGTGCGCCGCCCGCCGGCCGACTCCGGCAGGCGCGCATAGTACAGGGTGTCCGTTGGGCACCGGTCGACGCACACCGAGCATCGCGTGCACGCGTTGTCATCGACGACGAACACCGCGTTCGCCACCCCGACCTCCGCCTCGACGGGGTCCTCGTCGGCGTCCCGGACGATCTCCGTCGACATCATCCAGATGCAGTTCCAGGGACACACGTCCTCGCAGGCCCGACACAGGATGCAGTTGTCGGGGTCGAGCATGAGGTGCTTCGGTGACTTCACGCCCTGCGCGAGCCAGGCGGCATCGACGGTCTCGACGACGTAGTCGTCGTGGATGTCGACCTCGGTCTTCGTGAACGGCATGCCGCTCCTATCGGTACCCGCCGGATGGCCGGGAGTCCCCGCCGCCGCCCCTCAGCTTGCGCCGCCTGTTCTGCATGGCCGCCGACGCCACGAGGACGGTGACGATGGGACCGGTCGTGAGACCCATCGCGATCGCGTCACGGACCTGCTTG
>VAYU01000001.1 GCA_005884925.1 Actinomycetota bacterium | reverse complement strand
GGCCGAGGGCTACAGGTTCCGCAGTGCAGAGCGTCCTCAACGACCAGCGCCTGCGTGGAGTTCGCCGCTCCGAAAAGCTCCAGGATGTAGGGGCGTTCCTTAACATGGTCCTCGCAGACGCCACGACCACAGAACCGACACGCGCCGACCGCCGTGCGATGGCACGTCCAACAATCCACCCCTACCCCCTTGGTCCCCTCAATGCTCCCACGTCTGGTCGGTGGGAGGCAGAAGCTGATGCCGATGAAAGGCCTCCGCGATCACCTTGTCGAACCCGTCGCGGGAGAGTCGGAAGGCACGGACCGGTGTGTGTGCCACGACGTCCGCGTTCCGAGGTTGGTCGTTGAGAAGCGCGACCTCGCCGAAATGGTCTCCGGGACCGAGCCGCGCGACCGGATGACCGTCGCGGATAACGTCGACGCGGCCCGACCGGATCGCGTAGAACGCATCGCCGGGCTCGCCTTGTTTCACGATGACCTCGCCCGCCGACACGGTGTGCCACGCGCCGTGATCGATCAGGTCGCCGAGCGCTTCGGAGCTGAGGTGCCGGAAGGTGGGGTGCTCACGGAGCTCCGCCATCGCCTGCAGTGTCAAACCGAATTCCGGGGCGTCGATCGAGTCTGCGAGCAACCGGTCGAACGTGCCCCTGTCGACCTCGAACAGCTCGACCTCGCCGTCGGCCCGTGCCGTCGCCGACCGCGGCGTCGATTGAAGGAGGCCGAGCTCGCCGAACGAATCTCCGCGGGAGAGCTTGCGGAGGACGTTCGTATCTCCCGTTTGGGGGTCTTCGGTCTCGATCGAGATCTGTCCGGAGCGGATCACGTAGAAGGCGCGCGCCCGTTCGCCCTGCCAGAAGACCGGCTGCCCCGCCCGGACGACGCGCAACCGCACGCGTCCGGCCAGGTCGCTCAACACATCTTCCGGGAGATCCTCGAAAGCCGGTAGCGCATCGATCAGCTGCGCGGCTTCGATCCTCCAACTGGTCTCGTATCGGAAACGGATCTTTCGGAACCCGGCTCTCAACCGACGCCAGAGGCTCCCGCCGAGCGCGAAGGCGCCTCGGATCAGAGGGCCGGCCACGAACAGGGCGAGCAGGACGAGAAGGATCCGCGAGAACAGCCCGCCGTCCCAAAGGGCCTGAACGATGCCGCCGAACTGGGCACGCCAGAAGTAGAACGCCGTCACCAGGACGAAAGCGGCGAACACCGACCCGATCATGCCGTAGAGGGCCAGTCCGACCTCCTGCTTCGTGAACGGATCCCGCGTCCGGAGCTTGTGCCACAGATCGTGCTGGATGAACTCGAGCGATCGCGGGCGAAGTTCAGGCACCTGGATCAGATCGGAGAAGATCCAGTATCCGTCGAGCTCGAGCATCGGCACCAGGTTCAGGAAGATGATGAACAGGTTCAGGAGGGCGAACCGAAACAGGAAGGGAGCCGGCAAGGAATCGGGGAAGAGGAACAACGCGAAGGATGCGAAGCCCGCCAGCACCAATTCCGCGAACGGCCCGGCAGCGAACATGAGGACCCTCTGCCACCGATCCATCATCAAACTGTCGGTCGCGGTCACGTAGAAGGCAGGCCGACCGAAGTAGATCAAGAAGCCGGCGCTCCCCACCGTCCGACCGTAGTGTTTCTCGATGGAGGCGTGACCGAGCTCGTGTGCGAACGTGAGGGCGAACGAGAGCGCGATCAAGAGAGCCGATTCGGCAGGAGCGGCGGTGGCGTTCAGATGGAACCGGCCTGATCTCTCCACCGCGACGAAGGCCGCCATGCCGCCGAACGCGACCACGAGCAACGCGATCACCGCGGCGGGTCGGAACAGGATCCGTATGAGGTGCTGGTCGATCCAGGCGACCGGCTTGTCCGGGCCTGCCCACTCGATCTGAAGCGTCTTCGCGAACTTCCTGAGTTTGGGGAACGCCGTCCTTGACCGCTCGAGAGCCTGCGTGAGCGCGGCGTCCGTGTCGAGCGGTGCGGGGTCGAGGAACCCTCCTTCGTCGAGGGACTGCGTGAGCTCGACGATCGCGTCAGCGTCGAGGCCGCCCTCCTCGTCCAGTCGCTCGACGATGATGTCCGCCACGCTTCGGGACCCGTCCAGGAAGGGGAACAACTCCACATCTGATGGCTGCAGCCGAAAATGGACGGTTCGTGTGGGGTTGGCCACGATCGCGTAGTCATCACCCCACGGCAGCCGGAATACCTTCCATTCGGTGCCTGCTGCGAGCTTGGGGCGGAACGCTATGGGGTCCAGCCGCTCCGACAAGGAAGCCCAGATGCCATCGCGGGGTCGATCCACCTCATCGCCAGGACGCAGCTGCGCTTCGAGCTCGGTGGCGACGTCTCGCCCCGAACCCTGACCCCGCAGCGCGGTCGCAAGGGCACGATCGACGTGCGGACGTCGTCGCACATCCGCGCGATGCCGGATGGCGTCGACCGTGATCAGTATCGCGGCGATCACGATCACGATGAGCACGACGTACTGCACGCGGCTGCCCCTCCTTTCCTTGAGGTCGTGGGCATCCTCCCCTGTGGCGAAGGCGCCCGCAACGGGCCGGCGGCGATGATCCCCGTGACGCACGTCACGTCCCGAGGCGGCCGAACGACACATCTGATCGGTGCCGAGCACCATAGGTCCCGGCCGCGGGCGAGCGTACGTTCGTCACATACCGAAAGGTGGTGGCGAGATGATCAACGGAGAGCTCGCGAAGTACCGGATCGAGGATCGGATCCGCGAAGGTGCGTCGGCACGGGGGACCCGACGGCTGGGGGCTCGCCGCGCCGCGGAACGCCGGGTGCGTGGACGACGGCTGGTTGGGGTGGCAGCGGCACTGTTGTCATTGCCGTTCAAGCATTAGGGAGGCCCGCATCCGGTCATCCGGGGCGGGGCGGTCGTGCGAACGACCGCCCCGCCTCTTTCGGTCGGGGTAGCCTCGCAACGTGCGCATCGACGTGTTCACCATCTTTCCCGCCGTCGTGGAAGGTCCCCTCTCGGGCAGCCTCCTCGGTCGGGCGATCGGTGCCGGTCTGCTGGACGTCCGGGTCCACGACCTCCGCGCGTGGACCGGCGATCGGCACCGCAGCGTCGACGACGCCCCCTTCGGCGGCGGACCGGGCATGGTCATGAAGCCGGAACCGCTCTTCGCTGCGGTCGAGTCCCTCGATCCGGATCGCGGCCGTGTACTGCTCCCGTCGCCCGCAGGCCGCCGCCTCGATCAAGCGCTCGTGCGCGAGCTCTCGTCGGAGGATCACCTGACGATCCTGTGCGGTCGCTACGAGGGCGTCGATGAGCGGGTGGTAGACGGACTGCCGGCGGAGGAGGTCTCGATCGGTGACTACGTGCTGTCGGGCGGTGAGCTCCCGGCCCTCGTTCTGATCGAGGCCGTCACCCGTCTCATCCCCGGCGTGATCGGGAAGGAAGCCTCCCATCAGCAGGACTCGTTCAGCTCGGGCCACCTCCTCGATCATCCCCATTACACGCGGCCGCAGGAGTTCCGAGGCATGCTGGTGCCGGAGGTCTTGGTTTCGGGGGATCACGGCGAGATCGACCGGTGGCGACGCGCCGCCGCGATCGAGAAGACCAGGCGGAACCGTCCCGATCTCGACGACGATCGGTCGGGGTAGCTCCGTGCGCTCGGCCTCGACGGCAGGCGCGCCGAGGGCCGCTGGTACACTCGGTGGCCGTCCATGAACAAGACCGATCTGATCGAGCAGCCCTTCCTGCGCAACGACATCCCCGATTTCCGCCCGGGCGATTCTGTCAAGGTTCACGTCCGCGTGGTTGAGGGCAATCGCGAGCGCGTCCAGGTGTTCCAGGGCGTCGTGATCCGTCGTTCGGGCGGAGGGATCCGCGAGACGTTCACGGTTCGGAAGATCTCGTTCGGGGTGGGTGTCGAGCGGACGTTCCCGTTGCACTCTCCCTCGATCGCCCGCCTCGAGCTGCTCCAGCGCGGCCGGGTGCGCCGCGCCAAGCTCTACTACCTCCGCGACCTCCGTGGGAAGAAAGCCCGCATCAAGGAGCGACGGATCGACGATGCGAAGCTGGCTGCCTTGGAGGCCGCCTCGGCAGCAGCGATCGAGGTGGCGGAGGACGAGCCGATCGACGCGGGGGACCTCGATGTCGAGACCGCCGACTCGGTCGACGCCGATGGGCCGAGCGGGACCGTCGCCGACGATCGGTTCGGCGAAGCGGGTGACGCGCGGGCGGACGAGGAGCATGTCGACGACGTCGTGGCGTCCGACGGCGACGCCGAGGAGCGGGCCGAGGCCTAGTTCGTGGCCGACCGGCCGCACGACCCGGATCAGCCGTCGATCGCCGTGGCCGACGACGACGCGCCCGCCGGGCGGCCGGGTCGCAACGACCGCGACGAGGACTCCGGATTCTGGCGCGAGCTTCCCGTCCTCGTCCTCGTCGCCCTCGTCGTCGCGATCCTCATCAAGACCTTCCTCGTTCAAGCGTTCTACATCCCCTCGGAGTCGATGGAGCCCACGTTGCGGCAGGGCGATCGGGTCCTCGTCTGCCGGATCTGCACCCACTTCTCGGAGGTCCATCGAGGGGACGTCATCGTGTTCTCCGATCCGCATCCGGCGCCCGGTCAAGGGCGGGGAGCGATCGGAGCGTTCTTCCACTGGCTGGCTGAGGGTATCGGCGTCGCCCAGCCGGAGAACCCGGATTTCATCAAGCGGGTGATCGGACTGCCCGGCGACGTCGTCGAGATCAACGCGGGGGCCGTCTACGTCAACGGGCAGCGACTCACCGAACCGTACCTGGATCCCGAACGCGACACCCGTTCCTTCGCGAAACGGACCGTCCCGGATGGGATGCTCTACGTGCTGGGCGACAACCGGGCGCACTCCGGTGATTCCCGCTTCGTGCCGCCGGAGGGTGTCGGGCTGGTGCCGATCGACAAGGTGATCGGGAAGGCGTTCGTGAAGGTGTGGCCACCGGGCAGATGGGGATGGTTGTAACCGAGGACCTGGACCGGTACGAATCGACCCTGCGCGCGCAGGGGTTCGTCCGGATCGCCGGCGTCGACGAGGTCGGTCGGGGAGCCCTCGCCGGCCCACTCGTCGCCGCTGCGGTGGTGCTGCCCGACGACTTTGACCGGACGGGGATCCGCGACTCGAAGCTCCTCACCGCCAAGCAACGCGAGGTGCAGTGCGCGCGCATCATGTCCGCGTGCCTCTACACGATCCGGAAGATCGAGCCCAACGTGATCGACGCGCGCGGGCTCCATCGCAGCAACCTGGCGCTGCTGAGGAGGTGTGTGCGCGCGCTCGAACCGGTTCCCGACTACGTGCTGACCGACGGGTTCCCCGTGGCCAGGATGCCGTGCCCAGCGCTCGGCGTGAAGAAAGGAGATGTGGTGGCGGCGAGCATCGCGGCAGCATCGATCGTCGCGAAGGTCACCCGGGACCGCATCATGCGACGTCTGCATCGCCACTTCCCGGAGTTCGACCTCGCTCACAACAAGGGCTACGGCACCCCCGCCCATCGGGATGCCTTGCAGCGTTTGGGTCCCACCCCGATCCATCGCCTCAGTTTCGCCGGCGTCGGCCAGCCCGCGCTCCCGGGGTTCGGGTGAGCGAACCCGGACCGAGCGTGAGAGCATTGATCGTTGATGGAAGACGACATCGAGCGGTTCGAGGAAGAACGCGAGCTCGAGCTCTACCGGGAGTATCGGGACGTGCTCCCGATGTTCACCTACGTGATCGAGACGGAGCGGCGCTTCTACCTCGCCAACACGGTGGACATCGAGCGACTCGAGGGTGGATGGGTCAAGGTTGAGCTCACCGACGCCTGGGTCTGGGACATGTTCCGGCCCGCACGATTCGTTTCCACCGTCCGCGTGATGACGCGACGGGACGTCAACGTGGAAGAGCTGCGGCGCGAGGACGCCACCACCGTCCTCGATGCGCCGGAGGACTGACGGACCCGCAGCGGTGTCGGTACTCGTCGCTATCGTCCGCCTGTGGACGCACGGCCGGATACGGGTCGTTCCGGTGAGGCGGCGGCGGAGACGCTCTACGTTCGGAAGGGGTTCCGGGTCGTCGCGCGCAACTGGCGCTGTCGCATCGGAGAGCTGGATCTCGTCCTGCAACGTGGCGGGCTCCTCGTGATCTGCGAGGTCAAGACCCGGCGGGGGGCTCGATTCGGAGCAGGGTTCGACGCTGTCGATGCGCGGAAGCGTCGCAAGCTCCGCACCGTGGGCGAGGCCTTCTTGCAACAGGCGCGGGTCCTGCCGATCGCGGTGCGGTTCGACGTCGCGAGCGTGCGTCTGCGCCTCGATGGCTCAGCGGTGGTCGACCTGTTCGAGGACGCCTTCTGACAGGCGACGGAGCGCGGCGACCAGCCCGTCGATCTCACCGGCGCTCGACAGGTAGTTGACGACGCCGGCGCGCAAGTAGGTGTGGCCACGCAGCGTGGTCACGCTGACCCAAGCAGTGCCGTCCAGCTCCAGCGCACGTTGCAGGTCGTTCTGGTACGCGTCGAGGCGACCGGGTGGCCAGCCTTCCCACCCCTCGGGCAGGTGCCGGAAGCACACGACGGAGAGCTCGGGCTCCACCGCGAGCTCGAAGTCCGGAGCGTCCCGCAATCCGGCGGCCAGGTACGCCGCCAGATCGTCGTTGGACTCGACGAGCGAGGCCAATCCGCTCGTTCCCAGGTGCTTCCAGCTCATCCAGAGCTTCAACGCGCGGAACCGGCGAGTGCCCTCGATCGAGTACTCGTACCAGTTCAATGGTTCGTCCTGGGGGCGGCTGGACGCGTAGTACTCGGGCGACCGGTGGAACGTGTCGCGGAGATCTTCTCGCCTTCGCACCAGGAGCGCACCGATGTCGTAGGCCTGGAAGAACCACTTGTGTGGATCGACCGTCACCGAATCCGCCAGCTCGAGACCTGGGACGCGGGCGGCGTCGCGCGGCGATAGCCGCGCGGCGCCGCCGTAGGCCGCGTCCACGTGCAGCCAGAGACCTTCGCTGCGCGCGAGTCCTGCCAGGTCGACCACCAGATCGACCGAGCCCGTGTTCGTGGATCCGGCCACCGCGCTGATCGCGAGCGGTGTCAGGCCGGCGGCACGATCCTCCGCGATCGCGTCCGCGACCGGTCCGGATTGCAGCCGGAATCGATCGTCGGATGCGATCACGCGGAGCGTGCCGCCGGGGAACCCGAGGACGTCCAGGCCGCGCTCCACCGAGAAGTGCGTCTGGTCGCTCGCGTAGATGCGCACCCCCTCGAGCGCCGCTCCTCGAGGCGGAATGCCGTCACCGCGGATCCGGGCGAGATGGATATCGCGAGCGACTGCGAGCGCCATCAGGTTGGCCATCGCACCCCCCGAGGTGAGGACGCCCCAGGAGCCGGGTCCCGGCCCGACGAGGGTCCGGAGCCAGCCGACCACCTCCTCCTCGACGAACGCGCCGACCGGGCCCGCGTGCCACACGTCGACCCCCTGATGGAGCCATTGCGCGAGCACCTCGCCCCCGATCGACATCGCCAGCGGTGGCGGCGTGAAGTAGCTGAACGCGCCGGGGAATTGCGCGTTGAACGTCATGGGCGCGACACGCTCGCGGAACTCCGCAAGGACCTCGCGCGACGGGCTGCCGGCGTCCGGCGCGGGGGCGGGTTCGTTCGAGGGACCGAAGAAGCGCCCCCGGGAATCCGGATAGCTCTCGCGCTGGATCGGGCGAACCATCGCCTCGTGGTAGAGCCAGTCGAGGGCTTCGGTCCAGATCGCAGCCCCGAACCGCTCGAGGCTCGCTCGGGAACGGTCGGCGTCACGGATGTCCAGGAGTTCGGGGTCGGGGACCGGGAAGCCGTCTGGTGTCACGCTGCGATGCTACCGGCGTGTGATCGTCGTCACGGTTCGCGTCGGCGCTCGGCCGTAGCGTCGCCGCATGTACGGACGGGTCATCGGTGTGACCGTGCTCGGGGTCGGCGGTCACCCGGTCACGGTCGAGGCGTTCGTCGGTCGGGGCCTCCCGTCGTTGACGGTGACAGGCCTTCCCGGCGCCGCGGTCCAGGACGCTCGCGATCGGATCAGACCGGCGGTCGAACACGCAGAGCTCGAGTGGCCGCTCCGCCGGGTGGTCGTCAACCTCGCCCCCGGCAACCTTCGGAAGGAAGGCGCGGGTCTCGACCTCCCCATCGCCGTGAGCGTCTTGGTGGCGACCCGACAGGTACCGGCGAAGGCCGCCGCCGGACATGTCTTCTTCGGCGAGGTCTCGCTCAGGGGGGAGGTCCTTCCGACCCCGGGCGTGATCTCGGTGGCGATCGCGGCCGCGCGCCGCGGGCTCCGCGGCGTCATCGTCCCTGCGGCGAACGCCGTCGAGGCCGCGCAGGTGGACAGCCTCGCCGTGACGGGGGTTGCAACCATCCACGAGGTCGTGGGGTTCCTGCGCGGTACCTGGCGTCCGCCGGAGATCGGAACGTTGACCACCGATCCGGTGCCGTCGGGCTCTGCGGATCTGTCGGAGGTGCGCGGTCAGGACGAGGCGCGACGGGCGCTAGAGGTCGCGGCGGCCGGCGGCCACAACCTCCTGATGGTCGGCTCACCCGGAGCCGGCAAGACCATGCTCGCCCGGCGCCTCCCGACGATCCTCCCGGATCTCACCCGAGAGGAGGCGCTCGAGGCCACCCAGTTGCACTCGGTGGCGGGGCTGCTCGCCGGGCGTGGACTCCTCCGCGAGCGGCCGTTCCGCGCGCCACACCACTCGGTGTCCACCGCGGGTCTCCTCGGCGGTGGTTCCACGGTGCTTCGGCCGGGGGAAGCCAGCCTGGCGCACCGGGGAGTGCTGTTCCTGGATGAGCTGACCGAGTTCCGACGCGACGCCATCGAGGCGCTCCGCCAACCCCTCGAGGATGGACGGATCGTCGTCACGCGCGCCGGCGGATCGGTCTCGTTCCCAGCTCGATTCACCCTCGTGGCCGCGGCCAACCCGTGTCCGTGCGGGTTCTGGGCTGACCCACAACGGTCGTGTCGCTGTCGCCCCGATCAAGTGGACCGGTACCGACAGAAACTCTCCGGACCGTTGCTCGACCGGATAGACCTTCGGCTGACGATCCCGCGTCTCACCAAGGACGAGTTGCTCGGCGCATCCGCCGGCGAGCCCTCGGCGATCGTCCGCGATCGGGTGATCGCGGCGCGCGATCGGCAGCAGCGGCGCTACGCGGCCCTCGGGATCACCTGCAACGCCCACCTCCCCGGGCCGATCGCGCGCCGCGAGGCCCAGCTGTGCACGGATGCCGAACGATTGCTCGGTAGAGCGGTCGACCACATGGCGCTCACCGGGCGTGGTTTCGATCGGGTGATCAAGGTCGCGCGGACGGTCGCCGATCTGGCGGGTGCCGATCGGGTCTCCGAACGCCACGTGGCAGAGGCACTGTCCTATCGGACCGCGTTCGAGCAGGACGCGGGGCTGGCGCGTGCCGGCTGAGACGCCGGTGCCCGCCGGGTTCCCCGACGGATTCGGCCGCGGCCCGGGGGAGACCGATGCACTCCTGCTCCTCCGCTGCTTGCTCGGACCGACACCGCGTTCCCTGCATGCGCTCATCTGGACAACCGGAAGCGCCTCCCGTGCTCTGGCCCGCATCCGGACCGGCGGCGCCGGGTCGGACAACGACCGGGCGTTCCTTCAGGACGCGGATGTCGGCGCGATCCGCCGCGGCCTCGATCGCGCGGGCGCCAGGTTCGCGGCGCCCGGAGATCCCGATTATGCCCCGGCCTTCCTGCGTCTCGCAGATCCGCCGGTCGCCGTCTTCGCGCGGGGGCGAGTGCTCGACCACGGGGATGACCGCGTCGCGGTCGTCGGGTCACGACGCCCGACGAGCACGGGGATGGAGGTCGCGGCGGACCTCGGCCGGGGATTGGCCGTGGCCGGTGTCGTCACGGTGAGCGGCGGTGCGGTCGGGATCGATGCCGCCGCACATCGAGGGGCGCTCGACGCTGGCGGTGTCACGGTCGCCGTCCTGGGATGCGGGATCGACGTTTCGCACCCTGCCAGCAACCGAGCGCTGTTCGAGCAGATCGAAGCGTCGGGAACGCTGATGAGCGAGTACCCGCCCGGGATCTCGGCCGAGCCGTTCCGCTTCCCGGCCCGGAACCGTTTGATCGCGGCGCTCAGCCGAGGGGTCGTCGTGGTCGAGGGTGCGGCGAAGAGCGGTACGCGGATCACCGCCGAACATGCCGTCGACCTGGGCCTCGATGTCTTCGCCGTTCCGGGGCCGGTGACGAGCCCACTCGCCGAGACGCCGCTCGGGCTGATCCGCGACGGTGCCACCATGATCCGTGGGACGGCCGATCTCCTGGAGGACCTCGGATTCGCCGGAGGGAGATCCGGAGAGCGGGGCGTGCCACGGGGATTGTCCGACGACGAGCGCAGGGTCCTCGCGTCGCTGGTCACGTCGATGCTCCCGAGCGCCGTCGCCAGAGCCGCCGGGATGCCGGTCGCGGACACGTTGACGGTCTTGATCGCCCTCGAGATCCGTGGGCTCGTACGCGGTATCGGCGGCCGGTTCGAGCGGACGTTCAAGGCAGCCGCCTCTCAGCCGGTGGGCTGAACCACACCGGAATCGGACGGCGGCGGACCCCCGTCTGGGTGATTGCGCGTGGTCCGGGGCGCTGGGACGATATGAGGTACCTGCGCCGGCTATCCCCCGGCGGGCCCGGAGAGAGACCTCGTGGAACAAGACGCCCTTCCCCCGTCGCAGCTCCACCTCGTGCGCGCGTTCGCCGATCACCTTCGGTTGGAACGCCACCTCTCGACGCATACCGTGGCGGCGTATCAGCGGGATCTGGTCCACCTCGCGGGCTTCCTGCGCCGGAGCGGGTCGTCGCTCGAGGACGCAGATCGCGCCACGCTCCGCCGGTTCCTCGCCCAGCAACACACGCTCGGCTACGCGCGAGCATCGATCGCACGGCGGGTCGGGGCGATCCACACCTTCTACCGGTGGGCGGTGGCCGACGGCCGGCTTCCAGGCGATCCCTCTGCTTCGTTGGGGAGACCGAAGGTCGTCAACCGGCTCCCGACGGTCCTGCGGCCGAGCGAAGCGCAGGCGTTGGTCGAAGCGCCTCCCCTCGAGGGGCCCGACGGCGGGTCGGATGACGCGCGCGGGGCCTCCCGCGCGATCGCGCTCCGCGACCGCGCCGTGCTCGAGCTTCTGTATGGCTCCGGCCTTCGCGTGAGCGAGGTCGCGGGACTCACCATCGAGAGCGTCGATCTCGCGCGAGGACGGGTCCTCGTGATGGGGAAGGGCTCGAAGGAACGCGAGGTTCCGATGTCCGACCCGGCGGTCGACGCCGTACGGCAGTGGTTGTCGGAGGGACGGGGCAGGTTGGCGACGGATCCGCCGTCACTCTTCTTCAACCGGAAGGGCCGCCCGATCGGGCCACGTGATATCCGAGCGCTTGTGGAAGGATATTCGGGACGCCTACTGCCGGGGCGTCGGGTCACGCCGCACACGTTGCGACATTCGTACGCGACGCACCTGCTGGAAGGAGGAGCCGACATCCGCGCCGTGCAAGAGCTGCTGGGGCACGCGACCGTTGCGACCACCCAGCGCTACACGCACGTATCGCGGACGCGGCTCTTCGAGGCCTACGAGCGCTCCCACCCCAGGGCATGACCGTGGCGACGACGAAGAAAGCGCCGGCGAAGGTCGCGACCAAGCTCGCGACGAAGACCGCGACCAAGACCAAGGTCCGGACGAAGGCCGAACCGGCGCCGGTCACGATCCCTCCCCACGTGGACGATGAGCTCGGGGAGGTCTGGCACGCCTTCAAGGGGAGCTCGGCGGTCGCGGCCCGGGAGAAGCTGATCCTCCATTACGCCCCGCTCGTCAAGTACGTGGCCAGCCGCGTCGCGACGGGTCTTCCCGCAAGCGTCGAACAGGCCGACCTGGTCTCCTATGGGATGTTCGGGCTGATCGACGCGCTCGAGAAGTTCGAACCGGGGCGCGGGAACAAGTTCGAGACGTACGCGATCCCACGGATCAAGGGCGCCATCATCGATGAACTCCGCGCGATGGATTGGGTGCCGCGTTCGGTCCGCTTCAAGCAGCGCGAGATCGAGAAGGCGCTCGCGGACCTCGAGTCGATGCTCAAGCGGCAACCCACCGAGAGCGAGCTCGCCGGACGTCTGGGGATCTCGCGAACCGAACTCCATCAGGTCGTCACGCAGATCTCGTTCGTCTCTGTGCTCGCGCTCGATGAGACCGTCAACGTCGGTCAGGACCGTGGGGAAAGCGTGTCGTTGATCGACACGCTCGCCGACAAGGCGTTCGATCCCAGCACGGGCGTGGAATCACAGGAGACCCGGGGGCTGCTCGCAGCGGCGATCAACTCGCTCTCCGAACGCGAGAAGATCGTCGTGACCCTGTACTACTTCGAGGGGCTCACCCTCGCGGAGATCGGCGAGATCCTCGGCGTCACGGAGTCGCGTGTGTGTCAGATCCACACCAAGGCCGTGGGCGTCCTTCGCGGTCAGCTGTCCGAAGTGGACTGACCCAGCCCTAGCCGTGACGTCGATCACGGTGCACGACCGGCACAGCGCCTAGCGTGCTCCCTCGATGCGACGCGGTCCGTGGATCATCGTGGCTCTGGCCATCCTGGCACCGGCGATCTCGGTCGGGCGTGTCTCGACCGCGACGGCGGCGACGGCCTCGACGACAGGAGGCTGGACGTGGCCGGTCGTCGGCCCGGTCATCCAGGCGTTCGATCCGCCGGACACCCCCTATGGAAGCGGGCACCGAGGGATCGACATCGCGGCCTCGTTCGGGACGACCGTCGTGGCGCCCGCCGACGGGACCGTCACGTTCGCCGGTCCCGTCGGCGGGTATCTCTTCATCACCGTCGACCACGGCGGAGGTCTCTCTTCCACGTACTCGTGGCTCTCCGCGAAGCTCGTCAGGAAGGGCGACCATGTGCTGCGCGACCAGCCGATCGGACTGACGGGATGGGGCCACCCCGCCGCGCCCATCCCGCATCTGCATCTCGGAGTGAAGCTCGATGGGTCGTACGTCGATCCGCTCTCGTACCTCGGTCCCATCTCGCTCGCGTCGTTCGTCCGGCTCGCACCCTTCCCCTGAGTTCCCGCGTCTGCACCGGAACCGATGCAGGGGGTGGCCCCGGTAGGATGACGGACCTTGCGCCCTCGTCCGATCATCCGGTCGATCCCAGCCGCCATCCTGGTGGCTGGGATCGCTTCCGCGGCAGGGGCATCTGCGCAACAGGCGGGCGCGTGGACGCAGTACCAAGGCGGCCCTCAACACGGCGGCTCCGTGTCGGTCTCGCCGGCTCCCCCGTTGCGACCCGAGTGGCGGACGGCGACGGGGATCGGCGACGAGACCCACATCTCCGGACTTCCGGCGCCCGTGATCGCGGACGGCGATGCGATCATCGTCGACCGCCAGGACGTCACCGCGATCGACATCGTGAGCGGGACCACGTCGTGGACGGTGCCACGCCAACTCGGGCCGAGCGCTCCGGCCGCCGTCGCCGTTGGCGACGGCGGCCGCACCATGGTGCTGTACACCGAAGGCGGCGGGGACCGCTCCTCGTCGGGGAGCGGCTCGCCGACGCCGGCTCCCACGCCGTCAGGAAGCGCCAGGCCGGGGACGGCCATCGCCCGGTCGACCCTGGTCGCGATCGACGAGGCATCTCGGCACCAGCTCTGGCGCCAGCAACTGACCGACGTGAGCACGACCGGACCCACCGTCGACGGCGGTCTCGCGGTGGTCGGCACCGATGACGGCACGGTCACGGCGTTCGATCTGGCGTCGGGGAAGATCAGGTGGCATCGGGATCTCGGCGATGTCGTCGACACGCCGATCGCCGCCGACGCCCAGGTCGTCTACGCCTCCGTGCATTCGAACAGCAGGCAGCGTCCATCGGTCGTCGCCCTCCGAGAGGCCGATGGTGCCGAGGCGTGGCGGTACACGCCGAACACGTCGGGGCTCGTCGCCGGCGCTCCGACCGTGCTGAGCGGAACGGTGTACGTGACGCTCTCGGATGGAACGGTCCGCGCGGTCGCGGCTGACACGGGCATCGAACGGTGGGCTTCGAGGCTCAACACCGTCGCCGCCGGTGGGGCACCGGCCGTATCCGATGATGCGGTCGTGGTGGTGGACACGCGGGGCGAGGTCTATCGGATCGATCCCGCCACGGGTGCACGCCGTTGGGACTTCGCGCTGAACACCCCCGTGTACGGTCCCGCCGTCATCACCGGCTCCGCCGTGTTGATCGCTGGCGGGTCGGGCGAGTTGAGCGCGCTCGATCGCGGGACCGGAGACCGGATCTGGCGCCAGAGCTTGGGTGTCGGACCGCTCCTCACGATCGCCGTCGCGCCCCGCGCCGTCGTGGTCGCCAGGACAGGAGCGTCCGCGGGATTGGTCGGTCTCGCGGCGGACCCGAACGGCGTCCTGATCGACGAGCGGAGTCCGACCATCGTGGTACCGGGATCCCTGGCCCTGGATTGGGCGCTCGCAACGGTCCCGCTGACGGTGATCCTCATCCTCGCGGGTCGGTTCCTGATCGTGCGTCTCGGACCGCCGGACTTCGAGCATGAGGACCTGACAGCCGTCATCGGTGCGGGGGCCGATGACTGGGGAGACGACGAGGGGCCGGACTGATGGGGCGATCGTCGTGAGCAACCGTCGCAAGAAGCAGCAACGCCGGCCCCCTCCCTCGTACCGTGCGCCGGCGGCGCGCGCGCCCGCTCTCCGGCCGGCGCCTCGGCCGGCGCCTCGGCCGGCGCCTCGGAAGGGCTTCCTCGACTCGATCTTCGCTCCCCGTGGCCCGAGCGCGGTGCCCATGCCCAAGATCCGCACCTCGATCACGCGGGGGCTCGCCACGATCCTCGCGACGCCGGCGCTCGTCGCGGCCGTGCCCGTCGTGATCATGATCGAGTGGCTCGTCCTTCTGGCCTTCGGTTTCCAAGGGCCGTTCACGATCCTGGGAGCGGCGTTCGCGATCCCGCCCCTCTCGACCTCCACCGACGTCTCGCTCGCCTCGAACATCTTCTCCGCGGTCGGAGCGACCGGTCCGGGAGCGGCGCTCGCGCCACTCGGCGGCATCACCGCGTTCCTGGTGCTCCACGCGGCCCTCCAGGCGCTCGTGACCACCGTCGCGGTGGAGCGGATGCGAACCGGATCGGTCTCCGCCTGGACCTTCCGTCGAGCGATCCACGTTTTGCCGGTGGCGATAGCGGTCGCCGTGGTCAACCTCGGGGTGCTGATCGTCGCGAACTTCGTTCAACTCCTCGGTGGGGGGATCGGGTTCATCCTCGCCGTGGCGCTCCTGGTCGCCGGTGTCTACCTCTTCGCCTTCGCTCCAGCGATCTCGGCCGATGAGGACCTCTCCCTGCCGGTCACGATGTCCAAGGCGGTCCGGGCTGCGCGGCTGCCCGGGTCGAACAACCTCACGCTCGCGGTGCTCTACGCGGTCCCGTCGTTCGCCCTCTTGCTCGCGCCGCTTCCTGGCAGCCTGATCGGGGTCAACCCGTCGGTCGGCGCGTGGGCTGCCTCGATCCTGATCAATGTGCTGCAGATGGCGGCCGTCGCGATGTTCGCGTTCCGCTACCTGGCGATCGGCGCGCACGTGGCCGACGCGCCTCCGCCGAGGGCCGGCCGGCGCGGCTGACCGTTGCATCGTCGCTGATAGACTGCCGTTGCCGGCGCATCCTCGCGCCGAGCACACACGCTCGGGAACCGCATGCCGGGGTCCCGCAGGATCTGCGGGCCGTCATCGGGCCGATCCGAGCGGAGGAACAACCGAAAGGAGCAGCACATGCCGGTCGTCACCCGGCGGGAGCTCCTCGAGGCGGGCGTGCACTTCGGCCACCAGACGCGACGGTGGAACCCGAAGATGCAGCGGTACCTCTTCGGGGAGCGTTCCGGAATCTACATCATCGACCTCGAGCAATCGTTGTCCGGGCTCGAGGAAGCGCACGCCTTCGTCCAGGGGCTCGGCCGTCGTCGCGGGATCGTCCTGTTCATCGGGACGAAGAAGCAGGCCCAGGAGGTCGTCTCGGGCTACGCGACCCGGATCAACATGCCGTTCGTCAACAACCGATGGCTGGGCGGCATGCTGACGAACTTCAGCACGATCCGGGGCCGGCTGTTGCGTCTTCGGGAGCTCGGGGAGATGGAGGAGACCGGGGCCATGGAACGCCTTCCCAAGAAAGAGGCGATCCGCCTGCGTCATGAGCGAGAGAAGCTCGAACGGAACCTCGGAGGGATCCAGAACCTCGAGCGGCTGCCCGACGCCATCTTCGTGATCGACACGAAGAAGGAGCACATCGCGGTCACCGAGGCTCGGAAGCTCAACATCCCCGTGATCGCGATCGTGGACACCAACTGCGACCCCGACGAGGTCGACTACGTCATCCCCGGCAACGACGACGCGATCCGCGCCGTGAGCTTGGTGACCCGCGTGCTCGCCGATGCCCTCGCTGAGGGGTACGGGATGGCGAAGGACGACGTCATCGAACGATCCACCGCCCAGGCTCCGCCCGTCCCGTCCGGTCCCCGGCCCCAAGCCGCGCCGGCCGCCGTCGATGAGACGCCTTCTGCGGAGGAAGCCGCCGCGATCGCGGCGACGACCGTCTTCGAGCCCGACGTGGCCGAGCCCGAGATCGTGGCCGAACCCACCGAGGAACGCACCGGTGGGAAGCGACGCGGAGGAAACCTGAGATGCCGGACATCACGGCTGCCATGGTGAAGGCGCTTCGCGAAGCGACCGGCGCCGGCATGATGGATTGCAAGCGTGCGCTGATCGAGGCCGACGGCGATGCCGAGCGCGCCACCGAGATCCTCCGCGAGAAGGGTCTGGCCAGCCAGGCGAAGCGCGCCGGTCGGAGCGCCAACCAGGGCCTGATCGATGCCTACATCCATTTCAACAACACGGTCGGCGTGCTGATCGAGGTGAACTGCGAGACGGATTTCGTGGCGAACACCGATGAGTTCCGTGCGCTCGTGAAGGATCTCGCGCTGCATATCGCCAGTCCCGCGGCGCCGCACTGGCTCAGCCGCGACGACGTGCCGGCCGCGACCCTCGAGCACGAGCGGAAGATCTTCGAGAAGCAAGCGATCGATCTGGGGAAGGCCGATCAGGTGATCCCCCGGATCGTCGAAGGGAAACTCGAGGCGTTCTTCAAGGACAACGTCTTGCTGGACCAACCGTTCGTCAAGGACGACACGAAAACGATCCAGAGCCTTCTGGACGAGGTCGGTGCCAAGACGGGCGAGAAGGTGGCCGTGAGACGGTTCACCCGGTACCGGCTGGGCGAGGACCTGGAGTAGGCGGGTAAGCTGGCCCCGACCGAGTGCCGCCGACCAGTGGAGGGGACGACCAGGCGCATGAGCGACGGCGGAGACGCACGACCCACGTACCATCGGGTCCTGCTGAAGCTCTCCGGCGAGGCGTTCGCACACGACTCGGGTTCCGGGATCTCGGACGGCGCGACCGCGCTCGTCGCCCGACAGCTCGCAGAGGTGGTGGATCTCGGCATCCAGCCGGCGGTGGTCGTGGGGGGCGGCAACATCTGGCGTGGTCGTCAGGCGCCTGGGATCGATCGGAACCGCGCGGATTACATGGGGATGCTGGCGACGGTGATGAACGCGCTCGCGCTCCAGGACGCGTTGGAGAAGATCCACGTCGCCACGCGGGTGCAGACGGCGATCACCATGAGCCAGGTCGCCGAGCCGTTCGTCCCGCTCCGCGCGATCCGCCATCTGGAGAAGGGCCGCGTCGTGATCTTCGCGGCCGGTCTCGGCGTCCCGTACTTCTCCACCGACACGTGCGCCGCCCAACGCGCGCTTGAGATCCATGCCGATGCGCTGCTCAAAGGGACGAAGGTCGACGGGGTCTACACTGCCGACCCGCAGCTCGACCCATCGGCCGAGCGGCTCGACCTGCTCGCGTACGGTGATTTCCTCCGCGAGGGCTACGGTGTCATGGACGCGACCGCGGTGTCCCTGTCGATGGAGAACAAGCTCCCGATCATCGTGTTCGATCTCCGCGAGGAGGGGAACATCCGACGGGTCGTGACGGGAGAACCGATCGGCACCCTCGTGCACTGAGGACCCATGACGATCGAAACCGCATCCAAGGACGCCACCCACAAGATGGAGCAGGCGGTCGCCCATCTGAAGGACGACCTGGCCGGGATCCGGACGGGGCGCGCGGCGCCGGCCGTCATCAACCGCGTGAAGGTCGAGTACTACGGGACGCCGGTCCCGCTCAACCAGCTCGCCGGTGTGTCCGTCCCCGAGCCACGGCTCCTGCTGATCCAACCGTTCGACAAGAGCGCGATCTCCTCGATCGAACGCGCGATCATGCAGAGCGACCTTGGTATCACGCCCAGCAACGACGGTAACGTGATCCGTCTCGCCTTCCCGCCACTGACCGAGGAACGCAGGAAGGAGCTCGTCAAACAGGTCCACCATCGAGCCGAGGAGGCCAGGGTTGCCGTCCGAAACGTCCGGCGACATGCCAAGGAGGAGATGGAGAAGCTTGAGCACGGAGGCGCCATCTCCCAAGATGACCTGATCAGGGCCGAGAAGGAGCTGCAGAAGCTTACCGACCGCTTCGTGACCGAGGTCGACGAGATCCAGGGTCACAAGGAGCAGGAGCTGATGGAGGTCTAGATGGCCAACGACAAGGGCGACGGCGAAGATCTCTTCGAAGACCTGGATAAGTTCTTCGCACCGATCCGCGACGTCGATTGGGACGAACCTGAGGAGAGCCCCGAACGCACGCCGCAGGAGTCCCACGTGGAGGTGCGTTCGGAGGAGTCACCGGAGGCGACCCAGGAAGTACGGATGACGGACGTGACCTCGGCGGAGACCGACGAGGCGACACCCGAGGGCGAACCGGACGACGCGTGGGAAGATTCGGGCGCGCTCGAGCCCATCGACGACATCCTGGGCGAGCCGGCCGCCGAGGCTGGCGCCGGGCAGGAGGTCGTCGTGATCGACGGGGCCGAGCTCGCCGACGTGGCAGGTGCCGGCGGGACGGAACCCGACGTGTTCGAGTCGGACGAGGCCTCACCCCTCGAGGGTGAGCCGTCCGAGGAAGATCTCGAAGCCGCCGCGGCGCATTTCTCCGGTTCGATGGCCGGCGAAGGCTCCTACGCGACGGAACCGGTGGATGCGCTCGGCGGAAGCGAGGTCGGTGATCTCCTCTCCGATCTGGGTGCCCCCGCGTCTGCTTCGTCCGAGGACGTCGAGGCGGATCTGCTCTCGGACCTCCGGGACCCCGACGGGCTGCCGAGGACCGTGGTCGTCGGCGGCGAGGGCATCAGTGGTCCGAGCTGGCAGGAGCCTGCGGCGGTCGAGGTCGGGGCCGACCTCGACCGCCGCGGCCCGCAGAGCGGTGAACGGGACGTGCCGGCCGCGTTCATGACCGGGGTGCTCCTCGCGGGCGTCGCGCTCGCCGCGTTGTGGGCGGGCCCAGCGGCGTTCGCCGTCGTGGCCGGCATCGCCGTGCTGGTCGCGCAGGGCGAGCTGTTCGGCGTCATGGTGAAGGCGCACAACCAGCCCGCGACCCTCGTCGGGCTCGTCGCAGGGGTGCTGATGATGGCGGGGGCGTACTTCCGCGGCGAGGCGGCGACCCCCGCGATGTTCGCGCTCGGTGTGATGGCCACCTTCCTGTGGTTCATGACCGTCCCCGCGGAACATCGGACGAACGTCACCCGGAACATCGGCATGACGGTGCTGAACATGGCCTGGATCCCCCTGCTCGGCGGATACCTGATCGCCACCCTGAAGCTGGACGATGGCAAGGCCCTCGTGTTCGCGATCATCCTGCTCACGTTCCTGTTCGACACAGCTGCCTTCTTGATCGGATCGGTATCCGGCGGCGGCTGGTTCCAGCGCCCGCTCGCCCCGAACGTGAGTCCGAAGAAGTCGTGGGAAGGCTTGCTGGGTGGCACGTTCGCAACCGTCGTGGCGTCCGGCGCGTTCGTCACATCCTTCGTGGCCCCGTTCGAGAACCGGCGGATCGATGCACTGCTGCTCGGCCTTGTGGTGGCGATCGCGGCCACGCTGGGCGATCTCGCCGAGTCCATCGTGAAGCGGGATGTCGGTGTGAAGGACATGGGAACGGTGCTCCCGGGTCACGGCGGGGTCCTCGACCGGATCGATTCTCTCCTGTTCGTGGCTCCGGCCACCTTCCTGCTCTTCCGCGTGATCTTCACGTAACGTCCGGTTCGTAGCGTTCGGACAGGGCCGGAGTAAGCTCGTCGCCATGCGGTCGATCACCATCCTCGGCTCGACCGGGTCGATCGGGACCCAAGCGCTCGACGTCGTGCGGCGGCACCCGGAGCGGTTCAAGATCGTGGGGTTGTCGGCGGCCGGGATGAACCAGGAGCTCCTGGTCGGCCAGGCTCGAGAGTTCCTTCCCCCCTTCATCGCCATCGCGGACGAGAACGCCGCTGCCGACATCAAGGCCAAGCTCGGACAGGTGAAGGGGGTCGAGTTGATCATCGGCCCCGACGCTGCGGAGATCATCGCGGCGAAGACCGACGCCGATTTCGTCCTGAACGGTCTGGTCGGGTCGGCCGGTCTTGCTCCGACGCTGGCAGCGCTCCAGGCAGGGAAGACGGTTGCGCTCGCCAACAAGGAATCGTTGGTGGTCGGTGGCGAGCTCGTGATGGATCTCGTGAAGGGCGAGCCCGAGCGCCTGCTCCCGGTGGACTCGGAGCATGCGGCCCTGGCGATGGCGCTCCGTCACGAACGCCGGGAGGATCTCAAGCGGGTCGTGATCACAGGGTCGGGCGGACCGTTCCGTGGTTGGACCAGGAGCGAGCTCGGCCGGGCATCGGTCAAGGAAGCCCTCCAACACCCCGTCTGGTCGATGGGTCCGAAGATCACGATCGACTCCGCGACCCTGATGAACAAGGGCCTGGAGGTGATCGAGGCGCACCACCTGTTCGATCTGGAGTACTCGCAGATCCACGTCCTGATCCATCCCGAGGGGCAGGTGCACGCGCTCGCCGAGTTCCGCGATGGCAGCCTCCGCGCCGAGTTGGCGACCGCCGACATGCGGCTGCCGATCCAGCTCGCCCTCGCGTGGCCGGAGCGGCTGCCGGATGGGGTAGGACCGGTGCCGCTCACCGATCGCCCGCTCACCTTCGAGCCGATCGACCGCGAAGCCTTCCCCGCGGTGGATCTCGCCTACCGCGTCGGGGGGCTCGGACTGACGTTCCCCGCGGTGATGAACGCAGCGAACGAGGTCGCGGTGATGGCCTTCCTGGAAGGGAAGATCCCGCTGACCCGGATCGTCGAGATCGTGCAGTCGGTGGTCGACGAGCACGACCCCGCCTCGGTCGTCTCGATCGTGAGCATCGAGCGCGCGGACCATTGGGCCCGCCAGCGCGCGGTCGAGATCATCGAGGAACGGTAGCTCTCGTGAGTGTCCTCGCCATCGTCGCGTTCTTCGTCGCCCTCCTCGCGATCATCCTGATCCACGAGTTCGGGCACTACTTGGTTGCCCGGAGGTTCGGGTTCCGGGTCCTGGAGTACTTCGTCGGGTTCGGACCGAAGCTGTGGTCGTTCCGTCGTGGGGAGATCGAGTACGGCCTGAAAGCGATCCCGGCCGGCGGCTACGTGAAGATCGCGGGGATGAACCCCTTCGAGAACGACATCCCTCCCGGCGACGAGGACCGAGCCTACGGAGCGAAGCCCGTGTGGCAACGAGCGCTCGTCATCTTGGCGGGCCCGTTCTCGCACTTCCTGGTCGCGGCCCTCATCTTCTCCGTCCTGCTCATGACGACCGGGGAGACCGACCGGACCAGGGTGTCCGTGATCGCGGACGTGCCCGCGAGGCTGGACCACCAGCCTTCCCCCGCGGCGGTCGCGGGCCTGCAGCCCGGGGACATCATCACCCGCATCGGAGATCTGGTCGCACCGACCCCCCCGCAGATCGGTCCGTACGTCTCGCAGCACGCGCACGAGGCGATCCCGGTGCAGGTCCAGCGTGGAGACCAGGTCTTGACCCTGACCGTCACCCCGATCGTGCTCCACCCGGGCACCGACCAACAGACCGTGAGGCTCGGGATCGAGATCGGGCCGCAACCCCTCGGGTTCTTCCCCGCGATCGCCGGCGGCGTGGCCGACGTGGGGAAGTACACCAGGGTGTCCATCGTGCAGATCGGCCATGCCTTCGGCCCCCAAGGTGTCGTCCGGGTCTTGCGATTGCTGTTCGAGGGCGCGCCGCGGAACCAACAGGATGTCGCCTCCGTGATCGGTGTCGGCCAACAGGTTGGGGTGATCGGCGCGAGCGGGAACTGGGCGGCGCTCCTGTGGGTGTTCGCCTACGTGACGCTGTTCATCGGCATCATCAACCTGATCCCCTTGCCGCCCTTCGATGGTGGCCACCTCGCGATCCTGCTGATCGAGAAGGTTCGTAGGAAGAAGATCGACATGCGCAAGGTCGTGCCCGTGTCAGCCGCGGTGTTGTTCTTCCTCGGGTTCTTCGTGATCTCCACGATGGTGCTCGACATCTGGAAGCGCGTGCCGATCGGTCCCTGACCAGCGGGAACGACCGCTGGCCCATCACGATTTCTCCATCGCCCGGACACCCCGCCCTCCACAGCGCCCGCGTACGATTGGCCCCGTGAGCGAGCAAACCGTGTTGGTCGTCGATGATGAGGAGGCGATCGCGGAGGCGGTCCGAGCTCGACTCGAGAGCGAGGGCTACCGGGTGGTCGTCGCGCTCGACGGCCCGGAGGCGATCGAGGCGCACCTCGAGCACCAGCCCGATCTCGTCGTGCTCGACCTCATGCTCCCGGGCATGGACGGCCTGGAGGTCTGTAAGCAGATCCAGCGGGATCGATGGACCCCGGTCCTCATGCTGACGGCGAAGACCGAGGAAGCCGACAAGGTCGCGGGGTTCGCGGTGGGCGCCGACGATTACCTCACGAAGCCGTTCAGCCTCCGCGAGCTGACCATCCGGGTCCGCGCGATCCTCAGGAGGGTCGAACGGATCAAGGGGGTGCAGGATCACGAGACGGGTCCGATCGAACTGCATGGCCTCATCCTCGACCCCGCTCGGCGACGCGTGGAGGTCGACGAAGAGGAGATCGCGCTCACCCCGCTCGAGTTCGAGATCCTGCTCGCGCTCGCTCGGGAGCCCGGCGTGGTCTTGAGCCGTGATCAGCTGATGGACCGCGTCTGGGGCTACCGCGACTACGCCGGCGGCCGCGTGGTGGATTCGCACGTCGCGCGGATCCGACGGAAGCTCGGCGAGGACGGTAACGACCCTCGTTTCATCCGGACCGTCCATGGTGTCGGCTACGCCTTCAAGGAGTGACGCGTGATGGCGATGCGTCCCCTCGAGAAGCTGCCGACCATCCGCGCGAAGCTCGGCTCGGTGATCGTCCTCGCGGTCGCCGTCACGCTGCTCGTTAGCTATGTGCTGATCGCGTTCTACCTTCGGAATTCGCCTCGCGATACCGAGGAGATCGCAGCCCTCGGGCTCGCGAGCCGGGCGGCTCTCGGCTCGCTGGATCGGATCCCGGGTAACACCATGGTCGTCACCCGGAGCGCGGACGGGAACGTCACGATCCAGGGCGCCGACCTCCATCTGCAGGTCCCGACGTTCGACGACGGCGTCCCGCACTGGGGCGTCACGGGACGGATCACGTATGCGGCCGTGCCCACGGCCGACGGTGGCTGGGTGACCGTGCTCCGCCCGTCACCGTCCCGAGGCTCGCTGGGGCGGATCTCGGCGACGTTCGGGTTCCTCCAAAGCTCCTGGTGGCAGTTCCTCCTCGCAGGCACGGTGGCTGGGCTCATCTCGCTGCTGCTGGCTCGCTGGCTAGCGCGCGGGATGACCCAACCGTTGCGGGACATGGCGGCGGCCGCGCGACGGATGGAAGTGGGGGATTACAGCGTGCGGGTGCATGCGCGGAGCCGCGATGAGGTCGGCCAGCTCGCCGCGGCCTTCAACCGGATGACCGCCGAGCTCGAAGATCTCGAGCGCAGCCGGCGAGATCTGGTCGCCAACGTCTCGCATGAGCTGAAGACGCCGATCACCGCGATCCGCGCCCACCTCGAGAACCTGGCCGACGGGGTCGAAGTCGCGGACCCGAGGACGCTCCAGCTGATGTTGTCCCAGACCGAGCGGCTCGGGCGGCTGGTCGACCAACTGCTCGACCTCTCCCGGCTGGAGTCGGGCGAGGTTCCGTTCCGGGTCGAGGTCGTCCCGCTCGCGCCGCTCGTCTCCCGCGTGATCTCCGAGATCTCCATGGGTCGCTCCGTCGCGGACGTCCGGATCGAGCACGACATCCCGACCCACTTGGCAGCTGAGGCCGACGCCGAGCGGATCCACCAAGTGCTGTTCAACCTCGTCGACAACGCGGTGCGGTTCACGCCGCCCGGCGGCGAGATCCGGGTGACCGCTCGACCCGACGGCACCCGCGTCCAGGTCAGCGTGGTCGACACGGGCGTCGGGATCCAGCCTGAGCATCTCCCTCGGGTCTTCGAACGCTTCTATCGCGTCGATCCCGCTCGGTCCCGGGATGACGGAGGGACCGGCATCGGTCTCGCGATCGCGCGATCCATCGTGGAGGCCCACGGCGGTCGGATCGTGGCGAAGAGCGACCCGGGCCACGGCAGTGCGTTCACGTTCGACCTGCCGGCGGTGGAAGCCGCCGTTGCGGCCAACGACAGGAGGGTCAGGTGAAGTCCGCGACCTCGAGCGTCATCGTGTCCACCCCCAACCGCTACGACTACCTCGACCTGACGGACGACCTTCGACGGGCGATCAAGGACTCCGGTGTTACCGACGGCGCCGTGGTGGCCTTCTGTGCCCATACGACCTGCGCCCTCCTGATCAACGAGTGGGAGGACGGAGCGCTGGAGGACTTCCGGCGGCACGTCACACGGATGGTTCCCCATGACGGCGTCTACTACGCCCACGACGACTTCGACGTGCGGACCCAGAACATGCACCAGGACGAACGGAAGAACGGCCACGCGCATGTCAAGGCGATGCTCCTGTCGGCGACGTCGCACGCGATCCCCGTGATCGCCGGAGAGCCGAGCTTCGGCCGCTGGCAGCGGTTGATCTTCTTCGAGATGGACGAGCCCAAGGACCGGACCGTCACGTTCCACGTGTTCGGTTCCTGACGCGGGCTGAGACACTGGCGATCGGCATGGTCGAGCGGCGGAAGACCCGGCAGATCCAGCTTGGGAGCGTTGCGATCGGCGGCGATGCACCCGTCAGCGTCCAGTCGATGACGACGACGAAGACCGCCGACATCGACGCCACGCTGCAACAGATCGCTTCGCTCGTCGCCGCCGGGGTCGATATCGTCCGCGTCGCCGTGCCGCACTGGGAGGATGCCGAGGCGCTCGTCGCGATCGCGGCGAAGTCGACGGTCCCGGTCGTCGCCGACATCCACTTCCAGTGGAAGTACGCGATGGCCGCGCTGGAGGCAGGGGTTCAGGGGCTCCGCATCAACCCGGGCAACATCAAGTACCAGGACAAGGTTCGGCTGATCGCGCGGGAGGCCAAGGGACGCGGGGTGCCGATCCGCATCGGCGTCAATGCGGGATCGCTGCAGAAGGATCTCCTGGCGGCGTACGGGAGCCCGACGTCCGAGGCGCTCGTCGCCTCGGCGCTGGAGGAAGCGCGGATCCTCGAGGACGAGGGGTTCGGGGACATCAAGATCAGCGTGAAGCACTCGAGCCCGCAGGTGATGATCGAGGCCTACCGCATGCTGGCCGAGGCGTGCGACTACCCCCTGCATCTCGGGGTGACCGAGGCCGGTCCCATGCCGATGGGCGGGGTCAAGAGTGCGGTCGGGATCGGGACGTTGCTCGCGGACGGGATCGGGGACACGATCCGCGTGTCACTCACCGATGACCCCGTCGAAGAGGTCAAGGTCGGTAACGCGATCCTGCAGTCGCTCGGACTTCGGAAGCGGGGCCTCGACCTGGTCGCATGCCCCTCGTGCGGGCGAGCCGAGATCGACGTGCTCGCGCTGACGAAGCGGGTCGAGGCGGCCATCGAGAAGGAGAAGTTCGGCGTCCCCATCCGGGTCGCCGTGATGGGGTGCGTCGTGAACGGGCCCGGCGAAGCACGCGAAGCCGATGTCGGCATCGCGAGCGGCAACGGACTCGGCTTCATCATCCGCCAGGGGGAGGTCGTCGCGAAGGTCGGCGAGGACCGGCTCGTGGATGCGCTCCTGGTCGAAGCGAGGAAGGTGGCGGCCGAGAAGGCCGAAGCGGGCGCCGAGGCGTGACCCCTCTCAGGCTGACACGCGCGCACCGCTCCGCTCGCTCGGCGAAGGCACACGCGCAGTCGCGAACCAGCTGATCACGACCCCGATCGTCGCGACGTTCCGCGCCAGGACGAGGAGCTTCACCCAGCCGGTCGGTGCGGCCACCTGGTCGGGCCATGCGAGGGCGATCAGTCCCGTGAGCACCGCCACGACGGCCGCGATCGTCGCGGTGCGCCCATCGCCTTCGTCCCCTTCGAAGGCGAGGGCCGTCCATGGCAGGAACCACGCGGCGTATTGCATCGAGAACTGCGGGGAGAAGACGACGAGCGCGACGACGGCGGCAAGCGCCGTGCCGCCGGCCGGATCGTGATCCGGTCCGGCGGCACGGCGCCAGATCGCGACCTCGCACCCGAGCAGCCCGAGGAACAGGACGGCCTTCATCCATATGGCGGCGAAGCCGATCCGGAGCGCGTCTGCCTCGGGGACCGGGATGCCGCGACCAGCGATCCAGAGCACCGAGCCGACGACGCTTTGGACATGCCAACCGCGGACGTCGGCGGAGGACAGCACCTGGAAGGGACCCTTGGGGCCCCCCGTGAGGTACCACCAGGCTCCGAGCACGAACACGACGACCGCGAAGCCGGCGGCGGCGGGGCGCCAGGCCCGGCGCGTCCACAGGATCGGCGCGAGCACCAACGGCCAGAGCTTCGCCATCACGGCGACGCCCAGGGCCGCTCCGCCCAGGGCCTCTCCCCGATGCCTCGTCCAGGCGACGGCCCACGCCGCCAGGGCCACCGAGACCAGATCGAACCGGAGGTAGATGAACGACAGGAGCGGTAGTCCGAGCACCAGGTAGACGATCGCGGGGCGCCGGCCCCATCCCCACGCGAGCGCGGCCGCGGTGGCGAGGTCCGCGAGGAAGGCGAGGATGGCGATCCGGACGGCGGTCGCGGCCGCCCCAGCCCCTCCGATCGTGCGATCGGTCGCGGTCTCCAACGGCATCGTGGCGACGGGGAAGTTCCGATACGGGGTCGCGGGCGACGTCGCGATCCGCTCGGCGTGCAAGACGTGGACGTCGGTCACGGGATGCCGACCTGCACCGAGGACGACGAGCGCGAGTACCAGGATCCGAACCACCACCAGCAGGCTCGGCACGGTCGTCCGGCTGGACGCGATCGCGCGCACAGCCGAGGGCTCATCGGACATGGCCCTCAACCGTAGCGGTCACCTGAGCCGATGACGAGAACGATGCGCGGGGGCGGGGCGGCATGGATGGGGGTCGCGAGCGTGCTCGCGTCCCTGCTGGTGGCTCCAGGGTCGCCGGCCGCTGGATCGGTTCCGGGGACGACGTGCCCGGTCTTCCCGCGCAACAACGTATGGCACATGAACGTGTCCGCGCTTCCCGCGAACGCGGGGTCATCCATATGGAAGCGCGCGACCCACGCGGGATCGACGTTCTTGCATCCCGATCTCGGACCACCCTCGTACGGCATCCCGTAGCCGCGGTCAGTGCCGGACACGCGAAGGTGTCGGTGAGCTTCACGTACGCGAGCGAGAGCGATCCGGGTCCCTACCCGTTCGGCCCCGACACCCCGATCGAGGGCGGTTCGGATCGGCACGCGGTCGTCATCGACCGCGGCGACTGCACGCTGTACGAGCTGTTCGCGGCCAGGTGGAACGGTGGCAACCCAACGGCCGGAAGCGGCGCGGTCTTCCATCTGACGGGTTCGAGGGCCAACCGGCTGCGACCGGCAGGGTGGACGAGCGCCGATGCCGCCGGACTCCCGATCTTCGCCGGGCTGCTGCGCTACGAAGAGGTGATGGCCGGCTCGGTCGATCACGCGATCCGGATGACGGTCGGATGCGCGCACGACGTCTACCTCTGGGCGGCACGACATGCAGCGGGAACGACCGATCGCCGGTGTCCGCCGAGGGAAGCCCGGTTCCGGCTGCGCTCCTCATTCGCCATCGGCCGGTTCGGCCCCAAAGTGCGTGTGGTCCTCCGGGCGATGAAACGGTACGGACTGATCGTCGCGGACAACGGGAGCGACTGGTACTTCCAGGGTGCGGTCGACCCGCGCTGGAGCTATCGCTTCATCGATCAGCTGAAGCGGATCCCGGCGAGCGCGTTCGTCGCCGTCGACGAACGCGCGTGCAGGGTCCGGAGCGGGTCGGCGGCGTTCGCCTACGGGCCCGGTTGCCCGGCACCCTCGTCAGGGGCGTGATCCGAGGAAATTCTCGACGATCCGCGGTCCCTCGGGCGTGAGGATCGATTCGGGATGGAACTGCACGCCGTAGCGGGGTAGGTCGCGGTGCTGGGCACCCATGACCAGCCCCTCCTCGGTCCACGCGGTGAGCTCGAGCGCCGGGGGGAGCGATCGCTCGACGACCAGGGAGTGGTATCGACCCGCTTCGAAGGGCACCGGGACGCCCGCGAGGATGCCTCGCCCCTCGTGGTACACGAGGGATGCCTTGCCGTGGACGGGCTCGGTACGGTCCACGGTGCCTCCTGATCCGATCCCTAGCGCCTGGTGGCCGAGGCACACCCCGAGGATCGGTGTCTCGGCGGGGAGCTCGGCCAGCAGCTCCGTGAAGACCCCGGCGTCGCGCGGATGTCCTGGTCCCGGGGAGAGCACCACGGCTTCGGGGCGCATCGCGAGCAGTTCCTCGGCCGAGCGCTCGTCGGACTTCACGACACGGGTCTCTCGGCCGAGGCTCTCGATCAGCTGGACAAGGTTGAAGGTGAAGCTGTCGTAGTGATCCACCACGAGGATCATGCGGCGGACGGTATCATGCGGCCTGCTCGGGCCGGACCCTTGACGCCGCGCCCACGGAGCGGGCGGGATGCGGCGAGAGGATGCGGGCGGATGATCCGGAACGCCGAGAGGACGGTGCTCTCGATCGTGGTACCCGTCTGGGGCGAACGCCACGATCTGCCCCACCTGCTTCCCGCGTTGCAACGGGCGCTCGGGAGCGTCGAGCCTCGCTCCGAGATCCTCGTCTGCGCGGCCGACCCGTCGCTGCACCGGATCGTCGAAGGAGCATCGGCCGTGTTCGTCGAGTCCAAGGGAGCCGCGTACGGCGAGATCCTGCGGACCGGCATCGAGGCGGCGCAAGGTGATCTGATCATCACGATGGACGCGGATCTCGCGTACGCGGCCGACTTCGTGCCCATCATGTGGGCGCATCGCGACGAGGCCGAAGTCGTCATCGGGTCGAGGTATGTCCGGGGCGCCGTCGCCGAGATGGGTTTCAGCCGTCGGACCGCGAGCCGGTTGCTCAACTGGGTCTACCGTTTCGGGCTCTCGATCCCCTTCCGCGACCTATCGAGCGGCTTCCGCCTCTACCGTCGCCGCGTGCTCCTCGATATCCAGCCGCTCGAGGCGCACGGGTTGGACATCCTCCCCGAGATCATCGTGAAAGCGCAATGCCAGGGCTGGCGGGTGATCGAGGTGCCCTTCTGGTACCGGGGCGCGGAGCCGTGGAACCGGGTTCGCATGGTGCAGTTCGGGCTCGCCTATCTCGAGACGCTCGGACGACTGCTGAGCCTCAGGAACTCCGTCCGCGCGGCGGATTACGACAACCGCGCCTTCGACTCCTGGATCCCGCTCCAGCGCAGTTGGCAACGCCGCCGGTTCGAGGTGGTCCACTCGTTCATGGGACCCGAGGCGAGTCGCTCCACCCTGGACATCGGTTGCGGTTCGAGCCGGATCGTGCAGACCCTGCCCGGCGTGGTCGGCATGGATCTGGGGATCCACAAGCTCCGTTGGCTCCGCGCGCCCGGCCGCCACCTGGTCCAGGGCTCGCTGACACGCCTCCCGTTCGCCGACGGCGCCTTCGAGACCGTGATCTGCTCCGAGGTGATCGAGCACATCCCGAGGGAGCAGGTCCATCTGGATGAGCTCGTTCGCGTGATCGCGCACGGCGGTCGATTGATCCTGGGAACGCCCGACTACGGCCGGAAGCGATGGTTGTTCCTGGAATGGCTCTACGGCAAGGTGTTCCCGAACGGGTACGTCAAGGAGCACGTCAACCGGTACACGCGTCGCGGATTGCAGGGCGACCTGGAGGCGCTCGGCCTTTCGATCGAGTACCTCCGGTACGTCGGCGGGTCCGAGATGATCTTCTCGGCCCGCGTCGCCCCGCTTGCCTCAGGTCCCGCCGTCACCTGAAGGGGCGGGGGCCACGGCCGGGATCAATGCCGATGCCTTCGCCTTCGTTTCGAGGAGCTCGGTCTCGGGATCGGAGTCGGACACGACACCCGCACCCGTCTGGACGCTCGCGATCCCGTCCGTGACGACGACGGTCCTGATCGTGATGCAGAAGTCGAGGTCTCCGGCGAAGGTTAGGTATCCGACCGCGCCCGCGTAGGCGCCGCGAGCGTCGGGTTCGTGCTCGGCGATCAGCTCCATCGCCCGGCGTTTCGGCGCACCGGTCACGGTCCCGGCCGGGAACGTGACGGCGAGCGCGTCGAAGGGTTCCATGTCGTGGCGCAGGTCCCCCTCCACCGTCGAGACGATGTGCATCACGCGAGAGAACCGCTCCACCTGCATGAGCTCGGTCGGGCGGACGGTGCCCGGCTCGCAGACGCGCCCGAGGTCGTTGCGCGCGAGGTCGACCAGCATCGCGTGCTCGGCGCGCTCCTTGGGGTCGGCGAGGAGCTCGTGCTCGAGGAGGCGGTCGCTGGCGTCGGACCGGCCTCGGGGCCGGGTTCCCGCGATCGGGCGCGCCGTGACGCGCCGCCCCTCGACGCGAACGAGCGGCTCGGGCGAGGACCCTGCGAGCTCCATCCCGAGCATGCGAAGGTAGAACATGTAGGGCGCCGGGTTGGAGACGCGCAGACGTCGGTAGATCGGCAGCCCACCGTCGGGCGCGTCGAAGGCGACCCGCCGGGACGGGACCGCCTGGTAGATGTCTCCCGCGAGGATGTGCTCCTTGAAGGCCGACACGATCCGGCGGTACCGGTCGTCGTCCATGTTTGCCTCGCCGTCGGCCTCGCCGACGCTCCCGGCGCTCATCAGCGAGAGGCCTGAAGCGCCGGCGAGCTTATCGGCCAGCTCCTCGAGCGCCCGGATGCCGTCGTCGTAGCGGCCGGCGGGGACGTGTGCGACGAGCACGAGCCGTTGCCGCCAATGGTCGAAGACGGCTGCCCGATCGATCAGGAGGAACCCGATCGGTGGGCACGGCGCCTCGTCGGGGTGCGGCACCGGATGCCCGTCGAGCAGGGTTGCGGCCTCGTACGACGCGTACCCCATCAGCCCGCCAGTGATGGGGGGCAGGCCGTCGACCCGTGGCGCCCGCAGCCGGTGCACCGCGGCGCGGAGGGCCTCACGCGGCGTCAGGCGGCGCGAGGGTTCCCCGGTGGGGAGCTCCCGCGCGATGTCGCGCAGATGGAGCCCGCCGTCGTCGACCACGATGATCGCGGCGGGATCGCCTGCGACGAAGGAGTACCGACCCCACCGCTCGGATCGTTCGACCGACTCGAGCAAGATCCCCGGCCCGTCCCCGGCAACGGCGGGGAACACCGAGACGGGCGTGGCGACATCCGCGAGGAGTTCCGCCCACACCGGCACGAGGGGCCAGTCCGCCGCCAGCCGGTCGAAGACGTCCCGATCGGGCCGTACCACCAGCGGGTGGTCCAACGATGCTCCTCCGGAAGATGCGGAACCCCGGACCGCATCGGTCCGGGGCGCGCGATGGTCGCACGGGCACGGTACGGGCGTCAACGCGACCGCGCAGGTCCGATCCATCGGACGAGGTGGCGGCTATACTCGTTCCGTCGAGGAGCCGTTGCACGAGCCGGAGGTGGGCGCGCGCCCACCTTTCGTTTGTAGGGGGATGGTCGGGTGGACGCGGAAGCGCTGGTGCGCCCCGTCGTGGAAGGAGCTGGGCTGGAGCTGGTCGAGGTGTCGTATCACGGCCCTCGCGCTCATCGCATCCTGCGGATCACCGTCGACCGTGAGGGCGGCGTCGATCTGGAGACGATCGCCACGATCTCGGAGAAGCTCGCGCGGCGGCTGGACCTCGAGGATTTCGGTGAGGGGTCCTACCGGCTCGAGGTCAGCTCACCCGGCCTGGAACGGCCGCTTCGGGCACCGGCGCAGTTCGCGCGATGCGTCGGACGGCAGGTGGAGGTCAGGACCGTCGAGCCCGTCGGAGGCTCATCGGTGCACGTCGGAACCCTGGTAGCTGCCGACGACCGGGCGATCGACGTCGAGGTCGATGGGGTCGTACGACGCATCGGGCACCGCCAGGTCGCATCCGCGCGCACGGTCGTGGACTGGGCCGCAGAGCTGAAGGGAACGCACGCTTGAACGCCGAGATGATCGCGGCGCTCCGCGAGTTGGAGCGCGAGAAGGGCATCGCCTTCGACACGATCCTCCAGGGTCTGGAGGAGGCGATGGCCGCTGCGTACAAGTCGGCGTGGAAGACGGAACATCCGGACGCGGACGACGACTTCGTCGGGTTCCGCGCGGAGATCGACCCCGAGACGGGTGAGATGCGGATGTTCCAGCAGCAGCTCGAGGAGGTCGAAGCCGAAGACGGTGAGACCCTCGTGATGAAGGTCCTCTCCGAGGAAGAGGTCACGGTCACCGACGATTTCAAGGGCCGGATCGGTGCCCAGACGGCGAAGCAGGTGATCTTCCAGAAGCTGCGTGACGCCGAGCGTGAGATGACGTACGAGGAGTTCGCCGGGCGGGAAGGCGACATCGTCACGGGGATCGTCCAGCAGTCCGAGCGACGCTACACGTTGCTGGATCTGGGGAAGGTGGAGGCGCTCGTCCCGCAGGCGGAGCAGGTGCCGTCGGAGCCGTACCGCAGCGGCGAGCGACTCAAGGCCTATATCACCGAGGTTCGCCGGGGAGCCAAAGGACCACAGATCGTCGTCAGCCGCACCCATCCCGGGCTGCTGAAGAAGCTGTTCGAGCTGGAGGTGCCCGAGATCGCGGACGGGGTCGTCGAGATCAAGGCGGTGGCCCGCGAACCGGGTCATCGGTCGAAGATCGCGGTGTGGTCCAACGAACCCGCGGTCGACCCGGTGGGTGCGTGCGTGGGGCCCAAGGGCTCGAGGGTACGCAACGTCGTGACGGAGCTTCGGGGCGAGAAGATCGATGTGGTCCCCTGGTCGGAGAACCCGAGCGAGTTCGTGGCGAACGCGCTCCAACCGGCGAAGGTCCGCGAGGTCCGGGTGGACCCGGACACGCAGACGGCGCAGGTGATCGTGCCCGACTACCAGCTCTCGCTCGCGATCGGGAAAGAGGGTCAGAACGCTCGCCTCGCGGCCCGCCTCACCGGATGGCGGATCGACATCAAGTCGGAGACGCAGGCGACGGCCGTCCCGGAGGCTCCCGCGGGAGCCTGAGCCGGTGGATCGGCGTCGCGAGCCGCAGCGCTCGTGCGTCGGCTGCGGCCGAGCGTCGGGAAGGTCGGCGCTCCTTCGCATCGCGCTCGGTCCGGGCGGGGTGGTCCTGGCCGATCCGTCGGGCCGCCTCCCGGGTCGCGGCGCGTACGTCCACCGAACGTCGGTGTGCGTGGAGCAGGCGATCCGTCGAGGGTCGATCGCGCGGTCGCTCCGCTCGGGCGTCGGTCCGGAGGAAGCACGTAAGCTACGAGAGGTCGTCGAAAGGATGCAAGGGAACGGATGAGGGTTCACGAACTGGCCAAAGAGCTCGGCGTCACCAGCAAGGAACTGCTGGAGACGCTCGAACAGATGGGGGTGAGCGGCAAGTCGGCGTCGTCCAGCGTGCCTGAGGACATCGTTCCTCGTCTGCGCGCGTCCGGCGGCAAGGCGACCGGGGCTCCGCCCAGATCGCGCGAGGTCTTGGAGCCGCCGCCGCAGCCGCGGCGGGCGAAGTCCAAGCGTGCTGCAGCGGCCAAGCCGGTCGCAGCGGTCCCTGCACCCGCACCGGCGCCGGCCGCCGCTGAGACGCCGGCCCCGGCCCGCCCGCCGGCGCGCAAGCGCGTGGCCGAGAAGCCGGTGGAGCCGCTCGCCCCGTCGGGTCCGGTCCTGCAGGTCGTGCACGGCGCGACGCCCCAGGTGATCGCCGAGAAGCTGGACCGCTCACCGGCCGAGATCGTGAAGATCCTGTTCATGGCGGGTGAGATGGCCACCGCGACGACGTCGCTGACCGATGACGCGATCCGGGTGATCGCGGATGAGCTCGGCTACATGGCTGACATCGTCGGGATCGAGGACGAGCTCAAGCTCGAAGAGCAGCAGGAGGAGGCGACCGATCAGGGAGCACTCGTGCCGCGTGCTCCGGTCGTGACCATCATGGGCCACGTCGACCACGGGAAGACGAAGCTCCTCGACGCGATCCGGTCCACCGACGTGGTGGCGGGTGAGTTCGGGGGGATCACGCAGCACATCGGCGCGTACCAAGCGCACGCGGGCGACCGCGAGATCACCTTCATCGACACCCCGGGCCACGAGGCGTTCACGGCGATGCGAGCTCGCGGTGCGGGGGTGACCGACATCGTGGTGTTGGTGGTCGCCGCCGACGACGGCGTCATGCCGCAGACGGTGGAAGCGCTCGACCACGCGAAAGCGGCGAACGTTCCGATCATCGTGGCCGTCAACAAGATCGACAAGGACGACGCGGACCCCAACCGCGTCCGGACGCAGATGGTCGAACGCGGCGTCGTCCCCTCCGAGTGGGGCGGCGACTACGAGTTCGTCGACGTCTCCGCGAAGGCGAACATCAATCTCGATGCGTTGCTCGACACGATCCTCGTGGTCGCCGATCTCGAGGAGCTGAAGGGCGATCCGACCGGGCGGGCCCGCGGGACCGTCCTCGAGGCTCACCTCGACAAGGGTCGCGGACCGGTCGCGACCGTGCTCGTGCAGAAGGGCACGATCGAGGTCGGCGACGCATTGATCGCGGGAACCGCGTATTGCCGGATCCGCGCGATGCAAGATGAGAACGGGCGCCCCGTGGAGCTCGCGGGCCCGTCCAAGCCGGTGCAGATCCTCGGTTGGAGTCACGTGCCGAGCGCCGGCGACGACTTCCGTGAGGTTGACGACGAGCGTGAGGCTCGTCACCTGGCGGAGGAGCGCGAAGCCAAGACCCGCCAGGCGGAGCTCGTCACCGCCAAGCGCAAGACGCTCGAGGACCTGATGCGCGAGACCGGACGCGCAGAGGTGATCGATCTCAACCTGATCGTGAAGGCCGATGTCCAGGGGTCCGTGCAGGCGCTCGAGGACTCCTTGCTCAAGCTTCCGCAGGAAGAGGTCAGGGTGAACATCGTTCGAGCCGGTGCCGGCGGCATCACGGAGAACGATGTCACGCTCGCGATGGCGTCCGACGCGATCATCGTCGGGTTCAACGTCCGGCCGTCCGCGGGGGCGCGCGAGCTCGCCGAGGCTGAGGGCGTCGACATCCGGACGTACAAGGTGATCTACGACGCGATCGACGACATCAAGGCCGCGCTCTCTGGTCTGTTGAAGCCGGAGCAACGCGAACGCATCCTCGGGGAAGCGGAGGTTCGCCAGACCTTCCGGGTGCCGAGGCTCGGGGTCGTGGCGGGTTCCTACGTGCGCAGCGGCGTGATCCGTCGGAACGCCTCCGTCCGGCTGGTGCGTGACGGCGTGATCGTCTACGACGGCAAGATCGGGTCCCTGCGCCGCTTCAAGGACGACGCCGCCGAGGTCCGCGAGGGGTTCGAGTGCGGCATCGGCCTCGAGAACTATCAGGACGTCAAGGAGGGCGACATCATCGAGGCCTACGAGGTCGAAGAGTTCGCCCGAACCATCTGAGCCGGCCGTGCTGGTCGCACTCGAGCGCTTCGATCTGCGGATCCCCGGATGCCGATCCCTGAAGGAGAAGCGTCACGTCCTGGCGACCCTCACCGTCACGCTCCGGCAGCGGTTCCCCGTGAGCGTCGCCGAGGTCGAGCATCAGGACCTCTGGCAGCGGTCGGCGATCGCGGTCGCCGCGGTCGGTTCCGACCAGCATCACCTCCGCCGGGTGATGCACGAGGTCGAGAAGCTCGTGGAACGGTGGGACGGGACCGAAGTGTTGAACGCCGAGCTCCAGCTCGTGTGGCCTGAGGACTGAGAGACGCCGGGTACGCTGGTCCCATGCCGCAAGGACCCCGAGCGGAACGGGTCGGCGAGGGGTTCCGAGAGATCCTCGCCGAGGCGATCCAGAAGCTGAAGGACCCGAGGATCGGGTTCGTCACGATCACGGGCGTCAAGGTGTCCCACGATCTGCGGGTCGCGTGGGTCTACTTCACGGTGTTCGGCGACGCCGCGGCCAAAGCCGGCTCCCGGGCGGCGCTACGGTCCGCGACGCCCCACCTCCGGCACGAGTTGGGGCGGCAGATCCGACTCAAGGTCGTCCCCGAGCTTCGGTTCGAGGAGGACGACACGCTCGCGACCGGCCAGCGGATCGACCGGATCCTCGATCAGTTGCATCACGAGGAAGGGGCTTCGCATGACGCCTGAAGACCTTTCCCGGGCCGCCGACGTCCTGCGCGATGCCGACGGCGTCGCGATGGCATGCCACGTGAACCCCGACGCCGACGCCCTCGGATCGATGCTCGGGCTCGCGCACCATCTCGTGGCGCGAGGAACCGAGGTCGTCTGTTCGTTCCCCAACAACCCCCCGAACCTCCCGCGCTGGGCCGACATGCTTCCCGGGCTCGAACTGCTGGTGTCGCCCAACCGGTTCCCACGATCGCCGGCAGTGATGGTGACCTGCGACTGCGCGTCGTTCGATCGGTTGGGGATGCTCGAGCCGTCCGCGACGGCGGCGAAGGAGCTGATCTGGATCGATCACCATCGATCGAACGACGGCAGCGGAACGATCCGGTTGGTGGACCCCGACGCGTCATCGACGTGCGAGCTGGTGGCGAGGTTGATCGACGAGATCGGTGGAGAGATGACACGCGAGTCGGCGCTGTGCCTGTACGCCGGCCTCGTGACGGACACGGGCCGGTTCCAGTACGAAGCCGTCACCTCCCAGACGCTCCGCCTCGCGTCTCGTCTCCGCGAGCACGACTTCGACCATGCCCGGCTCTCCCAGGTGTTCTACGAGGACAACGGAGCGGCCTACCTCCGGCTGGTCGGCCGAGCGTTGAGCCGGCTCCAAGAGGTCCCGGAGGCGGAGCTGGTGTGGACGTACCTGACCCAGGCCGATCTGGCGGAGGCCGGGGTGGGCCCAGGGGATACCGACGACCTGATCGACGTGCTCCGAACCGCCCGTGAGGCGGACGTTGCCGCCCTCCTCAAGCAGCAGCGAGACGGGCGGTTCAAGGTGAGCGTGCGCTCGCGCGGTGGGCACGATCTGGCGGTGGCCGCGGCCGCCTTCGGCGGCGGCGGCCACCGCCTGGCCGCGGGCTACACCAGCGAGCACGGTCCCGCCGGGACGATCGAGCGTCTCGTGCAGGTCCTTCGCGGGCTCCCGGTCTCGTCGTGAGCCCGCCGCCGGCCGAAGGCCTGCTGTTGATCGACAAACCGGCGGGGATCACGTCGCACGATGCCGTCGCCATCGTCCGACGGACCACCCGGGCAAAGAAGGTCGGCCACGCGGGGACGCTCGACCCCATGGCGACCGGGCTCCTGGTCCTCGGATTGGGTCGAGCCACCCGGCTGCTCCGGTTCCTCGGCGACCTCCCGAAGACCTATGAAGGGACCTTCCGGCTCGGGGTGGAGACGGACACGCTCGACGCGGAGGGAGATATCACGCGGGAGTCGCCGGTCGCTGCGACGGACGCCGACGTCGCGCGGGCGATGGCGGCCAAGCTCGGCGAGTCGCTGCAGGCGCCGCCGGCGTTCAGTGCGGCGAAGGTTGGCGGCCGCAAGCTGTACGACGCGGCGCGGCGGGGCGAAGAGCTCCGCGCGGCGCCACGCACGGTCCGGGTCGACCGATTCGACTTGCTCGCACGGAACGGCGTGGACGTCGATTTCGTCGCCATGGTGAGCGGCGGCACGTACGTCCGCGTCCTCGCCGCCGACGTCGGGTCCGCGCTCGGGTGCGGTGCGCACCTCACAAGCCTGCGACGGACCGCGATCGGTTCGTTCGCCGTCGACGACGCGAAGCCCCCGGACGAGGCCGGAGATCTCCTCCCGATCGAGCGGGCCGTCGCGCACCTTCCCCGCTTCGAGCTCGAGCCCGAGGAGGCGCGGGTCGCGCGACACGGGAGCATCCTGGGGCCGGCCGGGATCGAGGGGCCCTACGGGGTGTTCGATCCGGACGGATCCTTGGTCGCCATCTATCGCGACGACGGGCCCAAGGCCCGCCCGGAGATGGTGCTCGCCCGGCTGGGGTAGGCTCAGCAGCCATGCCCGAACCGAAGCCTCGCACCCGTCTGACCTGGAAGCGGATCGTCGGCTACGTCATCTCCGTCGCCATCGTGGTCGCGATCTTCGCCTGGGCGATCCCGAAGTACGCCGATTACCACGACGTCGCCTCCGCGATCGGGACGCTGACGCCGCTCGAGTTCTGGTCGCTGGTCGCCGCGACGATCTTCAACCTCGTGACCTACTGGTGGGCGAACCAGGCGGCCCTGCCGGGCATGGGCATCGGCAAGGCCGCGGTCCTCACGCAGACGACGACGTCGGTCGCGAACACGCTCCCCGCCGGCGGTGCGATCGCGATCGGGCTGACGTACTCGATCCTGGACTCGTGGGGGTTCACCGGGACGAACGTCGCGCTGTACGTCGGCGTGACCGGCATCTGGAACATCTTCACGAAGCTCGGGCTGCCGATGCTCGCGCTGGTGTTCCTCGCGCTCAGCGGGCACCTGACCCCAGCGTACATCGTGGCTGCCGTCGTCGGTCTCGCGTTCCTCGGCGCCGCGGTGGTGCTGTTCGCGCTCCTCTTCCGGAGCGAGACGTTCGCGATCCGGATCGGCAACGCGCTTGCACGTGTTGTCTCCAGACTCCGTGCCCTCTTCCGCAAACCCCCCGTCACGGGCTGGGGCGAGGGTGCGGCTCGGTTCCGCCGAGACACGATCGCCCTGGTTCGGTACCGATGGATCCGGTTGACGTTGTTCACGGTGCTGAGCCAGCTGGCGCTCTTCTTCGTGCTGTTGCTCTCGCTCCGGCACATGGGGGTCTCCGAACACGAGGTGTCGACCGCGGAGGCGTTCGCCGTGTTCGCGTTCTCCCGGTTGTTGTCGGCGGTTCCGATCACGCCGGGTGGGGTCGGCCTGATCGACCTCGGGTACATCGGTGGACTGACCGCGTTCGATTCGCTCGAGAAGGCGCAGATCGTCGCGGCGGTGCTGCTGTTCCGCGCCCTGACGTACGGCATCCAGATCCCGATCGGCGGGTTCACCTACGTCATCTGGCGCGTGAAGTCGGACTGGCGACGCCCCGCCGATGTCGCCGCGCAGCGGGAGCGGGTGAGTTACTTCCCCGCTTGAACCGGTGCGCCCGGCGCCTCCTCGCGGGGTATCGGCTCCCCACGGGCCCGGAGGATCAGGTCGCGGCACTCCGTGATCGTCGCCGCCCAGAAGACCGCGATGCCCGCACCGAGGAGCGTGCCCGCCACCACGTCGGAGAACCAGTGCGCCGCCAGGTAGACGCGCGACATCGACATGACGAATGCGAACGCGACCGCCAACCACTCCCACCGGCGGCGTTGCTCGCCCGCGGGGAAGAAGGCGATCACGAGAGCCACGGCGGTCGCCGCGCCCGCGACCGCGTGACCGGACGGGAACGAGAACCCGATCGTCGTCACGAGGGGGGACGGAGGCCGGCCGCGGTGGAACCACGACTTCAGCGCGTTGAGAACGATCTCGCTGCTGGCCCAGGTTAGCGCGAAGGCAACGCATCTGGCCCAGCGCCGTCGGAGCGCGAGCAAGAGGACGGCCGCGATCCGGACCGGGATCGTGACGACCCCCCCGCCGATCACGTTCAGCACCTTGCAGAGCCACGTCAGCCACGCGTTCCGGACGTCGACCATCCAGCCGTACGTGGTGGTGTCGAACCTGCCGACGAAGCGAACGGTCGTCAGTGGAGCGGCATCGGGTGGGTGGCGCCCAACCAGGAACAGCGCAGCGACGCAGCCGGCCAGCAGGGCGAGCGACCAGAGGAATGCCCGCCGGTGGTTGGCGAGCATCTGCGGTTGCGCGCTCATCCGGAGTTCTCGCACGGTGGTGCGTCGGCGCCGCAAAGTGTCTGGTCGAACTCGGCGAACGTCACGCCTCCTGGTCGTCGCTTCACGCCTCCTCCGCCCGGCCGGTCGGCCCGAGGTTGGCACGGGCCGGGATAGGCACGCAAGGAGGGTACGCTCTGCGGCCGTGGACATCGTCCATGGGATCCGCTCGCTGCCGCTCGCCGAGGAGGCATCCGTCGCAACGGTCGGGTTCTTCGACGGCGTCCACCTCGGTCATGCGGCGGTGCTCCGGACGGTCGTCCGGCGGGCGGACGAGCGAGGCGTGCGGTCGGTCGCGATCACCTTCGACCGGCATCCGCGCGAGGTGCTCTCACCCGGGAGCGAGCCACGGCTGCTCACCACCGTCGAACGGAAGGCGGAGCTGATCGCCGCCTCGGGGGTCGACGTCCTGGTCGTGCTCACCTTCGATCGCGACTTCTCGCTGATCGCCGCCAGGGACTTCGTTCGGGACGTCTTGGTCCGCGGCGTCCATGCGATACACGCGGCGATGGGCACCAACTTCACGTTCGGGTTCAAGGCGGAAGGGACGATGCGGACCCTCCCCACCCTCGCCGCTCCCTACGGGCTCGGCGTGGAGACGGTCGCCCTCGTGGAGCTCGGCGGCCGGGTCGTCTCCTCGACCTCGATCCGCGAGGCGCTCGCATCGGGCGATCTCGAGTGGCCGCTCGCCGCTCTCGGCCGCCGATTCGTCCTCGACGGCGAGGTCGTGACCGGCCACGGTCGCGGTCGAGGTCTCGGGTACCCGACGGCCAACCTCCGCACGTGGCCAAGGCTGCTCCTTCCGGGCCAGGGGATCTACGCCGGCGTTGCCGAACATGGAGCGCGCCGGTACCGAGCCGCGATCGACTGCGGGACGAACCCGACCTTCGGCATCGAGCCCCTGCACGTCGAGTCGTTCCTGCTGGAGTTCGACGGCGAGCTTCCCGGCGAGCCCCTTTCGATCGAGTTCTGGTCGCGTTTGCGTGACGAGGTCCGGTACGATTCCGTGGACGAGCTCGCGTCGGCGATCGCGCGGGATGTGACGAGCACCCGTGAGCTGATCCCCGACGCGGCGCTGGGTTGAGCGTCGCCGCAGGTCGGAGGGCCGTTTTCGCTGGTAGCCTTGGCGTTCGACCATGACGTTGACCAAAGAAGCCAAGACCGAGATCATCCAGGAGCATGCCCGCACGACGGGCGACACCGGCTCCGCCGAGGTGCAGATCGCCGTCCTGACCAGGCGGATCGGCGACCTCACCGAGCATCTCAAGTTGCACAAGCAGGACCACCACAGCCGGCGGGGCCTCTTGATGCTCGTTGGGCGCCGGCGGAGGCTGCTGGAGTACCTCAAGCGCGAAGACATCGAGCGCTATCGCGCGATCGTCGCGAAGCTCGGTCTCCGACGATAGATCCTGCCCGGAGGCCGCCCACCGGCGGCTCCGGCCCGAAGGAGTGATGCGTAACGACCACGTGAGTGGCCGCAGGAGGGAAGGCCCGAAGCGCGGTCGGTTCTCAGTCGCGAGCTTCCGCAGCGGCGACGCCCGGAGGTTCACCACTGACAACCGGCCCGAACCCTCCACCACCATGCGGCGCGACACAGGCGCGCCCTGACTCCGAGGAGGAGATCGACCGGATGGTCACAACCATGTCGCGCCAGGTCGGCGCGCACGAGATGACGTTCGAAGCCGGCAAGCTCGCGAAGCTCGCCGACGGAGCCGTCGTCGTTACGTACGGGCAGACCCAGGTGCTCGCTACCTGCGTCCGCTCGAAGCCCCGAGAGGGGATCGACTTCTTCCCGCTCACGATCGACGTCGAGGAGCGGATGTACGCGGCCGGGAAGATCCCTGGCTCGTTCTTCCGGCGGGAAGGCCGGCCGGGAGAGACCGCGATCCTCACGGCTCGTTTGATCGACCGGCCCTTACGCCCCACGTTCAAGGAGGGCTTCCGCGACGAGGTCCAGGTCATCTGCACGATCTTGTCCGTGGATATGGCCAACCCCTACGACATCCCCGCGATGAACGCGGCGGCATGCGCCGTGGGGCTCGCCGGGCTCCCGTTCGACGGACCCGTCGCCGCGGTGCGGCTCGGGATGATCGGTGGTGGGTGGGTCGTGAACCCGACCTTCCAAGAGCTCGAGGACGCGACCTTCGACATCGTCGTCGCCGGCGCCAAGAACGCGCAGGCGGGGGTCGACATCCTCATGATCGAGGGGGAGGCTCCCGAGAACATCTGGCCGCTGCTCGGCGCCGGTCAGGGAGCCGTCGCGCCCACCGAGGAGATCGTCGCGCAAGGGCTCGAGGTCGCGAAGGCGGAGATCGGGCACCTGGTCGCCTTCCAGGAGGAGTTCATCAGAGCGCATGGGGTGACGCCGATGGAGTTCACGCCGTCACCGCTCTACGGTCAGGACATCTGGGACACGCTGTACGCCAACTTCGCTGGCAAGCTCGAAGCCGCGATCGTCCCGGACAAGCAGGCCCGCGACGCGGCCTTCGATGCGGTCAAGGAGGAAGCGAAGCTCCATCTCGTCACGGTGCTGGGTGCGCCGTTCGAAGCGCGCGATCAGGAGTTCTCGGCCGCGTGGAAGAGCCTCCAGAAGAAGGTCATGCGCCGACGCGTGATCGACCAGGGCGTCCGGCTCGACGGTCGCGGCCCGAAGGACATCCGGCGGCTCTCGGCCGAGGTCGGCCTGGTCCCACGGGCACACGGCTCGGCGTTGTTCGAGCGTGGGGAGACCCAGGTGCTCAACATCACCACGCTCGGCATGTTGCGGATGACGCAGCTGATCGACACGCTCGACCCCGAGGATTCGAAGCGCTACATGCACCACTACAACTTCCCGCCGTTCTCGACGGGCGAGACGGGCCGGGTCGGCTCGCCTCGCCGCCGTGAGATCGGCCACGGGGCGCTCGCAGAGCGGGCGTTGATCCCGGTGGTGCCCAGCGAAGAGGAGTTCCCGTACGCGCTTCGCCTGGTGTCGGACGTACTCGCCTCGAACGGTTCCACCTCGATGGCGAGCGTGTGCGGATCGACGCTGTCGTTGATGGACGCCGGCGTCCCGATCAAGGCGCCCGTCGCGGGGATCGCGATGGGCATGATCGCCGACGACGGGCAGTTCGTGACGCTCACCGACATCCTCGGCGCCGAGGATGCGCTAGGGGACATGGACTTCAAGGTGGCGGGGACCAGCGGATTCGTCACTGCGATCCAGCTCGACATGAAGGTGTCGGGGATGCCGGCCGACGTCCTGGCCGGTGCGCTCCAGCAGGCGAGGGAGGCGCGGCTGCAGATCCTCGAGGTCATGCTGGCCGCGCTTCCGGCACCGCGCGACGAGGTCAGCTCCAAGGCACCGCGGATCATCACGATCCAGATCCCCGTGGACAAGATCGGCGAGGTGATCGGGCCGAAGGGGAAGAAGATCAACGAGATCATCGCGATGACGGGTGCCGACATCAACATCGAGGACGACGGCACGGTCTTCATCGGCTCGCGCGAAGCCGAGGGTACCGACGAGGCCGCCCGCATGATCGAGGAGATCGCCAACCCGCGGCCGGTCTTGGTGGGGGAGACCTACGAAGGCACCGTGGTGAAGACCACGACGTTCGGCGCGTTCGTGAACCTCGTGCCCGGTCGGGATGGACTCGTCCATATCTCGAAGCTGGGGCGCGGGAAACGGCTCGCGAGCGTCGAGGAGGCGGTCAAGGAGGGCGACCGGCTGACCGTCTTGGTCGAAGATGTCGATCCGCAGGGCAAGATCAGTCTGAAGCCGGTCGGCCCCGAATGGGAGGTGCCCGAGGGGACCCAGGTGGAGACCACCGGAGAGCGGCGCGATCGAGGTGGCGATCGCGGACGCGATCGCGGCCCGCGTGGCGACCGAGGCGACCGAGGCGACCGCCACGGTCGGCGGTTCCGCGACGGCGGCGGTGCCCGCCAGGACGGCTGAACCCCCGAGTCATGCCGATCTCGCGCACCGAGTTCAGCTCGGGGCTGCGCGTCGTGACGGAGCGGATGCCAAGCATCCGCTCCGTCTCGATCGGTTTCTGGGTGCTCGACGAACGTCCCGCGATCAGCGGCCATTGCCACTTCCTCGAGCATCTGTTGTTCAAGGGGACCGCGACGCGCACGGCCCTCGGCATCGCCGAGGCGTTCGATGCGGTCGGCGGGGATGTCAACGCGTTCACGGCGAAGGAGTACACGTGCTACTACGCGCGCGTGCTCGACCGTGATCTGGAGCTGGCCGTCGATCATCTCGCTGACATGCTGCAGCACTCGACGATCCGGACCGAGGATCTCACGGCCGAGAGCCAGGTGATCCTGTCCGAGATCGACATGCACGACGACTCTCCGGAAGACGTGGTCCACGATCTCTTCACGCGGACCCTGTGGCCAGGCCACCCGCTCGGGCGGCCGATCCTCGGGACCCGCGAACGGATCCGCGCGGCGACGCGCGGATCCGTTCGCGGGTTCTATCGCCGTCACTACGTCCCCGGCCGCCTCGTGGTCGCGGCGGCCGGCAACGTCCGCCACGATGATCTGGTTCGGATGCTCACCCAGCGCATGGATGCCGGTCGCGAGCTCTCGGCCCGGGGCCGCTCGATGTGGCGGTTGCGCGACACGCCCCGAGCCCCGAAGCCGTCGGGGGACCAGCACGTGCAACGGAAGAAGACGGAGCAGGCGCACATCGTGGTCGGGACGAACGGGTTGGCGCGATCGGATCCGGAACGGTTCGCGTTCCTCATCGTCAACACGGCGCTCGGGGGCGGGATGTCTTCGCGGCTCTTCCAGGAGATCCGCGAGAAGCGGGGGCTCGCGTACACGGCGTACAGCTTCCACTCACAGTTCGCGGAGGTCGGTCTGTTCTCGGCCTACGCCGGCACGACGCCGGGCAAGGCTCGCGAGGTCATCGCGTTGATGCGGGCGCAGATCGAAGCGATCCGCGACGGCGAGCTCAGCGCGGAGGAATTCGAACGCGCCAAGGGTCACGTGAAGGGCTCGACCGTCCTGTCGTTGGAAGACCCCGGCGGCCGGATGTCGCGGCTGGGGAAGTCCGAGATCGCGAACGGCGAGATCCTCACGGTGGACGAGATCCTCCGTCGCGTCGAGCGGGTGTCCCTCGAGGATGCCCGCCGCATCGCCCACCAGGTACTGTCGCAACCGATGACGCTGACGGTCCTCGGGCCGGTGAAGCCTTCCTCGTTCGCGGGGGCGCTCGTGTGACGAGCGTCGGCGTGCTGGGCGCCGCCGGCCGCATGGGCCGCGAGGTCTGTCGGGCGGTGGACGTCGCCGACGACCTCCGCTTGATCGCGGCGGTCGATCCTCATCACGAAGGGACGGAGCTCGGCGACCTCGTCGTCGCGGGGTCCACGGACGCGCTCGAAGGCGTTGATGTGGCCGTGGACTTCACGGCTCCGGGGTCCGTGATCGAGAACGCGCGGTGGTGTCTCGAACGCGGGATGCACATGGTGATCGGCACGACCGGGATCGGCGAGGACGGGCTCGCGGAGATCGGCCGACTGACCGGGTCCGGCAAGGCCAACGCCATCGTCGCGCCGAACTTCGCCATCGGCGCCGCGCTGCTGATGCGGTTCGCGGAGGAGGCCGCTCGTCATTTCGATGCGGCCGAGGTGATCGAGCTGCATCACGATCGGAAGGTGGATGCGCCGAGCGGTACCGCCATCACGACGGCGCAACGGATCGGCGCCGCGCGGGCGGGCGTGTGGGAAGCGCCCGGCGGCGACGGCGCGCATCCCGGCGCGCGCGGCGCCGACGTCGACGGGATCCGCGTCCACGGCATCCGGCTCCCGGGCCTCCTCGCTCACCAGGAGGTGATCTTCGGAGGCCCGGGCCAGACCCTGATCCTCCGCCACGACACGATCGACCGGAGCGCGTTCATCCCGGGGGTCCTGTTGGCGATCCGCACGGTCGCCAACCGGCCCGGGCTCACCGTCGGGCTCGACGCCCTGCTCGCGCACGGCTGAGATCCGACTCACGGCGATCGACCGCCGATCCCCTGGACCACGAACGCGGCGCCGATCACGACGAGGAGCACGGCGAGTCCCGTCCGGATCCAGAGCAACCCTCCGTCGCCGAACAACCGTCGTCCACCGCTCCCGAGGACGGTGAAGGCCAGATCCGAGCAGCTGACGCCGACGGCCATCGCGAGCGCGGCCGCGAGCGCCGCGCCCGTGCCGCCGTCGGAGGTCGCCTTCGCCATCACTGCCGAAGCGGTCGCCGCGAAGAAGACCCATGCGCCGGGATTGAGCAGCACCGACGCGATGCCTTTCGCGGTCGGTCCGAGGCGCCCGCCGGCGCTCGGCGACGGATCGCCCACCGAGGGCCGGGCCTCGAGACGGATCGATCGGAGCTCGGCCCCGCCGATCCACACGAGGAAAGAGGCCACCCACCACCTGCAGCGTCCTGATCACGCCGGGCCCGGGGTCGAGGGACGCGAACCCCAGCGCGAGGACGACCAGGATGCAGAACAGGGTCAGGTTCCCGCCGAGCATCACGCGCAGACCGCCCTCGAGCCCGCGCTTCGCCGTCTCCGAGAGGATCAACAGTTGCACCGGCCCGGGGGCTGCGCCCAGCGCGAAGCCAAGCGCGAACGCCGCCCCGATCGCGCCACTCGCGATGCTCATCCGGCCGTGGATCCCGGCAGCCGCAGCTCCTCGATCTCGATGTCACCGTCGTCGCGCAGCGTGATGAGCAGCCCCTCGCACTCGCGCATCGGTTCCACCTCGTGACCGGTCAGGCCGAGCGCCGCTCGCTCGACGAACGGGGTGTGGCTGATCGCGAGCCCGCGTCCACCCTCCGGGAGCTGCTCGAGCAACGAGCGGATCCCGATCGCCATGCCCTCGGGGGAACCTTCGGTCTGATCCTTCCCCGCGAGTCCAGGAACGACGGAGTGCTCTTGGGGGAGCTGCTGCCCGGCTCCCCGAAGGAACCACGCCACGGTCTCCGCCGCACGTTCGGCCGGTGAGACGAACACGGCCACGTACGCGACGTCCTGATGCGCCCGGCCGACCTCCATCGCGCGAGCTCGCCCGGCTTCCGACAATCGATCTGCGGCGGGATCGCGCGGCGCGTGGCGACGAAGCTCGAGCTGCTTCATGCCCTGAGCATCTCGAACGGCGTCGTGACCCGTCTATCTGCTGGCCGGCTCGCTCTCGCCTGCCTGCCACCGCGCGAGCACGAACAGCAGATCGCTCAACCGGTTGAGGTACCGCCGGACGTCGGGGTTGACCATCCGTTGGGCCGCTTCGAGCTCGACGGCCTGCCGCTCGGCGCGCCGCACCACCGCGCGTGCGACGTCCAACGCCGCGGAGGCGGGGTTCGCACCGGGCACGATGAACGTCTCGGGAAGGGGCCGCTCGTTGACGACATCGTCGATCCTCCGCTCCAGCCGCGCCACCATCTTCGGGGACACCAACGAGACGTCGGGCTCGAGCTTCTTCCGCTTCTTCGGATTGCAGGCCAGGTCGGCGCCGACCACGAACAACTCGCGCTGGAGGGTGAGCAGGTCGGCGGCGAGTGCCTCGTCGTCGCAGAGCGCCCTCGCGAGACCCAGCATCGCGACGGCTTCATCGGTTGTGCCGTACGCCTCCGTTACCAGGTCGGACTTCGGAACCCGCCCCCCGTACAGGAGCCCCGTGGTGCCGTCGTCCCCCGTCTTCGTGTAGATGCGAGGCATCGGCGGCTAGCATAGGCGGGTCCGGCGCCGTCCCCGTGGCGCCACGAAGGAGGCGACGCCCATGGTCGGCAGGTTCGGCTCCGTCGTCACCGCGATGGTGACGCCGTTCCGCGAAGATCATGCGCTCGACCTCGACCGTGCCCAGGAGCTCGCGTCCTGGCTCGTCGGGAACGGTTCCGATTCCGTCGTCGTCGCCGGTTCCACGGGCGAATCGCCGACGGTCACGCACAAGGAGAAATCGGATCTCTTCCGCGCCGTGGGCGACGCGATCCGCGGCACGGGCAAGCTGATCTGTGGCACGGGCACGTACTCCACGGCCGAGACCCTCGCGCTCACGCAGGCGGCTGAAGACGCGGGCGCCGATGCGATCCTCGTCGTGACTCCCTATTACAACAAGCCGCCGCAACGTGGCTTGATCGCACACTTCCAGCACGTCGCCGACGCGACGGAGCTTCCGATCATCGCCTACAACATCCCCGGCCGCACGGCGACGCGCATCGAGCATGACACGTTGTTGCGGCTCGCCGAGCGCCCGAACATCGTCGCCGTCAAAGACTCGACCGGCGACTTCCAGGGCATCTCCCGACTGATCGCGGAAGCACCGGATGGCTTCGAGGTCTACTCGGGCGACGACTGGGCGACGTTCGGATACGTGTGCCTTGGCGCGGTCGGGGTCGTGAGCGTGGCGAGCCACCTGGTCGGGCCGCAGATCCGGCAGATGATCGAGCTCATCGAGACGGGCGACGTGCCGGCGGCCCGGAAGATCCACGAGACGCTGTCGCCCCTGTTCAACGCGCTCTTCGTGACGTCCAACCCGATCCCGCTCAAAGCGGCGCTCCAGATGGTCGGCCGCCCTTGCGGCGAGCCTCGGCTGCCGTTGGTCCCGGCGACGAGCGACGAACGGGCTCGCGTCCGCAAGGCGCTGGAGGACGCCGGTCTCCTTGCCTGACAGCTGCCGGCTCGTCTTCCTCGGAGGTATCGGCGAGGTCGGTCGGAACATGGCCGCTCTCGAGCTTGACGGCAGGCTCCTGGTCCTGGATGTCGGCCTGTCGTTCCCATCGGCGGACATGCCGGGGATCGACCTCGTCCTGCCCGACATGGAGTATGTGCGTGATCGGGCGGATGACGTCGAGGCCATCGTGCTCACCCATGGGCACGAGGATCATGTGGGGGCGCTCCCGTACCTCTTGCGAGACCTCGGTCGCCGGGTCCCGATCTACGGGACCGCGTTCACGCTCGAACTCCTGAAGGGCAAGCTGGAGGAGCACGAGGTGACCGATCTCGTGGAGCCGAACGTGGCCGTCCCCGGCGGCGGAGCCCAGGCCGGCCCGTTCCGGATGCGTTTCTTCCACGTGACGCATTCGATCCCCGACGGGATGGCCGTCGCGGTCGACACGCCACACGGTTCGGTGCTGCACACGGGAGACTTCAAACTCGACCAGACACCGATCGACGGCCAACCCACCGATCTGCACGGCATCGCGGAGGAATCGGGACGCGGCGTCCATCTGCTCCTTTCGGACTCCACCAACGCGGAGACCCCCGGACACACCGCGAGCGAACGCAGCGTCGGCCCGGTGCTTCGCGACATCGTCGCTCGAGCTCCCGAGATCGTCGTCGTCGCCTGCTTCTCCAGCCACATCCACCGGATCCAGCAGGTGATCGATGCCGCGCTCGCGGACCAGCGGGTCGTCTGCTTCCTTGGGCGATCGATGCAGAACTCGGTCCGCGCCGCACGCGAGCTCGGGATCCTGCGGGTGCACGACCAAGACGTGATCGACATCGAAGAGGTGGACAGCCTCGACCCGGGTCGGGTGGTGATCGCGTGCACGGGTTCGCAGGGCGAGCCCTACAGCGCGCTGAGCCTGATGGCCGCGCGCGAGCACAAGTGGGTCAAGCTCAGCGAGGGGGACACCGTCGTGCTCTCTTCCAGCCTTATCCCGGGCAACGAGCCGGCGATCCACCGCGTCGTCGACTCGCTCTACCGGAGCGGCGCGGACGTGTATCACATGCCGGCCGACCCGGTGCACGCGTCGGGTCACGCCGCGCAGGAAGAGCTCCGACTCCTGCTCTCGCTCGTCAAGCCCAGCTGGTTCATCCCCGTGCACGGCGAGCGAAGGCACCTGCAGCATCACGCCCGCCTGGCGGAGGAGATCGGGATCCCGCACGAGCGGATCCTGATCTGCGAGGACGGCGACGTGATCGACGTCGGGCCCGCGGTCACGAAGGTCGATCGCGTCCGAGCCGGGATGACCTTCGTGGACGGCCTCGGGATCGGAGACGTCGGCGGCGAGGTCCTCCGCGATAGGAGGAAGCTCGCCGGCGACGGCGTCGTCGTCGTCGTGGTCGGCGTCAACATGCAGACCGGAGAGGTCGTGAGCGGACCCGACGTCGTCAACCGCGGATTCGTCCACGACGGGACCTCGGCCGACATCCTTGAAGAGGCTCGCAAACGCGTCATGCTTGCCATGGAAGAGAGCGCGGAGGCCCACGTCACGGACCCATCTGCGTTGCAACAGAACGTTCGAAGGGTGCTCAAGCGCTACTTCTTCGACGTCACGCAGCGGAAGCCCGTGATCCTGCCGGTGATCATGGAGGTGTAGGTGGCAACGAAGACTTCCCCGGCGCGGCGGTCGTCGTCGCGTCGCTCGAGGAGCACGGCCACGCGCCGCTCGCGGCATAGGAGGAAGGCGCCGACCAAGGCGCCCAAGACGTCCGTACGACAGATCCTCTCCCCACACGTTCGCGACGCTTCCGGGATCGTCCTGGTCGTCGTCGCGCTCCTCGCGGTGCTCGGTGTCTGGTTCGACGCCGCCGGCCCGGTCGGGGATCTCTTGACGTGGATGCTGCGCGCCTCGCTCGGCGTCGTCGCCGTCGCGTTCCCCGTCGTCGCCGTCTACTGGGGGATCATGCTCCTGCGGGACACGGCGCGGGAGGACCGGGTCAGGATGTTCATCGGCTTCTCCGTGCTGGGACTCGGTGTGCTCGGCATCGTCTCGCTGCTGGGTGGGAAACCAGGGCCGCGCGACGGGTACGACGCCGTCTCCGCGGCCGGTGGCGTGCTCGGCGCGGTCGTGGCACGTCCGCTCACGATCGTGATCTCCTCCTTCGGCGCCTTCATCGTTTGCCTCGGGATGGGCGCGGTGGGACTCCTGATCTTCACCGGGACGCCGATCGCGGTCGCGTCGGCCAGCCTCCGCGATTTCTTCACCGCGGCCGACATCGAGGAGGAAGCCGAGCCCGTCCGACCGGTGCCGCACGAAGAGCCGAAACCCAAGCGTCACCGCGCCGCCAAGCTCCGGGAGGCGTTCGGGCTCCTCGAGCTCGATCCGGACGACGAGGCCGTCGTGATCGTTGCGGATCCGGATCAGGATGACGAACCGGCCGAAGCCCTCGTGGCGTCCCGGCCGGAGCGTCGGACCCGCACGATCGAAACGACGACCGGTCCGTACCAGCTGCCGCCGCTCGACCTGCTCCGGAGCGCGCCGCCGTCGAACGCCGATTCCCGCGACGAGCAGGACATGCAAAGCGCGCTGGAGCGCACGCTGCAGACCTTCGGCGTCGACGCTCGGGTGTCGGCCGCTCACCGAGGGCCCACCGTCACGATGTACGAGGTCGAGGTCGCGTCGGGCACCAAGGTGAACAAGGTCCTCCAATTGGCGAGCGACATCGCGTACGCACTCGCGACCCCCGACGTGCGCATCCAGGCGCCCATCCCCGGCAAGTCCGCGATCGGGATCGAGGTTCCCAACAAGCATCGAGATTTCGTGATGCTCGGGGACATCTTGCGGTCGAAAGCGGCGAAGGATGCGACGCATCCTCTCGAGGTCGCGCTGGGCAAGGATATCCACGGCCGGGCACGGTTGGTCAACCTGGCGACCATGCCGCATCTGCTGATCGCCGGGGCGACCGGTGCGGGTAAGTCCAGCCTCGTCAATTCGTTCATCACATCGCTCCTCGCCCGAACCACGCCGGAGGACGTCCGACTCGTGCTGGTCGATCCCAAGCGCGTCGAGCTCGGTCACTTCGCCGACGTGCCCCACCTGCTCTCGCCGGTGATCGTTCATCCCAAGCGAGCCGCGGAGGCGCTCGGGTGGATCGTGCGCGAGATGGAGCAGCGCTATGAGCTGCTCGCCACGGCGGCCGTGCGCGACATCGACGGATACGAAGAAGGATTGCGGGCCGGCACCCTTCGCGTGCCCCTCGGTCTCGAGCATCGGTTCGGCCATCTCCCGTTCATCGTGGTCGTGATCGACGAGCTCGCCGATCTCATGATGGTGGCGCCGCGCGACGTCGAGGACGCGATCTGTCGGATCGCGCAGATGGCGCGTGCGGTGGGCATCCATCTGGTGGTCGCGACGCAGCGTCCCTCGGTCGACGTCGTGACCGGCCTGATCAAGGCGAACATCCCCAGCCGGATCGCATTGATGACGTCTTCGCAGGCGGACAGCCGCGTGATCTTGGACATGAACGGCGCCGAGAAGCTCGTCGGTCACGGCGACATGCTCTTCGCCCCCTCGAGCATCTCGAAGCCGGTCCGGCTCCAGGGCGCCTGGGTGACCGAACAGGAGATCCGCGACGTCGCCGACTACATCCGAGCCCAGCGGGAAGCGGTGTACGAACGAACGGTCGAGGGGCTCGGGCTGCCTCCGGTGGAGACGTCCGGCGAGGACCGCGGGCTCGGTTCGGACGACGACCTCTTGGAGCAGGCGGCCGAGTTGGTGATCCGCTCGCAGCTCGGCTCGACGTCGATGCTCCAACGCAAGCTGAAGGTGGGGTTCGCGCGCGCGGGCCGCCTCATGGACCTGATGGAGGATCAGGGGATCGTCGGGCCCGGCCAAGGCTCGAAAGCGCGCGACGTCCTGGTGACCTGGGAAGAATGGGAAGAGCGCGCGAGCGCCTGACTACAGGGCGCCGACGCGACGCGCGACCTGGAACAACGTGTCGGCATGCTGCTGGGGGTCGATCATGATCGATCCCGCCGCGCCGACCTGGCGCTGCCAGTACCGGTAGACGTCCTCGGCGTGCCAGTGACGGGACAACGCCCCGCGGAAGCTCCGTGCCATCTCTGAACCTTGCCAGATGGCCTGCGGGGCGACCACGAACCCGCCCCGCGACCCGTCGATCGAAAGCCAGAACGCCCCGATCAAACCCCAACGGCCGTCGTCGAGGTCGCCGGAGACGAGCAGGAACCGGACCGGACCCTCGGCGAGCGCGTCGGGTGCCGTGATGGGGTCCCGGATCGAGGCCAGCGGAAGCAGCTCTTCGCTCCCCACGCGTCGGTCATCCGGTTCCATCGCGATCTCGTCCCTCCCCCTGGGCTGATGGTAGTCACCCGTCCGGAGGCTGGGCAGCGTCCGAAGGTCTCGTTCCCGGGCGGCGTCGGTCGTAGACCGGGCGCCGCCCGGGAACGGAGGCGTGCACGTCCTCCGCGAGGATCGCGAACAGCACGTGGTCGCGCCAGCGCCCTCCGATCTTGAGGTAGCGGCGCGCGTATCCCTCCTCGCGCCAACCGGTCGCGCGGAGCAGCTCGAGCGACCTCTCATTGCCCGGCTGGACGTTGGCCTGGAGGCGATGGAGCCGGAGCTCGCCGAAGGCGTACCGGAACACGAGCGTCATCGCTTCGCGCATGTAGCCGTTGCCGGCGTGCGGGACGAACGCGTAGTACCCGAGGTACGCGTTGCGGAACGACCCGTGATGGATCTGCGAGAGGGCATAGACACCGACGAGCGGCTCCTCGTGATCGACGACGACGGCGAGCGTATGACGGGCGGGATGGAACTTGATGTAAGCGTCGAAGGCGTCGGGGGTGTCGGGCGGATACGCCCAGGGATGATGCAGCGCACGGCTCCGTGCGACGGCCTGGAGGAAGGATCCGCGGTCACCGGGCGTGAGCCGACGGAGCGTCGGCCGCGGCCGCAGCGGTGTGGTCACCATCACGCGAGCGAAGTGTAGCCAGGCGATCCGGCGCTACCATCACGCGCGATGGCTGGGAACTCCGTTCGCCCGGCCTCGATCGGGGTCGGGCCTGCTCTCCGGGGCGCGCGAGAGATCGCAGGGATCACCCTGGACGAGGCGGCTCGCGACACCAGACTGACGACCGACCAGATCGGCGCCCTGGAGCGCGAGGACTTCGAGCTGCTCGGTGAGGAGGTCTACGTCCGCGCGATGCTGCGGACCTACGCGCAGTACCTCGGGCTCAAACCGGACAAGGTCATGAGCGCGTACGCGAGGCACGCGGAGGAGCCTGAGCTCCCATCCCCCCCGGCGAAGATGGGTCGCGTCGAGCAGGCGCTCGCGGCAGCGAGGATCCGGGACAACCAGCGGTTCCTCCTCATCGCCGCCGCGGTGCTGCTGGTCGCGGCGGTGGCGGTGGGGATCGTGTCGCGAGGCGGCGTGCCGCCGGCAGCAACGATCCCCACCGCGACGACGCCGTTCGTGTCGCCGACACCCGGTCCCGGTGTCGGCGTCACCGTGAACGCGACCGCCGGCGTGGACGTCACGGCCACGATCGACGGGGTCGGCCAACCCACGACGCCGCTCGGTCCCGGTGAGTCGATCTCCTACAGCGCGGTGGACAACCTGACCGTCTTCGCGAGCGACGGCGGGGCGATCCGGATCGTGGTCGACGGTCGGACCCTGGGCGTGCCCGGCCAGGCCGGCCATCCATGGTCGGAGACCTTCGTGCCGTCGGGCACCGCACCCGAGCCGTCTCCGTGAGGCCTTCGCTGTGAAGGTGGAGATCCTCTCGGTGGGGACCGAGCTCCTGCTCGGACAGATCGCCGATACGAACGCCCGGTGGATGTCGGAGCGGCTCGCGGCTATCGGGGTCGACGTGCTGCACCGCCAGACCGTCGGAGACAACGTCGAACGGATCGTCGAAGCGCTCGGGCTCGGGGCTTCTCGTGCGGACGTCGTCCTCGTCACCGGGGGACTCGGACCGACCCAGGATGACCTGACGCGGGACGCGATCGCCGTGTTCGCGGGGGTGCCGATGGTTCGTCATCCGGAGCTCGAAGACATGCTCCGCGCGAAGTTCCGCGCCTTCTCCTCCAACCCGATGCCGTCGAGCAACCTCCGACAGGCCGACGTCCCGGAGGGCGCTCGCACGATCGCACCCGATCGGGGAACGGCACCGGGTCTCATCGTCCAGCTCGCTACGGACGTCACGGTCTACGCCGTCCCCGGCGTGCCGGACGAGATGATTGAGATGATGACGGGTACGATCCTGCCGGAACTTTCGGCCCGAACACGCGGCGGCGTGATCGCGTCCCGGAACCTCCGGATCACCGGGATGGGCGAGTCGGCGGTGGGCGAGGTGCTCACGGATCTGTTCGACGGCTCGGCGAACCCCACGGTCGCGTACCTCGCGTCGATGGGAGAGGTGAAGGTCCGGTTGACGGCCAAGGCGGCGTCGATCGCGGCGGCGGACGAACTGCTCGAGCCCCTCGTCCGGGTCGTCGTCGAACGGCTCGGCGACGTCGTGTTCAGCGTGGAAGACGAGCCACTGGAAGCGGCGGTCCTTCGGCTCCTCCGGAGCCACGGTCTCACGCTCGCGTGCGCCGAGTCGCTCACCGGAGGAAGCGTGAGCGCGCGTCTCACGGCCGTCGCGGGAGCCTCGGCATCGTTCGCCGGCGCCATCGTCGCGTACACAGAGCGGGCGAAGCGTGACCTGCTCGGCGTATCGCAGGCAACGATCGACGGGCCGGGTGTCGTGAGCGAGGCATGCGCGGAAGAGATGGCTGCGGGAGCGCGCCGCGTCCTCGCGGCAGATCTGGGGCTGGCCCTGACCGGAGTTGCCGGTCCGGAGCCTCACGGGGGCAAGGAACCCGGGACCGTCTGGGTTGCCCTTGACGCCGGATCGCGGACCAACGCGCGCGGGTTCCGCGTCTCGGGCGAGCGCGACCGCGTGATCCGGTGGTCACAACAGGGGGCTCTCGACCTGGTACGTCGGCATCTCGAAGGGCGGCCGTTGCCCGCGTCCGATCCCACGGTCTGACCATGGCGCGTGATCGCGCGAACCGCCCCGAGGCGAAGGCGTTGCGGCTGTTCGTGGCGTTCGTCGTGGCCGATGCGGCGATCGACGAAGTCGATCGAGCGATCGAGCCTTGGCGCGGCCGGTTCCCGAGGGCACGGTGGGTGCCCCGTGAGAACATGCACGTCACGCTGAAGTTCCTCGGGCGGACGTGGCCACGGCTCGAGGGGTGGGTTCACCAACAGGTCGAAGCGGTGGCGGATGTCCACGGTCCCATCGCCACCCGGTTGACCGAGTTCGGATCGTTCCCGTCGGCCACTCGGGCGCGGGTCCTCTGGGCGGGGATCGAGGACCCGGAGGGCGCGTTCGCACGGCTCGCGGGGGCATTGGATGTGGCATTGGCGGAGGAGTTCACCCCTGAGGCCCGGGCCTTCTCAGCGCACCTTACGGTGGCGCGGAGCGACCCGCCGTTGAAGCTCGACCAGGGATCCTCGCGCACGCCGCTCGGGCCGGTCGGCTTCCGCGTGGACGAGATCGTGTTGTTCCGGAGCCACCTGCGCCGGCCCGCGCCTCGCTATGAGCCCATCGGGACGTTCGCGCTCAGCGGATGACCGGCCCGGTCCTTGCGCTCGAACACGCGTTCGAGTAGCCTCGGCCCGTCCGCAGACAGGTCGAATGACAGGGGTGTAACTTATGTCAGACCCAGTCGCTACCGTCCTCGAACGTTCGTCTGGTGCGCTCACTCGCCCCTCCTCCGGGGTGGGCCGGGGTCGGAAGGGGGATCGCGTGGACCGCGAGAAGATGCTGGAGGTCACGCTTCAGCAGATCGAGAAGCAGCACGGCAAGGGCGCAGTGATGAAACTGGGCGAGCACCCCATGAACGTGGGGATGACCACCATCCCGACCGGGTCGCTGGCGCTCGACATCGCGCTCGGCGTCGGCGGCATCCCTCGCGGCAGGATCGTCGAGGTCTTCGGTCCGGAGGGCTCGGGCAAGACCACCGTGTGCCTGCACATCATCGCGGAAGCACAGCGCCAGGGCGGGATCGCGGCGTTCATCGACGCCGAGCACGCACTCGATCCGACGTACGCGCGCGAGCTAGGGGTCGACATCGACGAGCTCCTGGTCAGTCAGCCCGATTCCGGCGAGCAGGCGCTCGAGATCGCGGACATGCTGGTGCGCTCGGGCGCGATGCATCTCGTCGTCATCGACTCGGTCGCGGCGCTCGTGCCCCGGGCGGAGATCGAGGGAGAGATGGGTGATACCCACGTCGGCCTGCAGGCGCGCCTCATGTCCCAGGCCATGCGGAAGCTCGCCGGGTCGCTCTCCAAGTTCGAAACCACGGCCATCTTCATCAACCAGTTGCGCGAGAAGATCGGTGTGATGTTCGGCTCACCCGAGACCACCCCCGGGGGACGAGCGCTCAAGTTCTACTCGTCGGTCCGGCTGGACGTGCGCAAGATCGAGAACCTCAAGGATGGGACCGACGTCGTGGGCTCGCGGACCCGGGTCAAGGTCGTGAAGAACAAGGTCGCGCCCCCCTTCCGTCAATGTGAGTTCGACATCATGTACGGCAAGGGGATCTCGAAGGCAGGGTCCCTCCTCGATACCGCGTCGATCTCGAGATCGTCAAGAAGTCCGGCGCATGGTTCACCTACGAGGGCGAGCAGCTCGGCCAGGGACGTGAGAACGCGCGCGCGTTCCTCGGGGAGCACATCGATCTCCGCGATGAGATCGAACGGAAGGTTCGCGAGGCGGTGGGGCTCACCGGCTTCTCCGAAGACGACGATCAGCCGATCCAGATCGTCCCCGATCTCGTGGAAGACGAAGGGTCCGAGACGAAGACGAAGTCCGCGGCGGCCGCAGCCAAGGAGTGAGCCCTGTGTCGCACGACCGCGGCCGTGGCAAGCCGGGAACGCGCAAGGACATACACGAGCGAGCCCTCGGGCTTCTGGCCGTACGCCAGCGGAGCCGACGGGAGATCGAGCGTCGGTTGGGACGGGCGGGGTTCGACTCCGAGGAGATCCGGGCGGAGCTGGACCGGCTGGGCGAGGTCGGCCTGATCGACGACGAGGCATTCGCCCGGGCGGTGGCGGAGCATTCCTTCACCACCCGGAAAGAAGGGCGTCGCGTCGTGGCGGGCCGGCTCAGGACCGCGGGGATCGCCCAGGACATCGCGGAGGCGGTCCTGGATGAGGTCGTCGGGGGTGAGGAAGAACGGGCGGACGCCCTCGCGGCTGCGAAGGCGGCCACGCTGTCAGCGCTCCAACCCGACGCTGCCTATCGTCGCCTCTACGGGATGCTCGCGCGTCGTGGCTACGCGCCCGACGTCGCGGGACGGGCAGCTCGCAGGGCGCTTGCGGTGGAGGCGTTCGAGGACTGAGCCTTGCCTCCGTGGGTGGTCGGCCGTATCGTGTGATGAACCGATAACCACACCGAGAGGCCACCGAACGGCTACCCGACGTACACCGAACGGCACGACATCGTGACCACGAGAACCCCAATGATCGACATCGTTCTCACGCGCGAGGGGCACGGGGCCCTGTAGCGTCGATACGACGGTTCTGCGTGCTCACGCACCGTCCGCCCAGGGTCCGGCGGAACCGCACGGTCCTCTCCCTGACACCAGGGAGGAACCATGACGGCCGTCATCGTCGGCGTCGTCGCCCTGATCGCGGGCGCCGGCGCCGGGTTCCTGATCCGCACCAACATGGCCAGATCGAGCGCGACCACGCTCGAGGGACAGGCCCAACAGAAGCTCGTTCAAGCCGACCAGAAGCTCGTCGCGGCGCAGGAGGATGCAGCCCAGACCCTCCGCAGGGCGATCGAAGACGCGAAGGTCGATGCCTCACAGATCCGACGGGACGCCGAGGAGGACGTCAAGGCGCGCCGGGACGAGATCGCGCGGCTGGAGCGTCGGATCTCCGAAACCGAGGATGAGCTCCGAGCGCGGACCCGCAAGCTGGACGAACGGGTCCTGGAGCTCACCGAACGCGACGAGCGGCTGCAGGAGGTCCGCGCACGTCTCGAGAAGGCCGCCGAGCAGCATCGGATCCAACTCGAACGCGTCGCGGGGATGACCTCGTCCGAAGCGCGCGAACAGCTCCTCGCAGCGCTGATCGATGATGCGAAGCGCGCATCCATGGCGCAGGTCCGCGAGATCGAGCAGTTCGCGCGCGAGGAAGGGGAGGAGCGCGCCCGGAAGATCGTGACCATCGCCATCCAGCGCGTCGCATCCGAGCAGACGGCCGAGTCGACCGTCAGCGTGTTCACCCTTCCGAGCGAGGACATGAAGGGGCGGATCATCGGGCGTGAAGGCCGCAACATCCGGGCGTTCGAGGCGACGACCGGCGTGAACCTGATCATCGACGACACGCCCGAAGCCGTCGTCCTCAGCAGCTTCGATCCCGTCCGACGGGAGGCTGCCCGGCTCTCGCTCGAGAAGCTCGTGCAGGATGGGAGGATCCACCCGGCCCGGATCGAGGAGGTGCATGAGCGGTCGCTCGTCGAGATCGACGAGCGGATCCGCAGGGCCGGTGAGGACGCAGTGGCAGAGGTCGGGATCACGGACATCCACCCGGAGATGATCAAACTCCTCGGCCGTCTCCAGTACCGCACCAGCTACGGCCAGAACGTGCTGAAGCATCTGGTCGAGTCCGCCCACATCGCCTCAGCGTTGTCCGCGGAGCTCGGGCTCGATCCCACCATCGCCAAGCGTGGTGCGTTCCTGCACGATATCGGCAAGGCCGTGACGCACGAGGTCGAAGGATCGCACGCGATCATCGGGGCCGAGATCGCCCGGCGCATGAAGGAAGATCCTGAGGTCGTCCATTGCATCGAATCGCATCACGGCGAGGTGGAGCAGCGGACGATCCACGCGGTGCTCGCGCAGATCGCTGACGGCATCAGCGGTGGTCGGCCGGGCGCTCGCCGCGAGTCGCTCGAGACGTACGTCAAGCGTCTAGAGCGCCTGGAAGAGATCTGCAACTCGTTCCCCGGGGTCGAGAAGGTCTACGCGATGCAAGCGGGACGCGAGGTCAGGGTGTTGGTCCAGCCGGAGTCGATCGACGACCTCGCCGCACAGGTGATCGCGCGCGACATCGCGAAGCAAGTGGAGGAGGAGCTCCAGTACCCGGGGCAGATCAAGATCACGGTGGTCCGCGAGATCCGCGCGACCGAGTACGCCCGGTAGCCGGGTAGCCTGAGGTCCGATGGAGCAGAAGTACCTGATCCGCACCTTCGGGTGCCAGATGAACGAACACGATTCCGAGCGGATCGGCGGCCTGCTGCTGTCCGACGGCATGTCGCCGACGAACGATGCGGCGGATGCGCGCGTGATCGTGCTCAACACCTGCGCGATCCGTGAGAACGCCGACAACAAGCTGTACGGCAACCTGGGACACCTGAAGCCCCTGAAGGACCGGCGGCCCGATCTGAAGATCGTGGTTGCGGGCTGCCTGGCGCAGAAGGATCAGGGGCTGATCCAGCGGAAGGCCCCGTGGGTCGACGTCGTGATCGGGACGCATGCGCTCCCGAACCTGCTCGAGCTCCTTCGGCGTGCCGAGATCGAGGGCCCGCAGATGGACGTTCGCGAGTACACCGAGACGTTCCCGAGCGCGTTGCCGGCTGCCCGGGCCGACGACGTTCGGGCATGGGTCTCCGTCGCGGTCGGCTGTGACAACGCGTGCACGTTCTGCATCGTTCCGCTCGTGCGTGGGCCGCAACGGTCTCGATCGATCGGAGAGATCCTCGCCGAGGTCCAGGACCTGGCCTCCCGCGGCGTGACGGAGGTCACGCTGCTGGGTCAGAACGTCAACACGTACGGCCGGGACCTGACGGTTCCGGGTTCGGCTCGACGCCCGCTGTTCGCTCGCCTCCTGCGGGAGGTGGACGGTGTGACGGGGATCCGGAGGATCCGGTTCACGTCGCCGCACCCACACGACTTCACCAGTGACGTGATCGATGCGATGGCGGGATGCGAGCACGTCTGCGAGCACATCCATTTCCCGCTCCAGTCGGGGTCGGACCGCGTCCTGCGTGCGATGCGGCGCTCCTACCGCCGTGAGCGATACCTGGAGTGGCTCGCGCGCATCCGCAGCGCGATCCCCGGCGTCGCCGTTTCGACGGACATCATCGTGGGGTTCCCCGGTGAGACCGAGCGGGACTTCGAGGACACCCTCGACGTGGTCGGACGCGCGACCTTCGACAGCGCCTACACGTTCCAATACTCCCCCCGACCCGGCACACGCGCGGCCACGATGGAGGATCAGGTCCCGAAGGACGTGGTCCAGGAGCGCTTCGACCGACTCCTCACGCTGCAAGAGCGCGTGTCCCTGGAGAGGAACCGCGCGCAGGTGGGACGGACGTTCGAGGTGCTCGTCGAGGGTGAGGGGAAGCGGGACGGCTCGACCCAGGCGCGAACGCGCACCAACCGGATCGTGCACCTGGCCGCTCCGCTGCAACGAGGCACCTTCGCCGACGTCCGCGTGACCGCCGCCTCCGCGCATCATCTGACCGGAGAGGTCGTCTCCGTGCAGGAAGCGCTCGTCGTCTGAGGACCCATGGCGATGCTCGCCCTCGTCGGGCCGACCGCCAGTGGCAAGTCCGAGGCGGCTCTCGCGATCGCGCCGCGCCTCGGGGCCGAGATCGTCTCGGTGGACTCGATGCTCGTGTACCGGGGGATGGATGTCGGCACCGCGAAGCCCACCGCCGAACAGCGCGCCGCGGTGCCTCACCACCTGGTGGATCTTGCCGAGCCGTCGGAGCGCTTCACGGTCGCGCGGTATCAGGACCTCGCACGCAGCACGGTGCGATCGGTGGCCTGCCCGCTGCTGGTCGGTGGTTCCGGTCTCTATCTCCGCGCCGTGGTCGACGATCTCGCCTTTCCACCGGAGGATCCCGTCGTGCGGGCGTCGCTCGAGGCCGAAGCCGACGACCTGGGGGCGGACGCCTTGTACCGTCGGCTGGCCGACATGGATCCCGTGGCCGCCGCGCGCATCGAGCCCGGCAACGTCCGTCGGATCATCCGAGCGCTCGAGGTCACGGCGATCAGCGGCGCGCCGTTCAGCTCCTTCGCGTCGGCATGGGATCGCTACGACGCCGACCGGGTACGTGCGGCGGGCGTCCGGGTGGATCGAGAGGCGCACACGATGCGGATCGGCGAGCGGGTGTTCGCCATGTTGCGCAACGGCTGGCTCGAGGAGGTCCGGGGGTTGATGGATCGCGGCTTCGGCGCGTGGCTCACCGCCTCGCAGGCGATCGGGTACGCGGAACTGGCGGAGCACCTCGAGGGTAGGCTCTCGCTCGATGAGGCCGCCGAGCGCACCGTGAAGCGGACCAGGGAGCTCGCTCGCCGCCAGATGGCCTGGTTCCTCCGCGACCCACGGATCCGTTGGTTCGACGCCGGTGCCGGCGGTGCTTCCGAGGTGGCGGACGAGATCCGCGCCTACCTGGGGTCCGAGTGACGGACGCCCTGCGTTTCTCCAAGTATCAGGCGTCGGGGAACGATTTCGTGATCATCGATGAACTCGAGGGCCCGGCGCCCGAGGTCGACGTCCCGGCGTTGTGCGACCGCTGGGTGGGCGCAGGCGCCGACGGTGTGATCCGCGCACGGCCCGGTGCCGCGGCATCGTTCCGCTTCGATCTCACGAACGCCGATGGCTCATCCGCGGAGATGTCGGGCAATGGGATGCGATGCCTGGCGGCCTACCTCCGGGAGCGCGGGCGCCTCGACGTCGACGAGGTCGACGTCGAGACGCCCGCGGGTCTCCGTCATGTGACCGTGCATCTCGACGGAGCGCGCGTGACCCGCGCGACCGTCGAGATGGGAACGCCGAACTTCACGAAGGCGGCGATCCCGATGTTCGGGCCGGCGTGGGAGACGTTCTTGGAGCAGCCGTTCGATATCGGCGGCGGGCTGACGTTCCCGGCTTCCGCGTTGAGCATGGGCAACCCCCACCTGGTCGTGTTCGTGGACGAGGATCCGGATCGCTACCACCTGGAGCACATCGGACCGGCGCTCGAGCATCACGAGCTCTTCCCCGAGCGGACCAACGTCGAGCTCGTTCGGGTCGCGGACGGCGACGTTCGCGTTCGCGTATGGGAGCGCGGCGTCGGCGAGACGCTCGCATGCGGGACCGGGGCCTGCGCGGTCGCGGTCGCGACCAACGAGGCCGGGCTGATCCCGCCCACGGCCATCGTGTCCTTCCGCGGGGGTCCGCTCCGAGTCGAGCGATGCGAGGACGGGCGGGTCTTGCTCGAGGGTCCGGTGGCTCACGTGTACGACGGCGTTGCCGATCCCCTCGAGCTTCGTTGAGCTTTGCGGAGCGATCGACCCGCCCACCGTCCGGCGCTCGGTCTCGCCCCGGTGCCTCGCGGTACGCTCAGACGATCGAACCGACGAGACGAGGGAGATGACGGGCATCCAGCGCTCACCCGGGATCCGGGGCGTTGCGCCGTACCCCTTCGAGGAGCTCGATCGACGCGCCGCGAAGGCCGCGGCGGACGGCCGCGAGCTGATCGACTTCGGGGTCGGGGACCCGCGCGAGGAGACGCCCGGGTTCATCCGAGAGGCCCTCATCGACGCGCTCGAGCCGGTGTCGAGCTACCCGCGCGCCGCCGGCCTCCCGGAGCTCCGCGAAGCCATCGCGGCATGGATCGAGCGACGGTTCGGGGCGACGGCGGACCCCGACACGGAGATCCTGCCGATGCTCGGATCGAAGGAGATCGTGTTCTCGCTGGCACAGCTCGTGCTGGACCCGGCACGGGGCAAGGATCTGGTGATCACAACGACCCCCGGCTACCCGATCCCCGAACGAGGAGCTCACTTCATCGGCGGCGACGTCGTCCGATCGCCGCTGGTGGCGCAGCGAGGGTTCCTTCCCGAACTCGACCGGGTTCCCGGCGAGGTCTGGTCGCGCGCCGCGATCCTGTGGATCAACTATCCCAACAACCCCACCGGGGCGATCGCGCCGCTCGGGTTCCTCGAGGAGGCCGCCCAGCGATGTCGCACGCATGACGTGCTGCTCGCCTCGGATGAGGCGTACTCCGAGCTGTGGTTCGGGGAGGAGCCTCCGCCCGGTGTGCTCCAGCTGCCGGATCGGACGAACGTGCTCGCGATCAACACCTTGTCGAAGCGCTCGTCGATGACGGGATACCGGAGCGGGTTCGTCGCGGGCGACGTCGGTCTGATCACGGACCTCAAGCGGCTGCGCCCGGCGACCGGCGTCACGCCGCAGGAGTTCATCCAACGGGCATCGGCCGCGGCGTGGCGCGACGAGGTCCATGTCGAGGAGAACCGCGAGCGGTACCGACGGAAGCGAGACCTCCTTCTCGACGTGTTCGAGCGGCACGGGGTCCACGTCGAGGGGAGCGTGGCCACGTTCTACCTCTGGGTGCGTGTTCCCACCGATGAGACCTCCTTGGAGTGGGCGCTGCATCTGTTGAACAGTGGCGGCATCGTCGTCGCCCCTGGGTCGTTCTTCGGACCCGAAGGGGAGGGGTTCGTCCGGATGGCGATGGTGCCGTCGATGGAGGCCTGCGCGAGAGCCGCGTCGACGCTCGACGAACTCCTCGCCGAGGTCCGTACGTGAGCGACGTGCTGGAGCTCGAGGAGCGGATCGAGCGGAGCTGGGCCGAGGTCTCCGAGGACCCGTCCGCTCCGATCGATGCGGCAGCGGTTGAGGCAACGATCGAGCTCCTCGACCGGGGGTCCGTCCGGGTCGCTGAGCCCGATGGGGCGCAGGACGGCTCCTGGCGCGTGAACGCCTGGGCGAAACAGGCGGTCCTCCTGTACTTCCGTGTCCGCGGGCTCCAGACGTCCGAGGTGGGGCCGTTCGAGTACCACGACAAGCTCCCCCTGAAGCACGGCTACGAGGCTCAGGGTGTCCGGGTCGTCCCCCCGGCGACGGTTCGTTTCGGCGCGCACCTGGAGCCCGGCGTCGTGCTGATGCCGAGCTATGTGAACATCGGCGCGTACGTGGGCGCGGGAACGATGGTCGACACCTGGGCGACGGTCGGGTCGTGCGCGCAGATCGGTGCGAACGTCCACCTGTCCGGAGGCGTCGGGATCGGCGGGATCCTCGAGCCGCTCCAGGCGGTCCCGGTCGTGATCGAGGACGACGCTTTCATCGGCTCCCGGTGCATCGTGGTCGAGGGCGTGCACATCGGGCGAGGTGCGGTCCTGGGAGCGGGCGTAGTGCTCACCGGCAACACGCCGGTGATCGATCCGCGCGGACCGGAACCGGTGGAGCATCGCGCTCGCGTCCCCGACGGTGCGATCGTCGTCCCAGGGACCCGTCCCCGTTCGTTCCCGGCCGGGGAGTACGCGATGCCGTGCGGTCTCGTGATCGGGGACCGCAGCGACGCGACCGACGACAAGATCCGTCTCAACGACCTGCTCCGCGACGCGGGATCGTCGATGAGCTGATGCCGGACGCAGGAACCACACCTCCGGTGCGACCGGCCGACCGGATGCTCGAGTCGCCGATCGCGGCGACGTGGCGTTCTGTCGCCCACGAGCGCGCCGTCCTCGTCGGGGTCGGACCCGGGATCCACGAAGGGGACCTCGACGAGCTGGCGGCCCTCGCCGACTCGGCAGGCGCGGAGCCGATCGGGCGCCTGGTCCAGAGCCGTTCGGCGCCCGATCCCCAGTACTGGATCGGGAAGGGCAAGGTCGAGGACCTGCACGGTCTGCTCCACGCGGCCGGGGCCGAGCTCGTCATCTTCGATGACGAGCTCGGCCCCGGCACCCTGCGCTCCCTCGAGGCGCGGCTCAAGGTCAAGGTCGTCGACCGCACCGCCCTGATCCTGGACATCTTCGCCCTGCACGCGAACTCGAAGGAGGGGAAGGCGCAGGTCGAGCTGGCCCAACTCAACTACCTGCTCCCTCGGCTCCGGGGCTGGGGCGAGGCGATGAGCCGGCTCGGAGGCGGCATCGGGACGCGAGGCCCGGGGGAGACGAAGCTGGAGGTCGACCGCCAGCACATCCGTCGCCGGATCACGAAGCTGCGCCGAGACGTGAAGGACCTGCGCAAGGAGCGCGACGTCAAGCGGGCCCGCCGGCAGAAGTCGAACCTCCCGCAGATCGCGATCGTGGGGTACACGAACGCCGGGAAGTCGACGCTGATGCGCCGACTCACCGGCGCCGACGTGATCGTGGCCGACCAGCTCTTCGCGACGCTCGATCCGACCACCCGTCGGATCGACCTCCCCGGGGGCCGTCACGCGACGATCAGCGACACGGTCGGCTTCGTCTCGAAGCTGCCGCACGACCTGGTCGAGGCGTTCCGGTCGACGCTCGAAGAGGTCACCCTCTCGGACCTGATCCTGCACGTCGCGGACGGTTCTTCGCCGGAGCTGGAGCGGCAGATCGAGGCGGTCCGGCGGGTGTTGGAAGAGATCGGGGCGGCCAACATGCCCGAGGTCGTGGCGCTCAACAAGATCGACCGCCTGCGGGGGAGCGAGCGAGCGCGTCTCGCGACCCGGTTCCCGGGAACCGTGTCGGTCTCGGCCATCACCGGCGAGGGCGTGGAGGGACTGCTCGAGGCGGTCGGCACGGCGACGCCCGATCCCCCGGTGGAGGTCGAGGTGCTGATCCCGTGGCCGAGGGGAGACCTGGTCGCGATGCTGTACGACGAGGCGGAGGTCCTGAAAGCCGAGGCCGAGCCGGACGGCACGCGCGTGCGGGCCCGCGTGGGACTCCGCGAGCTGGCCGCGATCCGCGCCTACGTTGCGCTGGCGGGGGGCCGGTCCGACATGGGGGAGCCGATCGACCAGAGCACGGGATCGTCCCAATGACCGGTGATCACCTTGTCGGGGTCCTGCCCGCGCTGGGTCGCGAGGCGGAGCGCCAGGAGATGCAGCCGGGCGACGAGCGGGATCTGCGCGAGGATCCCGGGGAGCGGTGAAGGCTCCGGCAGCCGGCTCACGCCGATACCCTCGGCCTCCGCGGCTCGAGCGACGCCCTCGACCAGACCGTCGTCGTCGGGGGTCGTCAAGGCAAGGATATGGTCCTGCCGGGTCAGCGGAACCGCCGTCCCGTGGAGGAAGAATTCCGCGTCGTAGCCCTCGGCCAGGACCCGAGCCGCCTCGCGCACCTTGAGCGCCCCCTCGCGCGCGGTGACCGAGGTGTGCCCCGCCCCGACGATCGAGAGGATCCGACCGGGAAGCGGAACCGACTCCGTTCCGTTGGACTCGATCGCGTTCCGGACGCTGCCGGGGACGAGCGCGAGCTTGTCGGCCGTGATCGTGTCGGCGCCCATCGCCGAGGCGAGCATGCCGAGTGCGAGCAGCGCCGTCGTGTAGCTGACGGTGTAGGTCTCGGAGGTTTCCTTCGGCACCGTTTGGATCGCGTCATTGAACGCCGAGCCTTCGCGGCAGATCGTCACGGTCTGCAGTCCCGCCGAGAAGGCGAGCGCGCGTGCTGCGAGCGCGTACGCCGTTTCGCCCGTGTGCGTGATGACCACGACCCCGTCCTGCGGGCCGACGATCGGCGCGTTCTTCACGAACTGCATCGAGGACACGGAGTGGGCCGAGCGCCCCGCGTCTTGGAGCATCGCCGCCCCCAAGTTGGCGGCGTGCTGGCTAGTGCCGGTCCCGACCACCCAGATCCGCCGGACGCGGTGGAGGGCCTCGGCCGCGGCATGGACCTGCGCCTTGACGGAGCCGGACGTGAGGACGTGCTCGAGCTGTTCGGGCTGCGAGCGGATCTGGTGTTCGAGCTCCGTGGCGTATCGCGACATCGGGGAGACTCCTCGGGATCCAGTGCGGGGAGCCTAGCGGACTTCAGAGGCGCCTGAGAACGGCGACGACCTTGCCCAAGATCGTTCCGTCGCTCATCTCGAAGGGCTCGAGCGAGAGATTCTCGGGGATCAGCATCACCCGGGGTCCATCGTGCCCGAGCCGCTTCACGGTCGCCTCGTCCTCGGCGGGGCCGGGAAGGAGCGCCGCCACGATGTCGCCGTCGCTCGCCGAGCCCTGGCTCTGAACGACCACGACGTCTCCGTCGAGGATCCCGGCACCGATCATGGACGTCCCGCTCACGCGCAATGCGAAGTGATCGCCGCCGCGCACGAACTCCGCGGGCACCGAGAGGTAATCCTCGACATGTTCGCTCGCGAGGGTGGGCTGGCCGGCCGCGATGCGGCCGAGCACGGGCACGACCGTTGCCTCGACCCGAGCATCCGCGGCGCTTCTTCAGCAATCCGGCGCGTTCGAGGTTGGCGAGCTGGGCGTGGACCGACGACGACGAGGTCAGACCCACGGCCTCCCCGATCTCGCGAACGGTGGGTGGATAGCCGCGCTCGCGCACGGTCTCGGCGATGAAGTCCACGATCCGCTGCTGCCGGGGAGTGATGTCAGACACCGTGGCTACCCTCCTCTTCGTGACCAGGACGGTATCACCGAGGTCAGAGGGACGCAAACATATGTTCGATTCTGCCCTTGACACCGAACAGACGTTCGGGCAAGGTCAGGTCGTGAACCGGACGCGTGTACGCCGCCGACGTCTCGGCGCGGGTGGGCTGTTGGTCCTCGCGCTCTCGGTCTCCGCGCCGGCCGTCTCCGCCCCGGTGACCGGTCGTCCATCTCGCGGGACGGGCGCCGCGGATCGGTACGTCGTCCAGCCCGGGGACACGTTGTGGAGCATCGCCCTCCGGCACGCTCCCGGGAACGACCCCCGAAGGATCGTCCAGGCGATCGTCGATGCGAATCAGGTCGATGCCGGGACGCTCGTTCCGGGGCAGGTCCTCGTGGTCCCGGCTGGCGGTTGACGCTCCACCATGCTGCGGGTACGGTTCGCGCCGCCACTACATCTTGTGGCCCATCCCCATGCGCTGCCCCTGGTGCCAGGCCGACGACGACCGCGTGGTCGACTCTCGTCCGGCCGACGACGGCGGGTCGATCCGCCGGCGCCGCGAGTGCGCCGCCTGCGGACGCAGGTTCACGACCTTCGAGCGGATCGAGGAGGTCGGGTTGGTCGTCGCGAAACGCGACGGGAGCTCGGAGCCCTTCGACCGGGAGAAGCTCGCTGCGGGGATCCGCAAGGCCTTCGCCGGTCGACCGACCTCGCCGTTGCAGATCGAGCAGATGGTCGGCCGGATCGAGACGCGGGTGCGCCGCAAGGGACCCGACGTGACATCGCGACAGGTCGGCGGGGAGGTCCTCGCCATGCTCCAGAAGGTCGACGAGGTGGCCTACCTCCGGTACGCAAGCGTGTACAAGGACTTCCAGGGGACCGCAGACTTCGAGCGGGAGCTCGGGATGCTGCTCGAGAAGAAGGAGCCGGCCAGGAAGCGGACCCGCTAGGGACCTCCGACGGGCCCTCCGGGGCGGTTCGTTGGTCGGATCGGGATCGCCGCGAGATACTAGATGTAGCGGTCGTCAAGGATTCTGTCCACTACCCCTTGACGTCGGCTGCAGTCGGGTCCATGATGCCCAGACGCGAATGACAGGTCTGTAACTACACCGTTGAGGGTTCATCCGCGGTGGAAGGAGGGAACACGTGGCGACTCGCGAGGGAGACGTCGAGGTGATCCGTGAGGGGCTCACCTTCAAGCGGTTCTTCACCCAAGAGGGAGCGCATCCGTTCGATCGGATCGAATGGGAGACCAGGGATGCGGTGATCCCTAACTACAAGGAGGGTGGCAACGCCTTCGAGCAGCGCGACGTCGAGTTCCCCCGCTCGTGGTCACAGAACGCGACGAACATCGTCGCTCAGAAGTACTTCCGCGGCACCCTCGGCACACCTCAACGTGAGACCTCGGTACGGCAGCTCGTGGGTCGCGTGGTCGACACGATCACCGGCTGGGGTCGCAAGAACGCGTACTTCGCCTCCGAGCACGACGCACAGGTCTTCGCGGATGAGCTCACGCACCTCCTCGTGAACCAGATGGCCGCGTTCAACTCGCCCGTGTGGTTCAACGTCGGCGTCGCCGACACGCCGCAGCAGTGCAGCGCGTGCTTCATCCTCGCGGTGGACGACCACATGTCCTCGATCCTCAACTGGTACGTGGAAGAGGGGACCATCTTCAAGGGCGGCTCGGGCTCCGGCATCAACCTGACGAAGCTGCGGTCGTCGAAGGAGGGCCTCGCGGGTGGCGGGACGGCCTCCGGTCCGGTCAGCTTCATGCGGGGTGCCGACGCCTCGGCCGGGACCATCAAGTCGGGCGGCAAGACGCGTCGGGCGGCCAAGATGGTCATCCTCGACGCCGACCATCCCGACGTTCGCGACTTCATCTGGTGCAAGGCGACCGAGGAGAAGAAGGCTCGGGCGCTTCGCGATGCTGGCTTCGACATGGACCTGGACGGCCGCGACAGCTACTCCATCCAGTACCAGAACGCCAACAACTCCGTGCGCGTCACCGATGAGTTCATGCAAGCCGTCCTGGAGGACCGCGATTGGAAGCTGAAGGCGGTGACCACCGGGGAGGCCTTGGAGACCACGCGGGCCCGTGACCTGATGCGCGACATCGCGCTCGCGGCGTGGGAATGCGCGGACCCCGGGATGCAGTACGACACCACGATCAACGAGTGGCACACGTGCCCGGCGAGCGGCCGGATCAACGCCTCCAATCCGTGCAGCGAGTACATGCACCTCGACAACAGCGCCTGCAACCTGGCCAGCTTGAACCTGATGAAGTTCCTCGACGTCGACGGCAACTTCGACGTTCGGAGCTTCCGGCACGCCACCGAGATCGTCTTCACGGCCCAGGAGATCGTGGTCGGGGAGTCCGACTATCCGACCGACAAGATCGGCGAGAACGCTCGGGCCTTTCGCCAGCTGGGGCTCGGCTACGCGAACCTCGGCGCGTTGCTGATGGCCCGCGGGCTCCCTTACGATTCCGACCAGGGCCGCGCCTGGGCGGGAGCCATCACGGCCATCATGACGGGGTGGGCCTACCGCACCAGCGCGCGGATCGCGGAGGTGACCGGCCCCTTCGCCGGGTACGCGTCCAACGCCGACGCGATGCTCCGGGTCATGCGCAAGCACCGCGCGGCGGCGGATCAGATCGACGCGGAGCTCGTGCCCGAGGGGATGCTCTCCGCGGCCAAGCAGTCGTGGGACGAGGCGATCGCCCTCGGCGAGCGGCACGGGTACCGCAACGCGCAGGCGAGCGTGCTGGCTCCGACCGGCACGATCGGGCTGATGATGGACTGCGACACCACCGGCATCGAACCCGAGCTGGCGCTCGTGAAGACGAAGAAGCTCGTCGGCGGCGGCACGATGCAGTTCGTCAACCAGACCGTCCCGCGCGCGCTCGCGAAGCTGGGGTACGACGCGGCGCAGACGGACGACATCGTGGCTTACATCGCGGAGCACAACTCCGTCGCCGACGCGCCACATCTCAAGACCGAGCACTACCCGGTGTTCCACACGGCGATGGGGGAGCAGCCCATCCACTACATGGGCCACGTGCGGATGATGGCCGCGGCGCAGCCGTACATCTCCGGCGCCATCTCCAAGACCGTGAACATGCCCGAAGAGGCCACGGTCGAAGAGGTCGAGGAGCTCTTCGTGGAGAGCTGGCGGCTCGGGCTCAAGGCGGTCGCGATCTACCGTGATAACTGCAAGGTGGCGCAGCCGCTGTCGGCGGACAAGAAGAAGACCGTCGAGGCGCCCGAGGCAGAGCCGGCCGTGCTGGCGTGGTCGGCCAAGAAGCGGCTCCCCCAGTCGCGTCCGGCGCTCACCACGTCGTTCCGCGTCGGCGACGCCGAAGGCTACGTGACGGCCGGCTCGTATCCCGACGATGGTCTCGGCGAGATCTTCCTCAAGGCTTCGAAGCAGGGATCGACCCTGTCCGGGATCATGGACGCCTTCTCCATCGCCGTGTCGGTGGGGCTTCAGTACGGCGTGCCTCTGGAGGATTACGCCTCGAAGTTCATCAACATGAAGTTCGAGCCGAGCGGCATGACGAACGACCCCGACATCCGGTTCGCGTCGTCCATCGTCGACTACGTCTTCCGTCGCCTCGCGCTCGATCACCTCTCGTGGGAGCAGCGCGAGGCGCTCGGGATCCGGTCGATCCAGGAGCGGACCGAGGAGGCCGGTGAGAAGGTCGCGCAGCTCGAAGCGGGGACCGCTTCCGAACCTGCACAACCCGCGCAGCCGATCGAGCCCGTCGAACGGCCGACCGCGCGGGTCCTGGACGCCCCGCTCTGCTACCAGTGCGGTTCGAAGATGCAGCCCGCGGGCTCCTGCTACGTCTGCGGAACCTGCGGCAGCACATCCGGCTGCTCGTAGACTCCGTCGCGGGATGGGACAACCCACCGCGAGGCTGCTCGGACTGCACCACGTCCAGCTGGCGATGCCCCCGGGTGAGGAAGAAGACGCCGTCCGGTTCTACGGCGCGATCCTCGGGCTCAACCAGGTGGACAAGCCGCCCGAGCTCGCGCCGCGCGGCGGCGTCTGGTTCCGGACCGAAGGGCTCGAGGTGCACCTGGGGGTCGAGGAGCCGTTCTCGCCGGCCCGCAAGGCTCACCCCGCCTTCCTGGTCCACGATCTGGAGACCTTGCGAGAGCGGATAGAGCTGGCCGGCTACCGCGTGACCGACGACGTGCCGCTCGAGGGGTTCCACCGCTGTCACGTCCGCGATCCGTTCGGCAACCGTCTCGAGCTGGTCGAGCCAGCGTGAAGCGATGGATCTGCCGTTCAAACGTCTACGCCCGGAGGGGTCGCTGCCGTCGGCCCAGCACCCCGGCGACGCGGGCCTTGACCTCCGCGCGGCGATCGACACGACCGTCAAGCCGGGGGAGCGGGTCATGGTTCCGACCGGCGTGGCCGTCGCGATCCCCGACGGCCACGCCGGCCTGGTGCTCCCGCGGAGCGGTCTCGCGACCGCCCGCGGGCTCACGCTCTCCAACTCGCCGGGGTTGATCGATGCCGGCTACCGCGGCGAGGTGATCTGTTCGGTCGTGAACCTCGATCGGGACGAAGCCGTCGAGATCCGTGCCGGTGACCGGATCGCGCAGCTCGTCGTGATCGCGATCTCTTCGGTGGCCCCCACGTGGGCCGAGGATCTCCCGGACAGCAAGCGGGGCGAAGGCGGATTCGGCTCGACCGGTAGGGATTGATCCTCCGACAACGGGTATCTGGTTAAGCAGTGCGGAGGCTGACGAGGCCGGTTGAAGGTCTCGGAACGGGCTCCTAGGATGGATGAGCACGCGCGGACGTGGCTCAGTTGGTAGAGCACCACCTTGCCAAGGTGGGGGTCGCGGGTTCGAATCCCGTCGTCCGCTCCAGGTTGACCAGCGGAAACGGGTTCTAGCAAGGGCCGGGGAACGATTCCCGGCCCTTCTTCTACCCAGTCGTTCTACCCAGGGCTCGGTCCTTGCCAGCGGGATCGGCGGCTAGCCTCGGTTCGCGCTCCCGGATTGGATCACTGGAACGCCCTCAACGAACGACCCTCGGGACTGCGCTGGACCGGGGTCGTGCTACCCGGCCTGTCTGCGGATCGATGACGTATTGACCTGCGCTTATCGATGTAGGTAGGTTGCCCCGGGCAGTGCCCAGTGCTCGCGGGGAGGGAGAAGGTTCCGATGAGGCGAGTGATTGCCCTTGTCACCGTGGCAGGAATGACTGTGCTCGGACTTGTCGTCGTCACGGGACCAGCCCAAGCGAAGGTTCCCGGCCCGAACGGCCGGATCGCGTTCGAGCGGCACGATCCGGCGAGCCCGGACGACACATTCCTGTTCACAGCCAACCCCGACGGGAGCCATCCGCTGCAGCTCGTGCCTTTCCATGCCGGGTTCCCTCACTGGTCGCCGGACGGCAGCGAGGTTGTGATTGCAGCGTGCTTGAACCCGCCGACTTGCGATACCGGGCCGATCATCGTCAACCCCGACACCGGAAGTTACCGCGTGCTCGCGATGCCCGATCCAACCCTGTTCACCGGCTGCTCGATCTGGTCACCGAACGCGAAGCGGTTCGCGTGCGAGGGCAACAGCGACGCCGACCCGAGCCGCAACGGCATCTACACGGTCCGGACATCTGACGGGGGCGGCCTTTCGCGGATCACCTCCATCCCCGGCGGCCACGACAGCCCGATCGACTACTCCCCGAACGGCAAGAGGATCGTCTTCGTCCGCACTGACCCGAACGGCTCTCCGGGTAAGAACCAGGCCTTGTTCGTCGTGAACGTGAACGGCAGCGGACTCCGGCGGATCACCTCGTGGGGCTTCTCCGATGACGACGGAAGCTGGTCGCCCGACGGCACGAAGATCGTGTTCGAGCACTTCGGCTCGCTCTTCACCGTCCACCCCGACGGGACTGGGCTAGTGAAGATTCCGCTCCAGACGAGAAGCTCGACGACCGCCTTCACCGCCTCCGACGCAGGCTGGTCGCCCGATGGGACCAAGCTCGTCTTCTCGCTCAACACCCGGGGGAGCGCAGGCTCCGTGCAGGAGGGCATCGGCACGGCGAACGCCGACGGGACCGATGTCCGGATGATCACGTCTAGTCCCACACGCGATGACAAGGCGGATTGGGGGCCCCACCCGCTGGCGACGTAGCAGAGAGGGGACTGCCATGAGGCGACTGATAGCACTTGCCACCGTCGCAGGGATCACCTTGCTCGGACTGGTCGGCGTCACGGGCCCGACTCAGGCGAAGGTTCCCGGGCCGAACGGCCAGATCGTGTTTACCAGCCACCAGGGGGCCAAACCCATCCCAGGGGATTGCGGCCGGGATGCGAGGGCGACCTTCACGGTGAATCCGGACGGGACCCACGTGCACAAGCTGGTTCCCGGGGAGGGCTGCGTCCCCCTTCCACGCTGGTCGCCGGACGGCATGAGATCGCGGTACAGGTGGAGCCGTGCCCAAGCGGGGCGCCCTGCTCGGTGACGATCGTCAACCCCGACACCCGGGCCTTCCGCGAGCTGCCCGTCCCGGACCCCGTCTTCAACACGGCATTCGCCTGTCCGGTGTGGTCTCCCGACGGCTCTCGGCTCGCCTGCTTGGGCTCGAGCGATATCGATCCGAGCCGCGACGGCATCTACACGGTCCGTTCCTCCGACGGTGGCGGTCTAAGGCTGGTTACATCCATCACCATCGAGAACCTTCCGGGCGATTTCTCACCCGACGGGAAACGACTGGTGTTCGCCCACACCAACGATGAGACCGGTCAGACGAGCCTGTTCGTCGTCAGGATGAACGGCGGAGGGCTTCGCCAGATCACGCCGTCGGGCATGGTTTTGAACCCCGAGGATGGGGGCAGCTGGTCGCCCACGGGCGATCAGATCGTGTTCGAGGCCCGCGGCGCCCCGGATCAGAGGTTCTCCATCTGGGTCGTCGGCCCCGATGGGCGAGGACTCCGGCAGGTCCCCATCGCCGGGTGCGGCGGCGCGATCTCGGACCCGACATCGGTCGGCTGTCACACGCCGAGTTGGTCGCCGGATGGAACGAAGATCGCCTTGAATCGGTTGGGCGACATCTACACGGTGAACGCTGACGGCAGCGGCCTCTTCCAGGTCACCCCAAGTGGCCTCGGGGGGGAATTCCCGGACTGGGGGCCGCACCCGCTGGCACCGTAGCGGCGGCTTCGCATCACTTGGGGCCGGTCCCGTCCCAACCGTCTGGGAGCCCGCCGAACGGGTGAGCGGTCGAGCGCGGACCGAGGCGCAGCGGTCGCGCTCACGGGGACCAGCCTCACAACGGCGCATGGAAGTACCGCACCTGTTGCCCCGAGGGGTCGTACAGACACGCGAGCCCGAGCGCGGTTGCCATGTCATCGTGCGTGCCGGTCTTGAACGCGCCCGCCTGCAGGTTTGCGCTCTCCGAGACCCGGACCTCGTACGTGAGAAGCTCCTCCGCGAGGGCGCGCGTGCGGTCGTTGCCTTCGGGAGCGCATACGACGCTAGCGGCCAGTGGTCGCGTGCACACGGACCGCCGCCCGGTTCCACTCACGTTCCACTCGGAGACGTCTCGCGCCGTCTGGGGACGTCTCATCGGATCGCCGGGAGGAATGCAACGCCCGTGGTAGGAGACGGAGCGACATCAGCCGAGACGACGTGAGACGTGTGCGGGCACATCGCCAAGGTGCGTCGCGGGTTCGAATCCCGTCGTCCGCTCCCAGATCCGAGTGGATCCCTCGACGCTCTCATGGCCGCCGTCGTTCGTCCGGTCGTAGGGTTCGCGCCATGAACAGGCGGCGATCCGGTCACGCCACCTGGACGCAGGATCATCGGGCGGAATACAACCGATGGGCAGGTCGCCACACGTGGCTGATCTCGGCCATCGTCGCGGGTCTCCTCGCCGTCTTACTCATCCTCATCGCTGCGAGGCTTAGCCACCCGCTACCTCCGCTCCCGGACGTATCGAGCAGCCCTCACACCGATCAGGGAAGGGTGTCGTGAGCGCGACGAGTTCCGCGAACCCTTCCGAGTCCCCCAGCCCTTCGGGGTGGAGACCGCGTTCGCGGATGGCGGCGAGATGGGCGCGCGGGCGATGAGATGGACGTCCGCAGCGGCAACGGTCAGTCGCCCGCCGAAGTAGCCGCCCACTCTGTCGACACCGACGACCGCGATCCTCTCTCCATCCGACCGCCGTGAAGTCCGAGCGAGCCACTTGAGCGAAGTTGCAGGCAACGCCTAGGATGCTGATGTACCGAGTTCGTCCGTACTCGTTCAAGCTCGGCGGAGGACCCATGGATGTCCGGCGGGAAGCGGGGTCCGAAGGGCGATCGGGAAGACCACGGCCCGTACTCGTCGAGATCGTTACGTACGCGCCCACCATCTTCTTCCACTGCCAGCACTGCGAGGTGGCCTTCGGGCAGACGGGGATCGGCGAACGGTTGCACCGCGATCAGGCCCGCGAGTCGCTGCCTGAGAACCTTCGGGCCGAGTTCGCCCAGGTCGCCGACTGGGCGCACCGGCTCCTCGATCGCCACGGCCGCCGCATCCAGATCCGCGTTATCGACGCGGCTTCCCTCCAGGGCTTCTGGAAGTCGCTGCGCCACGGGACGCGCACCTACCCGGCTGTGATCGTCGACGGGCAGGAATGCTACGCAGGGGCGAGTCTCGCCGTGGCCGAGCTGGAGATCGAGCAGCGCGTGGCCGGCCACGACATGCCGGATCACGAGAGAGAGGGAGGATGACGTGAACTCGTTGTGGGTCGTCGTCATCGGTCTGGTGGTCTCGATCGGCGCCTATCGACTGTACGCCAAGCGGATCGACCGTCAGGTGATCCAGGCGGACGCCGATCGCGCCACCCCTGCGAAGATGTACATGGACGGCGTCGATTTCGTGCCGACGAGCCGGTACGTGCTCTACGGCTACCACTTCAAGTCGATCGCAGCGGCCGGGCCGATCGTCGGGGTCATCACGGCCGCGAACCTGTGGGGATGGCTACCGTCGATCCTCTGGCTGATGATCGGCGTGAGCTTCATCGGGTGGGCGAGCGACTACAGCGCGATCATGCTTGCCGTCCGCAACGACGGGAACTCGCTCTCGGCGGTGGCTCACCGCCTGATCACGCCGCGGACCAGAGGGATACTGTTCCTGTTCATCTTCTTCTACCTACTGCTGATCGGGGGCGCGTTCGTCGGGATCATGGCGGCCATCCTGGCCGCGCGGCCCGATGTCCCGTTCGGCATCGTCGTTCTCGCCCTCGCCGGACTCTTCGCCGGATACTTGATCTATTCCAAACGCGCCGATCTGATCTGGGTCACGGTCGGCGTGGTCGCCGTGACGGTGGTCGCGATGGCGATCGGTCCACTGGGCGTCGACCTCGCGAAGGTACCGACGGACTGGAGCGAGGGACCCATCAGCGGCGCGGTGCTCTCGATCAACAACGCTGTGAACGGCGACCAGCCGCTCTACAAGGTGGTCGACCCGACGCTCGCGGATCCGCGGATCCCGCCGGTCGACCCCAAGACGGGAGAACGGCCGGCGACCGCGACGTTCGATCCGAAGACCGGCGAGATCTCCGTCTTCCCGAGCTTCCTGCTGTGGGTCGTGTTCCTTCTGATCTTCAGCTACCTGGGCGCGAACCTCGCTATCTGGCGGTTCGCGCAGCCGGTCAACTACATCGGCTTCTGGATCACCGCACTGACGATCGCCCTGGCAGCGATCGGCGCCGTGCTGGCGGTGTTCATCCATCCCGAGGTAGCGAAGTTCAAGATCGACGCATACACGACCTTCCAGGCGTCACCGGTCGCCGGCCCGATCCAGCCGCTGTGGCCGATGCTGTTCGTGACGATCGCCTGCGGCGCGATCTCCGGATGGCACTCTCTGATCGGCTCCGTCGGCACCGCCCGGCAGCTCGAGTACGAGACCGACGCCCTGCCGGTCGGGGGCGGAGGGATGTTCTCGGAGAACGCACTCGGGCTCCTGTCGCTGACCGCGGTCGCGGTCGCCGGCGGCGCGGGTGCGAGTGCGTTCGCGCTCGGTGTCGGGACGCTGCTGCACGAGGTGACGTTCACGGCGTTGCCGGTGAGCTTCGGGACGGCGCTGGGCTTCGGCGTGTTCGTCGTGATCGTACTGACCGTCGTGCAGCTGGTGTTCCGGGTCATGCGCGTGACGCTCGGCGAGTGGCTCGGCGAGGCTTGGGTTGGATTCAAGAACCAACACGTCGCGACCATCGTCGGGATGATCGCCGTGGTGGCGCTCGTGCTGTCCGGCACCTGGGTCTACCTCTGGCAGCTCTTCGGGGCCGCCAATCAGCTCCTGGCCGCGCTCAGCCTGCTGCTCGTTACGGTATGGCTCGTGTCCACCCGGCGGAACGCCCTCTTCGCCGGCATCCCGATGGCCTTCATGTACGTCACCACGATCGCGGCGTCGTTCGTGACCGCGCTCAACCTCTACAAGGGGATCGTGCTGAAGAAGGGTGTCGCAACGATCAGCCTCTGGGGCGCCTGGGCGATGATCATCGTGGCGTTGCTGTTAGTGGTCGCGGCGCTCGTCATCGCCTACGACGGGTGGCGAGCGTACCAGCGGTACCGCCTGGCGCCGGCCGCCGAAGAGGTCGGTGCGCCGCCTATCGCGTGACGTATGACGTAGCCCGGGGCTGGGGCTGCCATACGAAGGCTTCTTCCGTCCTACGGTCAGCTCGCGGCCGTGCCGGCCAGGTCGACGACGGCTCGCACGAGCTCGTTGGCGTCCGCCGCCTCCGGGTCCGGGGGGAGCACGTGCACCTCCACGTGCGGCGGCTCTCGACGGACCGACAGCCGCCAGACGCCACCGCTCGCCTCCGTCAGGCGATGCAGGATGGGGCGGACCGCTTCGGGGCTCGATCCGCCGGTCGCGTGGAACACTCGCAGGCCGGGCACCTGCCAGTCCGCTGCCGCCCAGGCATCTTCATCCAGCCTGCCGATGCGTTCCGATCCCGTCCATCCGGATGCGTCGCCGATCTCGAGCTCGAATCTGGGCGGACTGCGCAGGCGCGCCCTGAAGATCAGGAAGTCCTTCCGTCCATGGGACCGAGCGAGGGCCCAGAACCACGGGACGTCCCGCGGCTCGAGCACCACGACCACCGTAACGTCCGCGAACGGTTGTACCGGGTCGACGAACGCGAGCTCGACGGCCGAGCTCCCCACCCACCGGAGGGTGGTGCGCCGTCCGATGAGGGGCAGGCCGGTCTGCAACCATCGAAGCAGCCTGTTTCCCCGCGCGATGTTTTCCTGCGTCCCCCACGTGAACCACAGCATCACGAGGAGGATCAGGACCACGGCCAGCGCGGTCCCCGCGGCGCGCAGGCCGAGCGCTGCCATGTGTCCTCCCGAGCCGAACGGCGTAGAGCGCGAATCTACACCGCCGATAGCGTCGAACCCGAGCCGGAACGGTGCGCGCTCGCCGGTGCCATGATGGGCTGGAGGCGAACGATGGACGGACCGACGGGAAGTGGAAAGGGGGAGGGCGCTCGTGGCCTCGCGGCCAGCCGCCTTCGCGATTTCCTCTTCGGCATGACGGGGTATGAGTTCGCCCGGGAAGCGTTGGAGACCCGCGCCGCACTGGAGACGATCTTCTTGGTCGTGACGGTTGGCGACATGGTGGGCGTGCCGGTTATGCCTCCGTTCTACTCTCTGCGGATCCTCCCCTATGTCGTCCCCCTGACGCAGACGTGGCGCAGGCGTGTGCTCAGAGAGCGCGACTTCACGGAGTCGGATCGGTTCGATCTTCACGGTGTGTGAGGGAGGTTGGTCGGATGACTGACGGCGAGCGCAGCAACGCGGACGAAACGCAAGGCGAGGCGCCGAAGGAGGATCGGCCGAAGGAGGCTGGGGGGATCCGAGGGTTCTTCGGCAAGGCTCGGAAGGTCACCTACGGGATGGCCGCCCACGACATGACACGGACGGCGCTCCGGACGCGCGGCAGCATGGAGCACCTGTTCATCCTGGTCACGATGGGCGACCTCGTCGGCGTGCCGATCCTGCCCCCGTACTATTCGCTCCGCCTACTGCCATACGTGGTTCCACAGATCTCGACGTGGAAACGACGGATGCTGCGCGAGAAGGACCTCACCGACGCGATGTTCTGACCGCGAGCAGGGAAAGAGACGGTATGAGCGGCGAGAAGGGTGGGAACGAGGCGCCCCTTCGGACGCTAGGGAGCGGATCGCTCGCGGCAGTGTTCCGCGAGCATCCGGAGAGGCGCTACGTGATGTTCGGCGGCAAGGGCGGGCTGGGCAAGACGACGTTCTCCGCCGCGACGGCGTTCTGGCTCGCCCGGCAGGGACACAAAGTGATGGTGTTCTCCGTGGACCCGCAGGCCAGCCTGTCCGACATCTTCCAGCGCGACATCTTCGGTCAGGGCCCCGTGAAGATCATGGACAACCTCTGGGCGCAGGAGATCGATGCTGACAAGCACATCGCCGAGTACCAGGATGAGATCCGCAAGAAGATCGTCGACATGTACGGCATGGAGAGGGTTCCCGACGAGATCGAGGACTACATCCAGGCCGCCTCGGCGGAGCCGGCGATGGAGGAGAGCGCGATCTTCGACGCCGTCGTCGACATCGTGGTGGGCGGTGAATACGACTACTACATCTACGACCTCGTGCCGCTCGGCCACGCGCTGTACTACCTGTCGATGGCGAAGGTCTACGACGAGTGGATCAACAAGATCACGCATCTACGCGAGGAGATGCGCGGTTATGAGGAGGTCGTCGCGAAGATCCGCCGCGAGGGGGAGGTCGAGGAGGACAAGATCCTCGGCGAGCTCCAGTACATCCGTGGCAGGATCAATGCCGCCTCGCGGATCCTGGTGGACCGTGAGAAGACGGCCTTCTTCTTCGTGGTGATCCCCGAGGAGATGGTGTTGGCCGACACTCGCCAGGCCGCCGAGATGTTCGCTCGGTTCGACGTGCCGATCGGGGGATACGTCGTGAACCGGGTCCTCCCCGCGGAGCTGCTGACCGAGGGGGCGCCCACGTTCCTGTCGAACCGCATCCGCATGCAGCGTCGATATCTCGATCAGATCGACTCGACCCTCGGCGAACAGGTCCTCGCGCGGGTCCCCGAGCTCGAGCGCGATGTGACTGGCCTCGACATGATCGAGCGGACGGCCGAGATGCTGTTCATGGAGTGATCGAGGAGGTCGCGATGGCGCAGGTGGCCGCGGAGAGGCACGCATCGGTCGAGACCTCGATGCACGAGTTCGTGGAGCGCACCCCCGACCTCCGCTACGTCTTCTTCGGCGGCAAGGGCGGTGTCGGCAAGACGGTCCTGGCGGGGATGACCGCCCTGTGGTTCGCTCGTCAGGGCCGGCGGACGGTGCTCGCCTCCACGAATCCGGTGCACAGCCTGTCGGGGCTTCTCGATCAGGATGTGTTCGGCAAGCACACACCGGTCGACGGCGTGGAGAACCTGTGGGCGTTCGAGATCGACACGCGCGATGCGATCGAACGCTCGAAGCGCGAGATCCGGGAGAAGATCCAGTGGTTCCTGAAGTTCGCCGAGATCTCTACGAAGGCCGAGGAGTTCGTGGAGGCGGCGACCACGAACCCTGCGTTCGAGGAATCGGCGATGTTCGAGAACATGGTGGACCTCATGTTCGCCGACGCCTATGACGTCTACGTGTTCGATACCGCCCCGACGGCGAACGCCCGCCGACTGCTCGGGATGTCCAAGGTATACGGCCTGTGGGTTAACAAGATGGTGAAGTCTCGCGAGGAGGCACAGACCCTGCGGGAGGCCCTCTCGTTCACGAAGAAGAAGGAGCAGGACCCGCTGATGGAGTACCTGCTTTCGTTCCGGGGGAGGATCGAGCACGCCCGCGAGCTCCTGACGGACCCGGCCAGAACGGCATTCTTCTTCGTCACGTTGCCCGAGGCGCTCCCCATCGCCGTGATCCGCCGCTTCATCGCCTGGTTCACCGACTTCGGGATCCCCGTCGGCGGTGTCGTCGTCAACCAGGTCATCCGCGAGGAGGACGGGTTGGACGCGCCGGAGTTCGTGCGCAACCGAATCGCGATGCAGCGTGAGTACCTCGAACAGATCGGGAACGACTTCGCCGGCATGGTGCGAGCGATCCTCCCGTTGTACGACGACGAGATCCGCGGCGTGGCTTCCCTGGACCGCACCGCCCCCGAACTGTTCGCTTGAGTCGAATCGCGGTCGGCGGATGGTCGACGCTCGGAGACCGCGAAGGTCACGATCCCGAAGACCTGTCCTCCTGTTCGCCCGCCTGCTTGGACGCGGCCAGCAACCGGCGGAGCGTGAAGTTCTTCGACCGGTCCGCGGGCGGGCGTCCGACCCGCGGGTCCGAAGACCAGTCACAGACCCCGCAGACCACGGCCTGGATGTCACCTTTGCGCGTCGTCGTCCGAAGCTCGTCGGATCCGCACTCTGGACACCGATCCGGAGCGTTCACGACACGAGGGTACGCCGTCACCTGCTGCAGGGCGAGAACCTCGCCGGCTTTTCGGTCGGACGCTAGACTGGGCAGCAGCCCGGGATCCCCGGGCTGCTCCATCCCGGCGGGGTGGCCGAGTGGTTTAGGCAGGGGCCTGCAAAGCCCCGCACACCGGTTCGATTCCGGTCCCCGCCTCGAAGGCTGCGGTAGCATCCGAAGCCTCGGGCGCTTAGCTCAGGGGGAGAGCGCTTCCTTGACGCTTACCCCGCTCCGAACGGTGTGCTGTGCAGGGCTTTTGCATGTCGGAGACGAGCGGAACGCCCGTTGTTATGCGCTGTCGCGAGCCGCGAGCAGAGTCTTGATTTCAGCGATCGTGGCGGAGGCGGACGCGACGGAATCCGCCAGATCCTTCCTGAGCTCCTCAAGGTCCTCGGTGGACATAGCCACGATCACCTGCTCGTTCGCTCGGACGCTGACGGCTATCGCTTCGGCCCGGGCGAGCATCTCGCGGGCTTCCTCGAGCGGGGTGTTCGGCACGACGTCACTCTAGTACCCGGTGCGTCCGCCAGGAACCCTCCCAGCCGGCGAAGTCGCGCTCTGCTGCTGCCTTGCGTGCAGCAACGACGTTCACCGTCACGAATGTTGGCTAATCCCTCTGGTCAGAGGAAGGCATCCTCGGATGCGCGAGTGTTCGGGAATGTTCCTCGAAGGCGGGCGGCGGCTTAGGACGTCGTCATCGGGCGCGACGCGATCGCGATCAAGTCGGCGACGACTTCATCGAGCGGTCGGCTGGCATCCAGCTCATGCGTGCAGCCCTCCCTGAGGAGCGGCTCTACCTTCGCGAGGTCATCCAAGATCATCGCTCGTTCCAATGGAGTCTTCCCGTAGTTGTTCGTCGTTCTGCGTGCGACCCGGTCAAGGATCATGTCAGCAGGGGCGCTGAGCAGGACGACCGCGTTGAAACGGTCGTAGAACTTCGACTGGTTCCTCACGCACCCTTCAACGAAGAGCGAGCGACCATCATCGGAGTCCAGCAGCCCGGTGATCCTTTCCTCGACCCAGAGCCACTCCCCGCGGTGCACCTCGTCGGAGGACTCAACATACTCGCGATACTCGCGCCAGCCCGGATCGTCGGTGTCTACGACGCGATGACCGCGTCGGCCAAGTTCGGCGAGAGCCGACGACTTGCCGGTTCCCGACATCCCGGTCACCAAGATCCTCGACATCGGGACAACGCTACCGAGTGTCAAGCGACGGCGAGGCCGTGTGGGCCAGGCTGGACAGGGGGTGGGAGTTGGAGGCGTGGCGTTGATAGCGTTAGATGGATGAGCGTTCGGCGCGTAATTGTCGATCACGTGCTCTTTGTTGTGGAAGACCTGGCCGCAAGCCGACGGCTCTATGCCGCAGCTCTCGCCCCACTCGGTTACGAGGAACTTTACGTTCAGGAAGACTGTGTCAGCTACGGGGCCGAGGACCTGGACGACTTCTCGATTTGCCAAGGGGAGTCCGTGACCACAGCGGCTCATGTTGCGTTCTCCGCCGAAGGTCGCGAGGACGTAGACGCGTTCTTCGAGGCCGCCGTCGCGAACGGTGCAGCAACGCGAGGCGAGCCCGGCGTGTGGACGCAGTACTCCGAGCGGTACTACGCCGCATTTGTGAACGACTTGCATCAGAACAACGTCGAGGCCGTATGGCATGCGCCCGACCCGTTGATCGACGCGCCTCACCGTCCCGGCGTCCCTTGATCCTCACGGTGCAGGGCGGGCCAAACAGCCCGCCGACACCCCGACCGGGCTCAACCCGCTCGCCGGACGGAGGAACCGTCGCGACCAGCACCGTCACGGTGTGCACAAGGGATAGGTGGACCGAATCGGCGGCGTTCTCGCCGATTCGCCAACCTGCGCCGATTGGGCGGAGACTCACTCCATGAGGAGATTCATATGGATGACGGCCCCTTGGAGCGCTGCCTTCCTAGCTTTCTTCACCGGGGCAGTTATGGCTGCCGGGGTAGTCCCGGTCGTCTTCTACAAGGCCTCGGACGCCTTCACGGCCGTTTTGGTCGTCGTCTTCGGCGTTTTGACGATGCCGTTCGGCGGTCTCCTGGGGCTAGGGCTGAAAGACAGAGTTGCTGCCTAGGCGTTAGGTGGGGCGCTCTGCCAGAGATAAGCCCGGGACGTAACCCGAGAGTTCTCAGGTTCCGGACTGGATCTCACCCAGCAACCGAACCACCTTTCGTCGTGCCTCCGGATGCATCGTCAGCATGTCGATGATTTAGGCCCAGTCGTTCCCCTCGCCCGTCGCGGTAGCGCATGAGGCGAGAAGAGATCGCGTTGCGGTCGGCCTGGTCGTGGATCAGAACGCGACCGAGTTCTTCGCGGGTCGGGGGACGCGACCCAAGACTTGAACCGATCCGACCTACCCCCGCGAGCCAACGAGGATCGCGACGACCAGGACGAGGACGACGAGTCCGAGGACCACCAAGCGCAGGTTCGAGGTCTTGAAGTGAGAGCCGGTCCGAGCGACAGGCGGAAGCGTGCGGGAATCGACCGGTGTCCCGCGGCCGTCGCGCAAACCGCCCGGGTCCTGTATCGGTGCGGCCGGGATGTTCGGATCGTCGGACCCGTGAACGCTCACATAGGCTCCTTCCGGCTCTTCCTACTGTTTACGTCCCCGCAGGTCAAGGCCACCGAGAGGATGGGCGACCGTGACCGATTACGAGGCTTCGGTCTCGCCGAGCAGCCGTACCACCCTCCGCCGCGCATCAGGCCTGAACGATCCGGCGCACGAGGAGGTCGAGGCTTCCCACCAGCCACACCGTGCCCGCGATCGGCGCCGTCACGAACACCAGTCGCCGCCAACGGATCAGCGTGAGTGCCACCACGACGCCCGCGACGTCAGCCACGTCTTTGATCCAGCGCTTGTCGATGACGGGGAAGCGGTCGTTGCTCGCGATGTAGCAGAACCTGAACACGCTCAGGTGCTGGCCCGGTGGGCAGCTGACGCTCGGCAGCGTCATAGCCCCAAGCGCGATCCCGAGCGCGAAGATCACGCTCAGCCCCCAGAGCCACCCCGAGCTGCCACTCGATTCCACGGGTTGCTGGAGGATGCTGATCGCCAGCCACACCATGAGCGCCACGATCGCTCCCACCACGACCACCAGCAGACCGCCGACCGGCGGCGGTATCGCGCAGCCCCCAGTGCACGCGAATGCGCGATATGAGAAGACGAGCCAGACGATCCCGCTCGCGACCACACAGCCGGTCGTCGTGAGCCCGGCGACCATGCCCGCTGGTGAGATGGGCGTGGGCGGAGGCCAACGTCGGCGGCGTTCACGACGCCGATGGCGTTCGCGGAGTTCCATCCGCATCATCTATCACAGCAGCCGAGTCAGGTCTGGGCGATCACTCGTATTGGTCGACCGATGAGAACCAAGCGCGTGGATCAGGTCGCGACGGAGCGTGTCGCGGGCCTTCGGGTCGAGGGTCTCGAGGATGGCTCGAAGGTCGCCGTCTTCCTCGGTCATTTCACCGAGCCTAGCCCCCGGGATGTTGCCTAGCTATCTGTCAGACTTCACCGCGTGGGGCTCGATTCCTCTGCCATTCAGGCTTGGAGCGCCGTCGCAATCGCCGTCCTTACTGGCGCCTTGATCTGGTTCACACGCAAGTACGTCAAGAAGACAGGGGAGATAGTCACCGCCCAACGAGACGCGAACAGAATCCAGGAGCGATACCTCGAGCGGACACTCCTTGCAGAAGCTCCTTGGTCCGCCCGGTAAGCGTCGGCAACAGATCGGTACCGGGTGATGGCACCGTTACTGGCCAAGTCATGGTGACGAACCTCGGTCTAACGACCGCCTATGAGGTGGTGGGTCCACACCGACTGGGGTGACGGGGAGGCTCCGTTCATCGGTGACAGCGAGCAGAGGCCCGTCAACATCACGACCGACGAGGCGTCGTGCGTGAGCGGAACTGATCCCGTCGTTCAGCGCATCGAGTTCACCGACCGTCTCGGCAATAGATGGGAGCAGGAGCCGACCGGTCCTCCTCGACTAGTGGCCTCCTGAGGCGAACGTCTGCGGCCACCCGTACAGCTTGCAGATCCGGTCCCAGGTCTCGAACCTCGGCGAACGCTCGCCGACCTCGAGTTCCCGGTGCTCCCGGACGCTCACACCGAAGGGCCAAGCCCGGCCCCGGCCCGTTGGCTGGTTTTCATCCCGGCGTCTGTGGGGTCGGTAGGTCCAGCCGCCGCTTCACGTCATGGAGATCTTGGATGATGTGGCGAAACCGAACCACAGCGCGGAGACGAAGATAGCGGCGGCGAGGTAGGCGATCCCCAAAGCCCAATCGTGCGTCTGCGTCGTGATCGGAATGAGGTCGCCGCCGAAGCTGACGTCGGTGTGCTGCACCGTCACCAATAGGTAGGCGCCGCCGAGCAACTCGAGGATGCCGATCGTCTCCAATACCTGGACGATGCCGAGCTTCTCTCCCGGGCGTTCTGGATCTTTCATGCTGCCCTCCCTCCGCCAGATGCCCCCTTCTACCCTCGGGACTGGTGTGTCGCAAACCCGCAACGGCCGGCCTCGCGATTCCCGGTCCCCGACTGCGGACGAAGCACGGCGGACGGCAGCCATTCGCAAACATCGCGTCATCGCCGCCAGCGTCGGTGGTGGTCCGCATCATCAATCCGATGGGGATCACCACCGACCGCGCTCGTCTCGTCTCACGGATCGAGGTCGAAGCCCGAGCCTTCGCGACCGCCGACGCGACCACTCGGAAGCTCCGATACGGCGCGTCCTCGGGCTCCTCGAGGCCGGCCCGATCCTCGGATACTGGTCCCGTCGTTCGGCGTCGCGCATCGGCGACGCGGTCTACTACGGCGCCAGTCCCAGAACCATCCATCGGATGCTGCGGCGCCTCGTGAGTTCGCCAGGCGTTTCCCAGACGAGATGTCGAAATCGAAGGAAAGGTCGGGAGGGCCGACGCATCGTCAATAGGAGGCTGCCGTGAAGAAGACCCTCGTCATGACCATCGCGGCTGCGCTCACGTTCGGGCTCGCGGCCCCGCGTCTGCCGCGATCAAGATCACGAAGATCTACTTCGACTCCCCGGGCGCTGACACCGGATCGAACGCCAGCCTCAACGCCGAGTACGTGGTCATCAAGAACACCGGGACGACCCGGAAGGCGCTCACCGGTGGACGCTCCGAGACGCCAGCAGGCACGTCTACAAGTTCCCCGCCTTCCGGCTCGGGGCAGGCAAGAGCGTCAAGGTGCACACGGGGAAGGGTGCGAACACGCTCGGCAACCTCTACTGGCGGTCCTCGTCCTATATCTGGAACAACAACGGCGATACCGCGACGCTCAAGCGGAGTAACGGAACGATCGCTTCAAGGTGTTCGTATACCGGTGCGGGCTCGTACAAGATCTGCTAAGTGGTGTCCGACATCGCGACTCATCTCGTGGTCAGAGACCTTTTAGCAAGATGCCCGCGATACCAGCGAGCAGTACAAGCACCGGCTCCTTGTTCTTGACCCGCCAGGTGAAGACGAGGCTGATCACGAGGATCGCCGCGGTTGGCCAGTCGTGCACCGCCGCACGGGTGAGGACGACGGTCGCTCCCGCGATCGCACCGGCGGCCGCGGCTGTGGCGCCCCTCACGAAGGCTCGCACCTGTGGGTGCCCTTGGTGCCGAACGAACCACCTACCCGGGAGGACGACGCCCAGATAGATCGGCGTGAAGATCGCGATCGTAGCGACGGCAGCCCCTGCGAGCCCTCCGACGAGGTAGCCGATGAACGCGGCCGTAATCACGACCGGCCCGGGCGTGATCAGGCCCACCGCCACGGCGTCGAGGAACTGGCCTTCGGTCAACCAGTGGTGCTCTGACACGACTCCCGCCTTCAGGAACGGAACGATGGCGAGCCCGCTCCCGAAGATGAACGCTCCTGCCTTCAGGAAGAACAGACCGAGCGAGATGAGCGTTCCCCCGACCGCCGTGCCCGTGAGCACGCTGAACGGCACGCCAAGGACGGAGGCGCCGCGGCCGCTCGTTCGCCGGCGGAGGAAGGCGGGAGGAGCGTCGAGTCCGATCATGATCAGACCGGCAGCGACGAAGAGCAGCGCAATCTCGGCTCCGGTAAGAGCCGTCACGATGAAGATGACGAACGTGATTCCCCACAGACGCACGTCCCTCTGATCGGTGAGTTGAGCGAGCTTCACAGCAGCGAACGCGATGATCGCCATCACGGCGGGAGCGATGCCGTAGAAGAGTGACTGCACGAAGTGGAGGCCAGCGAAGCGCACATAGACGAAGGCGATAGCGAGGACGAGCAGGAGCGATGGCAAGATGAAGGCGACGGCTGTCGCGAGTGCGCCGCCGGCGCCTGCTTGGAGGTACCCGACCCACATGACGACCTGAGCAGCGAGCGGCCCGGGCATCGTCTGCCCGAGCGCGACGCCGTTCAGGAAGTCCTGCCGATCAAGCCACCGGCGTTGTTCGACGAGGTCTCGCTGCATGTAGCCGACCGTGGCGATCGGCCCCCCGAAGCCCCATGTGCCCAGGCCGAGGAAGTACCGGATCACGCTCGCGAAGGTGGGTGACTCCGTCGGAGCGGGCGGCTCGGAGCCCCGATCGTCGCTCACTTTGTGTGCTGACAGTAGGCGTAGAGGGCGTCGTAGACGAAGGATCCGCGTTCCAGGAGCCGTTGATCGTCGACCTCGACGTCGAGACCGCCGATGCCGATGGCCAGCAGCCCGGCGCCCTCCCGTTCCCCGTCCAGGTCGTCCGAGACGTCGGCCGCGTGCACGATCCTCGCGAGCCGCACGAGGGCGGGATCGCCGCCGAGGTCGAACTCGTCTACAAGGACCTCGAAGCTGCACTTGCGCCCACGGTGCGTGTAGTCAGCTCCCTCGGCATCGAACGAACGTCCGCCCTCGCGACCGGCCGTCTCCACAACGGCGTCCGGCGCCGCGTAGACGATCTCAGCCTCTGGGTCGATGAAGCGCCGGATCAGCCAGGGACAGGCTATGCGGTCCGTCTTCGGACGCTCCCGCGTGACCCACTTCACAGCTGGCTCCTCCCAACGGTTCGGGATGATCGTAGAGCGATGAATCGTAGAGCGAAGCAAGGCCGACCGCGAGAGTTGCTTCCAGCAGAAAGCGACTCCTCGGATGGCGCTGAATGAAGGATGGATAGTCCGGGCGGCGCGGGTCATCCCCGAACTAACCGCTGCGATGGGAGCCCGGGAAATGGGCAGGTTCCAGCATGGCGAGGGAAAGTCATTCGCTCATCGCTCATGGCTCATCGCTCTTGCGCCGATGCCGCAACGTGCTTAGCGTGGCCTGAGAGCTGTGTCCCCCCGGAAGGTTTCCCCCTGGCCCCGTTCCCCGCCCTCTAGCGGATCGAGAACGAGCGGTCCGCGTCAGAGGGGAGGAACCCATGAAGCACGTGATGAAGGGGTCGGTATCGAGCCGGGCACTCCTGCTCGTTGCAGCGGCGATCGTCGGCGCAATGGTGTGGGGAGGGGTCGCATCCGGGACGCCACCGGCCGGCGTCTCCACCAAGACGACCCTGGCCGACGTGACCGTCATCGACACCGTCAAGGCCGATGTGCCGCCGTTGATCAAGTTCCGCACGACGGATCAGGTCGAGGTCGCCCAGTTCAGCAACACTGCGCAACCCGCCGACCCGAGCATCGGTCAGGCGGCGTTCTCGTCCGGCTGGCACATGCACACGGGTCCGATCATCATCGCCGTGACGGCGGGCGAACTGACGTTCTACGACCGGGCCGGCGCCGTCGGGTCCGGCTGTCGAGTGACGCACGTCTCGGCGGGCCAGGGCTACTTCGAGACACCTGGCGAGCCGATCCTCGCCCGGAACGAGGGGACCGTTGAGGCCGATTGGACGACGACCCAGATCATCCCGGTCGGCGCATCACAGCGCGTGGACGTGACACCCGGCTTCTGCGGGGTCTCCTAGGTCGAGCTGCGACGAACCCCGACCGCCGGAACGGTGCGCCGGGGTTCTTCGACGCCAAGGGAACTTGTAGCGATGTCCTGCACAGATGCCCTCTCGTTGACGCGAGGGGCCGCCCGTGCTTGCCTGACACACGGCGCGCCATCCCCCGTAGGCGCGATGGGAGGCGGGAAATCACTGCGACGTTCGTTTGCACCAGTGGGGTTCGATGATCTCCGCCGCGGCCCTGCTCGCAAACATGGGTAACAGGCATCCGCTTTGTGGCGCTCGAGAAAAGGAGAGGTCACGATGAAGCGATTGGGATCGTTGCTAGGGATACTCACGTTCGCGGCTTTCGCGGGCGGTGTGCTGACGGCTTCACCGGCTGGGGCGCGGGCGACGACGGAAACCGTCCACGTCGCAAACGTCACCGAATCCAACCCCGACGTGAACCCCTGCTCGAGAGCCACAGGGACGCTCACCCAAACGTACAGCGGCGTCTTCCACAGCACCGAGCTTCCGAACGGCACGTCCTGGTTCACGGGGACGCTCCACGGCACGTTTTCGTTCGTTCCGGACGACTCAACGCAGCCCAGCTACGCGGGCAAGTTCACCACGTGGTTCGGCGACGAGAACAACCTCCGGAACGAAGTGGAACATGAGACCTTCCGCGTCAGGCTTCTGGGGACCGACGGGTCCGTGGTGATGGCCCACGAGACCGCTCACATGGGCACAAGCGCGAGCGGCCTGAGCTTCTCCTTCGACAAGACTCGGTTCACCTGCCCGTAGCGAGCGCCGCACGTCCGCGGAGCTCATGCGATTCGGAGGTCTTGGGGAGCTCGGTTGATCTGACGAGCGGCGCCGGCGTGACGACCTGACGGGCCTGACCCGCGGACCGATGGCCCGATCACGCATGGAGCTGGCGTGTCCACGAAACGCCCGCGCGCGAGGGAACGCCCCCACCCGTACCACTTTCGGCCCCCCGCCCCTTCCTATCCCCTCAAGTGCAAGACCGAGCCAATCGCGACTAATAGCCCGTGGGTTCTCGTGTCACGGCTAGTCCGGCGGTCTCGCTCCTTATCTGTCTGCTCCTCAAACGCAAGACGGGCTCGGTGGGCGGCTCGGGCCTGC
>VAYU01000061.1 GCA_005884925.1 Actinomycetota bacterium | reverse complement strand
ATCTTGAGTGCGAGCGCGATCTCCGAGAGCGTTCCGAACTCGCCGCCGACCGCGATCACGGCGTCGGTGCTCCGCGCGACGATCACGTTCCGGGCCTCGCCGAAGCCGGTCGCGATCGCCACCGTCAGGTGCCGGGACGCGGAGTCCCGGTCGTTGTCCGGAAGGATCCCGATCGAGATGCCGCCGCCCGCGGCGGAGCCGCGGGCGGCGGCATCCATGACCCCCCCGAGCCCTCCGCACACCAATACGCATCCCGCCTCCGCGAGCAGCTGACCCACGCGCTCCGCCGATGCCAGCTCCCACTCCGTGGCGTTGCTCGCCCCGATCACCGCGACGTACGGGGGCGTGCTCATGATCCCGAGTATCTCAGCGGTGCGGTGCGCAGCGGCGGGCCGGTCGGTGCGAGCGCTCAGCCACCCACCGTCATCGTCTTGGCGACGTCCTTGCTCGATTGACCGCTCCGACGCAGGACGAGCGCCACGGACGCGATGGCGATCAAGGTCAGCGTCAGCAGGAGCGTCGACACGGACGCGACCTCGGGTCGAAGAGCGTTGCGGACCGCGCTGAACACGTACACCGGCCACGGCGATGCACCGGCAACGCTCACGAACGACGAGATGATCGTGTCGTCGAGGCTGAAGCTGAATGCGAGGAGGGCGCCGGCAAGCACGGCGGGGAGCATGAGGGGGAGCGTGATCTGCCGGAACCTCCGCGCAGGCGTGGCATACAGATCGGCGGCGGCCTCCTCCAACGTCTCATCGAGCCCCTGGAGTCGCGCTCGGACGATCAGTGTGACGACCGCCGTCGCGAACAGTGAGTGACCCACCCACAGCCGGACCATCCCATAGCTGATGCCGGGGATCGGCGTGTGTGGCCCGAATGGTCCGCCAAGACGGACGTACCAGAGGAGGAGCGCGATCGCCTCGACGATCTCGGGTGTCACGAGGATCAGGAACACGAGTGCCAAGAACAGGATCGTCCACTTGCCTTTCCGCCTGGCCAAGGCGATCCCGGCGAACGAGCCGAGGATGGTCGCCATGACGGCCGTCCCCACGGCTGCAACGATCGAGGTCTTCACCGCATCCTGGATGGTGGGATCGGTTAAGCCCGTCCGGTAGCCGTTCAGGCCGACGCCGTTCCACGTGATCATCGCCCGTCCGTTGTTGAACGAGTACACGACGATCACCAGGATAGGAAGGAAAAGGAACACGTAGACGAGGATCGCCCATGAACGGAGCCCGACGTCGGCAAGGTCCCGGCGACGTCCCTTCCTGCCGGCTTCGACGGCGCTCACACGGCCTCCTCCGCGACGGGCGGCAGCGTGATCCTGCGGCTCACCCGGACGATCGCGCGGATCGCGATCGCGAACAGACCGAACACGGCGACCGTCCCCATGATCATGGCGATCAGGATCACCGCCTGCGCCGCTCCGAGCGCCCAGTCCTGCGCGATCGTGAACTGACTCGCGACCACGACGCCGGCCATGTTCCCTTTCGCACCCCCCAGCACCAAGGCGGTGATGTAGTCGCCGGTCAGCGGGATGAAGACCAGGAGCAACCCAGCGACGATGCCGGGAGCCGCCAGCGGGAGGGTGATCTGACGGAAGGTCTTCACGCGGTTGGCCCCGAGGTCCTTCGATGCCTCGCGCATCGCAGGATCCAGCCGGTCGAGCGTCACGAAGAGCGGCAGGATCATGAGCGCCAGGTAGTTGTAGACGACGCCGAGTTGGACGGCTCCCCGCGTTTGCAACAGGTGCAGCGGCTCGCTGCGGAGCCCCCATCGCTGCAGGAGGCTCGAGACGGGGCCCGCCGGCGACAAGAGGATGAGCCAGCCGACCGTGCGGATCAGGAAGTTCACGAAGAACGGCACTACCACCAGTCCGAGCAATACCCCTCGCCAACGAGGTGACACGCGTGTCGCGAGCCAATAGGCGAACGGGAACGCGATCAGCAAGCAGAGGGACGTACCGATGATCGAGATCTGCAGTGTCTGCGAGAAGACGTGTACGAACGCCCGCGAGAACGCTTCGTGGTACGACCCCAGCGAGAGCTTGTCGGTCGCGATCGGGTGGTAGATGTCCGGTTTGTAGCCGAACGAGTAGTAGACGATCCACAACACCGGCAGCGTGAAGAAGCATAGGAACCAGACCCACGCGGGGAGCGCCATGACGAACCGCGGTGCCCGGATCCTCCGGGCACCGCGTTCGGACGCCGCTACCCGCTGGGCCACCCTCGCACCTACGCGCCCGCGGCGTTCTTCATGTTCAGGAAGATCTGCACTTCGCGGTCGAACGCCGAGTTGATCTCCTGCGCATGCATCGTGGCGAGCTGAGCGGGATCGAAGAACACCATGTCGAGGTAGGGAACCTTCGCTGCCGCGGCGGCCTCCTTCAACCCCGTGATCCCGGTGTTGTAGCCGTGGAACTCCATGTCTTGCAGCGAGTTCTTCGGATCGAGGATGAAGTTGATGAACGCGTACGCCGCTTCCGGGTGCGGGGCTCCCTGCACGATGGTCCAGTTGTCCATCCAGAGCTCGGTGTTGGGTGAGCCGATGCCCCAGGCGTAGCGGCTCGGATCCTTGAACGAGTTGAACCCCTGCCGGGCGTCACCGTTCCATACGTGCGACAAGCCGTATCCCAATTGGGCGAATTGGTAGCCGGGGTACGACTCGAATGCCTTAACGTGCGGCGCCATCTGGAGGGTCCACGCCTCGTACGCGTCGAGGTCAGCCTGGTTCGTCGTCGTCCAATCGATCCCGTTCGCCCAGAAGTAGACGCCCATGACCTCGTTCTGCGCGTCGAGCAGGGAGACGTTCCCGCTCGCCTCGGTCATCGCGACGTTGATGAAGTCCTTCCAGGTGTTGATCGGTGTGGAGATCTGGTTCTTGTCGACGATCCACCCGACCGTTCCCCAGTCCTTGCACACCGAGTGCGCGTTGCCGGGGTCCCACGGCTGGTTCGTGAATACCGTTTCGAGGTTCTGGAAGTTCGGGATCTTCGACAGGTCAAGCTCCTGGAGCAGGTTGTTCGCGACCATCTGCGGGATGTACGGGCCGGTCGGGACGACGATGTCGTACCCGCTGCTGCCCTGCGCAGCCACCAGCTTCGTGATCGCGTTCTCGTTCGACGTGTAGGTGTCGATGTGGGTAACGGGCCCCAGTTCGTTGGTGAACTTCTTGAAGAGCTTCGGGTCGTCGTACTGGGCCCAGTGGAAGAATTCCAGCTGATCCTCCAGGGTGGGTGACGCGCCGCTCGAGTTCGCGGCACCGCCTGGGCTGCTGGTGCTGCATGCCGACAGCAAGATGCTTCCCGAGAATGCCGCCACGACGGATCCGCTCATGAACGCGCGCCGACTGATCCGCTGGGCGCTTTCCACCGACGCCAGGATCTTCAGATCCTCATCTGGTTCGCTCATCCGACCTTCCTCCTTCTGCTGCCCCGGTACGGCCTCATCCTGCGATCGCGGCCGCTTCGTCGCGCGCCGGATCGGCGAGCACGATCTCGACTTGCTCTGCCCCGAACACGTGGGTGTGATCCGCCTCCCACGAGCACCACACTCGCCCACCGACGTCCAGATGCGGAGCGTCCGGGCGCGGGAGCCGGGCGATGACCTCCTTGCGATCGGGTGTGAGCACGACGAACTGGATCACGTCGCCAAGATGCGAGCTGCTTGCCAGGTCGCCCGAGATCGCGTTCCTTCCATCCGACGGCTGCTGGGCGGACACCCGCACAGCCTCTGGCCGGACGGCGGCGAGTGCGGCGCGCCCGTCCACGGCGCCGATCGGCTCGAGCGACGAACGGAAGGTCCATCCATCCCCCTCGACGACGGAGCCCCGGTCGCGCGACGTGCCCTCGAAGAAGTTCTGTTTCCCGATGAACCCCGCGACGAACGCAGACCTCGGGTGATCGTAGACCGTGTCCGGGTCAGCGAGTTGCTCGACCCGCCCGTCCAGCATCACCGCGATCCGATCGCTCATCGACAGGGCCTCGTCTTGGTCGTGCGTGACGAAGATGAACGTGATGCCGACCTGGGACTGCAGCAGCTTCAGCTCGATCTGCATCTCCTCGCGAAGCTTGCGGTCGAGCGCGCCGAGGGGCTCGTCGAGGAGCAAGAGGCTCGGCCGGTTCACCAGCGCGCGGGCGAGCGCCACCCGCTGTTGTTGCCCGCCGGACATCTCCCGCGGTTTGCGGTTGGCGAGCCTGCTCATCTTCACCATCTCGAGCGCCTCGCCCACCCGTCGCCCGATCTCGGTCTTGTCCGTCTTCATCTGGCGGAGGCCGTACGCGACGTTCTCCGAGACGGACATATGGGGGAACAGCGCGTAGTTCTGGAACACGGTGTTCACGTCGCGCCGATGTGGCGGGACGCCCTGGACCGCCCTGCCCGAGATCCGGATCTCGCCCTCGTCCGGATCTTCGAACCCCGCGAGCATCCGAAGCGTCGTGGTCTTGCCGCACCCGGATGGGCCGAGGAGCGAGAGGAATTCGCCGGGACGCACCCGGATGTCGATCGCATCGACCGCGGTCACCGTCCCGAAGCGCTTGGTCACGCCGACGAGCTCCACCGAGCCGTCGCCGGCCCCGACGCTGCCGGCCCTCCCCTCAGCGGACATATCCGGTGGGAGTGTGGCCGAAGACGCCCTCATGGCGCAAGGGATGGGTCCCGGTCGTGGGCCGGTTCGAGCTTCGAGGGCATCGTTCACAGGAAGTAGCGCCGACTGAGCGGGACGTTCGAGACGGGGTCGGCGGCGAGCTCCCGGCCGTCGAGTGTCACGGCCCCGTCGGTCCGCGACACCTCGATGGGCGGGACCGCGGTGTTGGCGATCAGATCGGTCCGCCGGAGCCCTCGCGTCCCCCGGACGGCGACCACCCGCCGGCGGGTCCGGAGGGTGTGTGCGATGCTGGCCTCAACGGCGGCCGCCGAGACGAAGGTGGCCGAGAGGCCCGGCGGGGCGTCGCCCGTGCTCCCCCAGTCGGGGCCGAACCTGGTCGGCTCTGCACCGTGCACCGAGGCGTTGCCCTCGCCGATCGGGCCCCAGGCGATGGCCCCGCCCTTCATCACCGCGAGCGGCTTCGCGCCGAAGGACGACGGCTCCCACAGGACCAGGTCGGCCAGGTGACCGGGTGCGAGGGATCCGACCTCTTCGTGGAGCCCGTGGGTCCTCGCCGGCTCGACGGTGTGCTTCGCCAGATACCGGAGGACCCGTCGGTTGTCGTCGTCCTCGATGGGAAGCGCGTCGGGCCATCCTTCGCCGGCCGCCGATGCGCGCCACGACTTCATCGCGTGGGCGAGCTGCCACGTCCGGCGGCCCGTCTCGCCGATCCGGCCCATACCCTGCGAGTCGCTGTTCACGATGGAGATGGCACCGAGCTCGTGCAGCGGCCCCTCCGCGGCCATCGTCTTGGGGTGGATCCGCTCGCGCGCGGCCGCCACGTCCTCTGGGAGCGAAGGGTTCCCTTCGTGGACGATCAGGATCATGTCGGCGTGCTCGGCGGCAGCCGCGCGGCCGTACGGAAGGCTCGGCGTCGTCGACGAGCAGATCACGTTCGGCTCGCGGACGATCGCGAGCAGATCCGGGATGTGTCCACCACCGGCGCCCTCGACGTGATAAGCGTGGACCGACCGACCGGCGATCGCGGCGACCGTCTCCTCCAGCTCGCCGGATTCATTGAGGCCGTCGGTGTGCAGACAGACGGCGACGTCGAAGGCCTCGGCCATCGTGAGCGTCGCGTCGACGATCCGTGCTGAGGCACCCCAGTCCTCGTGGACCTTCAGGCCGATCGCGCCCGACTCGATCGCTCGCTCCGCGGACCCCGAGACCTCCGTTCGGGCCGAGGCCTGCAACCCGAGGTTCACGGGCAGGCGCTCGAACGCCTCGAAGGTGCGGATCATCCGCCACGCGGGCTCCTCGAACCCGGCCGTCACGAGGGTGGTGACGCCGGCCGACAGAGCGACGGGAACGAGCCGGGGACTCAGCAGATGGACGTGCGAGTCGACCGCGCCGGGCGTGACGAGCAGGCCGTGGCAGGGGATCGGCCAGGTCCCGGGGCCGATCGTCAGGTCGACGCCGTCGGTGATGTCCGGGTTGCCGGCCCTCCCGATACCCACGACGCGGCCGTCCTTGATGCCGACGTCGGCCTTGACGATCCCGACCAGCGGATCGACGACGATCGCGCCACCGATCACGGCGTCGAGCTCGCTCTCGGACGTCGCGCGGTCGTGCTGGCCCATCCGCGACCGGAGGTTCTTCGCGTAGCCCCAGAGAACTTGATCGGCCGGTTCGGTCAGGTCGTCTTCGATCCGGATCCAGAGATCGGTATCGCCGAGTCGCACTCGGTCGCCGATCGTGGGCCCGTGTCGGAGCGCGTGTTGATCCCTTGAGATGCGCTCAGGCACCGGCCGAGCCCCCGAACTTCACGAGGTCGACGTCGCGGGTCTCACCCGGCGCCCATCGCCTCGAATCCCCGGCGGGGAGGTCCAGCCGGAACCCGCGCGCGGCTTCGCGGTCGAACGCCAGCTTCGTGTTCGCCTCCTCGAACGGGAAGTGCGAAGAGACGCGGATCGGGCGTTCCGAGGTGTTGGTCACAGTGAGCCTGATGCGCGATCGCTCCGGAGCGAGCAGGACGTCGCCCTCCGCGAATCGCACGGCGCCGGGCCCATCCTCGGAGCGCGGGCCGAACGGGGCGCGGATCACGACGAGACGGGAGCCCTCGTCGAGCAGGACTTCCAAGCGGATCTCCTGCGCGACGTCGGCCACGCCGTCGAGCACCTGGTTCGGGGCGACGGCGACGCGTCCCGCTTGGAGGACGTCTTCATACGAAGCACCGCCGCGCGCCGCGGCATGCATCTCGTCGCAGACGAGCGCGATCGCCTCGGGGGCGTTCAGCTGCAGCCCTCGGGCGAGCGTCCGACGGCCGAGCTCCGCTGCCGAGAAGATCCGGAGCCGGTCTTCCTCGGTGGGCGTGAGACGCACGGGCGCAGACTAGTCGGTCGCTCCTCGTGCGCTGCATGGAGCTGCGGGCCGAGTACGCGGCCCGCGGCATCGCCTGAGGCCTCACGCCAGCACGACCCCGAGCAGCGCCGCAGCGGCCCGCTTGTCCAGCGGCTCGTTGCCGTTGCCGCACTTCGGCGATTGCACGCAGGACGGGCAGCCGTCGCGACACGGGCACTCGCGGAGCCGCTCGAGGGTGGCGTGCAACCATCGTTCGACGTTGCGGAACCCGCGTTCGGTGACGCCGGCTCCTCCCTCGTAGCCGTCGTAGACGAAGATCGTGGTGAGCCCGGTGTCCTCGTGCACGGGCGTCGAGACGCCGCCGACGTCCCAGCGGTCGCAGGTGGCGACGAGGGGCAGGAGCCCGATCGCGCAATGCTCCGCGGCGTGGATCGCGCCGGGGAGCTGGCGCGGTCCCACCGCGGCACGGCCGAAGAGCCGGCCGGGGAGCGTCCACCAGGTCGCCCGGGTGTTGAGCGTGACGGGCGGCAACGCCAGGGGATGATCACCCACGATCTCGTTCGTCGAGACGAGCTTGCGGACGTAGCCCACGACCTGGTTCGTCACCTGCACGTCGCCGAACCACACCTCGGCGTCGCCGAGCGCGCGACGTTCATAGACATCCACGATCTGGATGTCCGTGATGTCGCGCGCCTGCGTGTAGAAGTCGGGGTCGGCCTCGGCGACGACCGCGACGCGGTCGGTGAGGCTCAGCTCTCGCACGAGGAACTGTTCGCCCTGGTGGAGGTAGACGGCTCCCGGATGCAACGTGCCGAATGCCCGATGCTCGTCCGAGGTTCCGAGGAGCTCGCCGGTCCCCTGGAGCACGATCCGGTAGACGTGGCCGGAGCCGGCGCGGATGTCGACCTCGCGGTGCGGCGAGGCACGGCCCACGTCGTGCACGGTCCCGGCCTGCCGCCGGACGAGCGCCCCGTCGGCGATCAGCTCCTCGACCAAGCGTTCGGCCTCGGGGCCGAAGAACGTCCCGACGTCCTCCTGCGTCAACGGAAGCTCGCGCGCCGCACAGCGCAGATGCGGTCCCATCACGTACGGGTTGGTGGGATCGATCACGGCGTCCTCGGCCGGCCGTTCGAACAGCTCTTCGTGATGCTGCGCGAGGTACTGATCGAGCGGGTCGTCCTGCGCGACCAGGACGGCAAGCGACTCCGCGTCGCGGCGTCCCGCCCGCCCGGCCTGCTGCCACATCGACGCGCGGGTCCCGGGGTAGCCGGTCAGCACGGCCGCGTCGAGCGAGCCGATGTCGATCCCCAGCTCGAGCGCGCTCGTGGAGGCGACCGCGAGCAGCTCGCCGTCGGCGAGCTGCCGTTCGATCGCGCGTCGGTCCTCGGCCAGGTAGCCGGCGCGGTAGCTCTTGATGCGGTTCCGCAGCTGCGCGTCGGAGACGCCACGACGGGTGAACTCGGCGAGCAGCTCCGCGGCCCGCCGGCTCCGCGTGAAGCCGATCGTGCGCGCGCCGCGGTCGACGAGCCCGGCCATCACCCACGACGCCTCGGTCAGTGCGCTCCGCCGCGCCCCGGTCTCGTCATCGATCACCGGCGGGTTCCAGAGCGCGAAGAGCTTCCGGCCGCGCGGCGACGCGTCGCGTTCGATCACCTCGACGTCCAGCCCGGTGAGGCGCGCGGCGAGCTCACCCGGGTTCCCGACGGTGGCGGTGGCCAGGCACCACCGCGGGTCGCCGCCGTGCGCCGCGATCAGCCGCCGGAGCCGGCGCAAGACCATCGCGACCTGGGAGCCGAAGACGCCGCGCAGCACGTGGGCCTCGTCGATCACCACGAGCGACAGGCGCAGGAAGAAGTCGGCCCACCGTGCGTGGTCGGGGAGCAATGACGCGTGGAGCATGTCGGGGTTGGTCAGCACGAGGTTCGCGTTCGTCCGGATCAGCGGGCGCTCCGCCTGCGGCGTGTCCCCGTCGTAGACCGCCGCCTTGAGCTGGGGGAGCTTGAGCGACCGGACCGAGCGGAGCTGGTCGCGCGCAAGGGCTTTCGTCGGGAACAGGAACAGCGCCGTGGCCTTCGGGACGGTGAGCGCGGCCCGCGCGAACGCCACCTGGTAGACGAGCGACTTCCCGCTGGCGGTCCCGGTCGCGAGCATCACGTCGGCTCCGCCCTCGAGCGTCGCCAGCCCCTCCGCCTGGTGCGGATAGAGCCCCTCGATGCCCAGCAACCCGAGGCGTCCGACGAGCACCTCGGGCAGCTCGGCGGGGAACGGGTGCACGAGCGGCGCCCGCGCCGGAAGGTCCTGCACGTGGACCAACGACCCGTCGGTCTCGGGATCGGCCGTCAGATGATCCAGGAACGCCTGCGGGTCCACCGGCCCAGGCTACGGGGGCGCGGCGACCTCACCCCGGGACAAGCTCGGCGTACGGGGTCCGGAGGCCATCGCGCAGGAGGGTCAGCGCGTCGCGCCGCTTCACCGAGAGGATCCAGGCGGCGGCGACCAGGTAGACGGCGGAGGCCACCACCAGCACTTCCTCATGGAGGTGCTCGCCACCGACCCGCGACGCGACGAACTGCCCCCAGAAGAGCGCGACGATCCATGCGGCCTCGGCGAGGGACATCCGCAGGTTGATCAGCATCGCCACCGCGAACAGCGACTGCGACCCGGTGAGCAGCAGCTCACCGGCCTGCGTTCCGGCGATCGGCAACCCGTGCCGGCTGGCCGACGAGATCGCGAACACGATCGGGAGCGACCCGACCAGCAAGGTCCACTGGTTCACCTTCGAGCTGACGAGGGCTCCGAGGGCGATGCCCGTCCGGAGCCGCCAGGCGAACAGACCTGCCACGATGAACTCCGGCGCCTCCGAGGCGAGCGGCGCGAGCCACTGCACCAGGAAGAACTCCGAGATCCCGTGCTCGCGACCGGTCTGGACCACGGCATGGGCGAAGGGCTCGGCGCTGAGGACGATCACGAGCGCCGCCCAGACGGCCATCGCGGCGATACTTGCCCGCCGCGCGGCCGCCCCGAACGACGCGATCCACAGGGCCGGACCGATCAGATGCGGCTCCTCCACGGGCGCCTTCATCAGGCGGATCGAGTACAGGACCGAACAGGATCAGCAGCACCGCGCCGTCGATCAGGGTGATGCTGGACTTGAGCGGCAGCGTGAGCGAGTAGAGCGTGGCCACGGCGAGGAAGGCGAGCTCGACGGAATGGGTCCGGTCGAGGGCCACCCCGGACCAGACCGGCGGGCGCGCGGGCGCTCCTTCCGGGAGCGCGCGGCCCGCCCGCCGCGTCCGGTACCACGCGATGAACACCACGCTCGTCCAGCCGAGACCGATCAACAGCCGGTTGGCGCCGGTCATGTTCGCGAGCGCGAGCGAGCACGGCGAGGCGGCGCCCGGGTCGGTGCTCGGGCAGGCCGGTCCGAACCCCTGGACCGACGCGCCGCCCTGCCAGGCGAACACGAAGTCGACGGCGTACTCGGGGAGTACCGCGATCAGCGCGAGCACCGCGATCGCGAGGCCGGCGGAGATGTCCAGTTGGGCCACCTCCGCCGCCCACGAAAGGAGGAACGCCGCTCCCACGATCGCGAGCCCGAAGAGCAGGGCTTCGATCGCATACGAGAGGTCGGGCGTTGCGAAGCGCAGCCAGAGCGCCGGGGCGGCCGACAGGAGGGCGACCACGACCACGAACGAGTGAACACCGGGTCGCTGCGTCGTCTCCGCGCGGCTCATCGGTTGCGAGACCCTAGCACCCCTGCGAGCATGGCCCGCCACATGGATTGGGTCCTCCTGCTCGCCTCCCTCCTGATCATCTTGGTTGCGGCAGAGCTCTTCACGAACGGCATCGAGTGGGTCGGGGAAGGGTTCGGACTGTCGGAGGGAGCCGTGGGTTCGGTCCTCGCCGCGATCGGGACGGCGCTCCCCGAGACCCTCCTGCCGCTCGTCGCGATCGTGTCGGGACACGAGGCGGGGGATGAGATCGGGATCGGCGCCATCCTGGGCGCCCCGTTCATGCTCACGACGCTCGCGATGGTCGTGATCGGGGTCGCGGTCCTGTCCTACGGTCGCGGTGGGCGGCGGCGCCTCGACCTGGACATCGACCGGAGGACGATCCAACAGGATCTGGGCTACTTCCTCGTGATGTACGCGCTCGCGATGGTCGCCGGGCTGCTCCACGCTCGCGTGATCGACGTGTGCCTCGCGATCGTGCTGGTGGTCGGGTACGCGTACTACGTGCGACGGCACTTCCAAGCGCCGCAACCCGGGATGGACGGTGACGGGAGCGATATCCGCCCGCTCCGCATGTGGGTCGGGCTCCGGTTGGTGCTGCCGAGGCTCCCCGAGTGGACGGTCGAGCGCTCGACCGCCGCGCCCTTCGTCCAGGTTGCCTTCGGTCTGATCCTCATGGTCGGTGGCGCGAAGCTGTTCGTCGACGCGGTGGGCAACCTCGGCGAGGCGGCGGGTCTGCCGCCGTTGGCGTTCTCGCTCCTGGTGGCACCGCTCGCGACGGAGCTCCCCGAGAAGTTCAACAGCGTCCTGTGGGTCCGGCGGAAC
>VAYU01000060.1 GCA_005884925.1 Actinomycetota bacterium | reverse complement strand
AGACAAGGGTCATCCCATCGGACTGCGCCGTCCAGCCGTTCACACCGGCGGCGAGGGGGGTTGCCGCGTGCGCGACTGGGAAGGGGGCCGCGGACGTGAACAGCAGCACCGTCTCACCGGCCGTGTTCCGGTACATGAACGCATCGGAGGTGAGCCCAGCGAGGTCGACCCGCTCTCCCATCACCAGTTGCAGTCCCTGGCTCGAAAGGTTGGGAGCCGGCAGTTCCGAGGGCCCTCGGGCCGCAAGCGTTTCCGTGCGCGCCGCGGTAAGGGCGGCCGCGATCGGTAGCGGCTGGTTGCGTGAGCGGACCTGCGCCGCGCCGAAGATCGAGAAGGCGAGAACAGAAACGACGGCCGCCACGAGCGCGAGGCGTCGCGGGAGGCGACGGGGTACCGGAGCGACGGAGATCGCAGCACGTATATCGTCGCGGAGCCCCGGTGGTGCGATCTCGCGAGACGCCTCGACCATGCCGCGTCCCTCCCGACCGAGCGAGACCTCGCGCCAACAATCGTCGCACCCGAGGAGATGGGCCTCGAAACGCCTGCGCTCCGGTGGCCGCATCTCGCCGCTCACGTAGATGGCCGCGTCGCGCTCGGGGTCGTGGGTGCGCCGGCCGATCACGCTTGTCTCCCCTTCACCTGGTCACCGAGGAGCCTCGCGAGCGAGCGCCGCCCGCGGTGCAGGCGCGACAGTACCGTCCCTCGCGGAGTCCCCATCGCCTGGGCCGCTTCGCGGGTGGACAGGCCGGCGATATCCACGAGCGCGAGTGCCACGCGTTGGCCCTCCTCGAGTGCCCACATCGCTCGGCGGAGCGCCGCGGCATCGAGGGAGGCCAGAGCCTCTCGCTCGGGGTCGGACGGGTCGGCCACGCCCTGTGCGAGCTCCATCGGGACCTCCCGCGGTCTCCGCGCCTCGCGCCGGTATCGTGAGCGCGCGAGGTTCATACAGATGGTCGCGAGCCACGGCTCCACGCGGTCGGGCTTGCGACCCTTCACCCACGCTGCGAACGCCGCAAGGTAGGTCTCCTGCACGAGGTCCTGGGCGTCCTCCACGCTCGGCACCATCCGGCGCGCGATGTTGTAGACGAGGTCCAGCGCACCCATGGTCGAACTCAGGAATTCTTCGCGGGGATCCACCTTCGCTCCTACCCTTCGGACGCCCGCGCCCCGGGTCCGATTCCCTCTCATGTGGGATAGATCCGCGCTGAGCGCGATCGGGACCTTACGCTCCCGCCCTCATCATGCGGTTCGTGACCGCGGCAGAGCCCGCGGCCGCATCAAGGACGGAAGTCTAGGAGTCACTGGGACGTGCGCCACGATCGGGCCCAAGCCGGACAGCTATCGTCCGCAACGTGCCCGCACGAGCCCTCAACGCTTGGCATCGGCGTGCACTCTGGCTCCCAGCTCTAGTACCAGGTCACATGTCTTTCCGTCCGCCCCTCTGGCTGCCGTCCCGGTTTCGCGGCCGTCCCCGCCCTCTGCCCTTTCTCCCTCCGCGTCAACGGGGATCAGGTGACCGACTCCGCGGCGCGTGAGTGGCCCTCGCGCTCCTTCACCAGGCGTTCGCCGTCGTCGCGGTTCACGACCCCGAGGAGTCGTCCCTCCTCCGACGTAACGAGGATCGCCTTCACACCGGCAGCCCGCATCCGCTCGACCAAGTCCCGGAGTTCCTCACGGGGACGAACCGTCGCGGGACCGAGCTGCATGAACCCCCCGACCCTAACGTCGTCGTCCTCGGGCAGGTCCTTCCATCGAACGCGTCCGACGACGATCGAGTGGTCGTTCGTGACCGCGCAGATCGAGTCGGGGCCGGGTTCCAGTTCAGCCCGGACCTCTCCGGCGCGCGTCTCTGGTCGGCAGGTCGCCGTAGCAGGCCGAAGGACCTGTCCAGCGACGAGCAGGAACGGACCGGTTCCCTCGGTAGGCAGGCCTCGCTCTATCCAAGCGGTCTTCCCACCGGCGAAGTCGTACGCCCGCTCGAACCCCAGCTCTTCGAGCCGCCACGCGGCCCGCGGACTCATGTCTCAGAGGTCGTCGTGGCAGTACGCGATGACCGGACGCGACCGGTCGAGGTCGGCTACGGCTTCAACCGTGAGTCCCTTGAGCGGGACGTTCAGCGCGCCGGGTAGGTGCTCCTCCGCGAACTCGCGCTCGGGCAGGACCTCGACGAGAGCGGCGTTTTCGTCACGAACGAGCCGCTGCACGTCCTCTACGTCGATCTCGGTCGGCATCCAATCATCGTAGTCGCGATGCCTCGGAACGCCGGCGCTGAGCCTCTTCGTCAATGTTCCGGATCGCACGCAGCACCCGGATCCGCAGCACAAGGTCCGATGCGGCCACCGTGATGAGTTGACCCATCACCGACCGCATCGTGTGCCATCAGGGCGGCGCAGGACCGCGTCCCGTTGATCTTCGGGGACCGGCCCAGCGCGAGCTACCACCGACGACCGCAACGCCCACCGCGCTCGCTTCGCCTTGGCGGGTTCTCAGGCTCTCGAGGGATCAGTAGGACGAAGTGGCCGGCCGGCTCATGGCCGAAGACGCGATAGGCAGCGATACTCACGAACCTTTTACCGTCCCCCGCACGTTTGCGAGGGAGCTATCGGCTCGCAGGCCTCGCCGTACGTCAAACGGGGGTTGCGGCCCTCTGATTCGAAAACCCAGAGTGTTGGCGGTTCGGGCCGGCTGGATCAACGGCGGCGGGAGGTGCGAGCCGGCGTCAGAGCAACGAGGCGCCGGGAGAGCGATGGTCTGGTACCCATACCGACACCGCTGGCCTGCCCGATGGCCGAGATCACCTCCGACCGAGTGGCAAGCGTGGGAACGATGCCCGCACCTTCCGGGAATGGAGTGAGGAAGATGAGATCTCGTAGCTCCGTGGTCGGTCTGCTCTGCCTCGCGGCGGCCGTGGTTTGGGGAACGGCGGTTCCGAGCACCGCCGGCGGGGATTCCAGGCAGCCGACCGTCCGGTTCGACGTCGTGAGCATCGTCGACGGCGCGGCGGTCGGTGGCGGTACGGCCGTTTCGACGGCGGTCGGCCCTACCGGGTTCGTGGGTGACACGCTGACGATAACGGCGACCGGGACGGCCGAGCCCGGAGAGGGAGAGGCTTCGGGTGGTGGGACCTTCGTCCACGAGGCGCCCGACGGATCGGTGAAGGTCGCTGGCATCTACACAGTCACCAGGTTCGTTTCGTGGACCCCGACCAGCGGCAGCTTCGCGGCGACCACTCTCATCGATGCCGTCGGCGATGCGAGTGAGGAAGCGCATGCCGGTGTGCTCCAGGTGAGGGTCCGCTTCTGGTCCGGTGGCAACGCCGTAGGCAGAGGCTTGATGACGATCACGTGTGCACTGCCGGGAGCTCCCGCAGGCCTCGAGGAAGGATTCACCGTCATCGCTACTCCGCGGGGTACCGACCTTCACATCCGCTTCACCGAGAAGACCGTGGGGGGTCCGACGCTGTTCCACGTGCTCCACTAGAGGGAAACGGTTTGGTGGCTGCCTCCCCGCAGGCAGCCACCAACGTCGTGGTTCTCGAAGTCCGGATTTTCCAGGACAACATGGACGATCACGATCCTCTCCCTCGTGTGCCTGCGTTCGATCAACAGAGTGGTCAAGGGTTTCTTCCAGGCTCGCATTACGCGGGACGGCGAGATTGATTGGCGCGAGACCGAACCCTCTTGCTCCTTCGACCGCGACGATCCGCTCCGGAGCGATGCCCTCGTCCCATCGCACCAAGCGGTCGTGCTCTGTGGGTCCGAGCCCACCGTGATCTCGGCGAGGACCTTGCCCTGCTCGTCGAGCGCCGCGGCGGAGTGGATCCTCGTATACGCCCGAGCAGATCCTGACGGTTAACGGCGGCAAGGCGACCCTTCCCAAACGAACCCGTCCCGGCCAGACTTCGGCCGTGCCGAAGACCCCGTCGAACGTGTTGCGGGCCGTGTTGTTCACGGATGTCGTCGGTTCGACCGAACTCGCGCGCGAGCTCGGAGACCAACGCTGGGCCCGTCTGTTGGAGGCGCAGCGGCGGGTCGTCCGCGAAGAGCTCCGAGCGAACCGCGGCCGAGAGATCGACACCGCCGGAGACGGGTTCTTCGCGGTCTTCGAAGGACCAGCCGACGCGGTGCGATGCGCGTTCGTCGCGGCTCGCAGGGTCCAGGACCTCGGGCTGGACATCCGGGCCGGGGTGCACTTCGGTGAGATCGAACGGGCGGGTGATAAGGCGCACGGGATCGTCGTGCATACCGGCGCTCGCGTGATGGGTCGGGCGGGCGCCGCCGAGGTCGTCATCACACAGACCGTTAAGGATCTCGTCGCGGGAGCGAGGTTCGGGCTCGCAGAGAAGGAGGTCGTCGAGCTGAAGGGCGTTCCCGGGAGCTGGACGCTCTACGACGTGGTCCAGGTCGACGACGGGCTCCGGCCGGAGCCGGTCGAGGATGCGACCGTCGCCTCGGAGCGTCGCGAGCGGGCGTCGACGGCGCCGCCGCCCCGTACGCGACGGCCATGGCTCGTCCCGGCCGCGATCGCGGGGGTGCTCGCGCTGGCCGTGGCCGCGTTCGCCGCGTTCCGGCCCGCACCGACCTATCTCCCTGGGGCCGGCACGGTCGCCCGGATCGACGGCGATCGGTTCGATCGACCCATCGCGGTCGGGTCCTTCCCGATCGCGATGACCGAGGGCTACGGGCGTGTGTGGGTGATGGACCGACAATCGCAGATCTACTGGGTCCAGGAGCAGGATGGCTCAACGGGTTCGCGCGGCACCGATGGTGTACCCACGGGGGCGACGATCGGAGCTGGAGCGGTGTGGATCACCGCTGGTTTCGGGACCGCGGGGAGCCCCGACGCGACCGTGAGCCGGCTCGACCCGGCCACCGAGCAGGTCTCCGCCGCGTTCACGACCCCGATCGGTTCCCAAGCGATCACCTTCGGCGACGGTGCCGTGTGGGTCGCCGATCCCAACACCGTATCCGTGACCCGGTTCGATCCGGTGTCGCGGAGGACCGAGACGATCTCGCTCCCCCGCTCCCACACCGCGCAACCGGACTCGATCGCGTTCGGGCAGCTCGGCGGTCCCGCGATCTGGGTGGGCGATGCGCTCTCCTCGGATCTGTACCGGCTGAGTGGGGTTCCGACGAAGGTGGACCGCACCTACACCGTCGGCGGACCACCGACGGCGATCGCCATGGGAACCGACGCGGTCTGGGTCGCGAGCGAGCAGCGGGACTCGGTCTACGCGCTCGACCCGGCGACGGGATCCATCCGCACGTCGATCGACGTCGGCGGACAGGGTTGCAACGCGCCGGCGTCGATCGCGGTCAACGCCGCCGGCGTGTGGGTGGCGTGCTCCCTTTCGGAGCAAGTCATCCGGATCGACCCGACCCAGGGGGTGATCGTCGAGACCCTGCCGGTCGCGGCCGCCCCGATCGCCGTGGCGACCGCGCAGGACGGCTCGGTCTGGGTCGCGGTGCAGCCGCGGTGACCCTGTTCAAGGAGCCGTGACGGCCAGCCGGTCGAGCGCCGGTTGTTCGTTCGCGAGGTCCCACGAGAAGGCGCCGATCGAAGGTGGCGAGATCCGGATCACTCGCGCGAACGCGATCGGCACGGAGGGCATCACCTGGGTCACGAGGTACTCATCCAGGCGCGTCCAGCACGCGACCCCACGAGCGCCGAGCTCCTGGTTGCACGCCAGGATCTGCGGAGCGATGGTCGGGACCGATCGGACGGTTGAACCGAGCTTGGCCAGGTCGGCCGCGGAGGCTCCCATGTGGGTGATCCCGTACGGGGCCGTGACGGATGGGCCTCCGAAGTTGGTGACGATCAGGTTGCCGACGCTCGGATAGTCCGGGAACCAACCGTCGCCGACGCACATACCGATGTGCGATCGACGGACGACCCCCTGATCCGTACAGGTGGCGTAGAAGTCCTCGGGGACCATCACCTTCGCATGGATGCCGAGCGCCGTGAGGCTGCGGGCCACGCCCTTCGCGACCGAGCCCATGTTGTTGTGGATGACGACGGTCACGGTGTCGCAGACGGGGTCGGCGCAGCGTCCTCCGGACGCGTACCGTGACCCGGCCATCGCCCGCCGCGCGGCCGCGAGGTCCGGGGCACCATCCCGCCCCGGGAACGGATCCCAGCCGGAGGCCAGGAGGTCTTCGCTGCTGTCGGGCGCATAGTGGTTCGCAAGGACCGCCGCTCCGAAACCGTACCCGCCCTGGATGGCGCTGAGCATGTGGCGGCGATCCAGGGCGAACGCGACCGCTCGTCGGACCGCCAGATCGTCGAAGGGCGGCTGGGTGAGGACGAAGTCAGCCATGATGAGATTCCCGGTGTCGATGCTTTGGATCAAGGGGCGCAGCGACGGGTCGTTCAGATCATGACGAAGGGTCGCGGGGGGTGGGGAATCGTCGAAGACCATGCCAAGCTTGCCGGCCGCGACCTGCCGGGACAAGGCGTCGCTGTTACCGCCCTGGATGACGATCCGATCGGGAAGCGCCGCGCGGAGCGGGTCGCTGGCCGGATCCCATGAGGGGTTCCGCACGAGCGTGAGCCGGCCGAACCCAGTCGGCTGATACCCCTGGTCATAGCTCCACGGCTTGAAGCCGGATGGCGGCACCTGCTGGGCGGCCGGCTTCGAGAAGTCGATGGCGTCTTCCCCTTCGATCATGTACGGCCCCGAGGAAACGAGGAACATCCCGTACCCGTCGGCCTTGCTCGGGTCCGAGCTCCGGTCGTGTCCTGTCGCGACGCCGAACCGAGCGGAGGGATCGTTCGGCGACGGCGGGATCGGCGCCGTCGCCGCGAGCGCCATGTCGTAAGGCAGCGTGGCATCCGGACGGAACTCGTGGATCCGGAGCGTGAGCGGGTCGGGCACTTCCAGACCGGATATCGAGTTCGCCTTCCCATCGAGGTATGCGGTGAAGCCTTCGATGTTGGCGAGGTAGGCGGAGCTCAGGCCGACGTTGGCCGTGTGCGGATCGCCAGCACGCAGCAGGGCCCGGACGATGTCGGGCGATGTGATCGGGACGTCCTGCAGCGGTGGACCGTAATGCAGATCCGGTCGCAGATGGAACGTCCACGTCAGACCGTCCGTCGAGACGTCCGGAGGAGCGGCGGCCAGATCCGGCTTCGGCTCGGTGCCGCTGATCCCGGACGTGCCGTCGTAGGACATGAGCGTGCGGAGGAGGCAACAGCGGAACAGCTCCCACGGCGAGAAGCTCCATTCGTTCTGGGGATCCAGACCGAAGAAGAGCGCCCCATCCATTCCAACGGTGAGCGTTCCCCCCGCCGCCGGGTTCGGTGATACGGATGAGTCCTTCGCGCCACCGCCCGTGCAGGCGACGAGGAGGATCGCCGCCAGGAAGATAGAACAGCCACGCCTCGACATCACTCGGGACCGTACGCCGAGTTCGACCGGCCGTCCACGGACAGCCACGCAGGGACGATGATGGTGATGTACGCGTTCGAACGAAGAGGCGCGGGTTCGTTCTCGCGTTCGCATCGGGTGTGCGTTGTCAAGTACGTGCGGCTTCTCATCCGGCGCTTGGCCCCTTCGAGCGGTGGAGGCGATCTGGGTTGGGTCGCCGTGCGCCCGTTTGCGGCGTGGAAGCGGCAGAAGCGAAGATGCTCCCGTGGATCGAGAGGTAGCGCGTGATCCTGTAGACCGGCTGCCGTGACCGAAAGGTGGAGGATCATGGATGACGCGCGTTGGGAGAGATGGGCCTCGGCTACCGGGATCGGTTTCGTCGCGGCGCTGGTGGCGGCCTACGCGATCGCCCCGCGGCCACCGAAGCTGTCCGACCCGGCCATCACGGTCGCCGACTATTTCACCCATAACCAGAGCTCGGTCTTGGCGGGCACCGTGCTCGCCGCCGGGGTCGGGGGGGTCATGCTCCTGTGGTGGCTCGGCAGCCTGCGGCTCTTCCTTCGACGGCGCGGATCGGACGCCGGTCGACTGTCGGCGGTCGCGTTCGGGAGCGGGTTGGTTGCGCTCGTGATCCTCATGCAGATCTTCGCGATCCGCGCGGCCCTGGCTTTCGGCCTGAGCGGCAGGTCGATCCGTCGGTCTCGAAAGGCCTCTACTCCGTCGCCTACACCGTGGACGCGTTGAACGTCTTCCCCATCGGCGCCCTGTTGGTCGCGGCCTCGATCTCGGCCCTTCGCTCGCGGGCATTCCCGGCATGGCTCGCGTGGTTCGGACTCCTCGTTGGCGCGGCACGCTGGGTCACCGGCTTGGACGTCGTGCTGAAGGAGTCGGTCCTCGGCGACGAGGGCGCGATCGGGTTCGTCGTGTTCCTAGGCGTGATGGTCTGGATCGTCGCGGCGAGCATCGTGATGGTTCGCCGTTCCGCGGATCGGGTGACCTGAACACCCTCGCCACGCGCGGAGCCGATCCTTCGAAGATCGATCCAGACAGTCTTCCGTGGCAGCCGGGCATCATCCGTCGGCCGACTGGCGTCAAATGATGATGATCCGTAACGGCTAGCCACGAGGGGCGAGCCTAACGTGAGTCTCGGCTCCACCAAGCTCTCGGTCCACGACGGAGGGTCCCTTATCGGATCATCCAGCCATCGACCGCGACGGATGTGCCGGTGCCGTGGGCGCCGGGCCTTCCCGTGACGACGATCCTCAACACGTGTGTCCGATCGCTCAGGCTCGAGATCGTCCTCACCGCCCCGTAGGTCCGGAGGGGAGACGAGAGATCGACCGTGCGCACGAGCGATCCGTCCACCCACTCCTGCGCGCGACCCATGCTCGGGCCGAGAACGGTCGTCCACGACGCCCCAGTGCCGGTGAACGTGAGCGACGCCGTCGCGCCCGGCACGCTGTTGACCACGTGGCTCCCTCCACCCGCGCCAGAAGCGGAGACCCGGCTCCAGGTCCCGGCCCTCGGCTTCGGGCTCCGGCGCAGGACACCGGCGTCCCTGATCGCATCGACCACGACCCGGGTGCCGATCGCCGACGAGCTCTTGGATCCGAGCGCGGTGATCGTGATCGTGTGGGATCCAGGGCCGAGGTGTCCGAACACATGCGCCACTCCCACGTGCACCGTGGCGGCGTATCCGTTGAACGTCTCGTGGGAGATCCCGTCGATCGAGACCCTCGCCTTGCCCATCTGTGGAGCATCGATCGTGTACCACGTGACCTTTCCACCGGTGAACGCGAAGCTCACCGATGAGCCGGTCCGGGAGTCGAAGAGGTAGGAGCCGCCGATCGCGCGGGGATCGCGCGCTGTGCCCCAACCGAAGCGCGTCCCGCGGCCGGCCTCCTCGAGCGACACGGCGGCGTCGAAGCTCGCGCTCACCCCCATTGGAGCGCCGACCCCGACGGTGCAGGTGGGCACCGATCCCGCGCAGCCTCTCCCCCAGGTCCCGAAGCCCGAGGCGGAGTCGGGCGAGGCCGTCAGCGTGACCGAGGAGCCGTACGGATACACGGCCTCGCACGTGGTCCCACATGAGAGGCCCGGTGGCGAGGCGGAGATCGTCCCGTCCCCGGTGCCGAGCTTGCTGATCGTGAGCGGGAAACCGAACGTCGCTCGCGCCCTCACCCGCCCGGTCGTCGTCACCGTGCAGGTCGCGGCGGTCCCGGCGGAGCCGCACCGCCCGCTCCAGCCGACGAACGACCCGCCCTCGTCCGGTGTCGCGGTGAGCGAGAACGACGTCCCCGGATCGGCGAGCCTGCGGCACCGAGTCGCGCCGGCTCCGCACGAGATCCGCGGCCCGCTCACCGCACCTCCTCCAGGCACGCTCACCGACAGTCGGGCGATCTCCCCGCCCACGAGATCGGTGCCGTTGTAGCGGTCGCCGTCGACGCAGCCGGATATGCCCTGCACGTGCCAGCAATCCGTCCATTGCCAGTAGGTCCAACCATGTCCGCCCCAGTCGTTCGCCGGCACGGTCGGGGAGCGAACGCCCCAATGCGCCACCCAGAGCACGGTGTACCCGTGGTCCGCGAACCAGCTCGTGTCCCCCATCGCACCGCGCCAGAAACCCGGGCTCGTGTAGATCATCGGCCTCACCCCGAGCCTGGCGTTCACCCGGGAGAGCCACTCCGCCACCCAGGTCTGCAGCTGCGAGGTCGTGAGGCCGTTCATGTGCTCGATATCGAGCGCGGGCAGCACATCCCCTGCCGCGTTCCTGGCGATCTTCACGAAATGATCGGCCTCGGCCGCCGCTTCGCCTACCTTCGTGCTGGGCTGGGCGAAGTGGTACGCGCCGATCCGGATACCAGCGGCGCTCGCCCCTGCGACGTTCTCGGCGTACGTGGGGTCCACGACGCTCGTTCCCTCGCTTGCCTTCGCGATCGCGAACGAGACGCCGGAAGCGGCGACCTTCGACCAATCGATCGTGCCGCCCTGCCAGTGCGAGACGTCGATGCCTGCAAGCATGCCGGCGGGGGCTGCCGGGGCGTGCGGTGCCGCCCATACCCCGAGCGCGTTGAGGATCAGCGCCGTCGCGAGGAGACAGAAGGAGGATCGCCGGTGCACCCAGACTCAGTCGGCCGGAGCTCCCTGAGTCTTGAGCAGGACCCGCGATCTGCTCACGATCGGAGGGAGGCGGCCGTCGAGACGGCGTGCTCGACCGAGCTGCGACCGATGGATCCTGGGCGACGACGAGGTCGTTGGCGGGGCGGTCCGGGCGTGGACCGCGTCAGCGAGGTTGAGCGGCAGTCCCCGGAGAGGCTCTCGCCACATCTGGCACCGAGTCAACGGTCGCCTCTCAAAAGCGATTCAAAGACCGCGTGAGCATCGTCGGGGTGGCTCCGTAGTAGACCGCGTCGCCGATCCGGGAGGCCGAGTGGCGCGACCAGTAGCCGCGACGGGGAGTCTCTCGGGTTTGACGAGAGTCGTCCTTCGGCACGATGATGCCGACGATGCTCGGGAGGTATCGAAACCCTCCCATCTGATTGCGAAGAGAGCCCCTTCTCCGGCCTCTTCGCGCCTAGGCCAAAAGGCGGTTGCTCTCGGCCGTTACGTAGGTGTACACCGTGCCCAGGACCATGCCTGACACCTGGGACCTAGACAGGACGTCCGAGGGTGTCCTCGTCCGTGGCGAGATAGACCTCGCCACCGCGGACTCGTTCGAGGAGCGGGCCTCCGAAGCTGTCATGGAAGCGAACGGCGCCAGCGTCCTGATAGACCTCTCGGGAGTCCCTTCATGGATTCCGCGGGGATCCGTGCGCTGGTCAGGGTCATGGAGCTCGGTAGCGGTAAGTCGCTCATCGTCCAGCCATCCCCGCAGGTGTTCACGCTCTTGCATCTCCTAGCTTTCACTGACGGCGTCCTGCCGAAAGTCGAGATACTCGAACCGCCTTTCCTAGAGCGTGAAGGGTACGTTTTCTCTAACTCCGCGTGCGGACCATCGCCGATGTAGCATCGCGCGGCCATGCTGTCCTCTACGCGGTGCTCCGCTGCGTGATCGGCTCCGGTCGTCCAGGCGCGGATCGCGAACTGGAGATCGAGGTCATCGTGCTTCGGCACCAGGTGAAGGTGCTCTCCCGAAAGGTCGGGCGACCCAAGCTCAGCCGGATCGATAAGGCCTTCCTCGCCGCCTGCTCGCGCGCCCTGCCGAGGCATCGCTGGGGATCGTTCATCGTGGCGCCCTGCACCCTGCTGCGTTGGCACCGAGAGCTCGTGCGGCGGAAATGGACATACGAGCAGAAACGCGTCGGGCGCCCGCCCATCGACCCTTCACTCGCGGCGCTCATCTGCCGCATGGCACGCGAGAACCCCCGATGGGGCTACATGCGGATCAAGGGGGAGTGCCAGAAGCTCGGGATCGGCGTGGCGGCCACGACGGTCAAGAAGGTCCTACGGGCCGCAGGCCTTGAGCCCGCACCCCGTCGGGACGGCCCCAGCTGGAGCGAGTTCCTGCGTGCTCAGGCAGACGGGATCCTCGCATGCGACTTCTTCAGCATCGAGACCGTCTTCTTGCGCACGCTCTACGTGCTCTTCTTCATCGAGATCGGGAGCAGGCGTCTTCACCTCACCACCTCGACACGTAACCCTTCGGGG
>VAYU01000059.1 GCA_005884925.1 Actinomycetota bacterium | reverse complement strand
GACTTCTACAACTACAACCGCCCCCACGGGGGGCTCGGGGGCCAGACGCCCTATGAGAGGCTGAGGCAGAAGACGACGAGCCCGGTGTGAACGAACTCCGTCAGTCGCACACCCCTGGGTCCACTCCCGGAAGCTGCAGGTCAGACGAGCTGTTCCGCTGCTCGCTCAGGTAGCTTGACGTCCGTTGATGCCGGAAGGCCGCACTGAGGCCGCAGGATTCGCGTCAACATGACGGAAGACCCGAGCAACTCCAGCCTGAGTCCCGGAGCTTCTGGATCGCAGCCGACGCGGACCAGGGTCGGCTCGCCATCCACTCGATCCGTGGGTTCGTCGCCCGAACGCCGAGCATTCAGGCCGCGTTCGTCGTCGAAAGGGACCAGGCGGGCGGATCGAGTAACGAGATGCCGTCTCCCGTATCGAATCGAGCCGCACCCTGGGTAGGCGGCGGGGGGGCCGAAGCTGACGGGCTCGGTGACGGCCTGACCTCCCATCGCGGGAGAGGTTGCCAGGCTGGCTCGAACTCGTCGGCGGGCGTATCCGTGAGGCGACGGAGGTTCGAGCCGTCGGCGTCCATCACGAAGAGGTCGCGCTGCTCACCGAATTGCTCGGAGAACGCGATCTGCTCACTGTCCGGAGACCAGGCGGGCTCGTACGCGGAGACGCACGTCGGGAGGCAGGAGTACAGCTCGCGCACGTCGGTTCCGTCGGAGTTCATCAGGTAGATAGCGGAATCGCGGACGAACGCGATCTGCGAGACATCGGGCGACCAGGTCGGCGAGGTGTCCTGTCCAGCCGAGTCGGTCAGCCGACGAAGATCCGAACCGTCTGAACCGACAACGTAGATCGAGGATCGCTTGCTCGAACCGACAGGACTCGCCGCGAACGCGATCGTCCTTCCATCCGGTGACCAGGCCAGCTGCGTGACAAACTCCATCCCCGGAAGACCGATCAACTCTCGGTTCGCCCCCGTCATCGCGTCGGCTGTGAATATGGCCTCGGGAACTACGGCTCCCGCTCCCGACGTGCGCGCGTACGCGATCGTCGATCCGTCGGGCGACCAGGTCGGCGAGGCGTCGCTCAGGCATTCGGGAGGGCCGCACGGATCGAGCTTGTGCTGACCTGAGCCATCCGCGTTCATCACGTGGACCGTGGAGACCGCATCGCTGGTCGACGTATAGGCAAGCCGTAAGCCATCCGGCGACCAGGCTGGATCGCCGAAGCCTCCAGCTGCGGCGGTCAGGTTGCTGATCCGTCCCCCGACAGGATCGATCAGTTCGATCCCCCAAGGTCCGTGACCCGGATCGTCGGTTTGGACGAACGCGATGCCCCCGTTCTTGGCTGATGACGCCTCGAACGATGTCGCGCCACGGAGGTCATGGAGCGCGTACAGCGCCGTTCCCACGACCGCGAGCGCAACGGCGAGGATCGCCGCGGTCTGGAGCCTTCGCCGCGACTTCTTCTCTTGGGCGATTCCGCCGCGCTCGACCCTGCGTTCGACCTCGTCCCACAGCTCCGGGGGGCGAACCCGGCGGATCTCACCGATCCAGCGCTTCGTATCAGGCATCGTCGTCTCCTAGGATCAGGCGCAGCCGCCGCCGCGCACGATGCAGATGAACCGACACGGTCGCCGTGCTCATAGCGAGGAGATCTGCGATCTCTTCCGTCGTTCGGTCATCCAGGTAGAACAAGACGAAGGCGGCCCTCTGCCGGGGCGAGAGCTTGGAGAGCGCGAGGAGAACCTCGAGAGCTCGATCGTCGATCTCGTACGTCGCCTCCTGCACGAGCTGGACGTGTCTCCTCTGCCTGATCTCGGCACTCGCGACCCGGAAGGCCACACGCCAGATCCACGCCGCCGGATCGCGGATCGAGTCGGCCGCGGCGACGGCTCTGGCGTAGGCTTCGGCGGCGGCGTCCTTCGCGACCTCGGGATCCCCCGTGTAGGCGAGCAAGGCCCACCAGAGACGGTCCCCCGAGTCTCTGTAGACCCCTTCGATGTCCGAGACGTGGGTCACCTTCACATCGTCCACTCGACCAGATAGTGCGCGCCGGGGTTCCAGACCTTTACATATGGTCAGAGGTCAAGGACCATTCGGAGGTCAGGGTGGCGCTAGGACGACGATGTTGAGTGCTCTTCGCGGCAGTCCCCGCGCGGAGTGTTTCGAGGAGTGGCAGACGGTTCACACATCGTCTAGCTAGGTCCGCTGACGTCTTACGGGCCGCTCAGTCAAGGCTGGTGATTGCCCGAGGAAGCCTTGAGCGGTACAACGGTCTCTCATGAGACTTGGCCGGTTCTTCTTCGCGGTGACTTCCATCGCGATGGCCGCCGTCTTCATCAGCCTCATCCCGCTCCGACCGGCATCCGCGACTGACGATCCCGTGATTGCTGCTGCGGGGGACATCGCATGCGATCCGATCGACTCGGGTTTCCATGGAGGCGTCGGGACGCCCTCACGCTGCCACGAGATGTACACCGGCGCCGAGCTGGTCGGTGGAGCCTTCACCGCGGTCCTCCCCCTCGGGGACGAACAATACGAATGCGGAGGGGCTGCTGCGTTCAAGCAGTCTTACGATCCCGCGTGGGGCGTCGATGCCGTGAAGTCGATCTCGTACCCGGTCGTCGGCAATCACGAATACGATACGTCTGGCAGTACGGACTGCGGCCAGAACGCGAGCGGGTACTTCGGGTATTTCGGTGCCGCCGCGGGCGATCCGACGAAGGGCTACTACAGCTACGACATCGGCGCATGGCATCTGATCGCGCTGAACTCCAACTGCAGCCACGTAGCCTGCAAGGCCGGGAGCGCACAGGAGATCTGGCTCGCGAACGACCTCGCCACGCATCCGAACACGTGCACGCTGGCGTACTTCCATCATCCGCTGTTCTCAGCAGGTCCCACCACCCACAGCGCGGTCCGGCCGTTCTGGAGCGACCTGTACGCCGCCCACGGGGACGTGGTCCTCAACGGACACAAGCACAACTACGAACGTCTCACCAAGCTCGACCCGAGCGGCGCCCCGGCCACGAACGGCATCCGGGAGATCATCGCCGGTACCGGCGGAGAGAACCACAGCATCAGCGCACAGCTCTACCCAGGCACCGAAGCGTCCGACGGGGGCCATTTCGGCATCCTCGAGATGACGCTGCACGCAGCGGGGTATGACTGGCAGTTCCTCTCGGATACCGGATCGGTGATCGACAGCGGCTCGGACGTCTGCGTCGCCTAGGAGGATCGCTTCCTTCCGCCGAACCGATCTGCTCTCCCGTCCGTAGGTCTTTCGGGTATGCACGGAAGGGAGGCAGCATGATCCGGAAGACGATCGTCGTGACGGCGCTCGCCGTCATGCTCGCGCTGGTTCCAGGGAGCGCCGCACTCGCCAGCGGTCAACCCGGAGCCAGTTGTGGAGCAGCCGGTGCCACGAGCTCACCGGCCGGATTCAACACAGCCGGTTTCGCGTACGCCGAGACACAGTACGCCGGCAGCGAGGGAACGCATTCGCTCGCAAGCGGCAACGATCATGCCGTGTCGCAATACGACATCGCGTGCGTGAACGTGACCAGCGCTGGTCACTAGCATCTGGGTGCTCCTCGAACATCCCTCGACGGCCGGTCGGGGTGCTTCGCCCCCGACCGGTTCTGGCCCCTCGATCACGGAGGTGCCGGCGGTCCAACCGCTACGACGGCGGTTCCCGGTCTGAGCCGCTTCGGCGGAGTCACGAGAGGGACGTACGACCTTCCGTCGGGCTTGATCCAGTCAACCGAGCCGTCGTGCTCACGATGAAGCGACCATCCGTGCTCGTGGACCAGCCGGTGATGGAAGAAGCACACCAGCACGAGGTTCTCCAGATCGGTGGCGCCCCCCTCGCTCCACCAGACGACGTGGTGGGCCTGCGTGAACCTGCGTGCACCGCAACCCGGGAACCGGCACTCGCCGTCCCGGTAGCGGAGTTGGCGCATCATCGCCGGCGTGGGCTCCCGGGAAAGCCTTCCGAGTCGCACCGGTTCACCGCCTCCGTCTTCCAACACCGTTTGCACACGCGCGTCGCAGAGCAAGCGTCGTGCGGTCTCCGGGTGGATCAACCCGCCTTCTTCCACCTCGGCCGCGCCGTCGGTCCCGACGAGATCGCCGAGCCGAGCGTGGACCACGACGGTCGCTCGATCCGGGTCGGCGTCGACCGCGATGCGATTGGAGCACAAGGCAACGAGCGCGTCGGCTCGGCGTGCTTGTGCGAACGCGGGCTCAGCCTCACCGGGCATGAGCGGGATCGAGTCGCTCACGCGTTGGAGCGCGCGTACCACGATCGCTCCCTGCGACGAGGGCAGCTCCGCCTCGAGGCCCAGCCGGTTCCCGTCGTCCAACCACCACCAGTTGAGGAACCGAGCGTGCTCGGCGTCGCGAACGTCTTCGATCCTGCGGCGCACCTCCAGATCCGCTCGCCGTCTGATGGCCGCGTTGGAGACGTATCTGGCCCATGAGATCAAACCGGCCTCCGACTCGAAGGTCGCGAAGCGGGCCAGCTCGACGACCTTGTCGATACCGAGCTCACCCGAGGAAAGCGCTCGCGCCAGATCGGTCAAGTGCTCGAGCGCATGACCGGCGACGATCCAACGCCGCGCCTTCCACTGGGAGATGCCCTGACGCATGGAGAGCCAATGAGGCATGTCGCGCGCTCCCGAGCTACGCCAGAGCTGGCGCCGGTCGACCTCGGCGATGAAGCGGAGGAGCTCACGCTGGATCCGCGAAGCTTGGCGATGCGATCCATCGACCGCATCGATCAGTTCCTCGTCGCTATATCCGTCTGCTGGGGACACCCGGACCTCGCTGGGTCACGGGGGAGGACCTCACACGATATCGAACATATGTTCGGGTTGTCAAGCCCCTCCTTCGCGCCTGCGATCACTCCTCGGGATCAGTGGGCGCTGCGGTTTCTTCCGATGTGCGTTGTTCCACATCGAGCCGCTCGGCGTCCGCCGTCTGCAGCCGCGCGCCTTCGACCTCGTGGCCGCACGTGAAGGTCTTGATCTCACGACTCGCGGGCTGTTGCTCGCCGAAGTCGATCGTGACCAGCGTGCCTTCGCCGCAGATGGGACAGGTGGTCGATCCAGGATCTGACATCTCGCATCAACCGTACACTCAGGTGCATGGTGTCGCGCGCCTCGGTGGCCGGGGCGGGCGTGCAACCAGCGGAGCCCATGGAGCCGAAGTTCGATCCCGCGGTCGTCGAGGTGCTGGAGGCGTTCGGGCGCCGCCTCGCGGCCGGCTCTCCCGACGCCGTCCCCGCGGACGAGATCCTCGCGAGGCTCCCAGCCCTCGAACAGGACCGTTCCCGATCACGCGTGATCCTCAAGCAACTCGTATCGGAGGGTCTCCTCGAGGAGCGGACGCCGGCCGCGGAAACGACCGCGGGAACCTACGCGCTGACCCGGCTGGGCCGAGCGCGGATCGAACAGCGGAGGCGCCCGGACGACGACTAACACCGTCGGACGGCGGCCGAGCATCTCTCGATAGACTCGCGCGCACCATCGGCCGGAAGGATCGGCGCCATCCATGAGGATCCTCGTCGTCGGGTCGGGCGGTGTCGGCGCAGCGTTCGCGCCGATCGCTGCCAGACGCGACTTCTACGAGCGCGTCGTGTTCGCGGATCACCACGAGGATCGCGGTCAGCGTGTGGTCGACCGCTACGACAAGGGCACCGGCCGGTTCTCGGCTGCGCAGCTCGACGCGTCGGACCCCACCGCGATCTCGGAACTCTGTCGCGCGGAGGGGATCACGCACGTCCTGAACGCCGTGGACCCCCGGTTGGTGATGCCGATCTTCACCGGGGCGTTCGAGGCTGGCGTCACCTATCTGGACATGGCGTTGTCCTTGTCGCAGCCGCACCCGGAAGAGCCGTACGGGGAGCCTGGCGTCAAGTTGGGCGACGCGCAGTTCGCCCAGGCCGCAGCGTGGGAGGAACGAGGCTTGCTCGCGTTGGTCGGGATGGGCGTCGAGCCCGGCCTCTCCGATGTCTTCGCGCGCTACGCGCAGGATCACCTCTTCGGCCACATCGACGAGGTCGACGTCCGTGACGGCGCCGACCTGATGGTCAAGGGGTACGCCTTCGCGCCCAGCTTCTCGATCTGGACGACGATCGAGGAGTGCCTCAATCCGCCGATCGTGTGGGAGAAGGAGCGCGGCTGGTTCACGCTGCCTCCGTTCAGTGAACCCGAGACGTTCACCTTCCCCCATGGGATCGGTCCGCTCGGATGCGTCCACGTCGAGCACGAGGAGGTGCTGTTGATCCCTCGGTGGATCGACTGTCGTCGCGTGACCTTCAAGTACGCGCTCGGCGATGAGTTCATCGACGTCCTGAAGACGCTGCACAAGCTTGGGCTCGACGCGACGGAACCGGTCGACGTCCGGGGAACGACGGTCAGTCCGCGCGACGTCGTCGCCGCGTGCCTGCCGGACCCGGCCGGACTGGGCCCGAAGATGTCCGGCAAGACGTGCGCCGGGACCCGCGTGACGGGAAGGGGCACGGACGGGAACGCGCGAGAGGTCTACCTCTACCACGTCGTGGACAACGAGGAGACCTGGGGGCGCGATCGGGCGCAAGCCGTCGTGTGGCAGACGGCCCTCAACCCGGTCGTGGCGTTGGAGCTCCTCGCGAACGGTTCGTGGTCGGGCGCCGGCGTGCTCGGGCCGGAGGCGTTCGAGTCGACCGCCTTCCTCGAACTGCTGAAGGACTACGGGTCTCCCTGGAGCATCGAGGAGCGAACGCCAGTTCCCTGAAACCCGGTATCGAGCGGGCGTTGCTCAGGTACGGCTCGTCGAAGGCCGATGCTTCGATGGACACCTGGTTGGAAGGCCTTTCTCGGGATGAGCTTCGGACTGGAGCAAACCGACTCCGACGACGCGTCGACGCCGCCGCTGACGGATCGGATCGAGCCCGGCTCGCTGTTGGAGGCGACGCCGGAATGCCTCGTCGTGGCCCAGACCGACGGCCGGATCGTGTACGCCAACCGCCACGCCGAGGAGCTCACGGGGTTCCGCAGGGAGGAGCTCCTCGGGAGCTCGATCGAGCTGCTGATCGCGGCGGAGCTCCTGGATCTGCCGGAAGGATCTCGGATCGAAGCGATGTGTCGACACGCGCGGCACGGTCCGATCCCGATCGAGGCGCACATCGGCACGCTGAACGCGCCCGAGCGGCTCCTCGTGGTCGCGCTCCGTGACGTGAGCGAGCTCCAGGCCGGTCGGGAGGCTCGCTTCGAAGCCGAGGCGAAGTACCGCTCGCTGGTCGAGCACATCCCCGCCGTGGTCTACCTCGATCCCGTGGACGAGAACATGAGCTCGATCTACGTGAGTCCGCAGGTGCGCGATCTGATCGGGATCGAGCCGGAGGTGTGGCTCAGCGACTTCTCGGCGTGGCGCAACCATGTCCACGCCGACGACATCGAACGTGCCTGGGACGAGTACCGGGAGGCGTACCGCAACCACCTTCCTCTCAACCACGAATACCGGATGGTGCACGAGGACGGGACGGTCCGGTGGGTGTTGGAGCAAGCGTTCCCCATCGACGACGAGCAGGGGGATCCCTGGCTCATCCAGGGCGTGATCTTCGACATCACCGAACGCAAGACCGCCGAGGAGCAGGTCGCCTTCCTCGCCTACCACGACAAGCTCACGGGCCTACCCAACCGGCACCTCTTCGAGGAGATGCTCGAGGGCGCGATCGCTCGCGCTCGGCGCCACGATCTGGGCGTCGGGGTGCTGTACCTCGATCTTGACAACTTCAAGCTGGTGAACGACTCGCTCGGACACCACGCGGGTGACCTGCTGCTCGCCCAGCTCGGCGACCGGCTGCGCACGTGCACACGTGAGACCGACCTGGTCGCCAGGCAGGGGGGTGACGAGTTCCTCATCCTGCTGGGTGATCTGGAGCGAGGTTCCGCCGACGGCGCCGGCCCGGACCCGTCGATCGAGGTCGCGGAGTCGGTGGCAGAACGGATCCGCGAAGCGCTCGAGGAGCCGTTCGATCTAGCCGGGACGTCCTTCTACGCGTCGGGCTCGCTCGGTATCAGCTTGTTCCCGCAGGACGCGCAGGACGCCGACACCCTCCTGAAGAACGCCGACACGGCGATGTATCAGTCGAAGAAGCAGGAGCCGGGCGGACACATCGTGTTCGCGACCGGTGGCGACGACGCCATGCAGAAGCTGTCGCTCACGACCCGTCTGCGTGAGGCCGTCTCGCAGGAGCACTGGGTGCTGCACTGGCAGCCGATCGTCGAGACCGAGACGGGGAAGGTCGAATCCGTGGAGGCGCTGGTGCGCTGGCTCGACCCGAACGGCGGGCTCGTGCCGCCGGGGGAGTTCATCCCGCTCGCCGAGGAGCTGGGGCTGATCGAGGCGATCGGCGATTGGGTGATCGCGGAGCTCGCGAGGCAACGCGCAGAGTGGGCGGCCACCGGGCTGGAGCTCCGGGTCGGGTTCAACCTGTCACCCCGCCAGCTCTGGTCGGCGCACCTGGCCGACAAGGTGCTCGCGAAGCTCCGGGTCTCCGGGGTGGATCCGCGCGACGTGATCGTTGAGATCACGGAGTCAACGGCGATGGCCGATCCGGACCGCACGCTGAAGATCCTCTCGGACCTGCACGCCTGGGGGTTCACCCTGGCCCTGGACGACTTCGGGACGGGGTACTCATCGCTCGCTCGGCTGAAGCACATGCCCGTCGACGTGCTCAAGATCGACCGCGCGTTCGTGCGGGACGTGCATCGCGATCCGAGCCTCGCGAGCATGGTCCGCGCGATGATCCAGCTCGCCCAGGGGCTCGACATG
>VAYU01000076.1 GCA_005884925.1 Actinomycetota bacterium | reverse complement strand
GGCCCGGCCGAGCGCCTCGGCATGCTGCACGACCTGATCAAGCGTGACGTCGCCGTCGAGTCGCCCCTGGGTGAACGCGAACCCGGAGCTCGTGCTGGCCACCGCCTTGAAGCCGAGCGCCTCCAGGACGCGAGCCGAGCCAGGATCCCACGGGTTCGGGATCACGAACGGTTCCCCGGCATGGAGCGCGCGGAAGGCTTCGCCCCTGCGCTGCTGGTCATCCATGGTCGTCGACCTCGATGACGACCTTCCCACGTTTGCCCGAGGCCATCACGCGTTCGAACGCAGACCGCGCATCCTCCAGCGGGAACACAGAATCGATCGCCGGACGCACCGTCCCATCTGCCGCGAGCTTGGCGAGCTCGACCAGCTGCTGGCGGTCCGGTTCGACCACGAAGTAGGTGGCGTGCACGCGCTGCGCGACCTCGGGCGGCGGCTCCTCGGCGACCGCCACCAGCCTTCCGCCGTCGCGAAGCAGGTCGGCCGACCGCGCGAGCACGGCGCCGCCGACCGTATCGAACACGAGGTCGACGGGCTCGACGCTCTTATCGAAGGGCACCCCCGGATCGAGGATCTGGTCGGCGCCCAGCCCGCGAGCGAGCTCGGCAGCGCCGGCCGACGCGGTGCCGATCACATGGGCGCCGCGCCATCGGGCAAGCTGGGTCGCCAGGTGACCGACGCCCCCGGCGGCGCCGAGGATCAGGACCCGGTCGCCTTCTTGCAGCTCACCATGGACGAAGAGGCCTTGCCATGCGGTGAGCCCGGCGAGAGGAAGCGCAGCGCTCTCGACGTGGCTCAGTCCCAAAGGCTTCGGAGCGAGGAAGGCCGCCGACACCGACGCGTGCTCGGCCGCGACACCGTCGCGATCGAATCCCGTCAGTGCGAACACCTCGTCGCCGACGGCGAGATCGCCGTCGGCGCGGGCGACCTCCTCGATCACCCCGGAGAGCTCGTACGACACTATCGCCGGTAGCCGGTCGGTCGGCCAGTCGAGCTCGTCGCGGGTGACGGCCGCCGCGTGCACGCGCACAAGCGCCTCGCCCGGACCGGGCTGTGGCACCTCGACCTGGTCGACGGACAGCGCATCGATGCCGCCGGGCGGATGCAGGCGGACCGCGCGCATCATCGCGGCTCGCCGAGTTCGGGGGCGAACATGAACGGAAGCCTAACGGGCACTGTCATCGACCGAGCTAGTCTCCAGCGGTGACCGAGCGCGCGAGGCCACCCGATATCAACCGGCTTTCACGCGCTGAGCTGCGTCGCTTGAGACGCAACGCCCTTGAACGGGGCGAACGACTCAGGCACGAGCGGGATAGCTTCCTCGACACCCAGCTCGAACCGAGCGAGAGCATCGTCGCTCGGAGCTACGACCATCCCATCATCACCGACCGCCGGATCCTCTCGGCGCATCAACTCATGGCGCCCCCTCGGCGCGGAGATTGGGTCTGCGAGGCACTCTCGTTCGCTCAGATCACCGGCTATGCGCTCGGTCGACGGCACGATCAACGCCCGCTCATCAGGTTGGAGCACCCATCCATCGAGCGCATCGAACACGTCCCGGAGCACCGTTTCCTGTGGTTCGAGTGGGGGGACGCTGAGGCTCCGGTCCCACACGAAACGACCCTGTTGGGGTTCGGGAAAGACTCCGATCCCGTCCTCGTCGCGCTGTGGGACGCGCTCGAACGAGCGGGGATCACCCAGCTGGAGCCATTCGTCGTTCGGCTCGAGGGGACTCGCCAAGAGCGGATCGAAAGGATGGCTCACACGGTCGCGCCATTGAAGCGACAGACGCGCTGGACTCATGTTCGGATCAGCCTCCGGCAGGCGACGGATGACCTCTACCGAGGGCGGCTCTCTTGGCGCGTGCGCATCCCAAGTTGGCTGATCCTCGCGGTACCTGCGTGGTTCATGGATCCTTGGCTCGTACCACCGGCGATCGTTCTCGCTGAGGTCGGATGGATCGTCGCTCTGCGATGGTCGTGGCGTCGCGACCAGCTCCGTACGAGCCGGGAACCGCCGATATAACCCACGGGCAGTCCGCCACCGACCACGATGTCCGGCGCCCGGCCCATAGGGGACTGAACGAACGATGTCGCTTCCGTCACGAAGCGACATCCGACGGCGCTGCACAGGCAAAGGCCGCGGTGCTTACATCTGCGGGGTGAGCAAATACCCTCCGACGCCCGATCCGGCCATTGGTGCGATGCTCGATGCTGTCCGGCAGGCGATCTTGTCCGTGGTCGGGCCGTCCCTGATCGGTCTGTACCTCTTCGGCTCGCTGACGAGTGGCGACTTCGATCCTGGCGTCAGCGACATCGACCTGATCGCGGCACTCGCGGATCCTCCAGACGAGCAGGTGGCCGTCCGCCTGCGGAAGGTGCATGAGGACCTCGCTCGCGCAAATCCCGACTGGGATGACCGCATCGAGGTCGTCTACGTCTCGAAGGATGGCTTGGCAGACTGGCGAACGGATACGACGATCGCGGTGATCAGCCCAGGTGAGCCCTTCCACATCGTTCGAGCTGGAAGGGAGTGGGCGCTCAACTGGTATCCGGCGCGCGAGGACGGCGTCACCTTGATGGGACCGCCGTTGCACACCTTGCTTCCGCCGATCTCGACCGCCGAGTACATCGACGAGCTGCGACGGTATCTCGCCAGCTTCGCCAAACGAGTCGATGATGACGCGACTCCCGGGGTCCAGGCTTACGCGATCCTCTCGATCTGCCGCGGGGTGTTCACGATCAGGCACGGCGACCGCCTGTCGAAGCGCCAAGCAGCAGCGTGGGGACCGCGCGCGTTTCCGCAGTGGGCCGACCTCATCCGTCGGGCGGTTGTATGGCGTGACAAGCAGCGCGACCCAGACAGCCAGAACGGCCATGCAACCATTCAAGAGACCCGCGCATTCGTCACCGAGATGACGAAGCTCGCGTTGGAATGAGGTCCTCGTTAAGCCCGGCTTCGACGAGGATGTCGCTTCCGGCGGAACGCGACGCCCGCTCTACGAGGCTCGCAACCGCCACGAAACGATTTCCCACGCTCGCGGCTGGCTCAACGCTTTGCCCCAACGGTGGCGAGAGGCTGCATCGCTTCACGCGACATCGGCGAAGAGCGCTTCGTTCACGAGGATGGGGGCGCCCTGCCGCAGGGCCAGCGCAACCACGTCCGAAGGGCGCGCGGAGACGCGGATGGCACCTCCGTCCCGGTCCGTGAGGTCCATCTCGGCGATGTACACGTCATCCTCGCGATGATCGGTGATGACCACGTGTCGCAGTGTGGCGCCGAGAGCGGCGATGACTTCTCCCAAGAGGTCATGCGTCATCGGGCGATCCCAGCGCTTGCCTTCGAGCGCGGACGAGATGGCGAACGCCTCGGCCGAACCAATCTGAATGTCGAGAGCGCGGCTTGCCTCAGCGCTCCTGAGCATCACATAGGTCCGGTCCTCGGACCCGAGGAATGCAGGCTCCGTCGGCTCGCTGGGCTCGGCACGCTCCAGACGAACTCCCCGTACCTCCACTGGCACCATGGTGACCTCCTTCCAGCGTCTGTGGAAAGAGTAGACGGCGACGTCGAGATACGGGAGACGACCGCGTGAGGCCCTGTATGGACGTGGTGGAGACCACTGCACCACGCTTCAACTTCTGTGTGCGCCAGAATGTCGGTTCCGTCACGAAACGACATCAGGCCGAGAAGCGCCACTCGTGGAGCCCGGCTTGCATCGGAAGGTCGCTCAACAACTAGGTGGAGGCAACTCATCCGAGACCCACGTGAACTGGTCGGCCCCCAGAGACGGCGCCACGGCGGCAACGTCGCTCCCATCGGGACGCATGACAAGCAGGCTCACTGCGGCGTCATGTTTGGTCAAGAACGCGATACCCGCGTCGTTCGGGAGCCACACAGGGTTCCACGCGTTGCCCTGCTCGGACGTAAGCGCCTGGATATCCGTGCCGTCGGCGTTCATCACCTCGATCCTCGACCGCTCCCCGTTCGGCGACATCGCCGTGAAGGCGATCTTGTTACCGTCGTGCGACCAGGCAGGCTCTGCGCTCAGGGCCTGCGCGTCCTCGTGTAGGAGTTCCGTCCCGTTCCCTCCCGCGTCCATCACCCAGAGCTGCCATCGGCTCGGGTTGAAGGTCTCGCGTACGTAGGCGATCTTCTTCCCGTCGGGCGACCACACCGGGGACATGTCCTCGGCGCCGCCCCGCCCCTGCGCGATGCGGGTGAGCCCGGTCCCAGTTGGACGCACCTTCCAGATCCCCCCTCCTCCGCTCGTGTCGAAGGCGATCCACTGCCCATCGGGCGACCACGAGGGGAGGCTCGCGATCGAGGTGGTCAGCTTCTGGACCCCGCAGCCATCCGTCCCGGCTACGTAGAGCGCGTATTGACCGTCGCCTAACCCGTAGTAGCCGCGGAAGGCGACCATCTGCCCGTTCGGAGAGACCGCCGCGTCCCACTGCGGCCAGGGACCACTGGACGGTAGGAGATCGTGCCCCCCGCTCCCGTCGGGCCGCGTCACGCAGAGCGCGTCGCCACACTTGTAGATGATGGATCCCGCCGAGGCCCACGGCGGTACACCGCGGATCGGGGTGGTCGACGATGGCGGTGTCGGTGACGTGGCGGGCGTCGGGGCGGCTTCCAGGTGGAAGGCGACCATCACACCTGCGAGCCCACCGACGGCGATGACCAGGGCCAGGGCGGCGGCGCGGATGCGCCTGCGTCGCTCCCGGCGGCCGGCGCACGCCAAGGTCCGTTCCAACATGTCCGCAGGCGGCCTGTAGCCTGCCGCGGCTCGGTCCATCATCCGACGCAGTTCAGCCATGCGTCCTGCCTCCCTCACGCTCGCTCGTTGCGCCGAGCGCCTGCCTAGCTCGATGAACCCTGCCGCGCACGGACGCTGGCCGGATCCCGAGGACCCCGCCAGCCTCCTCGGCCGAGAGTCCGAGCCACTCGACGAGCACCACCGCCTCGCGTTGCTCGGGAGATAGCGTCGCCAGCGCCCGCAGCGCCTCGACGTGCGCTTCCGCGATCTCCGCTGGGTCCGAGGCGGGAGCGGCCGGACGCGCAAGCAGCGCCTGGAGACTGGCCCGGCGCCGACGGCGCCGGTGCAGGTTTAGCGCAACCCGGTACACGTAGCCGGCTGGTGCCTCCATGGTGCCGACGCGGTCCCATCGCTCGTACGCGCGGGCCATCGCCTCTTGGACAAGATCCTCGGCCTCGGCAGGGTCCCCGGTGACGAGATACAAGGCCGTGCCGAGTCGACGCCACTCGTCCCGGAAGAAGCTCTCGAACTCCAGCCAAGCACCTCCTTCGTCCCGGCTCCGGAACCATCGCACTCCTCAAGTCGCGGGAGGCTCGCCGCGTTCGGCGGTGGGACCAAATATTGGGGGCGTGAGCAGGCCCGGCCCGGCTGATGACGATCTGCGGTGGCGGATTGCTGATATCGCTTCCGGCGGAAAGCGACAGTGTCCCGAGCGACGGGCTACGTGGCGATGCTCCGTCTACGAGCGTAGCGGCCCGCGAAGACCCCTCCGGCAAGGACAAGCAAGCCGACAGCCATCAGGGCGATGCTGCGGTTACTCGTGCCGGGCTGCGGGCGGCTAGCGTTCGGTTCTACAGGGGATGATGCAACGTATGGCGTAGCTCCGAGAGCCAGCATCTGGTCACGGATGACGTTGCCCTCGAAGACGAGGAACCAGCCGCTGAACAGGAAGGGCCGTCCGAACATCCTCGCGAACACGCGTTCTTGGCCGGGCGGGAGATACGCGACGGCGCCTTGCAGGGCGAACGGGTAGAGAACTTCGCGAACAGTCGCCTGGCAGCACGAAAGGAAGAAGTAGACGTCGTATCGAGCACGCAGCTCGCCCGGATCCGGGGTCGCCATAGGCTTCGCTGCAGCGCCCTCTCCAAGCACTCCCAACCTCGTGGCCAGGTTGACGAACAGTTCGCTCGCTCCGCCACGGTAGCCCTTCGGACGGGTTCCTGTTGCGTGAAGCACCCAGGGGTGGCTTAGGCCGGGACCGGTAACGACCACGTAGGACGTCAGCGGCACTCCGCCCTTGGCATCGGCCGTGGCTGAGGACCAAACCGTCCAAAGGAGGCCGATGAGGGCCATCACGAGGATGCGTCGCGGAAAGCACTCGAAGGTCACACCAAACGGACGGCGGTGAGAAGGTTCCGGGACGTCCTGCCTTGGAGAGGGCGCAGAAGTGCGCGCTGCAATCAAGGGAGTCTCCTCCTCGTACAAGTTGACCCTAGCACTCATGCCGATCCGGGCCGCAGCTTGCCCGTGGAGTGTCGCTTCGGGCAGGGAGCGACATCTCCACAGGCTGGGCTTAGAGCAATGGCTGATCACTCATGCCTGGCCTGCGCTGGCCCGTCCACGTGTCGGGACCTCGTGCGACAACACTCGGGCGGCCGCGGCGATCTGCTCAGCACGACCGTCCGCGAGATCGGCGACCTTTAGGTTGGCGCTCGTGTGGAGCGTCGCCGCCTCGATCAGCAGGGCGACGAGTGGGTCGTCCCGATGCTTCCTCTTCAGTCCCGCGAAGACCGAGAGCTCCGCGAGCAGCGCCTCACGTTGGACGCGGACCACGTCCCGGACCCGTTCAGCATCTGCACGTGAAGCGACGAAGAGCTTGAGGAAGAAGTCGTCGCGATAACCGGCCCGTCTGACGGAGGGCTCCGCCAACCAGCGTTCGAGCTCCAACCGGCCCGCCTTGGTAGATCGGTAGACGACCTTGTCTGGACGGTCGCGTTGAGCGACCTCGCGTCCGCTCACGAGGCCGTCCCTGACCAGCCGATCCAAGACCTGATAGATGTGCCCGATGTTGAGCTCGCCGAACTGCGGACCGATCGCCGACTCGAGGTTCGCCTTCAGCTCGTAGCCATAGCTCGGTCCGTCCTCGAGCAGACCGAGCACCGCGTGGTGGATCGGCACGTCCCGCCCTCCTTGCTTAGTGCCTCATCGCAGGCTCAGGTTGGCTCCTAAAGCCCTCACGACCCTTCGTTGACCCTCGTCCCCACATACTTACATAGTGACCAGGTACGGGCGTCCACAGCTCCTGGGAGGACCGGTCATATGGGCAGGTTTGTCCGGAGTCAGCTCCTCCATCGACCCAGCCGGCCCATCGCGCTCGGCGTCGGGATCCTCGTGGCCGTACTCACCTTCACCTTGCTCATGTCAGCGGTCACCACGAGCGCCTTGGAAATACGGGGAACGGTCCAGCAGAACTTCCGGAGTGCGTACGACATCCTCGTGCGCCCAGTGGACTCGTACACGCAGCTAGAGCAGGAGCAGGGTCTCGTTGCCGCGAACTTCGCGAGCGGCATCTTCGGGGGGATCAGTCTCCGTCAATGGCACGAGATCCAAGGCATCCCCGGCGTAGACGTGGCCGCCCCGGTCGCGAACATCGGCTACGTCATCCCCTACGAGAACGTCAGAGTCCTCCTGAACCGGTATCTCGATGACCGTCCATCGCAGCTCTACCGGATCCGGCCGACCTGGGTCTCGAACCACGGTCTGGCCGAGTATCCGGCGGACGATTCCTACGTCTACTACATGGCCCGCGATCGCCTCGTTGGAAGCCAACCGTACGAGGAGCTTCCGAACGGCCGTCTGGTCGATTCGTGCTTCGGGTTCAACCGGTCCGTGCCGCCCGACCTCGACCCGTTCACGCGAGGAGCGCAATCGGAGCTCAGCTGTTTCTCCGCGCGATCACCTCGGTACAGGAGCTTCCACAGCTTCAAGCCAGGAGAGATCGGAGTCCCCCTGCCCATCTCGTTCCCGATCATGATGGCCGCGGTCGATCCCGTGGAAGAGGATCGGCTCGTCGGCTTGAACGGAGCCCGTATATCGGGGTGGCAGCTCACCGAGGATCTTCCTGCCATCTCGCGGACGAAGCCGTTCTCCATGCTGAAGATCCCGGTGGTCGCGAGCAGTCGTGACTTCATCGCCGACGACCTTCGGGTGGACATCGAGCGACTGAGGGTGCCGAACTCCAAACGTCTCCCGTCGATCCTCGCGTCGACGAAGGCCTACTCCTACGTGACACATCTGGATGGTGTGCAGCTCCGCTCTAGGAGGTTCGCTGCGTCCGCTCTCTACGAGTTGGGACTTCGGCTGGTCGTCGCCGACACGTACTGGACCGCCTCCCCGGTCAGCTACCAGATGAGCGTCGGCGACGAGGTCGCGGCGCTCACGACGACGAACCCGGATCGGAGCTACCAGATCCCCGGGGCTGGGTTCCTTTTCGATCCTGCCAACCAGGACGCGCAGTTCCGGCGCGTCACGCCCCATCCGAGCCTGCAGCAGTTCCCGCAGGTCCACATGATTGTGGTCGGGCGCTTCGACCCGTTCAAGCTTCGTGGGTTCTCACCGCTCTCGAGCATCCCCCTTGCCGCCTACGCACCTCCCGTCGTTCATCCGGCGACGGAAGCGTCGCGCCAAGCGCTCGGAGGGCGTCCTCTTCAACCGACGATGAACTTCGGGGGCTACGTCCAGCAGCCCCCGCTGATGCTCACGACGTTGGACGCCGCTCGAACGCTCGTCGACCCCGAACGGTTCTCGGGAGCGAACAGCGCCGGACCGATCAGCGTGATCCGCGTCGTGGTGTCGGGCGTCACCGGGCCGGACCCGGAGAGCTTGGCCCGCATCAAGGCGGTCGCTCAGCTGATCGCCCAGCGAACTGGACTCGCGGTCGACATCACCGCTGGATCTTCGCCAACCGAGGTGCCCGTGCATCTCCCCGCCGGGAAGTTCGGCTCCCCCGCCCTCGACCTCCAGGAATCGTGGGTGAAGAAGGGGGTTGCGGTCGTCATCCTCCAAGCGCTCGACCGGAAGAGCCTCGCCCTGTTCCTGCTGGTGCTCGTCGTCACGTCGCTCTTCCTCGTGAACGGGACCCTCGCGTCGGTCCGCGCACGTCGGACGGAGATCGGGACGCTCCTTGCCCTCGGGTGGACCAGACGGAAGGT
>VAYU01000075.1 GCA_005884925.1 Actinomycetota bacterium | reverse complement strand
CCTCGCGAGCATGGTCCGCGCGATGATCCAGCTCGCCCAGGGGCTCGACATGATCCCGCTCGCGGAAGGCGTCGAGACGCAGCAGGAGCTCGAGTTCCTACGGGGGAGCGGATGCCGGCTGGCGCAGGGGTTCCTGTTCTCCCGGGCGGTGCCGGCCGAGGAGATCCCGGCGCTCGCGGCGCGGAGCCTGCTCCCCGCAACCGTCTCCTCCTGAAAGGGCCTCACCCGAGGCTCCCCGGCGCCGACCGCTGCTTCGTTACCATCTCCGGACCATGACGAGGCGGTACGACCCGAGCGAGATCGAGCCCAAGTGGGTGAAGGTCTGGGAGGACGAGCGCCTCTTCGAGGCGTCCGAGGATCCTGGCGACGATCGGCCGCGCTTCTACGCCCTCGACATGTTCCCGTACCCCTCGGGCGACCTGCACATGGGTCACGCGGAGGCCTTCAGCGGAGGGGACGCCGTCGCTCGCTACCAGGCGATGCGGGGCCGGAACGTGCTGCATCCGATCGGGTGGGATTCGTTCGGGCTGCCTGCGGAGAACGCCGCGATCAAGCGCGGGATCCCCCCCGCCGAGTGGACCGACGCCAACGTCGAGCAGCAGGCGGCCTCGTTCCGCCGGATGGGGATGTCGTTCGATTGGACGCGCCGGCTGCAGACGAGCGATCCCGAGTACTACGGATGGACGCAGTGGCTCTTCCTCAGGTTGTTCGAGAACGGCCTGGCGTACCGAAAGGAGTCGCCGGTCAACTGGTGTCCGAAGGATCAGACGGTGCTCGCGAACGAACAGGTGATCCAGGGGCGCTGCGAGCGGTGCGGCACGTTGGTGGAGCGGCGGGACCTGACGCAGTGGTTCTTCAAGATCACCGACTACGCCCAACGGTTGCTCGACGACGTCGACCTCTTGGTCGACTGGCCGGAGCGCGTGGTCACGATGCAGCGGAACTGGATCGGCCGCTCGGAAGGTGCGGACGTCACGTTCACGATCGAGGAGACCGGCGAGGAGATCACGACCTTCACGACGCGGCCCGACACCCTATGGGGCGTCACGTTCTTCGTGTTCGCGGTCGAGCACCCGGCGGTGCAGCGGCTCGCGGAGCTGGCCGGCACCTGGGAGCAAGTGCGGCCGCTCCTTGAGAAGGCGCGCGCGTCGTCGTTGGCGAGCCACGAGGAGGCAGACACGAAGGAAGGGGTGCCGCTCGGTGTCCACGCGGTGAACCCGGTGAACGGCGAGCGGGTGCCCTGCTACGTGGCGCCGTACGTGCTGATGGGATACGGCACCGGCGCGATCATGGCCGTGCCGGCACACGATCAGCGTGACTTCGAGTTCGCCCGGCAGCACGGCCTGCCCGTACGCGTCGTGATCGAGCCCCCGGGGCAGCACGTTGACCCGGCGGCGATGACCGAGGCGTTGCCGCACGAAGGCGTGATGGTCAACAGCGGACCGTTCGACGGCGAGCCCTCGCCCGCGTCCATCGCGAAGGTGACGGCGTGGCTCGAGCGGGAGGGACGCGGACGGGAGAGCGTCCAGTTCCGGCTGCGTGACTGGCTCATCAGCCGCCAGCGGTACTGGGGCGCGCCGATCCCGATCATCCATTGTCCGACCGACGGGGAGGTCGCCGTGCCGGACGATCAGCTCCCGGTCCTCCTGCCGGACGACGCGGATTTCCAGCTGGGTGGCGAATCGCCGCTCGCCCAGCACCCGACGTGGAAGCACGTGACGTGTCCCTCGTGCGGGGGTGAGGCCGAGCGCGACACCGACACGATGGACACGTTCGTCGACTCGTCCTGGTACTTCTTCCGCTACTGCTCGCTCGGCTACGGCGGTGGACCCTTCCGGAGTGAGGACGTCGAGCGGTGGATGCCCGCGGATCAGTACACGGGAGGCGTGGAGCACGCGATCCTGCACCTGCTCTATTGTCGGTTCATCACGAAGGCCCTGCACGACCTTGGCATGGTCTCGTTCGTCGAGCCGTTCCCGAAGCTGATGAATCAGGGACAGGTGATCTTCGATGGAGCCCGGATGTCGAAGACCCGCGGGAACATCGTGCAGCCGATGCCGCTCGTGGAGCGTTGGGGCGCCGACACGATGCGGCTCATGATGCTGTTCGCGGGGCCGTTCGAGGACGACATCGACTGGCAGCTGATCGCGGGCGACCCCGACCGGCGTCCCGGGGTAACGTCGTGGCTTGGTCGCGTGTTCGCCGCCGTGAGTGACACGGTCGATCGCGGCCCGGACGGTCAGGAACCGTTGGAGCTCGTGCGGCTCACCCAGAAGACGATCAAGGGCGTGACCGAGGACATGGACCGGTTCCGGTTCAACACGGCGATATCGAAGCTGATGGTGCTGACGAACGAGATGCGCGCGACGCTGGGCGCGGGCGGCGCCGCGGGCCGCGCCGCCCGCGCCCTCACGCTGATGCTGGCACCCTTCGCGCCGTTCGCGGCGGAGGAGCTGTGGCGGGTCGACCTGGGCGAGGCATCCTCGACATGGGCCGCCGCGTGGCCGTCGTTCGACCCGGCGATGACGGTCGAAGAGCTCGTCACGATGATCGTCCAGGTCGACGGCAAGCTGCGCGACAAGCTAGAGGTTCCGGCCGACATCTCGGAGCCGGACGCACTCGCGGCCGCTCGCGACGCCGAGGGCGCGCGGCGCGCGCTCGCGGGTCGCGAGGTGCTGAAGGAGATCGTCCGCGCGCCGAAGCTGGTGAACTTCGTCACCGTCGGCTGATCGAAGACGATGGAACCCGAAGAGATCCGGCGGCGTGTGGCGGAGATCGAGTGGTACCACACGATCGATCTCGGCCACGGGATCGTCACCCCGGGTGTCGATCCGTCACCATCCCGGCTGTCGAGGCTCGGGTTCCCCGCTGATCTCAGCGGGAAGACGGTCCTCGACATCGGAGCCTGGGATGGGTTCTTCTCGTTCGAGCTGGAGCGTCGTGATGCCGCGCGCGTACTCGCCGTCGATTCCTTCTCGTGGAACGGTCCGGGCTGGGGCTCCAAGGCTGGTTTCGAGCTCGCCCGCGAAGTCCTCGGCTCCAAGGTCGAGGACCGCGAGATCGAGGTCCTCGATCTGTCTCCCGATGAGGTGGGCGTCTTCGACGTGGTGGTCTTCGCCGGTGTTCTCTACCACCTTCGCGAGCCTCTCCTCGCGCTCGAACACGTCGCGAGCGTGACCGGCGAGCTCCTGGTCGTGGAGACCCACGTCGACCTCCTCGGTACCCACCAGCCGGCGATGGCCTTCTATCCCGGGGTGGAGCTCAACCGCGACCCGACGAACTGGTGGGCGCCGAACCCCGACGCACTCGCCGCGATGTTGCGGGACGTCGGTTTCCGACACGTTGTGACCGTTCATCCCCCGTACCGATGGCCCCTCCGGGTGGCGAGGGCGGCGAAATGGAAGGTGCGACGAGGCGATCCGTTCCTCCGCGGGATCCAGCACGGGCGGATCACCGTGCATGCGACCCGATGAACCACGGACCGTGATCGGAGTCGGGCTCCCGAACGATCATCCCGCCATGGGCGTGACCGCCGTCACGGCGGAGCAGACGCGTTGACCCTAGCCTCGCCCGCATGGCGATCAGGGACCGCCTCGACTCGCTGTCGCGTGGCGAGCTGGCGGGGTTGGTGGTGGTGCTCGTCGCCACGCTCGCGGGCGTCGGGCTCTGGTACACGCGCTCGCTCCCCAAGCCCATCCAGGTCGCCGAGACACCGGCCACTGCGTCCGTGCCCGGCGCGGGCGGCTCCGCGTCGGGCGCCTCGGCGGTGGCGGGCTCGCCGGGCGCCTCGGCGGGCCCGCCGGCAGACCTGATCGTCGACGTGACGGGGTGGGTCCGCCATCCGGGCGTCTATCAGTTCGGGCCGGGCTCACGGGTGATCGACGCGGTGCAGCGCGCGGGAGGCGCACGCGATGGTGCCGACCTCACGCTGCTCAACCTCGCGGCGCCGCTCGCCGACGGCCAGCAGGTCCTCGTGCCCAAGGAAGGCGCGTCGGCGAGCGGCGCCGCGGCCGGCGCCACCGGCGCGGGCGGGGTCGCGCTCGTCAACATCAACACCGCCGACGAACCGACCCTCGAGACGCTGAACGGTGTCGGGCCCGCGCTCGCCGCCGCCATCATCCAGTACCGGACCGACCAGGGACCGTTCACGTCCGTCGATCAGTTGGATGGGGTTTCGGGGATCGGGCCGGCGACGCTCGAGAAGCTGCGGCCCCAGGTGACGGTGTGATCCCGTGGGAGCGTGGGGAGCGCCACTCGCGGCCGGGGCGTTCTGGGCCGGCCTCCTGGCATGGGACGGCCGGCCCCATGCGCTCCAGGCGTGGCCCGCGTGGGCCTGGCTCGTCGTCGGCGTCGCGATCCTCGCCGCGTCCTGGGTCGCGGCCCCCGGGTCTCGCCGCGGAGACCCCCTCGGACGAGCGGGTCTGGCTCGCAGTGACCCCGCAGCGGTGGTCGCCGTTTCGGCCGCGGCGACCGACGGTCGCCGCGGCCCACTCGCCGCCCTCACGCTGCTGATCCTGGGCGTCTTCCTGTGTGCCGTCGGCTGGGGCGGCCTCGCGCAGGCGCGCCGCGAGACGTCGCTTCTCCGACGTCTCGCGCCGCGCTCCGTCACCGTGGTCGGGACGCTCCGAGATGATCCGGTAACGAGCGCGATCGGTTGGCACGCGCTCGTCGATGTGACCCGTGTGACGTGGCGCGGCGGTGCTGCCTCGGTCCGGGAGACCGTATGGGTCGACGGCGATGGCGATCGTCCCGCCGCCGTGCGCGCCGATCAGCTCGAGCTCCGCGGTGGTCTCCAACTCCCCGATGACCCCGGCTTCGCCGACGCGTTGCATCGGCGCGGACTCGCCGTCGTCCTTCGGACCGCCGAGGTGTCCCGTCTCGGACCCGCACCGAACCCGTTCGTGCATCTGACCCAGGTCGTGCGTGCCTTCGTGGGTTCCACCATCGAACGGATCTTCCCGCCGCCCGAAGCCGGACTCCTGCTCGGCCTGGTCCTCGGGGATCCGTCGAAGCTGGATCCCGTCACCACGCGTGCCTTCCAGTCGACCGGCCTGAGCCACCTGCTCGTCGTCTCGGGGGAGAACGTCGCGATGGTGCTTGCTCCGGTCCTCGCGTTCGCGGGCGCGCTCGGGCTGGGTCGCATCTCGCGGTTCTCGCTGGGGATCGGCACGGTCCTGCTCTTCGTCGTGCTCACTGGCGCGGAGCCCTCGGTGCTCCGCGCCGGCGTGATGGCGACCATCGCGCTGACGGGAGTGTTGCTGGGCAGGCCGCGGGCTGCCGGCGTCGTCCTTGCCGTCGCCGTGCTCTTCCTGCTGGTCCTCGATCCGTGGCTCGTCTACGCGATCGGGTTCCAGCTGTCCGTCGCAGCGACCGCCGGGATGGTCGCGCTCGCGTCGCCGCTCGCCGAACGGATGCAGCGGTTCGTTCCTCGTCCCATCGCGCTCGCGGCCGGCACCACCATGGCCGCGCAGATCGGGGTCACGCCGCTGCTCCTCTTCCATTTCCATGAGGTTCCGGGCGTGACGATCCTCGCCAACCTCGCCGCGTTCCCCGCGGTCTCGCCCGCACTGCTCCTCGGCATCGCCGCATCGGTCGTCGGACTCGTCTGGCTCCCGCTCGGCAAGCTCGTTTCGCTCTTGGCGCTCATCCCGATGCGATACCTCCGCTTCGTGGCGAGCCTCCTCGCCAAAGCACCTGTCGCGTGGATCACTACCGGTGGAGGTCCGTCCGTCCTCGTGATCGGGGGTGCGGTCTTCGTGGTGGTGGCATGGTGGCTGCGTTCCGGGAGGCGACTTCCACGTCCGGCCGTCGTCTGCGCGGTCGCCGCGCTGCCGCTCGTCGTGTGGTCGACGGCGCTCGGATCAGGTCCGCCTTCGAACATCACCGCGCGGTTCCTCGACATCGGACAGGGCGACGCGACGTTGATCCAGAGTCCCACCGGCGCCACCGTCTTGATCGACGCCGGTCCCGACCAAGATCTGGTGGCGCAGAAGCTCGAGGCGCTCGGCATCAAGCGCCTGGACGCGATCATCGCGACGCATGCGCACGTCGACCACATCGCCGGCATGCCCATGGTCCTCGCTCGGTTCCCGGTCGGCGTCTACTACGACCCCGCGTGTCACCACCACACCGACGTGATGTTCCCGCTCGAACAGGCGCTGTCGGCCGCCGGCGTCCCGGTTCGGTCGGCTCGCCTCGGCGAGACCATCACGGTCGGCGATCTCGCGTTCCACGTCCTCGGGCCCGACCGGTGCTGGCAGGGTTCCCATTCGGATCCGAACAACGACTCGGTGGTGCTGCTGCTGGAAGCGGCCGGCACGACGCTGTTGATGACCGGATGCGCGGAGCGTGAGGCGCAACAGGTCATGCTGGATGCGGGGCTCGTCCCCGACATCGACGTGCTGCGTGTCCCGCACCACGGGGGTGACACGTCGCTTCCGGCGTTCATCGACGCCCTCGATCCGCAGATCGCCGTGATCAGCGTTGGCCAACCTAATCCGTACGGACATCCCAACCCGAACGCGCTCGCCGAGCTCGATCAGGTGGGCGCGCAGATCTGGCGGACGGACCAGCACGGCACCATCACGATCACCTTCACCGGTCAGGGGCCAGTCGTAGCGTCCGAGCGATGACGCCCCGAGCGTACCTTCGCGAGCCTCTTTTCTCCGACCAAGTGCGCCGAGTGCCGCCGGGTTCGAGGGCTCAGGGAAGAAGGTCTCAGTCGTGACTGAGGTTGTGGTGAACGCGCTGGAGGTTTCCCCTACCTCCGTGAAGGGGCATCCCTCTCGGATCACAGCGGCGGCACGCGCCCCGGCGTCCCTGGCCGCGTTCCCGAAGGGACCGATCTACAACTAGGGAACATATCGGTACTCTCGGACCTGAAGGACGGTTTTCGCTCGGGCGCGGGACGATGGGCGTCGGACGTATCACGTGATAGCTCAGGAGTCGTCGCTGTGAAGGAACGAACCACCGTGCGGCTGGCCCGGGCCTGGTGGCTCCTGACGATGGGATTGCTGGTCCTAACCGTCGTGCTCGGGATTTTGAGCAGCGGCGAGGAACCGGCTGACTGGTTCAGCACCGCGGTCCTGATCGGGATGACCGGGTTCGCGACCGTGGGGGCGTTGGTCGCCTCTCGCCACCCACGGAACCCGATCGGCTGGCTGTTCTCGGCGATCGCGTTCGGCGTCGTGCTGGTGGGCTTCCGCGAGACCTACGTCGTGTACGCCCTCTTCACCTCGCCCGGGTCGCTCCCGGGGGCCACCGTCGTGGCCTGGCTGGGAGGCTGGATCCCGCTCCTGGCGATCACGTCGATCCCGTTCGTGTTCTTGCTGTTCCCCGACGGGAGCCCGCCGTCGAGGCGGTGGAGGCCGGTGGGATGGATCGCGCTCGCGAGTATGAGCCTCCTCGTCCTCGGCAACATCGTGGTTCCCGGTCCGCTCGGCGGATTCAACCTCGAGCGCATCCACATCGCGAACCCGACCGGCATCCAGGGTCTCAGTGGTGTCGCCAACGGCATGCTGACGGCCGGCGCCCTCGGCGTGGTCGTCGCCGGCGTCGCCTCCGTGATCGCTCTCGTCCTGCGGTTCCGCCGAGCCCGTGGCGACGAGCGTCAGCAGCTCCGGTGGCTGGCATACGTGGCGGCTGCAACGGCGGCCGTTCCCCTCATCGGGATCGCCTCCGTCTTCGCCGGCGTCGACCTTGGCAACCTCGTGTTCCCCTCCTTCTTCCTCCTCATCCTCATCGGGATCCCCGTTGCGTCCGGCATCGCGATCTTGAAGTACCGCGTGCTCGATCTCGACATCGTGATTAAGAAGACGGTGGTGTTCGGCGCCGTCGTCGTACTGGTCACGGCCGTGTATCTCGCGGTCGTCGTCGTCGTGGGGCCCAGTGTCGGTGGCGAGGGCAGCGGCGTCGCGTCGCTCGCCGCGACCATCATCGTCGTCCTTGCCTTCCAGCCGGTCAGCAGGTGGGCCAGGCGCCTGGCCGACCGGCTCGTCTACGGGGAGCGAGCTACCCCCTACGAGGTGCTCTCCGGGCTCTCCGATCGACTCGGCGCCTCCTATTCCACCGAGGACGTTCTGCCACGTCTCGTGCAGATCCTCGCGGCAGGGACGGGGGCGACGCAGGCGGGCGTGTGGCTGCGAGTGGGACCGGATCTCCGCCGTGCGGCCAGTTGGCCCTCCGGTTCGGATGGGACCGCGATCAATGTCCGGCTCTCGGGCGACGACCTTCCCGAGTTCCCCGGCATGGATCATGCGTTCGCAGTTCGCCATCAAGGTGAGCTCCTCGGCGCGCTCACGGTCGCCGTGCCGCCGAGCGACCCACTGACCCCGTCCCAGGAGAAGCTGCTCCGCGATCTCGCGGCCCAAGCCGGTCTCGTCCTTCGCAACGTGAGACTGGTCGAAGACCTTCGGGCCTCGAGGCAGCGGATCGTCGCGGCCCAAGACGAGAGGGCCAAAGCCCTCGAGCGAAACATCCACGACGGTGCTCAGCAGCAGCTCGTTGCCCTCGCCGTGAAGGTTCGGCTCATGGAGAGCGTGATCCGCACAGATCCCGAGAAAGCCCTGGCCATGGCACGGGAGGTAGGAGCTGATGCGGGAGACGCCCTCGAGAACCTCCGCGACCTGGCCCGCGGGATCTACCCGCCCCTGCTGCCGACAAGGGTCTGGTTGCGGCCCTCGAGGGGCAGGCGCGGAAGGCGGCCATCCCCACGGAAGTCCTCGTCGAGAACGTGGGCCGGTACCCGCAGGAGGTCGAGGCGGCAGTGTATTTCTGCAGCCTCGAGGCACTCCAGAATGTCGCGAAGTACGCGCATGCGTCGCGAGCCTCCATCAAGCTGACCC